>CAJJCW010000001.1 GCA_905182885.1 SAR86 cluster bacterium SAR86B
TATTTGAAAGATATATTTGATCTATTGATAATCCATAACATCCCTTCTCAATGGATGATTAGATCTTAACTTTTTAAAAGTTTTCTCAAGATCTTCTTCTGCTGACTCTTTATATAATCTTTTAAATTTATTAGATTCATTAATCACGTTGTACTTATTAAAGTACTCATTTATATCTAAATATTTTTGATCTTTACTATTTAATGAAAAATGATTATTTATAATATTAAGTGTGTTGGTGACCTCATCTTCTTGGTTTATATATTCAAGTAATTTAGTTATAAGCTTAATTGTTCCATTGATTTTTCCATCAAAGCTATGCCCTGCAATATGAGGAGTTGCTATTAACGATCTGTCTATCAATGTTTTATTTGGAACTGGCTCATTATTCCAAACATCACTTAAATATATAAGATCCTTGTTTCTTACTACAGCCGACTCATCAACTATTCCACCTCTAGCCGTATTTATTAAAATTTTATTCTTCAATATTTCAATAAAACTTGAATCCAGCATATTTATTGTTGGGTACTTGGAATTTGAAGTTAGCGGTGTGTGTAAAGATATTAACTCGCATGTTTTGATATCATTAATATTGGTTAAAAAATCCATATCAAGAAATGGATCATAAGTTTTATTTTTGATGCCAAGATCATTTAAAGCAATTCTCAGCTTACTTCCAACATTGCCACATCCAATAATTCCAACAGTATTGTTAATATCAAATAATTTATTTTTAACTAAAAAAGATATGCACGAAAGAACGTAATGAACAACAGATGAAGAGTTACAACCAGGGGCATGAAACCAATCTATATTTTTTTTATAAAGATATTTGCTATCAATATGGTCAAAGCCAGCTGTAGCAGAGCCAATCAGTTTAGTAGTAGAATTATTAAGAAGGTTTTGATTGACCTCAACAGTTGATCTAACAAGTATTACTTCAGCATCTTTAACTAAATCACTATTGATGTCTTTAGATTTAGCATAAATAAAATCAATAGGCCTTAACCAATCGATTAATCCTACAATCTCTTCAAAATGTTTTATGTCCTGGTCAACTACAACTTTCATTGATGCCTAATTATATTTGTCTGGCATGATTATGCTTTTAACCCATCCAAATAAAGTATTTTTTTCAAGTGAGTATTTGTCCAATGAATCAAAATCTTTTGCTAACTGTCTTGGGTCTTTAAGAAAATCAGCCCTAGTATTAAAAGGCTTATCGTCGAGCTCTTTAACTAATTTTGCTGGATTTCCAGCATAGATTGAGTTAGCAGGAACATCTTTAGTCACAACCGCTCCTGCTCCTATAATACTGTTCTTTCCAATAGTTACTCCCTTGCAGATAATTGCACTATCTCCAATCCAAACATTATCTTCCATAATAACTGGTTTCGTGGTGCCAACCGGCTCAGCTCTGTCGTAAATTCCATGCCAGTCAGCATCTGAAATATAGACTCCGTGAGCAATCATACATGCATCTCCAATGACTATACTTTCAGCAGCCATTATCCTTACTCCAGGGGTAATTAAGCAATATTTACCAATTTTTATCTCTCCATTCCAATCTCCTATATTCCAAGATGTAAATTGGATATGAGCATCGCATGCACCAATTAGAGTTGGATAATCATCAATAAAAATATTGTCTCCGAATGCATTTATAAATCTTGGCTTAAAGAATGTACCTCCCTTTCCTAAGTATAAGAATTGGGGTTTTAAGAATTGCCTGACGTAAGCCCTTATGATTCTGTTAGTTATTTTTTTAAGCCAATATGGCCTGTTATCTTTTCTGATAATAATCTCCTAATAAACTCATTTTAGTATGATAAAGTAGCAAAAAAATTATTTACTAAATTTAAATTGATTGATAAATACATTATAGAGTTTAAGCAGCTTATTAAAATAGGAATTCCTATATTCGGATCTCAAATGTCCTATATGTTAATGGGAGCTACTGATACTTTAATAGCAGGAAGAGCAAGCTCTGCAGACCTCGCTGGTTTAGCGGTTGGAAATGCATTTTCTACTACCTTATGGATGTTTGTCTCTGGTGTTCTCTTTTCTGTAACGCCTATAGTAGCTCAATTATATGGAGCCAAAAAATACACAGAGATAGGAAAGAAAGTTAGAGAAATATTATGGATTGCTTTGTTCTTGGGTCTGTCTATCTGCTTAATACTCATGAATATGGGTCTATTTCTAAACTTATTACCAATCGAGGAAAGTATTACAAGCATTTCTACTGAATATTTAAAGGCTGTATCGATTGGTTATGCTTTTATAACTATTTTTACATGCCTTAGGTGCTATAGCGAAGGGATGACATTAGCAAAACCAGTTTTTTATATCGCCTTTGGTGGAATGTTATTAAACATTCCTTTAGATTTAATGTTCGTATACGGCTGGTTTGGAGCACCTAAACTTGGTGGTGTTGGTTGTGGTTATGCAACAACAATTGTTTCATTTGTAATGATGATTGCTCTAATTTTATATATTTATATATCCAAACATTATAAGAAAACTGAGCTTTTTTCAGGTTATTCACCTCCTTCCGCTGAGACAACTAAAGAGGTTTTTAAACTTGGATTTCCAATAGGTTTTGGTATTTTTATTGAACTTAGCATGTTCTCTGGTGCTGCAATTATTTTAGGCATTCTTGGTGAAACGGTAGTTGCAAGTCATTCAATCGCTATTAATATTGCAAGCCTTTTTTTTATGGTTCCATTATCTATAGGTCTTGCATCAGCCACAAGAGTAGGAAATTTAATTGGAGAGCAAAACCCTAGGCAAGCGAAAGTTGCTTCCTATACAACTATTTATATGTGCATACTTGGAGCACTTATAAATAGTTTAATTATTATAGTTTTTAGAACTTCTCTAGTTGGCATATATACAACTGATTTATTGGTGCTAGATTTAGCTGTTAGTCTTTTAATATTTGCGGCTATTTTTCAAATTCCTGATGGCATTCAAATGGGTGCATTGGGTGGCTTAAGGGGCTACAAAGATACTTTTATTCCAATGATTTTGTTGTTCATATCATATTGGATATTTGCCATGCCTATAGGTTACTTCCTTACAAATACTGGTTTCAATAAGCCATTGGGAGCAGCGGGAATGTGGTATGGCATGATTATCGGCCTATCAATATTCTCCTTCTTATCTATAGGAAGATTAAACTGGATAATCAAAAAAACTCTAAGGACTAAGTCTTAGAAAGAACTTCAGCAACCTTTGAGCCTATTTCTACAAGATTGTCAGCAATATGAACTCCGCATTCTTGAAGTTTACTAATCTTGTCTGCTGCTGTTCCTTTTCCGCCTGCTATTATTGCACCGGCATGTCCCATTCTTTTTCCTTCTGGAGCTGTTTGACCAGCAATATATGAAATCACAGGCTTTGTAATATTATTTTGAATATACTCAGCAGCATCTTCTTCTGCTGTTCCTCCAATTTCACCAACCATAACTATTACTTCAGTTTGCGGATCGTTTTGAAATAATTTTAAGATATCAATAAATGATGAGCCTGGTATTGGATCTCCTCCTATACCCACACAAGTGCTTTGACCTAAGCCAAGATCAGTAGTTTGCTTTACAGCTTCATAGGTTAATGTTCCTGATCTTGAAATAATACCAACTTTACCTGGCATGTGAATGCTCGCTGGCATTATCCCTAACTTAGCCTCTCCTGGAGTAATTACCCCTGGGCAGTTAGGACCAATCAAAGTAATTCCTAGCTCATCTACTCTTTTCTTAACGTCAAGCATGTCTAGCGTTGGAACGCCTTCGGTAATACAAATAATTAATTCAATTCCTGACTCTGCCGCCTCTAAGATAGAATCTTTACAAAAAGGTGCTGGCACAAAAATTAATGCAGCGTTTGGATTTACTGCTTTTTTAGCTTCTTCCATCGTATCAAAAACAGGCCTATCTAAGTGGACTTGCCCGCCTTTACCAGGTGTAACTCCTCCAACTATATTTGTACCATAATCTATGGCTTGTTCTGAATGGAGGGTAGCCTGAGATCCAGTAAAACCTTGAACAATAACTCTTGTTTCTTTATTTACCAATATACTCATTTTGCTAACTCCACAGATTTTTTAGCCGCATCGGCAAGATTATTAATGCTCTCAATTTTTACCCCTGCTTGAGATAGGATTTGTGATCCAAGATCAGCATTATTTCCTTCAAGCCTTACAACCACAGGTATATTTACGCCAACTTCTTCAATTGCAGCAATAACACCTTCTGCAATTAGATCACATCGAACTATGCCTCCAAATATATTCACCAATACAACCTTAACCTCAGGGTCATCTAATATTATTTTAAATGCCTTAGAGACTCTTTCCTGTGTTGCAGTTCCGCCAACATCTAGAAAGTTAGCAGGATTACCACCATAATATTTTATAGTATCCATAGTTCCCATCGCCAACCCGGCACCATTGACCATACATCCAATATTTCCATCTAAGGATACATAACTTAGGTCATTTCTAGCAGCTTCTGCTTCTCTAGGATCTTCTTGAGAAGAGTCATGCATTTCGGCAATTTCAGGCTGTCTATAGATGGCATTTGAATCAATACTTACTTTTGCATCTAAGCAATGAAGGTTGCCTCCGCTAGTAATAACTAATGGATTTATTTCTAATAGTGCTAAATCTTTTTCGATGAATAATTTTGTCAGGTTTTGAAGCATTGGAACAAATTGTCTTGTTTGAGTGTTATTTAAATTTAAAATCTTTGCAATTTTTCTGGCTTGGAAGGGCTGAGCTCCGCATAAGGGATCAATAGATTCATATATAATTTTATCTGGAGTATTTTCTGCAACCTCTTCTATATTTACCCCTCCCTCACTTGAGCCAATAAATACTATTCTTTGAGAATCTCTATCAATCACTGCACTCAAATATAATTCTTGATCAATATCAGTACATTCCTCAACCAGAATAGAATTGACCAACTGTCCGTTAGTGTCAGTTTGATAGGTAACAAGTTTTTTACCTAGCCAGCTTCTTGCAAAATCAATTGCATCATCAGGAGTATCAACTAACTTTACTCCTCCTGCCTTACCTCTTCCGCCTGCATGAACCTGAGCTTTGACAACCCACTTTGTGCCACCTATATCTCTGCAAGCTTTAAGAGCTTCTTCGGGCTCAAATATTACAACTCCTTTAGAAACTGGTAAGTTATATTCTGCAAACAAGGCTTTACCTTGATATTCATGTAAATTCATTTTATTTCCTTTTATTTCCTATGTGTATAGCTTGATTATTTACTGCCAATGCTGCCTCGTGAAGAGCTTCGGAGACTGTAGGGTGGCTAAAAATTGTAAGTCCTAAATCTTCTGAGCTAGCTCCAAACTCCATCGATATTAATGCCTGTTGAACGATTTCTGCAGCCGATGGACCAAAAACATGCGCACCTAAGATTGTATCTGTTCTTGCATCAGATATTAACTTTACAAACCCAGTAGATTGTTCAACTGCTAAGGCTCTGCCGCTTGCTGAAAATGGAAATTTGCCAACTTTATATTCAATACCAAGCTCTTTTAATTCAGCTTCATTTTTACCAACCCATGCAATTTCAGGATGGGTATATATCACCGATGGAACAAGATCGTAATTCATCTCTGCAAACTTACCTGCGATTCTTTCGGCAACCATAATACCTTCTTCACTTCCTTTATGAGCAAGCATTGGACCTCTTACCACATCGCCTATAGCCCAAATATTGTCATTACTGGTTTGGCAGTGGTCGTTTACGCTTATAAAACCGCTATCATCTAAAGTAATTCCTGAGTCTTTTGAAAAGACTTCGCTAACATTAGGTTTTCTTCCTACAGCAACTATTAATTTATCAAACTCTATCTCGTGAGTGCCCTCTTTGTTTTCATATGATATTTTTACAGAATTTTTTAAGCTATTTGAAGATATTAGTTTGGAGCCAAGCTTTATATCTAAGCCTTGTTTTATAAAATCTTTTAATGAGTCTTTTGCTATATCGGCATCAGCCATAGGTAAGAAATTATCCATAGCCTCAATTACCGTTACCTTGGAACCAAGCCTAGACCATACACTTCCTAATTCAAGACCAATAACTCCAGCACCGATAACCCCAACAGTTTTAGGAACTTTATTAAATTCTAAAGCGCCTGTGCTATCAACTATATTCTTGTTATCAAAGATAGCTGATGGTATTTGTATAGGCGATGATCCTGTAGCTATAATTATGTTTTTAGTTTCAACTAACTCTATACTTCCATCAGTTTTTGTAATTTCAACCATTGAGTTAGCAAGAACTTTTCCTCTTCCATGAATGGAGACAACCTTATTAGCAGCAAATAATCCTGAAATACCGCCTGTTAGTTTTTTAACAATATCATCTTTTCTTTGCATCATCACAGGAATATCTAGATCTACCTTTTCTATACCTATGCCGTGCCCGTCAAGATGATTTAATGCATCACTATATCTATGAGATGAGTCAAGCAAGGCCTTTGAAGGTATGCAACCAACATTTAAACATGTTCCACCAAGAGTCATATCACCTGATTCATTTATATAATCTTCAACACAAGCTGTCTTAAGGCCTAATTGAGATGCTCTAATAGCTGCAACATATCCAGCCGGCCCACTTCCAATAACTACAACATCGTACATATCTTTACCTATAAGTTTAATAATAATCTTTCGGGTGATTCAAGCTGCTCTTTGATTGATACTAGGAATGATACAGCCTCCTTTCCATCTAATAATCTGTGATCGTAACTCATAGCTAGATACATCATTGGTCTTATAACAACCTCACCATTAATTGCTACAGGTCTATCTTGGATTGAATGCATTCCAAGTATTGCTGTTTGAGGAGCATTTAGAATTGGAGTTGATAATAACGAGCCAAAAATACCACCATTAGAGATAGTAAATGTTCCACCTTGCATATCTTCAATGCCTAACTTTCCATCTCGAGCCTTTTCAGAATACTCTAGTATTGATTTTTCTATCTCCGGTAAAGTTTTAGTATCAGAATCTTTTATAATAGGAACTACCAAACCTCTCTCTGTAGAAACGGCTACACCTATGTCCTGAAAGCCATGATAAACAATATCTGCTCCGTCAATTGATGCATTAACAAGAGGGAATTTCTTTAGGGCCTGAACGGCAGCTATTACAAAGAAGCCCATAAAGCCAAGTTTTACCCCATGCTGCTTTAAAAATTCTTGCCCATATTTTGCTCTAAGTTCTTTTATTGGCAGCATATCAACTTCATTAAAAGTAGTAAGCATTGCTGTCTCTTGCTTAACTGAGACAAGCCTTTTAGCAATGGTAGATCTAAGTCTAGACATCGCCACTCTTTTTTCTGGTCTATTTGATAATGGAATTGTGCTTGACGTATTATCATTTCTAGCCAATGCACTTGAACTACTTTCTAGATGATTTATAACATCTGCTTTAGTCACTCTATTATCTTTGCCAGAAGACTTAACATCGCTAGGTGATATTTTATTCTCGGCAAGTAATTTTTTTGAAGCTGGCCCTAGCTTTATATCTGTATTCTTTAATTCTTTCTTAGCCTCTTCTTTATCTTCCTCTATAACTTCATTAGATTTTGAAGATTCTTCTAAATTACCAGAGGATTCGATAAATATACCTATAACCTCAGAACTATTAACGATCTCTCCTTCTGCCTTAATAATTTTTGATAGAATTCCATCTATTGGTGCAACAACCTCCAGAACAACCTTGTCAGTCTCAATTTCTGCTACAACTTCATCTTGAGATACAGATTCACCTTCTTTCTTTAACCAACTTGCAACTGTGCCATCTGATACAGATTCAGGGAAGGTCGGTGATTTAATTTCAATTGTCATAATTATTTCCTCTATTTTAAAGCATCTTCTATTAATTGCGCTTGTTGCTTTAAATGTAATTTCATCATTCCTACAGCAGGAGCGGCGGCGGCAGGTCTACTAACTAAGTTTATTTGCTTGTCGTTTCCTTTAAACCTATCTAACACCCTTTGTATTCTGTGCCTGTGACTAAACCACGCACCTTGGTTTGAAGGTTCTTCTTGGCACCACACAAATTTATTAATATTTTTATAAGTAGCTAATATTTCTTCAAGATCATCATGTGGAAAAGGATATAGCTGTTCAATTCTAATTATAGCTATATTTTCTTTACCTTCCTTGTTTCGAGCCTCCTCTAGATCATAAAAAACCTTACCAGAGCATAATACAACTTTGTTTATTTGATCTTTCTTATCCAAACAGTCGTCGACAACACACTGAAATGAGCCTTCTGTTAGCTCTTTAATGCTAGAAACAGCTTTTGGGTTTCTTAATAGGCTCTTTGGTGACATTATTATTAAAGGGGTTCGCATTTTTCTAATGGCCTGTCTTCTCAAAAGATGGAATATTTGAGCAGGTGAGCTGGGGACGCATACTTGAATATTTTCAGAAGCACATAACTGCAGGAATCTTTCAATTCTTGCACTGCTATGCTCAGGCCCTTGTCCCTCATAACCATGAGGAAGAAGCATAACTAAGCCAGATAATCTTTCCCATTTATGCTGTGCTGAAACTATAAATTGATCAATAACAACCTGTGCACCATTTACAAAATCTCCAAACTGAGCCTCCCATATAGCCAATCCAGTTGGCCATGTTGATGAATAACCATATTCAAATCCTAAAACTGCCTCTTCCGATAACAAGGAATCATATATATCAAATCTTACAGCACTGTCTTTAGCAATTTTTGAAAGAGGTATATATCCATCACCATTACTCTGATCAAAAACACATGCATGCCTATGAGAGAAGGTTCCTCTTCTTACATCCTGACCTGTAATTCTTATAGGATATCCTTCTGATAAGAGAGTTGCATAAGCCATATTCTCAGCAAAGCCCCAGTTAATTCCTACATCACCTTTATTCATTTTTGCTCTATCTTCAAAAATCTTTTTTGCCTGTATTCCCAATTTGAATGAGTCAGGAACTTCGCATATTTTATCGCCAAGAATATTAAAGTTTTTCTTTTTAAAAGTAGTATCTACTTTTGGCCACCATAAAATATCGAGGTAATCATTCCAATTGAACCATAGTGAATCATTAGGTTTTTCTGCAAGGTTTTTTGCAACAGTCTTTCCCTCATCAAGAGATTTTCTATAAGAGGATTTTATTAAAGAAGCCTCTTCCTTAGTTAGCAAGCCTTCACTTAATAACTGGTCTTGGTATTGTTGCAGAACAGATGGGTGTTTAGATATAACTTCATACATTGTAGGCTGTGTTGCTGAGGGATCATCAGCCTCATTGTGACCTCTTCTTCTATAACAAACTAAATCTATAACGATATCTTTATTAAACTTAGCTCTATATTTAGTTGCTATTTTTACAGCATTAACAACCATCTCAGGATCATCACCGTTTACATGAATAACAGGAGCTTGAATCATTTTTGCAACGTCCGTGCAATAGTCTGTGGATCTTGCATCATGCTTGTTACTTGTAGTAAAGCCAATTTGGTTATTTACGATAATATGAATAGTCCCGCCAACGTAAAAACCTCTTGTCTGAGACATTTGAAGAGATTCCATTACAACGCCTTGGCCCGAAAAAGACGCATCTCCATGAAGTAAAACCGGAATAACTTTTGACCTGTCTTCATCTCCGATTCTATCTTGCCTAGCTCTTACTGAACCTATAACCACAGGATCAACGATCTCTAAATGCGATGGATTGCTGTTAAGAGAGACATGAACCTCCCCTCCTGGGGTATCTAAATTAGAAGAAAAACCTAAATGATATTTAACATCACCTGTATTTGCGCCTTCTAACTCTCCTTCTTCGCTAAACGCGGAGAATAGCTCTGAGGGTAATTTTCCAAGCACATTAACCAACAGATTTAACCTACCTCTATGAGCCATTCCAAAGCATATTTGGCTAGCTCCTAGAGAGCCACAATGCTGAATTACAGCATCGACCAAAGGAACAAGAGCCTCTGAGCCATCTATACCAAAACGTTTCATTCCTGGATATTTAGCTGCCAGATATTTAGCAAGCCCCTCAGCTGAATTTAATCTCTCATATATTTGTAACCTTTCTTCTTTTGAGAAGGTATATTTTTCAATCTTAGATTCAAATTTTTTCTGGAACCATTGTCGTTCCGATGAGTTCATAATATAGTTATATTCAATACCTATGGTTCCGCAATAAATAGATTTTAGACTTTCGACTATCTCTCTTAAAGTTGCCTTCTTACTCCCAGTTAAAAATGTGTCTGTATAAAACTCATCATCTAAATCAGATTCTTTTAAGCCATGAAACTCAATATTCAAATCTTCAATTTCATTTCTATCCATCATATTTAGAGGGTCAAGTTTAGCTTCTTGATGACCTCTATTTCTGTAAGATTGAATCAACCTAATTACCTTTCCTTGTCTTTCATCCCCAGTTTCTGAATTGATAGCTTGGCCCCTAGGCATATTTCTAAATTCATTAATTATGGATTGATGAGAAACTTCACCATTAGGATTTGGCTGAGAAGGTAGGCTTGAAAAAAATGAAAGCCATTCTTCAGAAAGGTTATCTGGATTACTTAGAAAAGTTTCATAAAGTGATTCGAGGTAGCTAGCATGACTAGCTGATAAATGAGAGCTTCCCCATAGCTCTTCCATTGATTGATTCATTTATTTCTAATTATCTGACCCCGTCTGATGCAATTACTTGTTTCTTATTACTTAAAAGCATTGATTTAATTTCACCAATTGCCTTGTTTGGATTGAGGCTTTTTGGACAAGCGCTTACGCAATTCATAATGCCGTGGCACCTATAAACGCTAAATGGATCTGACAGTTCTTCCAGTCTGTTTTGAGTTTCTAAATCTCTTGTGTCTGCTAAAAATCTATATGCTTGAAGTAATGCTGCAGGCCCAACGAATTTATCAGGATTCCACCAAAATGATGGGCAACTAGTTGAACAACAGGCACAAAGGATGCATTCATATAATCCATCTAATTTAGCTCTATCTTCTGGGGATTGAAGCCTTTCTTGCTCTGGTGCAGTTGTATCATTTTGAAGAAACGGCTTTATTTTTTCATACTGAGCATAAAACTGCGTCATATCAACCACTAGATCTCTAATAACTGGAAGGCCTGGTAATGGTCTTAGTTCAATTTTGTCTTTTTTAATTACTGATGATATTGGTGTAATGCATGCGAGACCATTCTTACCATTAATATTCATACCATCTGAACCACAGACACCCTCTCTACATGACCTTCTATAAGATATTGAATCGTCGCCTTCCTTTAATAAATGAAGTAAATCGAGAACCATAATGTCTCTAGCTGGTTTTTCAATACTATATTTTTTCATGTAAGGGAACTTATCTTGTTCAGGATTGTATCTATACATGCTTACTTCTAAAGTATTACTGCTCATTAATATGTCCTCACTACTGGGGGAAATGCTTCTACCTGTGAAGGGCTAAAATTTACATCTCTCTTTGAAATTGTTTTTGAAATTGGATCATATAGAGAGTGGCATAACCAGTTATCATCATCTCTTTCTGGAAAATCATCTCTGGCATGAGCTCCTCTGCTTTCATTTCTACTGTATGCAGCAATAGCTGTTGCCTCTGCAACTTCAAAAAGATTTTGTAACTCTATAGCCTCTACTCTACTAGTATTGAAAGCGTTACTTTTATCTTTTAAGTGAAGGTTGTTAACTTTATCTCTAATCTCATCTAGTTCTTTTAGTCCTTTTTCCATAAATTCACCACGTCTAAAGACTCCGAAATAGTTTTGCATACATTCTTGAAGCTCTTTCTTTACAGGCGCTGTTTCATAGCCACTCGTTGATTCATTTAGATGATTCAGGCGTTGTAATGAGGCCTCAATATCATCTTTTGTTGCAGACTCAACACCGCCTCCAGATTTTAGCTCTTGCTGAATATGCATTCCCGTTGCCCTTCCAAAGACAACCAAATCAAGCAATGAGTTTCCGCCAAGCCTATTTGCACCGTGAACAGATACGCAGGCAGCTTCTCCGGCAGCAAATAATCCAGGAACAACAGAATCAATATTATTTACTCTATTGAATGCTTGGCCATGAATATTAGTTGGCGTTCCACCCATCATGTAATGACATGTAGGAACTACTGGAATTGGTTCATATATTGGATCAACATGGGCAAATGTTTTAGAAAGCTCGCATATTCCTGGAAGCTTCGCATTTAAAACATCGGCACCAAGATGGTCTAGCTTTAAAAAGATATGATCTTTATTCTCTCCGCAACCTCTTCCTTCAAGTATTTCTAGAACCATAGATCTAGCTACTACGTCTCTTCCCGCAAGGTCTTTGACATTTGGAGCATATCTCTCCATAAATCTCTCGCCATCCTTATTGACTAGGTAGCCTCCCTCACCGCGACATCCCTCGGTAACTAGCGAACCTGCACCATAAATACCAGTTGGATGAAACTGCCACATTTCCATGTCTTGAGCAGGAAAGCCAGCTCTTAGGGCCATTGCCAAACCATCGCCAGTATTAATTAGAGCATTTGTAGTTGATGCGTAAATCCTACCCGCGCCACCAGTAGCCATAACAGTTGCTTGTGATTTTAAATATGCAAGTTCTCCATACTCTATAGAGAATGCAATAACTCCTGTTACTTCATTTTTACTGTTTTTAACTATATCAACTGCAAACCACTCATTTAAAAAATTAGTTCCTTCTTTGATATTATTTTGATAAAGGGTATGAAGCAAAGCATGGCCTGTTCTATCTGCAGCTGCACAAGTTCTAGCTGCCTGACCGCCCTTACCATAATCTTTAGATTGTCCTCCAAAAGGTCTTTGATAAATTCTTCCATTCTCAAATCTAGAAAATGGCAATCCCATATGCTCTAATTCAAATACAGCCTTAGGACCTTCGGAGCAAAGATATTCAATAGCATCTTGGTCGCCAATAAAGTCTGCGCCTTTAACGGTGTCATACATATGCCACCTCCAATCATCATCAGGGTCTGCACTTCCTATTGCACAGGTTATACCTCCCTGAGCTGATACAGTATGAGATCTAGTTGGAAAAACTTTTGATACCACTGCTGTCTTTAGACCTGATTTTGCTAATTCAAGTGACGTCCTCATCCCCGAACCGCCGCCACCAATAATCAATGCATCAAATTCAATTGTTTTGATGTCTTTAGCTAGAGTACTATTGTTCATTTGTCCCTTTTATTAGTTTGCATTATAAATAATTAATATAAACTATTATAACCATAATGTATATATTATGACTGCTGTGTAAAGTAATCCCATTAATGCGAATAACAAATAATATAAACTTCTTAGGAGCTTGGCTTTTCTTCCAAGCGATCTATTTAAAAAGCCCAATGTCCTTGTTGTAAGGTAGTCAGTGCCAACTGTCCATAAGCCAATAAAGGCATGAAGGAGAAGGAGCATAAATATTAAAGAGGTGGCTATTTTTAATTGTGCAGACAGAGCAAAATTAGTCCAGATATCAAAACTCATAATATCACTTGAGAATATAAAATAAGCAACATATATAAAATAAGTAAAGATTATCAAAGAGCTATACCTTTGTGCTCTCCATATCAAAGAACCCTTCATGAATAGACACCATAAAATATTGCAACTGAACTTAGTAGCCATAAAATGAGAGCAAAAATAGATGAGTAATACGAACCAGATAACGATTCACCAATATGGAAGAAGTCCATAAATAGATGCCTAATTCCAGTCAAGATGTGATACCAAAGAACAAGAAAGCTAAAAATAGTGAATACTGAAAAAAATGAAATATTATTAATAGATTCTACTAGCAAGTTAAAGCTTTTTTCACTTGCTGTAGAGTGATTAAAAATAAATAAACTAACTGGAATGGTTATAAAAAAAATATACATCCCTGATAGTCTATGTGTAATAGATGAGAATGCTGACATCGGCAGTTTGATTTTGGTCAAGTCTATATAAACAGGTCTTTGATCCATAATATACTAATGAGACAAATGTCTATTTTTAGGGTTTAATTACCTGAGAATTATACTTTAAGCAGAGTTAAAAGGATAAAAAATACTTAATAAATGTTACTTTTTAGACTTTTTAATGTGTTTTACCATTCTTAGTCTTTTTTTGACCTGCCTATCAGATAACTTATTAACTTTACCCTCAAATGGATTTTCTGATTTTCTAAAAATTAACCTTAACTGAATACTCTCTAGCTTTAACTCAGATCTAAATGAATTTTCTAAGTATTTTCTATAATTTTGAGGAATTTTTTTATCTTGATTTGAATGTATTATTAAAGTTGTTGGATTGATACCGCCAAAATGAACTTGTTTTAACTTCAATTGCCTTCCAGCAACAGACGGAGGGGCGCTCTGCTCAATAAACTTACTTAATAATTTATTTAAATAAGAAGTTATATACTTTTTCTGGGATGTCTCAATTATGGTGTTTGTTATTCTAAATAATCTTTTGAAGCCAAGGCCTTTGATTCCTGATATTTCTAATTTTATAAAATCTGCTACAAAGTTTGATTGAGCTCTCTTTGTTTCATAGAGGTCATCTTTTTCTTTCTTTGTTAGCAAATCAATTTTATTAAGCGCTATTACAATGGGTTTACCCATTTCGCATACCATATTAATTATTTTTAGATCCTGATCAACAATGCCTTCTTGGGCATCACATATAAATATAACAACATCACACTCTTCTACAGAGTGCATAGCCCTTACGTATGAAAAATATTCGACCTTATGATTGTTTTTATATCCTTTTCTAATACCAGCTGTATCAATAAAAATAAACTCTTGATCATCCACTGTGAATGGAATACTTATAGCATCTATGGTTGTCCCAGCTATCTCAGAGACAATCAATCTATCCTCATTGATAAACTTATTTATAAAAGTCGATTTACCAGCATTTGGCCTACCTAGAACTGCAATTTTTTTACCCTCCGGAGTAATATATTGCTTATCAGGAAGGGAGTCTTTTATATAAGTTCTTAAATCTGTTATGTTTCTTGAATGCTCTGCGCTAATCTCAAAATATTCACCAATACCTTTTTTTAAAAGATCCTCTTTTAAGAGCGAGTCAGTAATTTTATCGCTCTTATTAAGAACGGTGATAAATTTTTTATTGAGCTTTCTTAATCTAGATAATATATCTAGATCTTCTTTATTAAGGTTTTCAGAGCCATCTAACAAAAAGATAATTAAACTTGATTCTTCTGCTGCAATCCAAGCTTGCTCTGCTATATCTTCTTTTAAAATTGATTCATCTTGAGCAATGCCACCAGTATCAATTATTAAACTCTTCTGATCTCCAAAGGTTATATATCCATGGTTTCTATCTTTAGTTAGGCCTGAGAAGTCTGATACTATTGCCTTACGGGATCTAGTTAACTTATTAAATAAAGTTGATTTTCCGACATTGGGCCGTCCAATTATTGCTATAGAGGTAAACATTTTTAGTTATCATCTTATATGCTTAATGAGAATATATTAAATCCCTCATCTATTACATAAAAGTTATTACTCCTGCTAATAATCGTTTTAATAGGTTTTCTAGAAATTTTTTCCCTTCCGGTAGTACTTCCATTTAAAGGATCAATGATGTGGATATATCCATCTAAATCTCCAACAACGAGCTGACCTTTGAAGCTAATAGCATTAGAAATTTCTCTATTTAGATACTCATCAGAGTTCCAAGAAGGCTGAAGACTTTTCATAAAAAATGTTTTCATACTAGAGTTAGCTTCAACAACAGCCAAAACTCCTTTAAGAATTACCGGGGAAAAGAAAGATGAGCTTTCAGAAGTCCAGACAGATCTTTTTTGAGCTAAATCAAATATGTTTAAATTACCTTGATAGTTGGTTGTGTAGACCAACCCTCCCTCAACTAATGGGCTGGAATCAGAGTCAACTAAACTTTCTAACTCAGAAGTTCCAGACGGATAGGAAATTGCACCATCCCAAATAGGAAAACCTGTATCTAATTGAAATACTCCAAGTCTTCCATTATCAAATGAAACAAAAATTTGCTCGTCAGATATTATAGGGCTACTACTTCCTCTTATTGTAAGATTAGGAAGTTTAGATCTGTATGACCATTGCAATTCTCCAGAATTTTTATCAAGAGCTAATAACTCACCGGAGCCAGTTTTGATAATTACAAATTTAGCATCTATAGCTGCAGGAGCTAATACTTCCGATTTCACATTAGATGTCCATAAAACTGATCCATCATTTTGATTATGCGCAATAACATTTCCATCGACATCCGATACAACCAAGATACCAAATCCAGATGAAACACCAGAAGAAAGGAAGTTTGATTGTGCTTCCCAATTTACCTGACCTGATTCCGAGTCAATCGAATAAATAACACCAGAGGAATCAGCAAAAAATATATTACTAGCATTAAAACTAGGAACAAAATTACCTAAAGTATTTTCAGCATTGTTGAATGAAATTTTCCAGTTGTTTTTAACAGAATACTTACTAGAAAATTTTTCTAATTTTCTTGGCTCATCGATATCGACCTCTCCATTTTCCCAAAATTTAAAGGACTCCATTGAAGAACAAGAAGATAAGAAAATAACAATTAAAAATAAACTAATATTATTTTTGAGCTGATAGATATTTCTTTTAAGATTTTCCATATAATTTTTTAAGTTTTAAGATTTGCTAATTTCATTGAAACAATAGATAAAGAGGTTTCATCGGTATATTTATCTTTTGCTAAAAGGTACTGCTCTTCTGCAAGAGAATTCTCTTTTTTCTTAAGGAGTATATCTCCTGTTAATTCATGAATGTAAGCATTAGCTGAAGAGCCTGAGTACTTTTCAAGAACTTTTAAAGCAGCATCAAGATCCCCATTTGCAGATAAAAGCCTTGCTGAGCTAACTCTTGAAATTTTATTAAATAATTTATTGCCGCCTATACCATTCGTTAGCTTGATTAGTTTTGAGAAGTTATCTAATGCATCTTCATTATTGCCATCTCTAGCATCTGCTGATCCTTTTGTTAATAAAGCTATTTTGGCATAGCCTGTTTTTTTATAGCTAGAAGTTAGTTCATTGAAAAGAACTATCGCCTCTTCTTTACCGCTTTCAGAATCAACATTTTTTGAGAGCCAATCCTGATATATCACAGCAGCTTTCTCGTTATTGCTTTTAGCAATATTAGACATGGCAAAAGAAATTACTACTATTGCAAGGATTAATCGATAACAGAAAGAACTGCTATCTTATGCTTATTATAAAACCTCATAAAAGGTGCAAATTTCATATTATTTTCAAAAACTTCACTCATAATTATTTCCTATATTTACAGAGCTTTATAAAATTCAAACAACTCGTCAATTGAGACAGTTTGCTGCTCTTTAAGTTCATCTTTCAATGGCTTGATAATAAACGTACCGTTATTAAACTCTTCTTCCCCAACAATAACTGCATATTCAGAATTATTCTTGTTAGCCCTTCTTAATTTAGCCTTTAAGCTACTATCAGATAGCTGCATATCTAAAATAATATTCTTATTTAGAGACCTAAGGCGGTGCGCTATTTTATATGTTTTTGGCTCTAAAATACTACCAAGAGTAATAAAAGATACAATTTTATCTGATAGAGTTGTATCGCTTACAAGACTAGCAAACCTTTCAATTCCTATAGCCATACCTATCGATGGTAAGTCTTTACCCCCTAATTTAGAGCATAGATCATCGTATCTACCTCCACCTAAGAAAGAATCTTGTGCACCAAGATTCGACGAAAGAGCCTCAAAAACAAACCCTGAGTAATAATCCAAGCCTCTTACCAATGTGTAATCTATTTCAATGTTACATACATCTGAAAATTCATCTTTGATTGCTTCAAGTAATTCAATAGATTTTGTTTCAAGAAATTCTTTTAATGAGGGCGCATCTTTTAAGATTAATTGAGTATCTTGATTTTTACTATCGAGAACTCTAAGAGGATTACGGGAAAGTCTTTCTAAGTCTTTTTCATCTAGATTTTTCTTGAGTGGCTCAAGAAATTTTATTAAAGCATCGCAATAAGCTTTTTTATTATCTTGGTTCCCTAGATGATTAATTTTTAATGTGCAGTCTGCTATATTAAATTCTTCTATTATCGAGCAGACCAATGAAACCATCTCAAATTCTGGAGCTCCTTCTGGATATCCAAGGATCTCGACGCCAGCTTGATAAAACTGTCTATATCTTCCTTTTTGAGGTCTTTCATATCTCCACATAGGCCCCATATACCAAAGCTTATGAGTAGATTGATCAAGTTTTTTTTCAATAACAGACCTAATAACGCTAGCCGTTCCCTCAGGTCTTAATGAGATACTTTTATCATTTCTATCTTGAAAAGAATAAATCTCTTTATTTACTATATCTGATATATCTCCTGCTGATCTTTTAAAAAGGTCTGTATCTTCAAGCGCAGGAGTTCTTATTTCTTTAAGATAGTAATTAGAGAAAATATTTTTTATTCTTTTCTCAGTCTCAAAAATATTTTTTGATAGATCGCTGCTATCTCCATCTTCATAAAGATCGAGCATTCCTGTTAATGAGTGAATTTTATCCAATTTAACTCCTTGCTATGATTTCTACTGACTGCCTTAAGGCTATTTTCTCTCTGACCTTGTCCTCAATTTCCTCTACAAGATTCTCACTGCTAATTTTTTTATCAGGAGACCCATCAACATATAATAAATTTCGCGGACTTGCCCCTGTAAGTCCAATATCAGCAGCTTTACTTTCACCAGGACCATTTACATAGCAGCCTATTATTGCAACTTCTATATCTTCAGTTATATCTTCGAAGCGACTTTCTAACTCATTAACAACCTCGATTACATTAAAGTTTTGTCTTGAACAACTAGGGCAAGCAATAATTTTTACCCCTCTACTTCTGATATTTAAACTCTTTAGAATATCCCACCCAATCTTAATCTCATCTATAGGATCAGATGCTAAAGATATTCTTATTGTGTCACCAATACCCTCAGATAGAAGCATTCCAACTCCAATTGATGATTTAACTGTACCTGCCCTGTAACTTCCAGCTTCGGTAATTCCTAGATGCAATGGCTGATCAATTAGCTTAGAGATTTTTCTATAGGCCTCGACTGTCATCTCAATATTTGAAGCTTTTAAGCTCATTTTGTAATTATGAAAATTAAATTTGTCTAAAATTTCTACATGGCGAAGAGCTGACTCAACTAAAGCATCAGCGTTTGGCTCTCCGTATTTTTTTTGAAGATCCTTTTCTAAAGATCCAGCATTCACTCCAACCCTTATAGGTACATTATTATGAATTGCCGCTTGAATCACTTCATTAACCTTACTTTCTTTTCCAATATTGCCAGGATTTATTCTTAAGCAATCAGCAGTATCAGCAACTGCTAGTGCAATTTTATAATCAAAATGGATATCGGCAACTAAAGGAATAGTTACTATTTTCTTGATTTCCTTGAATGCCGCTGCTTCGTCAAAACCAGGAACAGAAACCCTTACAATATCTGCGCCTGCTGCTTGAAGATCGTTGATTTGTTTAACTGTAGACAAAACATCACATGTGTTTGTATTTGTCATAGATTGAATTGAAATAGGCTTTTTCCCACCAACAATTACACCGCCAACATCAACGGCTTTGGTTTCTTTTCTTGTGATCCAGTTACTCATCATTAAAAATAATAGTATTTACTCTTAGTCTATTAGCATTAGTAATAAAATCAATAAAATTGCCGTTATAGCTTCCAGTGATGCTTTCAGCATTGCCAATTACCAGCCTGAAAGGTACCTCTACAAGCAGGCTAAATGTATCTCCAGCTTGAAACAGTTGATATTCAATCAACTCATTATTTGAATAAACTTCCACCCAACACTCATCGCTAAAGAATAATGACAGTTCATTTTCTTTTTTTGATTGAGTTCAATCTCAGGCTCTAATTTTTCAAGAGGAATAATTAATTCCTTCTTTAAATTAAGAATACTAGCCTCAATAGCACTAGCATCATCCAATGAAAAAGAGTCAATTACTTTGAGGGTATCTAATCTATCAACAGCAGAATAATAATAAAATTTATTAAAAATAATAATAAGTATTAAGAGGCTAATAATTATTCCCATGCCTGTAATAAGAGGAAGTAAAGATTTATTTAGCCGAGCAATCGACTTCTCCACAATTTCTGTTTGTCTATTCTCTGGTTCATATATTGGTGGAAAGCTGCAATCAAGTGAAAGAAATTTTTGGTATTTAATAAAATAAGCTCTTGCGAAACCTTCGCTAGGAAAAATAGAGTAATCTCCAGATTCTATACCTTCAATATATTTAATATTCATTACTGCCTTTTCTGCAACTTGCTGAGAAGTTAGCCCAAGCTCCGATCTTGAATCTGAGAATATTTTTCCTATCTTAGCTGAACTAGCTGACTTTATATCCTCACTCATTATATTGACCTATGACTAATGAGTTTTTTACCTTTTACAGACTTGGTTAATTTTCCAACTAGCTGACCGCAGGCTCCATCAATTGCATCGCCCCTTGTAATTCTTAGGGTCGTAATAAACCCCTTATCCATTAAAATATTTTTAAAATTTGAAATATTCGTATTATTTGATCTTTTATAATTTGATCCATCAAAGGGGTTGAATGGAATTAAATTAATTTTGCAATAAACACCGGATAAGAGTTTTGCTAGCTGTCTAGCTAGCTCAGGTGAGTCATTAACGCCATCTATTAATACATACTCTATAGTAATATTTCTTTTTCCTTCATATTTATCAAGGTAATCGTTACAAGACTTCATAAGCATGTTGATAGGGTATTTTTTATTTATTGGCACCAACTCATCTCTTAATTCGTTTATTGGAGCATGCAGAGAAATGGCTAAAGAAACATCAATTTCATCTGGAAGTTTATCTATTTGAGGTGTAATGCCAGAGGTGCTAATAGTTATTCTCTTTCTAGAAAGACCATAGCCCAGTTGATCTTTCATAATTTTTGCAGATTCGATAACTGGACGAAAATTTAATAGTGGCTCTCCCATTCCCATAAAAACAACATTGGTAATAGGTAATTCATTTTTATCATTAAAGTTTGCTAGCCATACTTGGCCTATGATTTCATCAGCTGTTAGGTTTTTTTCAAATCCCTGAGCCCCTGTTGCACAGAAAGTACATTGGAGCGCACATCCTGCTTGAGAAGATATACACAAAGTCATTCTTTTCTTTTCAGGAATTCTTACCATCTCAACCATTGATCCAGAATCCAGCTTGATTAAATACTTAATAGTACCTTCAGGAGATTTATGAATTTCCTCAATAATCGGAGGTAATATATAAGCTATAGAATCGAGCCTCTCTCTCAAAGGTTTATTGAAATCAGTCATCTCATTGAAATCAAGAACACCTTTTTGATGAATCCACTGCAAGAGCTGCTTAGCTCTAAATTTCGGCTCATTAATTTTTTTAAAGAAATCTTCTAGCGAACTTAGTGAGTAACCTAAAAGATTTTCTTTAATTTCCAAAGCCTATTTAGTCATTATTTCTTCATTTGTGAAAAAATAATTGATCTCCCTCAATGCGCTAGTTTCAGAATCAGACCCATGAACTGCATTAGCATCTATGCTATTAGCAAAATCAGCTCTTATTGTTCCTGGCTCAGCCTCTTTAGGATTAGTATTTCCCATAAGTTCTCTATTTTTAAGAATGGCACCTTCGCCTTCTAAAACTTGAACAAATACAGGTCCTGATGTCATAAACGTTTTTAGATCGTTAAAGAAAGGTCTTCCTTCATGCTCCGCATAAAAACCAGAAGCCATTTCATCAGAAAGGTGTACTAATTTTCCAGCGACAAGATGCAAACCATTTTCTTCAAACCTAGAAATGATTTTACCTATGAGATTTTTAGAAACCGCGTCAGGTTTGATGATTGATAATGTTTGTTCAATTGCCATAATAATATTCCTTAAAAAAATTTAGGCTATTATATGGGACTTATTGATATTCTTCTATCCATAACATCTGAATAGCTTCAAGAATTTGCTCATTAGACTTGATTGGGTCTCCAATAAAGCCTTCTAAGTTGCAAACTTTGGAGTGCAAATCAGGAAAGCTTATCCACTGAGGATCGATACTAGGAAATTTTTCGTAAAGCTCTATGGCTATATCGCCAACATCAGTCCATATTAAATCGTTCATCAGTGATCCTCTGACACCATATTTATATTATATTTGGGGAGCTCAATCTCAATTTCCTCTCCTATAGGAGGTATTGCCTGACAACTAAGTCTAGAGGTTTGCTCTAAACCCCATGCCTTATCAAGCATATCTTCCTCAATATCACTTGCTTCTTCAAAGATATCAAATCCCTTGCGAACTATACAATGACATGTTGTGCAGGCGCATGACATTTCACATGCATGTTCAATCTTAATACCTTGTCTTAAGGCTGCTTCACAAATAGTTTCATCGGGAAGACTCTCTATTTCTGCACCTTCAGGACAGAGATCTGCATGAGGCCAAATTTTAATTTTTGCCATAATTTATACTGTAAAGCTTTCTCCGCAACCACATACAGCTTTAGCATTTGGATTTATAAACTTGATTCCTTTATTTAAGCCCTCTTCAGAGTAATCAACCAAGCTACCTTTAAGAAAACTTAAACTGGTTTGGTCTATAAAAACCTTGCAACCATTTTTTTCAAGAACAATATTATCTTTATCTATGGAGTCTACATAATCAAAAAAATATTCATAGCCAGAGCAACCTGCTTTTCTAACACCAATCTGAATGCCAATACCCTTACCTCGTGAATCAAGGCTGCTTAAAAAATGAGTAATTGCCTTATCAGAAAAATTTAAATCAGTTGAGCTAAAACTTTCCATGACATGACCTCTACTGCTTTGACTCGTAGTTTTCTATTGCCTCTTTAATAGAGTCTTCTGCCAATACAGAACAATGAATTTTTATTGGGGGCAACTCTAAAGCATCTACTATTTCTTTATTTTTAATCTCTTTAGCCTCTTCCAATGTCTTGCCCATTAGCATTTCTACTAATTCGCTTGAAGATGCTATAGCTGAACCGCAGCCGTAAGTCTTGAACTTAACATCTGTGATGACATGGCTATTACCTTGAGGCTCGCATTTTATTTGTAATTTCATTACATCTCCGCAAGCCGGAGCGCCAACCATTCCCGTGCCTATATTCAATTCAGATGGATCAAAACTTCCCACATTGAATGCCTTAGGGTTATTTAGAGTATTTTCGAACTTATCTACTACTTTTTTACTATATGCCATAATTAATTTTCCTTTTTAGTGGGTGTTCCATTGAACTGTATCAAGATCAACACCGTCTAGATGCATCTCCCATAATGGTGAAAGCTCTCTTAGTCTTTCAACTACATTGTGTAATATAGATAATGTTTTATCTATATCCTCTTCGTTAGTAAATCTGCCAAATGAGAATCTAATAGAGCTATGAGCCAATTCATCCTTTCTACCTAGGGCTCTTAGAACATATGATGGCTCTAAACTTGCGGATGTACAGGCGGAACCCGATGAAACAGCAATATCTTTTAACCCCATAATTAAAGACTCTCCTTCTACAAAATTAAAACTAATATTTAATATATTAGGTACTTTGTTATCAACATCTCCGTTTATGTATGCATGCTCTATCTTCATAGCTTCTTTCAAGAATTTTGTATGGAATGCTTTTATTTTTTCATGATCTTCTTTCATTTGCTCCTTAGCAATCTTAAATGCTTCTCCCATTCCAACTATTTGATGAGTAGGAAGAGTTCCAGCTCTCATGCCCCTTTCATGACCTCCGCCATGGATAAGAGCTTCAATTCTTACTCTTGGCTTTCTTCTTACAAACAAAGCTCCAATTCCCTTGGGTCCGTATGTTTTATGAGCTGAAAATGACATCAAATCGACAGGAAGTGATGATAAATCTATATCGACCTTTCCGGTACTCTGAGCAGCATCAACATGAAAGAATACACCTGCTTTTCTTGTAATATTTCCTATTGCCTCTAAATCGTTAAGAGTTCCAAGCTCATTATGAATATGCATGATTGAAACTAAAATAGTTGTATCTCTCATAGCGGATTTAATAGCTTCTGGTGATATTATTCCACCCTCATCTGGATCTAAGTATGTGACCTCAAAACCTTCTCTTTCAAGCTGTCTACATGGGTCAAGAACTGCTTTGTGCTCTATTTTAGAAGTAATAATATGGTTGCCTTTTGATTTGTAAAATCTCGCGACACCTTTTATGGCTAAATTATCTGCCTCAGTAGCTCCAGAAGTCCAAACTATCTCCCTAGGGTCGCAGTTAACTAAATTTGCTACATGCGATCTAGCTTCTTCTACAGCCTCATCAGCCTTCCATCCATACCTATGTGATCTAGATGCTGGATTACCAAACTCTCCATCAGGGGTTAAGAATTCCATCATTTTTGATGCAACTCTTGGATCTACAGGGGTAGTTGATGCGTAATCCAAATAAATTGTTGATTGTGTATTCATTTAATTAATCTCTCTTAAGCTTATATATGGGCTGTTATTCGATTCTACAAGGTTATTTATTGTTATTTTACTTAAGTAGTTATCAACTACCTCATTTAATTCATGCCAAAGATTATGAGTATTACACTTATTTCCGTTGTGACAAGTACTTGTGCCATTACAACTAGTAGCATCCATTACTTCTTCAACAGCATTCATGATCTCTTTTACTGAAACTTTTGATGGATTTTTTGCATAAAGATAACCACCGTTTCTACCTCTAATGCTCTTTACTATTCCTGCAAGTCTTAACTTTCTAAAGATCTGCTCTAGGTAAGTTATCTCAATGTCTTGATTGGTAGAAATATCCGAAAGTGAAACTGGACCATTTGACTCTAAAATGCTTAGCTCTGTTAGAGCGTTTACAGCATATCTACTTTTTGTGGTTAATCTCACGTGTGAAGTATAAATACCTGACTATTTTAGTCAAGTATTATATTCATGCCCAACCTATCTGCAACTTGATGATAAGATTCAACAACATCACCCAGACCTTGTCTAAATCTATCTTTATCCATTTTTTTTAATGTCTCGGAATCCCAAAGCCTGCAACCATCTGGGGTAAACTCATCGGCGAGTAATATCTTGCCTTTATAAACACCAAACTCAACCTTAAAATCTACTAGAATCAATCCTGAATTTATAAATAGCTCAGTAAGAATAGTATTAATCTTATAAGTTAGTAATTTCATTTCATCGATCTGATCTTTTGTCGCCCATCCAAATGAAATAATATGCTCATCATTAATCAAAGGGTCTCCCAAATCATCGTCTTTGTAGAAAAATTCAAATAAAGGATCATTTAGAATTAAGCCATCCTCAGTTCCTAGTCTTCTGCATATTGAGCCGGATGCTCTATTCCTTATTACGCATTCAATTGGAAACATATCAAGCTTATAAACCAATGAATCAGTTTTGCTTAATACCTCAATGAGGTGAGTATCAACTCCATTTTTTTGAAGATGCTCTAAGATGAAAGCATTAAATTGATTGTTAACAGACCCCTTGCCCATTAGGGCTTCCATCTTCTTACCATCAAATGCTGAAGTATCATCACTAAAATGCATTATTAATTGATCATCACTGGATGTCGTAAATAAAGATTTAGCTTTTCCTTTTGTTATTTCTTGTATTTTTTCCATAATTTTCTTATTTATTAGTTAAGTGATTCGTTTATTTTTGATAGAAGCTGTTCTGACTCTTCAATTTTACCATTCTTTGATATTGCTTTTACATAGGATTTATCATTTTTTTCAACAATACTGATTTCAAATTGAGCCTCTTCAGTGAATGCTATTTTAGAATTATTTTTTCCAAGTCCTAGGAATGATAAAAATCCACCCTCACTCTCTTCAGCATAACTTACATAAAACATTCCATTACTCCTGTCTCTGTCATTCGAAATAATATCAGCAGCAATCAGCGCCTTGCTGACAGATGACCAAGCTCTATTGAAACTAAGATCCAGCTCAATAACAGTTTGACCATTTTCTGTAAAAATTTTAGCTTTCTTAATTTCATTAAGATTTTGAGCAGCTAGAGATGTTCCTGAGAAGTTATCTACAGATTCTGCAAAATAACTAACTACTTTTTCAAGCTCTGATTGAATGAGTTCAATATTACTAACCATCTCCTCAGATTCTTTATTAACTTGGATTAAAAATATTTCAGTAGATGCCTCTTTAATACCATGCTCTATCTTCATTTTTAAAATCGATGACTCATTAAAGTCAATTACTATTTCTCCAGTATCTGGATTTGAACTTAATATTTGGTATGAGGATGTTTCCCAGTAATTTTTAGATATTGGCCAAGATGTAGATGGAAGAGTTTCTATATAAATCCACATTAGCTCGCCTAGCCTTCTTAGCTGAACAGAGCTATTGCCTGATGAGGCAAATATCTGTCTTGGCTTGGGAACATCCTGATCTTCATTGATTGCCTCCAGCTCTCCAACAGGATAATGGTTTTCTAGTTTTATTAAATCTAGTCCATCTGGAAGAGTAATATCTCCCTCTACGCCTTCAGAAAGAAAGTCATACTCTGTTGTTGGGAACATCCCCTCTGGTCCTGATATGTATGAGCATGAAGAAATAAAAAGTATTGCGCCAATTGACCAAAGTATCATTAATTTTTTAATCATAGTATTCCTAGTTGTTTAATTTCAGACATAACATCATCCTGATAAGTTCCATCTAATTCCACCAAAGGCAACCTAATTGCATTTTGAATTAAGCCCATTTTATAAAGCATCCATTTTGCAGGTATTGGATTAGATTCAACAAATAATAATCTAAAAAGCTCTTTATTAATAAAGTTTAATTCTTTGGCGCCATTCAAGTTATTAGACTTAACCATAGAACAAATATGTGAAATTGATTTTGGCACTATATTCGCTGCAACAGAAATTACTCCATGAGCCCCAAGGGCAAGTGATTCCATGAAAGTAGGATCATCGCCTGAATATATAGAAAAATTGTTGGCAGCATGACTGGAAATCTTAACCAATTCTTTAATTCTATCCATGCTATCTAGGGCTTCTTTTATCCCAACAATATTTTTATGCTCAGAAAGCACCTGAACACTTGATGGAAGGAGGTCGCAAGCTGTTCTTGAGGGTACATTATATAAAATTTGAGGGATATCAACTGAATCAGCCACCGCTTCGTAGTGAGCAATTAAGCCTCGTTGATTTGGTTTATTGTAATAAGGTGTAACAAGAAGAGCATAATCGGAGCCAAGTTTTTTTGACTCTTGTGTTAGCTCAATAGCTTCCTGAGTAGAGTTTGCTCCTGTTCCTGCAATTACAGGTATTCTTTTGTTTACGTGCTTAACAGTAAAATCAATAACATCTAAATGTTCTATTGGGTTAAGTGTTGATGACTCACCAGTAGTGCCAACGGATACAATTCCATTGGTTCCTTCTGCTATATGCCACTCAATTAACTTTTCTAAAGACACATAATCAATATCTCCATTTAGAGACATGGGAGTAACTAAAGCGACTAAACTTCCATGTAATGCTTGCATCAAAAATAATTACAGTAAAAAATAGAACTATACACTATTTTAAATAAAATCTAATTAGGAAATATTATGACAAAAAAACTAGAAGGTAAAAAATGTCCAAACTTTAAAGCTGAATGTACAAGCAATCTAATACTCTCAAATAAGGATTTTATTGGTCAGAACTTGGTAATATATTTCTATCCAAAAGATAGTACCCCTGGATGTACAACTGAGGGTCTAAATTTCACAGATAACCACGAAAAATTTAAAAAACTTAATACAGAAATAATTGGTGTTTCTCGCGAAAGTATTAAATCACACGAAAATTTTAAGTTAAAACAATCTTTTCCTTTTGAGCTTCTATCTGATCCAGATGAAAAGGTTTGCAATGCTTTCGATGTGATGAAATTAAAATCAATGTACGGAAGGCAGTATATTGGAATTGATAGAAGTACTTTTTTAATAAATACTGAAGGTAAGGTTATTAAAGAATGGCGAACAGTTAAGGTTAAAGGTCACGTTGATGAGGTCTTGGCTGCAGTTAAAGATTTAAATTAATATTTTCTTAATTTGATGGCCAAGCATTCCAGACGGCTTTAATAAAAGTAGCCATCGGTATTGCAAAAAATACGCCCCAGAAACCAAACATGCTCCCAAAAATAAATACTGCCAAAATAATAGCAACTGGATGAAGCTTTACAGCATCTGAGAAGATAATAGGAACCAGTAGATTGCCATCAAGAGCTTGAAGCAATAAATAGAGCCCTAAAAGTATATAAAAAGGAGTCTCTAAGCCAAACTGGAGTAATCCAACTATTATTACAGGAATTGTAACTAAAAAAGCGCCTACGTAAGGAATAATTACTGACAGGCCAACTAAGACTGAAAGTAGTGCAGAATATTTAAGTCCCAGTGAGGTAAAAATAATTGCAGCAGACACCCCAATTATAAATATCTCAAGAGTTTTACCACGAACATAATTACTCAACTGCCCATCCATCTCACTCCATACATTAGAGAGCATCTCCCTCTTTCCAGGTATTATCTTTATAAGGCCATCTATTATATTTTTTCTATCAAATAAGAAAAAATACACCAAGATTGGAAAAAGTATTATGTATAAAAGAATTGTAATAGTACTTTGAATCCCTGATATTGATGACTTAACTAGATTCTGAGTTATAGATGATAGCTCAGACGATACTGCTTGAAAGAATATAGAAATCTGCTCTGAAGAAATAAGATCTGGGTATGAGGTTGGAAGAGCTGCAACGAAAGTTAAAAACTCATTGAATAAGTTAGGTATATCTAAAACAAATGCCTGCAGCTGAATATATAGAAGAGGTACCAACCAAATCAAAAGTGTCAGAGAGGCGATAATAAATATTAAAAATGTAACTATTAAGGATATTTTTTTACTTACATTAAATGACTCAATTTTCTTTTGAACACCAACCAAGAGATAGGCAACAACTATACTAACTAAGAAAGGAGTTAAAACAGGCCCAAAAAAGGTAAACATAATCAAAGCAAATAGAATTAATACAGAAAAGATAATGGTCTCTTCATTATTAAAGATTTTTTTAAAAAAACTATTTAATTGTTCAATCATATTTTAATTTTTAAATTTTTTATTGAAACTATGCATACATAACCATGGTCAAATAAATTGTATATATAATAATGTATACAATAGTAAAAGTTTATAGTAATCCAAAATACTCTTTTATGTTAGTTTTACAGGTAAATCGATTTGCATGACACTTAAAAAAATGAAAATAAAAAATTATATTTTTTTTATCTTGGCTGGTTTTATTGCCATCTCTTATGGTGATGAGGAAACAGATCAAGCTCTTCCAGAACTTGGCGATAGAGTCTCTGGAGCAGTATCTTCAAGTCAGGAAAGAGCGATTGGAAATGAGTTTCTCAAACAGATATATTCGCAAGCTCCATTAATTAAAGATCCATTAATTCAAGAATATACTGAATTATTAATTTACAGACTTTCTGAGTATAGCCAAGTAAAGGATAGGTATTTTTCTGTATTGATGATCGATGATAGTTCGCTGAATGCATTTGCGGCCCCAGGTGGAATAATTGGTGTCAACGGTGGTCTTTTTCTAAATGCAGATAATGAAGGTCAATTTGCATCAGTGCTTTCTCATGAGCTTGCTCATTTAAGCCAAAGACACTTTGCTAGAAATGTTTTAAAAGCTAAAGATACTGGCTTAGCCTCGGCATTGATTATGGCCTCATCCATTGCCATTGCTATGATAAGCAAAAATCCTCAAGCAATTGCCCTTGGTCCTGCAGCTATTAGGACAGAAAGCCTAAGATATAGCAGGCTTTTTGAAAGAGAGGCAGATAGAGTTGGCTTTATTAATCTTACCAAGGCAGGATACAAGCCAGAATCAATGGGCGAAATGTTTGAAAATATGAATAATATTAGAAGATTATCCGGTGACATTCCTCCAGAATTTCTTCTTACTCACCCTCTCTCCTCATCAAGAATAAGTGATGCATTTAATGCAGCAGAAAATATTTCTGAACCAGGTACGAAAGAAAATAGTCTTGAGTTCTCTTTTATTAAATCTAGATTAGAAGTTTATTATGAAAAAATACCATCTAACTCTGTAAGAATCTATGAATCTAGAGTTAATGAGAGCCGGTCTGATTCAAACGTGTATGGCCTAGCTTTGGCATATAACAAGGTTAATGATTTTAATAATAGCCTAGTGCTCATTGATAGCTTAATAAGAAAATACCCAAAAAACTTACTTTTAAATACATCTAAAATTGAAATATTAACTAATGCAAAAAAATATGATGAAGCGATATATCTTTCTGATCTTTTTTTAGATATCTCTCCCAAGAACTATCCTCTTTCAACAACTAAAGCTAAATTACTTGTTGAGATGGGTGAATACTCACAAGCAGAAGAGCTTATAAGAGATCAGCTATTAAGGAAGAATACCAATCCAGAGTTATGGTTATTTCTATCAGAAATACAAAGAGATGGTAAAAATATAGTTGGCTATCATCAAAGTAGAGCTGAATACTTTTTACTTCTTGGAGAAAATGAACAAGCCTTGAATCAATTGGAATTTGCAATAAATCTTACAAAAAATAATTTCCAAACTTCGGAAAGAATAATGACAAAAATTGTTGCAATTAAAAAAATAGTTGAAGGATCTAGAGGTCTTTGAGGGAAGAGTTTTTTGAAATTCTAATCCCGGTGTAAGAAAGTACAGCAGCAAATGGAATTGCTAGAACGGGCATCACGCTGAAGCCGACACTTGCCATCTTACCTAAGGCAATAAAACTAACCCCCGTAAGATCTCCAAATCTTGTAATAAAAGTATCTATAAATACTGATGATTTATATCTATCATTTTTATTTAGGAAACTATAAATAGTTTCACGCGTTGGTTTGTTAATTCCGTATTCAAATAATCTAAGAGCCACTGTTGCAATCGCCACCACTGTAATGGATGGCATAAGGCCATAGGAAATAAAGGCTAATAAAAATAAGAATCCATAGGAAATGAGTATATTTTTAATACCCCAGTATTTAATAATATTATTTGTTAGAAATAACTGGGTAATCAATGTCAATGGAGTCACTACTTGCTCTATTAAACTAAAAAATATTATTCGTTCTTGAGGGTCTTGCGACCAGTCATCGATAATTGTTATGGCAGTAACCCAATGAACAGTCATCAATGCAGTCCATATCCATGTATATATGGCTATGGATCTGATTTCAGAAGTTTTAATTACATTTTTAATTGCATCCAAGCTTCCGCCGCCAATCTCATCTGATTGATGGGTATCTTTTTCAGAACTTAGGTTATTGATGATAAAAATAGCAACAAGCATTGCAAGAAAAAGTAAAATAGCCGCTGAGAATGAAAAGAACTCTAATCCAAATTCTTCGAATGTATATGCAAATCTTTTGGATATTTCAGAACCAAAAAAAGCTCCCATGGAACCACCTGCGGCAATAACACCATAAAAACTTCTTGATTTAGAATTTCTAAAAATATTTATTATCAGTACCCAAAAAATTGATACCACAAAGAAGGAATAGACATTGCACCAAATATAGAATATCTGACCAAGGAGAATTGAGTCTCCCATATCCAGAACTCTCCATGAGTATAAGAAAGCTAATAAATTAAGAATTAAAAATGAGTAACAGGAAATAATAATTTTTTTTAAGTTTGATCTAGATGCGACCCATGAGTAAATTGGATTTACTAAAAGCATTGCAAGAGCTCCTGCAGCAAGTAAGAGAGGAAGGTCTGAGGCATTTTGAACAGCCATCTCATTCCTTACAGGCCTCAAGATATACCAAGAAGAAAGAACTAAAAAAAATAGAAAACCTGATAGTAGTGATTCTTTTGAGAAAGTTTCAAAAGTTCTGCTGATTACATTTTTTGTAAGTTTCATAAAAATTAATTATGTGTAAAAAGTGGTGGGTCGCACAGGATTCGAACCTGTGACCAATTGATTAAAAGTCAACTGCTCTACCAACTGAGCTAGCGACCCGCGGTTATACACATTAAAAAAAGGTGATTATTCCATATTTTTCAATAACTGCAAGGCTAAAGATGAAGCAGTGTTATTTGGGTACTCTCTAACAACAAATCTGTACCTATCTTTTGCCATATCTAAGTCGTTATTTTTAAGGTAAATATCACCGATTTTTTTATGAGCAAGCGGCACCCTATAGTGCTCAGGAAATGAGGAAATTAGCTCCATAAAGTAATCTTTTGACACATCTAAATTATCATTAATAATAGAAATTTCTCCAAGCCAAAAGTACGATAGCGGTGTTTTCTCATCATCTTTAAAACTCTCTACAAAATACTTAAAGAGAGTAAAGGCTCTTTCAAAATTCTGAGCTTCTAGTGCCTTAGTTGCAGAACTAAAGACATCTTCTTTGCTTTTTACATCCTCAATCCCTTTAAATCTAATTAGAGAGCTCGTACTTAAAGGATCAGACTTTTCATTATCTGCTTCATTTTCCGAACCTGCAGACTCTTTGATGAGCTTTTCAATGAGATATTCCTGGGATTCAACTTTATTCCTTAAATCTGCAATTTCCATCTCAAGCTCCTGAATCTTTAAAAAAAGAATATCGGCCTGAACAATTTCTTTATCTTCAGCAAGTATTGGAAATGATAAAAATCCTAATAAAATTGATGAGAGTAAAGAAAAATGAAGTTTCATAAATTAATTTATCTCTGCTCTTCTGTTTTTTGCATGACTAACCTCATCAGCTCCGAATGCAAGGGGTCTTTCTTCTCCATAACTCTTTACAGATACTCTAGATTTATTAATCCCGTTAAGTGCGAAATAATCTTTGACAGACTCTGCTCTTCTTTGCCCTAAAGCCAAATTATATTCTCTTGTCCCTCTTTCATCAGCATGACCAGAAATCGTTATCTTAATTGCTGAGTTATTTTTCATTGCAACAACTGCTCCTTTTAAGGTTTGAATAGACTTACTTGAAAGATTGAAGCTATCAAATTCGAATAAAATTGTAGCATTGGTAAAAATTGCTTTAGTTTCATAATCAAGGGTAGCTTCTTCTGCAACCGATGCTTGAACTGTTTGAATATTTCTATCATACAAAGTTTCTTCAGTTACATTCATACTAGAGCATGACGATAGAACAATGGTAAATATAACCATTGCGAAAAAATTATTAGTAAGTTTGTTTGATGTCTTAAACATTATTATCTCCTGTAAATTATCTTAAAAATCCTGACCATGAGGGCTCTCTAACCTCTCCTTGTTTTGCAGGGAGCTTGAATCTAGCCCCGCTAAGAGTCACTCCAGCAAGCAAACCTAACTCATCTTCAGTTGTAGCATAGATTATCACATTCCCATTAGGAGAAATACTAGGAGATTCATCTAATCTTGACTCTGTAAGAGGCCTAACAAAGTTTTCATCAAAGTATTTCAATGCAATTTGAAATCTATTATTAGATCTATGAACAAAAATAGCGCCGTCCCCATTTGCTAAATAGGATGCTTTAGCATTGTAGTTGCCTTCAAAAGTAATTCTTCTTGGTTTGGAATTAGATTTTCTTAAATCAATTTCATAAAGCTGAGGAGACCCGGCTCTTCCAGAAGTAAACATTATTCTTGAACCATTTGGAGACCATGATGATTCGGTATCTATAGAATAATGATTCGTTAATCTTGTTAAATTTTTATTTTTTAAGTTCAATATATATATTTCTGCATTGCCATCTTGGAACAAGGTTAGCGAAAGAAATTTCCCATTTGGTGACCAGGATGGAGAGCTTATTTGTGTGCTATTTTCTAATGCGATCTCTCTATTACCTGATGCAAGGTCCTGGATAAAAACCTTTGCCATTCCTGTTTCAAAAGAAACATATGCAACTTTTTTAGAATCAGGTGACCAGGATGGTGAAATGATAGGCTCAGTGCTCTTCAGAAGGATTTGCTCATTAGCTCCGTCAGCGTCGGCAATAACAAGTTGAAATAATGATCTATCTGGAGCTCTCTCTTCTGTTACATAGAGAAGTTTTGTTGATGCCACACCCTGCAACCCTGTTATTTCTTCATATATTCCGTCACTAATATAATGTGACAGCTGTCTTATTTTATTAGGGATTCCAAAAACCTTTGACGTTCTTATTTTCTTTTCTTTTCTCACATCATAAATATCATACGAAACAGATAAATTAAACTTACTCTCTGAAATTAATGAGCCCAGGACAATAAAATCTATACCAAGTAATTTAAAATCCTTATATTTAATTTCTTCCTGATTTAGAGGCACAGAGATAAGCTGACTATTATCAAGAATAACAAACTCACCTGTTCTTTTCATGTCACTCTTAATAATACTATTGATCTTTTTACTGATTTTTTGGGGGCCATTAAAATCAATTACTGCCAAGCTGTATGGATTATCTGATCCTTGAGTAATTTCAAGAACAAGCTCAGCATAAATAAAATTTGGAATTAACAATAACAGTAATAATTTTTTCATGATGATGGATTAAAGGTGATAACTATATTTCTAAAATTATTTTGATACATATTGTATGGAATTTTATTAAAGAAGCTAAAAGTTTCAACTCTTTTGATAGCCTTAATGGCAGAATTATCAAAACGTATATTTCCACTACTCTTAATTAAATCAACATCTACAATTCGGCCATTTTTATTTATAGTCATTCTGAGATCACAGATTAAGTCATTTTGAATGTTCTGAGGCTTTACCCATGCCGATTGAATAAATTTAATAATCATGTTGCTAAAAACATTAATTTGAGATTCTTCTGAATTTTTAGCTATTAGCTGATCCTCTTGAATTAGAGAGTCAATATTTGTAGATTGTATCTCTGGGACAAATTGAATTTTATTTTCTTCAACTGTTTCTATTGGGATTTGTGTAATAGCTTTTTTAATTGCTGGGGTGATCGTTTTTGTTAATTTTTTGACTTCTTCTTCAAAGATTAGATTAACGCTTACTGACTGACTTAAAACTGGTCTAAGTTGTTTTTCTGAATAAAAAAAACCTATCAGGTATAGAGCAACCACAGCATGTATTGAAAATGATATAAATGAGGCTATAAAATAATCGTATTTAATCTGCATAGCCTGTGGTCACTATTCCTATTTTTGATATGCCAACACTTTGCACAGCTGCCATTGCTTTTGCAACGCTATCAAAAATAACCCCCTTATCACTTTGAAATACAATTTCAATTTCTGGGTTAGCCTCAAAAATAACAGAAGATTTTCTTTTTAGCTCCTCAAGACTTATTGGAAGAGTTTCCTCTCCTACATTTAAGTAATAGTTTCCTGAGACATCTATAGATATAACTAAAGGCTCATTCTGTATAGACATTTTAGTGGTATCTGTATTTGGAAGATTTACCTCAACTCCTTGAATTAATAGAGGAGAGAGAACCATAAATATTATTAGAAGTACCAACATTACATCAATATAAGGAACTACATTGATCTCTGCTTTCAGTTTCTTTTTTTTTGAAAGCCTATATATCATTTATTTTTGATTGACTGCTTATAAAAGATACTGGCAAGCTCTTCTGAGAAGATAACTGTTGACTGCGTTATGGACTCTGACTCAGATACATATTTATTGAAAGCAATAACTGCTGGTATGGCTGCAAATAAACCCATTGCAGTTGCTACTAAAGCCTCAGATATCCCAGGTGCCACTGCATTAATAGTTGCTTGCGTTGCATCGGATAATCCCTGAAAAGAAGTCATAATGCCCCATACAGTTCCTAGAAGACCTATATATGGACTAACAGAGCCTACATTGGCTAAAAAAGATAAATGTTTGTTCATTTCCTCCTCATCTGAAGCGATTGCTACTCTCATAGATCTATTAAGACCCTCTAGATCTAACTCAGTAATTTCTTTATCTGAGCTGATTTGAGAGAACTCTTTGAAAGCACTTTTAAAAACACTCAAGGATCCGTGAAGTGGAATATTCTCATTAGAAATTTCTTTATAAAGATCAGTTAAATTCTCTCCGCTCCAAAATTTTGTTAAAAAACTAGAATTTATATCTTTAATTTTTTTATAGAAGTTATGTCTCTCAACTATGACGATCCAAGTAAGCAAAGAGGCTATAAGAAGAATTAACATGACTGTTTTTACAACTACCCCGGCTTCTAAAAATAAATTTATTACAGATATATCATTCATTTGGTTCACCTTTATTAAAGATTAATAGTAAATCATTAGGGAAGATTTGTGGTTTTTTTGTAATAAGATTGATGAGGCATACTTCTACAACACCCCTGCATAGAACTTGTTCATGTTCCGGATTAACTATTAATTGATTAAAGACCATCCTAGCATTAGATTTTTTTTCAATCGAAGTTTGAATAACAAGACTATCTTCAAGTTTGGCAGGGAGAAGAAAATCTATCTCTGCTCTCTTTACTACGAATGCTAGATTTTTCTTTACTAACTCTTTATGAAAAATTCCATTTTCAAATAGAAAATTAGATCTAGCCCTTTCAAAAAATTTTAAATAGTTGGCATGATAAACAAAGCCTTGAAAATCAGTATCTTCAATGTAGATATCAAAAAGAAATTCTCTATGCTGTATATGTTTTTTCATGCAACTCTATATCTGCCTGAAATAACTCAAGAATAATTTGGATAAAATCAGGCCATAAAAGATCAACGGTAACTAGATTATTCTTAATTTTAGGGTTTATGGAGCAAGCTAAAACCCTTACTTTTATAGGTCTATTATTAAACTTGTAGACGAGTGCTGGTTTTAGATGATTCTGTCTTGATGAGGCAATAACCTGATCCCACCAATCCGGTCTAGGTTCAGCGCCACTTCCGTAGGCTTTACATTCAATACACCAATTACCGAGCATTAGATCTGGAAGCTCTTTTGTTCTTGTTTGTTCTAGTATTCTTTTTACTGGATTGGATAAATTAAGATCTTTAATGAATAGATTAGCTATTTGCCTTTCAAAGGCAGCTCCTTTTGCTCTTGAGTTAACAGGCAAAATTAATCCTCAGCCTCAAAATTATCTGGAAACTCTGCGTTGGTATGAACTTCCTGAACATCATCAAGGTCATCCATAAAGTCCATGATTTTCAATACCTTTTCAGACATCTCTTGATCAATTGCAATTGATAATTCTGCTCTGAAGGTTAAATCTGCATTGGTATTATCTATATTTTTAGCCTTTAGTGCTTCTAGGACATTATTAAGATCAGTGCTTCCGGTAATGATTTCAAAGTATTCGCCCTCGTCAACCAAGTCCTCAGCTCCTGACTCAAGGACAATCTCCATTAAATCGTCTTCGGAGTAATCTTTAGAGATATGAATAATGCCGATTTTATTAAAAAGATATGAAACGGATCCATCGGTTCCTAAATTACCACCATTTTTTGAAAATGCGTGGCGAACATCTGAAACTGTTCTATTTCTGTTATCCGTCATTGTTTCAACTAAGATAGCTACTCCACCCGGTCCATAGCCCTCAAAAGTTATCTCTTCAAGTGACCCAGTTTCACCTGTGCCTGAGCCCTTTTCAATTGCCCTCTTAATATTGTCCTTTGGCATATTAGCTGCATTTGCTTTATCTAATGCCAATCTTAATCTTGGATTGTCATCTGGATCAGGACCACCTTTTGAAGCAACTGTTATTTCTCTAATAACCTTTGTCCAAACCTTTCCTCTAGAGGCATCTTGCCGGGCTTTTCGATGCTTTATATTTGCCCATTTTGAATGACCTGCCATTTATTAATCTTCCTTGTGCGTGCTGACTATTTTAAGTTCTTCAAGTTGCGCATCATCAACTTTACTTGGCGCATCAGTTAAAAGGCATGTGGCACTCTGCGTCTTGGGAAACGCTATAACATCTCTTATGTTAGAGGTATCTGTAACTAGCATAACAATTCTATCTAACCCAAATGCTATTCCACCATGAGGAGGACATCCAGATGAAAGGGCTTTTAATAAAAAGCCAAATTTACTATCTGCCTCTTCTTTAGATATATTTAAAATCTTAAATATTGCTTCTTGCATTTCCGCATCAAAAACTCTTAAAGAACCTCCACCAATTTCATAGCCGTTAAGGACTATGTCATATGCATGAGCAATGGCTATTTCTGGAGACTCTTCTAGTTCGTTAGATGAGCATTTTGGAAGTGTAAAGGGATGATGAAGTGAGGTAAGATTTCCTTCTCCATTTTTTTCAAACATTGGGAAATCCACTACCCAGCAAGGCGCCCATTTTGAAGTAAATAGATCTAAATCTTCGCCAATTTTTTTAATAAGGCTACTCATACTTAAATTAACAACTGACTTCTTGCCAGCTCCAAAAAATAATAGATCATCATTTTTAAGACCTAACTCAGAAATTAATGAAGCAATAGTTTCTGGCTTTAGGAATTTTAGGATCGGTGATTGAAGGCCATTCTCCATATCACTAACATCGTTCACTTTTATATAAGCCAAGCCTTTAGCGCCAAGCTTAGAAACAAAATTAGTATATTCATCTATCTGGCCTCTAGATAGAGAGTTACCGCCTGGAATTTTTAGAGCTACTACTCTTGAATTATCATTTTTTGCAGGCTCAGCAAAAACTTTAAATTCTTCATCTTTTACTAAATCAGATATTTCTACTAACTTAAGGGGTATTCTAAGATCAGGTTTGTCACAACCGTAGTCTCTCATTGAGTCGTGCCAGTCAAGAATAGGGAATTTATCTAGCCTATCTCCACAAAACTTCTCGATTAATAGTGAAATCATATCTTCGCCAACTTCCATAATGTAGTTTTGATCTATAAAAGATGCCTCTATGTCAATTTGAGTAAACTCTGGCTGACGATCAGCTCTCAAGTCCTCATCTCTAAAACAACGAGCAATTTGATAATATTTATCCAAGCCGCCCATCATAAGTAACTGCTTAAATAGTTGAGGTGATTGAGGCAATGCAAAAAATTTGCCAGATTGAACTCTACTTGGAAGAACAAAATCTCTTGCTCCTTCTGGAGTTGCTTTTGTAAGAATAGGTGTTTCTATTTCATGGAACTCTTTTTCATCTAAATAGTTTCTAACTGCTGAGGTAATTTTTGATCTAGTTACTATCCTTTGATTCATTTCAGGCCTTCTAAGATCAAGAAACCTATTTTTCAGACGCACATCTTCATTTACATCCTGATAATCGTCTAAAGGAAATACTGGAGTTACGGCTTTGCTTAAAATCTTTATATTTTGAGCCTCGAGCTCAATCTCTCCTGTAGTCATGTTTTTATTAGCTGTGCCTTCAAGTCTAGCTCTTACAATTCCTGATATCTCTACAACAAACTCATTCCTTAAAGTTTCTGCAATGGCAAATGATTCAGCATTATCTGGATTGATAACTGCCTGACATAGGCCCTTAATATCTCTTACATCTAAAAATATCACCCCTCCATGGTCCCTTCTTTTATGAATCCAGCCACATATAGTTACCTCTTGATCAAGATTAGTAGTTGTAATTGCTCCACAATAGTGAGATCTCATAGTGTTTCCTTGTTTATTTAGTAATCTTATCTTGTTTAGGCTGCTTCTTGGAGTCAGAACTCGAATTTGTTAAAGATTTTTTATTTGAAGATGTATCGTCAGAAGCTATATTTTTCTTTTTACCTGTTTTGAAATCTGTTTCATACCATCCTCCACCTTTTAATCTAAAAGAAGGTGCTGAAACCATTTTCTTTAAGGCTTCTTTCCCGCATTCAATGCACAGAGTCTTAGGCTCATCACTGAACTTCTGAATTACTTCTATCTGATGTCCGCAATCTGAACATTTATAATCATAAATCGGCATAAGTCTTCAAAAAAAGATAAAATTATAAACCATAAGGATTTATTCATATAACTAAATTATAAAATGTTGCTATCAAAATTATTATTACCGACTTTAAAAGAAGCTCCTCAGGAAGCAGAAGTAATTAGTCACAAGTTAATGCTTAGAGCGGGGATGATAAGAAAAGTTGCTTCAGGCATTTATACATGGCTCCCACTTGGTTTAAAAGTCCTAAGAAAAATAGAAAATATTGTTCGTGAAGAGATGAATGCCTCAGGGGCTCAAGAGGTTTTAATGCCTATGGTTCAACCCAAAGAGCTTTGGGAAGAAACCAATCGATGGGAGAAGATGGGTCCAGAGCTTCTTAGAATTCAGGATAGACATCAAAGAGACTTTTGTCTTGGTCCAACACATGAGGAGGTCATAACAGATTTAATTCGTACAAATGTAAGAAGCTATAAGGAGCTTCCATTAAATATATATCAAATACAAACAAAGTTCAGAGATGAGATTAGACCGAGGTATGGGGTAATGAGAGGAAGAGAATTCCTAATGAAAGATGCATATAGCTTTAATGCCGATGAGGCGTGTCTTCAAGATACTTACCTAACAATGAGGAATACTTATAAAAAAATTCTTGAGAGATTGGACCTTGATTATAAAATTGTTGCAGCTGATTCTGGTGCAATAGGCGGAGATGCTTCAGAAGAGTTTCATGTTTTGGCTGAAAATGGAGAAGATACTATTGCAATAAGTGATTCATCAGAATTTGCTATTAATACTGAGGTGCTTTTAAAAGAAGGTGAAGATATATCGTCTCTTGAAGGCAAGCCATCACCGGATGGGAATGGAACTATACAAATCAAAAAAGGTATCGAAGTTGGTCATATTTTTCAACTTGGTAAAATCTATGCAGAAAGCATGAAAGCGAATGTTCTAAATAAAGAAGGAAGGGCTTCAACACTTCATATGGGTTGCTATGGAATTGGTGTTTCAAGACTAGTTGCTGCAGCCATTGAGCAGAATAATGATGAAAAAGGTATTGTGTGGCCTCATAGCATTGCCCCATATGATATTAATATAGTAGCAATTGGGTATGATAAAAATGAGCAGATTGCCGAAGCATCTCATGAGCTATACGAGCAGCTAACAGGCATGGGTTATGAAGTTCTTTTGGATGACAGGAAAGATGGTTACGGAACTAAAATGAAGGACTCTGAACTAATTGGAATCCCTTTAAATATAATTATTGGTAAACAATTTATCGAAAATAAAGAAATTGAATTAAAGTCTAGGGCCGGTGAGAGTTCTATAAATCCAATTTCTGATATTGAAACTGTATTAGATTTCTTTAAAGATAAATAACTGCTATTTTTTTTAGTAAGAGTTGACGTCTTTTTTTTCTTTACTCTTAAAGAATTTTTGTATTAAGAAAGATAGGACTATAGAAATTAAACCCCATGTAACAAGGGCATATGCCCAACCTTCTATAAAAATAAAATTGTAATTAACTTGAAGTTTAAATATGAAGCCAACACATAAGCTGGCTATGCCTAATGGAAGAAATAAAACTAGTGATCCTATAAATATTTCAAAAATTATTAGCCCAACTCCAGCAATTAACCAAATATCAGGATTTTCTAAAAAAGTAATATCCATTAATCTTTTTTACTGTCTGTAAAACTTCCTAGGATCAATTCTAAACTGCCTAAAGCCTTAGTTACATCAGACGGTATGACTAGAGTTTTAGATTGTCCTGATGAGGCTATAGCAGTTAAGCCATCTACCTGTCTTTTCATGATCTCAAAATTTACAGCTGGTTGACCGTCATCTTTAATAGCTTTACCTACTACTCTTGTTTGCTCGGCATCTGCTTCAGCTTTAATTTTAATAGCATATGCATCAGCGTCAGCAGTAATTTTGACTGCATCAGCAATTTTTTCAGCTTCATATAGTCGAGCTTCTGCATTTAATTCTGTACTTCTCTTTTGACCTTCAGCGGTTGCGATAGTTGCCCTTCTTTCTCTTTCTGCATTTAGCTGCTGTCTTTGAGAATCCTTTGTTTGATCATCAACCAAAACATCTAGGATTTCTGTTCGTGTAACTTCAACTCCCCAAATTTCAGCGGCTTTACTTAGCCTGTCTCTAATCTCATTATTCATTGATTCTCTTGAGCTCTGCAAATCATCTAGCTCTAATTTACCAGCCGCAGATCTTATTACTGATATAGCAGTATTTTCAACAGCTGAATCAATATTTTTAATTCTATAAACAGACTTAGATGCATCTAATACTCTAAAAAAAACAGTGGATACCAATCCAACCTCAACGTTATCTTTTGTTATTACGGATATTTGGAACTTAGGAAGTTGTCTTTCCAAGATATCTGTTTTATGCGCCACTCTGTCAACAAAAGGAATGATTATAGAAAGTCCTGATTCAAGCGTTTTTGTATACTTGCCAAATCTTTCAACTACATAAACTTTTGATTGAGGTACAACTTTAATAGCAAGATATAGAGCAGAAATAATAAGAAGAGTAGTAAAAGACAGAAAAATATTGAAAAGCATAGTTTAAAAGTTATTTATTTATGAACTTATATTACAGTCTTAACTCTTATATGTAAAGTTTACTTTACATATAAAAGAATCTTATAAACTTGAAACTGGCTTAAACCAAATAGGTGAAGACCATGCTCTTTCTTGAATTGTGGCTGGTATATCTGATCTAGGCTTAACGCCCTCTCTGACAGAATCCCATGTTGACCACCTGCATACTGGATTTTCAAGGACTCTTGTATAGTAAAAAGCTTCTTGGTCAGCTTTGAAATCAGGATCCTTCCAGAAAGCTTTTAGTTCCACAGCCCCTTTATTAGAACTTATTGAACAGCTATCAAGGTCAACAATAGCTCCATTATTAGGACAGCGATATGTCTCTGGATCAATACTCAATCCATCAGAACATGAGACATCAAAAACTTTTTCCCGATGCTCCCCATCTTCCAACCAGCCTTTTATAATTTGTGTTCTCTGAAGGGGAGCTCCAAAAGGATCTCGAGCTGCCCAAACAAGAAAAGTTGGTTCATTAATACCTTCTTGGGTAAGTGTTCCACCCATAGATGTTCCCGTCGCATATAAATTTTTAATAAGACTTTCATCTTCTAACTTAAAATTTTCTAGATCATAGCTTGCAAAAAAACGAACTTTGATTCTAGGGCCGCTTGTAGCAAATGTTTCTTTGCGACGAAAAGCGTCATAAATTGATTCTCTAGTATTTTCTTGAGCCCATACCCCGGCGACACCAGAAGCTGACCATTGTATAAGTCGATCACTCAAAGCAAGATAGTTTTTTCCATCAACTTTATCGAGAGACTCTGGTCTAATAACTTTTGCAATAGTTCCATAAAACCGACTAAATGGAATAGAGCCTCGTAACTCAGCAGTACCATCTAAGAGTCCAATTTTAGAAAAATATACTTCTTCGTTATCAGAGCCCCCGCCGACATGAGTGTCACTTGCTCCTATAAGACCAAATTTATAAGGATTGGTAATGCCCTTTTCAGTAAGTGCTAAACCCCGTAAATATGCATCTCTTATATAGCTTCCTTTGGGTTGATCTATAGGTTGGTCTATAGATTCACCTAATTCAAAACTTGCCCATTCATCATTTTTTGATAGCAAAGGGTGGGTCTCTGAAGTTCCTTTGACCTGTGTTATTTCTACCAGTGGCTCATTGAGAGCTCGTTTTTGAGCAAAATCTTCATCAATTTCAACTCCGTTAAAATCATCTAACATAAAGGAAAGACCGCCTGAGAGGTTTGAATTATGTGGAATCGCTAAACTTTCAACTCCCTTAGATCTGAGATTGTCCATCCAGTCCCATAACTTTTCTGGATCATTACTATCCAGTCTTGAAAAAAGAACTGCAGGCAAGTTCTCAGTGTCACGAAATATTACATTACGATGTAAAGTATTTAGAATAGGAGAGGCACTTCCTTCAGAATATTCATAGCCTGCAAAAGTAGTAAAAGTGCCAGGAACATATGCATTATCTGCAGCCTTAATGGTTTCTTGCCAAACACTACTCCCAACTTTGAGTATTTCAGAATTATCTATAGTACCTTCTTCTATACCCTTACGAACATCTCTTGCAAAAGGCCTAAAGAGATTTGCTCTTTTCATAATTGAAAGTAGTCCACTATTTACAGATTCATTAAGATTATGGAAAGGCTTTGAAAGCTTATATTGAGAAAACTTAGAACTTGTATCAGCCGCCTCTACTAGCAAGCCTAGAAACATTGCATGATCGGTAACTGCATAAAAATCTAAAGGACGACTAAGTTGTATTTGATACCCGGTAGGATGCACAATTGCTTGCCCTTGAGCATAACGATATGCGTGTGCAGGAGTACTTATTGTTCCAAAACTATAAGCATCAAAAGAATTTTGTGTATGAACATGCAAATCACCGAAATAAGCATTCTTGTCTGGATTTGGAGCAGGCCTTAATTTAATCTCATTATCTACTAATTGATTAGCTTGCTTTGGTGAGTTGGAATTATCTACTTGAGTAACTGACTCAGAACATGATGTTGTTATAAGAATTAATACAAAAATAATGTTTAATTTTTTCATAAGTTTACATAAAACATATGTTAGAAACTAGATATTATTTATCTAGAATAAGTTCGGTGAAACCAAATTTCTCTTTCCATGGTGTTAAGTCCAAATCATTGCCATGTGTCTGAGGGTTAAAATCTTTATTAAAAAATAATTTGTAATCTGCATAATTCATTCTTAATGCGCCTTTCTTTGAAAAGAAGAATTTGAACATGCTTTTAAATGTAGATAGTTTCCAAAATTGTCTGTCATGTCTTAACATCTTGATTGCAACTCTTGTGTTTGCATGAATCATATCAATCAATGCCAATTTCATTACAATCCTCATCACCTTATCTGAACCATTGACTGCTTTATAAACATCGTATGCAACTGATTTATGTTCTACTTCTTCTAGACTGTGCCACTTCCACATATCTGCTACAGGGTTGTCTGACTTAACAAGATTGCCTTTTAACATACTTGCACCCATTGATGCAGTAATGTGTTCCATTGCAGTTGTGATTGCCAATCTTATTTTGTTGTCTACTTTAGGTGAATAGGATTTTTCAAGTTTTTTTGCAAATATACTTTCTAACTGTTCTACGTCATAGCCTTTGAGTTCACATAACAATTTGTTGTACTTGATATGCTCTCTGGTGTGCGTTGCTTCTTGTAGACAGAACATACGAATCTCTTCGGACATTTCTGTGTTCACTTCATCTTTAAATGCTCGAACACTATTCATAAAGAACTTCTCACCTTTTGGAAAACTGATACTTAAAGCATTAAAAACTGCTGTTAAGAATGCATCATTATTTGCCCAATTTGAAGATAAGTGTTTCTTCAATTCAAACGAAGGATTTCTTTTTATCATTGTCATAGCTTTAGAATAATAAATTATTTATAAAATTAGGAATCATTTTCGGACAATTTTGAGAGTAATTTCAGACAATTTAAATAAATAAATATCTAGTTAAAGTTGTGCATCTTGTAAAACAAAGAATTATAGCCTTTCTATAATCGTTGCATTTGCAGTTCCGCCGCCTTCGCATATGGCTTGAAGAGCATATTTACCATTTCTTCTCTCTAGCTCGTGAAGCATAGTTGTCATTAACTTAGTTCCAGTTGAGCCTAAAGGATGGCCCAGGGCAATAGCTCCACCATTAACATTAAGTTTTGATTTATCAGCGCCAAGTTCAATAGCCCATGCTAGGGGAACAGGTGCAAAGGCTTCGTTAACTTCATAAATATCCATATCATCGATACTAAGATCAGCTTTTTTCAATGCAAGTTTAGAAGCAGGTATTGGACCAGTGAGCATAAAGACAGGATCATCTCCGACCACAGTAATTGTTTTGATTTTAGCCCTAGGATCTGCTTTCAGTTTTTTAAGACCAGCGTCATTACAAACCATGATAGCTGATGCTCCATCAGTGATTTGACTAGCGTTACCCGCTGTAATTACACCGCCCTCAATAACTGTTTTTAGGCCTGAAAGAGCCTCAACAGAAGCATTAAAACGAATTCCCTCGTCAGCAATAATCATAGAATCATTCCCATTATCATTTCTTCCCTGTAGAGGCAATATTTCTTTATTAAAGAATCCAGCATTTGCAGCTGCAGCTGCTTTTAAGTGGCTTTCAAAGGCAAATTGATCCAAATCCTCTCTTGATAAATTCCACTTATTTGCAACAAGCTCAGCTCCAGTAAATTGTGAGAAGAAAACTCCTGGGTATCTTTTTTCAATTCCCTCAGCATTAAATGGAAAACCATGACCTGCATTCATTCCATCTGTAACACTTGCTCCAATTGGAACTATTGACATTACTTCAACTCCACCTGCTATTACAATATCCTGAGTTCCAGACATTACAGCTTGAGTTGCGAAATGAAGAGCTTGTTGAGAAGAGCCACACTGTCTATCAATCGTTGTTCCTGGGACTGATTCAGGAAGACTAGAAGCAAGAACTGCATTCCTCGCTACATTTCCTGATTGAGCGCCAACTTGATCTACACAACCGAAAATAACATCATCAATATCTTTTGGATCAACTCCAGTAATATTTACTAGCTCATCCAATACTGCCGCACCTATATCTGCAGGATGCCATTTACTCAAAGAACCATTTTTTTTGCCGCCAGGTGTTCTGGTAGCAGCTACAATATATGCATTTTCAGCCATAAAAAAAATCCCTATTAAATTACTCTAATAGGGATTGTATCAACAAACCTTTTATTTTGTAGGATTAGCTCTACTAACTATATATTCGTCCTTAATTTGTGATAATAGGTCTTCACGGATTTTTGCATTTTCTTTCAAGAATGCCCCTGCTTTAAGTTTTCCTTGACCAATAGTTTCACCATTTAATTTATAAAAAGCTCCAGATTTTTCTATAATTCCAAGCTTACTTCCGTAATCAAGAATTTCACCTTCTGAGTTAATTCCTTGACCATACATAATTTGAAATTCTGCTTGCTTGAATGGAGGAGAGACTTTATTTTTTACAACTTTAACTCTTGTTTCATTACCCATTATCTCATCGCCCTCTTTAACAGCTCCAATTCTTCTTATATCCAATCTAACAGATGAGTAGAATTTAAGTGCATTTCCACCTGTAGTAGTTTCAGGACTTCCGAACATTACACCAATTTTCATTCTGATTTGATTAATAAAGATTACTGTTGATCCAGATCTCTGGATATTTCCTGTAATTTTTCTTAAGGCCTGGGACATTAATCTAGCCTGAAGTCCAACGTGGTGATCTCCCATCTCGCCCTCTATTTCAGCTCTTGGAACAAGTGCAGCCACAGAATCGATAACAACTAGATCTACACTATTAGATTTTACTAGCATATCAGCAACTTCAAGAGCTTGTTCTCCAGTATCTGGCTGTGATAACAAAAGCTCATCTACATTAACACCTAATTTTTCAGCATATTGCGGATCTAAGGCATGCTCTGCATCAATAAATGCACATGTACCACCATCTTTTTGACACTCAGCAATAATCTGTAATGTTAGAGTTGTTTTTCCTGAGGATTCAGGTCCATATATTTCTGTAACTCTACCTTTAGGGATCCCGCCTATGCCAAGCGCGATATCAAGACCAACAGAGCCTGTTGATATTGACGGAATATCTACAATTTCTTTGTCTCCCATTCTCATTACGGTACCCTTACCGAAATGACTATCTATATCTGCGAGTGTATCTTTTAATGATTTTGTATTCGTATCTTTTGATTTAGCCATTGTAATCTCCTTACTGTATGTTTATACAGTATAATACTTTATTGAAAATATTCAACATCAAAGTATATTTTTATATATTTTTTATTTTATTTATTTTAAAGTCACACATTAAGTTTACTTTACTATTAAAATTTTATTATGACGTTCGTAGTTACAGAATCATGCATTAAGTGTAAATACACAGATTGTGTAGAAGTATGCCCTGTTGATTGTTTTTATGAAGGTCCGGATTTTCTAGTAATTCATCCTGACGAATGTATAGATTGTGCTTTATGTGAACCAGAGTGCCCTATTGATGCAATTTTTTCAGAAGATGAACTACCCTCAGATCAGATAGATTTCATAGAAATTAATGCAAAACTTTCTGAGGTTTATGAAAATATTACCGAGGCAAGACCGCCCCTTCCAGAAGCAGAGAAATATAAAGATACTAAAAATAAAAGGGAATTAATAAAACTTTAGATTAGCCACCTTTAGAGGTGCTCCACTCTTTCTAATTTGAAACTTTAGCGTTGGCCGATTAATCTCTGAAGAACCGATAGTAGCTATTTGCTGCCCGGCAATAACTTTTTGACCCTTTGAGACAAATAATTTATCACAGTGAGCATATAGACTTAAATAGCCCTTACCATGATCTATCATCATGAAATTACCATAGCCAGGAAGTGATGACCCGGAGATCACTACCGTTCCTCCAAGTACCGTGAATACAGGATCTCCAATCTTGCCATTAAATATTAACCAATAACTTCCCTCATATTTTTTATCAGTAGATTTAAGAGTTGGTAGTTTCCAGCTAGGAGAAATTATTTTCTTATCTAGTTTTACATTATCCAAGTCCCTGAGATCTAAGTTTTGGCCAGGATAAATTGTGTAAGGTTTTTTTAAGTTATTTTTTTTGGCAATTCTTAAGGGATCATTATTTGACTTAATAGCTATAGTCCAAAGCGTATCCCCTTTTTTTACTTTATAAGATGATCTTTCAAGAGGTAAAAAATTTAAATTCTTCATACCTGAAAGATTAATATTCGAAGAGCAGCTCGACAAAATAAAAGCCACTAAAATTAATACTCTCATTAAATTAGAAGCAAAGCTCCTGAGATGAAAATTAATCCAGAGAAGAGGCTAATAGTATTATTTTTATAATTAGTCATTAAGAATAAAATTAGCTTTGGCATTATTAGAAGAGAGAGGAGGCAGCCTGAAGCAAAGGGAATAAGAATAGCTAGGTCTAAATTAGCTATTGATGATATAACTAATTTATAGGCTCCAAGAGATAGCAAGATTGCACTTCCTGAAATACCAGGAATAAGAAAAAATGAAAAGGCAATAAAACCAAAAATAGCTATTAAAGCAAGCATCGGCTCAGGATTAATGTCAGGAATCATCTCCAATAAAAAGCCAAGACTTACTCCAATTGTAAGGTAGGTAATTAAAATACTTGGAGATGAGTAATTTAAATCTTTTAAAAGAAGAATGCTTATCAAGATCATAGTTATAGCAAGAAATACCTCAAAAGAACTCGTATATTCTGTATACAAAAATAGTATTAATTTAGATGCTATCAATACACTTAAAGCCATTGCCAGGATAAAAGGAACTAATAAATCCAAGTAAAATATTTTATTGAGCTTGGTAAAGTTAAAAGATAAATTTTTTATTCTAAGTTGGGATAGAGCTGTTACAAATTTTTCGTATACTCCGAATGCAAGGGCAACCGTAGAACCTGAAATGCCAGGAAGCAGTTCTGCAACTCCAACAAAAAAACCAGCAAATATAAATCTTACTCTTTCACTCATGAGTCATTGCCATCCAGAGATGTTCCTGGGAGCATCGGCACAAAAGCCACTTCATCATGAAGATCTTCTTGAATTTCTCCTTTGGCTAATTTTGTTATCACATGCAATTGTTGAAATTTAGCATTTCCTACAGGGATGACTATCTTTGATTTTTCATTAAGTGCGTCTAATAAATCATGAGGATATTGTCTAGGGGCTGCAGCACATATAACTCCATCATATTTTATATCTTGATCCCAGTCTAAAAAACCATCTCCATGTTTGAAGAGAACATTATTGATTTTCAACTCACTCATGTTTTCTCTAGACTTCGTAACAAGTGGTTTGATTCTCTCAATAGCATGAACTTGTTCGCAGAAATAAGAAAGAACTGCAGATTGATACCCGCAGCCGGAGCCTAATTCAAGAACTTTATCAAAAATCTTTCCCCTAGATTTTGTATGTGAAATAAGCAATTCCGTCATCTTCGCTACAATATAAGGCTGAGAAATAGTTTGCTTAAAACCTATGGTAAGAGATCTATTTTCATAGGCTCTAGATCTTAATGCTTCATCTAAAAAAATATGCCTTGGTATTTGTGACATGGCATCCAGCACTCTAAAATCTTTAATACCCATGTCTAGGAGTGTTTCTATCATCTCCTCCTTTACTCTTCGAAAAGTAAAGCCCGAACTATTCATTTAAATGATCTTCAAAATCTTTTATATGTTCTTTTTTAACTAGGCTGTAATCTAAAACTGACATAGAAATATAGCCATCTCTTACAGCATCTGCATCTGTTATAGAATCATCTGGTATTGGGCTTCCTTGTAAACTGTATCTATATTTTTTATTTTTATTGCCAGATTCAACCTCAACTGGCCTAGACGGGGTGCCCCTTTTAGATAAGTTAGTTACTTTAATACCCCTACACTCTTCTTCTGATAAATCTGGAAAATTAATATTAATAACTTTTCCAAGGAATGTATCTGGAAGCTTGCTAATCTTATTAATAAGTTCAGCGGCTTTATTAACAATAAAATCTGAATTCTTTGTATCGTATGATGCAACCGAAAGAGCTACAGGAGGATATTTAAGAGTTCTTCCACCAATAGCCGCTCCAACAGTCCCTGAATATAAAACATCACTTCCTATATTGGCTCCATGGTTAATCCCTGAAACTACAATATCAAATTCAAAATCTACGATACTGAGAAGTCCAAGATAAGTACAGTCGGCTGGAGTGCCATCAACTGCATAAATTCTTTCATCCACTTTTCTAACTTCAATTTCTTTTAAAAAGGAAATTGCGCAGCTCATACCACTGCAATTATTTTCTGGAGCAACCATCCATACTTCATGCTCTTCGCTGAGTCGTTTATATAAATTTTTAATATTAGGAGCATCGTAACCATCATCATTTGTGAGTAATATTTTCATAAAATACCTTTTAAGTTTACCGATGATTGAACGGCTATAGCTTGATTTCTTCCTATAATACCAATCTTTTCTGAGGTTGTGGCTTTTAAACCAATTTTTGATATTGGTATCTCTAAAATCTCAGATAGAGAGGCTAGAATCCTACCTCTATGTGGATTAATTTTTGGAGATTCGCAGATAATGGTTGTATCTACATTGTATATCTCAAGCCCAAGCTCATTAATCTTAGTAAGACAAAATTTTATAATCTCCTGGCTATCCATTCCCTTATTAACCTGGTCTTTATCTGAAAAAAACATACCAATGTCTCCAAGACCAGAAGCTCCTAAAATTGAATCAGCGATAGAGTGCAATAAAACATCTCCATCTGAATGAGCTTCAATAGAATAATCACATTCAATTATGCATGCTCCGATTAAAATACCATTTCCAGCTTTGTAAGTATGAAGATCAAAACCAGTACCTGTTCTTGTTGCAAATTGACTAAGAAGTTCAAGGTCTTCTTTATGAGTAATTTTAATATTCGAAGATCTGCCATCAATTCTTGAGATAGTGTAGTTTGCTGATTCCATTGCAAATGATTCATCAGGAGCTATTATATTTTTGCTTAAGAGAGTTTGGATTGACAGTTTTAATTCTGGATATTTACAGATTTGGGGTGTTTGAACTAAGTAAAAATTAGCTTTGTCTTCTGAAAGGTCCCTGCTCTCTCCAATCTTTTTTATAGAATCTACAACTGGTATTGAGAAGATAGAGCAATCTACTTTTGAGCTTATTATTTCATTATAAATATCTACTATGTCTTGCTCATTTATATTTGGCCTTGCTGCGTCATGGGTAATGACAAAATCAAACTCAGCTGCTTCCTCATGATTTAGTGCGTTCAGAATAGATTCAGATCTAGAATTACCCCCCTCTACAATCAAAATTTTAGAGCTTCCGTAAAAGCTTTGATTCTTAATATACTCATCGTTAGAAGAGATCGGAATAATAATTTTAGAAACAAGATTTGAATTTAAAAATGGCTCAACCGAATGCTCGATAACTGATTTACCATTTAAAGAGGTATATTGTTTTGGTAGAGAGGGATCAAACCTTTCACCTATTCCTGCAGCGGGGATTACCGCTAGTAACTTATTAGTCATCTAGTTTGTCTAGTTCCTTTTCTTTAAAAGAGATAAATTCTTCATTGGGATAGGTTAAATTTAATTTCTCTCTAGCAAAATTTTCAACATGTTCAGTAGAATTTTGTGCATTTTCAATCTCGAACTCTAGAATATCATTTTGATCTTTTAAGGAGTTATTTTTTTTAACTTGGAGATTATTTTCATTTAATAGTAATGATTTTTTAGAGTAACTATTTTCACCAAAAAGAATACTGTTAAGCAGAATTATAAGAACTAATAGCAAGAATGAGGCTAGTAAATAGAATAGTCTATTCATTAAATAAACTTAAGCTTGAAAACTCCTCTTCTATCCAAAGCAACCTATTGTATTTAGCGACTCTATCGGACCGGCAAGGAGCTCCAGTTTTAATTTGTCCAGCTCCAAGACCCACAGCTAAGTCTGCTATTGTGGTATCTTCAGTTTCTCCAGATCTGTGAGAGATAATAGATTTATAGTTATTTAAATTAGCTAAATGAATAGTTTCAATAGTTTCAGTAATGGAGCCTATCTGATTAAATTTAATTAATATTGAATTTGCTAAACCATTATCTATACCTTCTTTAAATATCTTTTTATTAGTTACAAAAAGATCGTCGCCAACCAATTGGCATTTAGACCCAATTTTGTTAGTTAAGGTCTTCCATCCATCATAGTCGTGCTCATCCATTCCATCTTCAATTGAAATAATTGGATATTTATCTACCAAGCTCTCCAAATAGGAAGCAAATGAGTCTGAATCTAGAGATCTTCCCTCTCCCAGTAAATTATAATTAGTCCCATCAAAAAACTCACTTGCAGCGCAATCTAATGCCAGAAATACATCCTTACCAGGCTCTAAGTTAGATACCTCTATAGATTGAAGGATCAACTGAATAGCCTCTTCATTGGACTGAAGGTTAGGTGCAAAACCTCCCTCGTCTCCAACAGAAGTAGAGAGATTGTTATCTTTTAAAATGCTCTTAAGGTTCCAGTAAATTTCTGATGACCATCTCATAGCTTCCTTAAAAGTGCTTGCACCTTTAGGAATAATCATAAACTCTTGAATATCTATATTATTATCTGCGTGCTCTCCACCATTTAAAATATTAAGCATCGGCATGGGCAGGTTGGGTGAAGTAACATCTCCTGTAATATCTCTATAGATATCAGAAAAATGACTATGTAATGGTATATTTTTATCTTTAGCGGCAGCGTGAGAGACCGCTAGAGAGACAGCAAGAAGTGCATTTGCACCTAAGTTAGATTTATCATCAGTTCCGTCAAGCTCAATTAATTTTTGATCGATTAGTTTTTGATTTCTAGGGTCAAGTCCTATTAATACGGGGCAAATAATATTGTTAATATTATCTACGGCCTTTTCAACTCCCTTTCCCATGTACAAGCTATCCCCATCTCTTAACTCTAAAGCTTCCTTTGTTCCTGTTGATGCGCCACTTGGTACCATAGCCATAGCATTAGCACCCGAATCAAGAGCAATATTGCATGAGACTGTGGGAAGACCTCTTGAATCGAGTACTTGTATAGCTTTTATTGATTGAATTGATGTCATTGATACTAAGAAATATCTAGGTTATCTTGTTCCTTTATAAACATATCAAGATCTTTAACTTGTTTAAGAAAAGGTTCCAGCATATCCAATCTTAAAGCACATGGACCATCGCACTTTGCATTATCAGGATCAGGATGAGCTTCTAGAAATAATCCAGCTATCCCTTGAGAAATTCCAGCTTTTGCTAAACTTAAAAGGTATTCCCGTCTTCCTCCAGCAGCATTGCCAAGACCTCCAGGAAGTTGCAGTGAATGTGTTACATCAAATATCACAGGTTTATTTAGATTCTTGAGTATTTGGAAGTTTAAGGTGTCTACTATTAGATTATTGTATCCAAAAGAATTTCCCCTCTCACATAAAGTTATCTTGCTATTACCGGCAGATTCACATTTTTGAATAATATTCTTCATTTCTGGAGCGGACAGAAACTGTGGTTTTTTAAACTGAAGAATTGATTTAGTACTAGCTGCAGCTGCAACTAGATCAGTTTGGCGAGCTAAAAAAGCTGGAATTTGAACAATATCACATACTTCGCTTACAGGCATTGCCTGATCTGGTTCATGGATATCTGTAATGGTAGCAACATCAAATGTATCAGAGACCTCTTGAAGAATTCTTAATCCCTCTTCTATTCCAGGACCTCTGAATGAGTTAATAGAGCTTCTGTTGGCCTTATCAAAAGAACCTTTAAAAATATAATTGATATCTAGTTTTACAGAAATTTCTTTAAACTTTTCTGCAACTTGCATAGCAAGATCTCTGGATTCTAGAACATTCACTCCGCCCATCAAGGTCATTGGCTCATTGTTTCCAATCGTAAAGTTTTTTAGTTCAAGATCATTCATAATTACTTGGTTATTGTACTCTTAATATAGCTGTTGAAAATAGGATGGCCGTCTCGGGGATTTGATGTAAATTCTGGGTGGAATTGGCAGGCTAAAAACCACTTATGATCAGTGATTTCTATCATCTCAACAAGCTTACCATCCACAGATGTTCCAACAACATCGAGCCCAGAGCTTATGATCATATCTTTATAATGAGGGTTGACCTCATACCTATGTCTATGTCTTTCAACAATCTCTTCATTCTTATACATCTTATATGCTTTAGAGGTTTTTTTAAGCTTACATGCCTGACCACCTAATCTCATGGTACCGCCTAGATCTGAATTTTTATTTCTCTTTTCTTTTTTTCCAGAAATATCATTCCATTCTGTGATTAATGCTATTACTGGATGCTTAGTTTCAGAATTAAATTCCGTACTATTAGCCCCTTTTAACTTTAAAACATTTCTTGCAAATTCAATAAGAGCAACTTGCATACCTAGGCAAATTCCAAGATATGGTATTTGATTTTCTCTTGCAAACTTACAAGCCTGAATCATCCCCTCTACACCTCTTTCACCAAAGCCACCCGGAACAAGAACGGCATCGGCACTTGATAGTATCTTGTTTACATTTCTTGAATTTATGGTTTCAGCCTCAATGAGATTAATATTCACTTTTGTTTTGTGTTTAATCCCAGCATGCTCTAAAGCCTCATTGATAGACTTATATGAATCCTGAAGTTCGGTATATTTTCCAACAAAAGCTACGCTCACCTCTTTTTGGGGATTTAATTTAGCGCTTACAACCCTCTTCCAATCTGATAGCTTTGGTTTAATGGATTTAATTTTTAATTTTTTAAGAATAATCTCATCAACCTTTTGTTTGTTTAATAAAAGCGGTATTGAATAAACAGTTTCTACATCGTGCATTGAGATAACATTATCCTGAGGAACAGAGCAAAATAATGCTATTTTCTTCTTTTCATCCTTAGGCAGCTCTTGATCAGATCTGCATATTAAGCAATCTGGGCTAATTCCTAGAGATCTTAGCTCTTTGACTGAATGTTGAGTTGGTTTGGTTTTAAGCTCACCTGAAGCTTTAATAAAAGGGACTAATGTTAAATGAACAAATGCCCATGATGTTAATGGAAGCTCTAAAGCCATTTGTCTAATCGCCTCAACAAAAGGCTGACTTTCAATATCTCCAACGGTTCCACCGATCTCTACAATTGCAATATCCCTTCCTTGACCACCTTCTTTAATTCTTTTCTTGATCTCATTTGTAATGTGAGGGATGACTTGAACGGTTCCGCCAAGATATTTACCCTTTCTTTCATTACGAATAACAGTTTCATAAACCTTACCTGCAGTGAAGTTATTTTTCTTTGACGCCTGGAATCTTACGAACCTCTCATAATGACCTAAATCTAGATCTGTCTCTGTACCATCATTAGTAACAAAAACTTCACCATGTTGAAATGGACTCATAGTTCCTGGATCAACATTTATATATGGATCTACTTTAATTAGGGAAACTGATAACCCTCTTGCCTCTAGCAAAGCCCCTAATGAAGCTCCAGCTATGCCTTTACCGAGTGATGAAACCACTCCGCCTGTTATGAATATGTACTTAGTATTTGCCATCATTTAATTGAATCATGATGGGATAACAGAATAACAGAATAAGATTAATAGTAAAATAATAATTTATAAATGAATAAGGAATACTAGAGAGCTTTATAAGTTCTCTTCACTCTTGATTTAATTCTGATCATTAGGTCATAAGAAATAAGCTTATTAAAACTTGTTAAGTTGTTTATTGAAGATTCTGGAGAAAAGAATTCACACCAATCACCAATTTTACAATCTTTAACGTTTGTAATATCAATGGTAGTGACATCCATGCTTACTTTCCCAAAAATTAATACATCTTCATTATTTATTTTTAGTTTTGTGCCATCTTTTAAAGAATGTGGAAGTCCGTCTGCATAACCCATATAGACAGTGGCAATCTTCATATCTGATTCTGCAACTGCCCTTCCATCATAACCAACTCTTTCACCTTTTTTTATAGTTCTTATATTTACTATAGGGGATCTGAGAGTCATTGCGGTTTGCATCTCCTCATTGCCAATATAGCCCCCAAAAATTCCTATTCCAACCCTAACCCAGTCAAATGAATATTCAGGAAAATTTATAACACAACCAGTATTTGCGATGCTTTTGGATACATTTGAACTTAATCTTTTAGATAGGTCTTCAAAAGATTTAAACTGCTCATTATTTGAAGGACTATTCTTATCATTTGATGCAGAAAGGTGGGACATTAGGGTAAAATTTTTATCTGATAGATGATTGTTATAAATATCCAAAAAATCGTTAATTTCAAAGCCAAGCCTGTTCATTCCTGTATTGATTTTAAACCAGAGATTTTCATAAAAGTTATTTTCTCTGATTATGTTAAATTGATGTTGGTTATGAACAACCAAATCTAGAGAGTACTTAACTGACTCAATAAAATCATCCTGAGAGTAAACTCCCTGCATTAACAAAATCTTTTTTTTTGAAATTTTTCTTAACTCTATTGCTTCCTCAAGCCTAACAACACCATAACCATCGACGATATCATCAATATCTTTAACTATATTTGGGAGAATATGACCATATGCATCGGACTTGATAATTGCCATGAACTTAGATGATTTGACTATCTTGGATTTAAGATAGATTATATTTTTTCTAACAATTAAGGGGTCAATTAAGAGTTCTGTCTTTAAGCTTGTCACTTAAAATTTATCTGAGTATCCATCTGGAACATAGCCATCGTTAGCGAAATTTTCGAAACGTGTGAATTCTTTTAAGAATGTTAGATTAACTGTTCCTATTGGCCCGTTTCTTTGCTTACCTATTATTATCTCTGCTTTATTTCCTTGGTCTGTGTCCTCGTTATAGACAGCATCTCTATAAATGAAGAGAATCACATCAGCATCCTGCTCAATTGCACCAGAGTCTCTTAGATCGGCCATGATAGGTCTTCTATTAGGTCTCTGCTCTACAGCCCTGTTTAACTGAGATAATGCAATGACGGGAACATTAAGCTCTTTAGCTAATGATTTTAAAGACCGCGATATCTCAGAAATCTGATTAACTCTATTTTCAGCCGAGGTAGGTAGCTGCATTAGCTGAAGGTAGTCAACAACTATCATAGACAAGCCACCCTCTTCTTGTCTGGCAAGTCTCCTGGCTTTTGCTCTAAGTTCCATTGGTGAAAGCATGGAGCTATCATCAATCCATAAAGGCAGGTCTTTTAATCTTCCAGCCTCTTGAAGCAATAATTTAAGCTCGCCATCATTTAATTGACCTGATCTAACCTTTTGCTGATCTAGCTTGCACATTCCCGAAAGCATTCTTGTAGTAAGAGATTCCCCAGGCATCTCTAAACTAAATATGAGAACAGCTCCTTTCCTTTCTCTATCGAGCAAAACATTCTCTGCCATGTTCATTGCAAAAGCTGTTTTACCCATACTAGGTCTTCCCGCAACTATAATAAGGTCTCCATCTTGGATGCCTAATAACTCTTTATCTAGGTCTTTAAAACCAGTGGAGGATCCTATTAAACCTCCTTTTTTTTCTGATAATTCATGTAACTTATCCATAGTACTTGGGATAAGGGTTTTCATTGATTTGAGAGTATCGTTATCTTGGCTGGCTTCATCATTCAAAGCAAAGATCATGCTTTCAGCTCTATCTAATAGAGCAAGACCGTCCTGCCCTTGGGGACTTTTAATAAGCTCTGAAATATCAGTATTAGTCTTTATTAACCTTCGAGTAATCGACCTTTGTCTTATTATTTCAGCATAAGCTTCGAGGTTTGCCGCTGATGGTGTGGAGGTGGCAAGTTCTATTAAATAATTTTTTCCGCCAACCTTATTTAAAGAATTTTTATTATCTAATTTTTCAGAAACAGTAATAGGATCAAGAGGTTTATTTTCCTCTACAAGCTCCGACATAGATTCAAAGATAATTTGATGGTCTCTGCCTTCAAAATCACTGTCTTTGATTACTTGAATTACTGTATCAAACCTTTGAGTCTCAAGCATAAGACCGCCCAAGACGGCTCTTTCAGCCTCTCTGGATTGTTCGTTTTGGTTTATTAATAAGTCAGACATTGGAATATGATTTTTACATCATATTTTAAAATATACAACTACTCTGCTAATACTTTTACAGTTACTTGAGCTGAGACTTCTGGATGAACGCTAATTACAATCACATGATCGCCAACTTCTTTAATTGGCCCATCTGGTAATTGAACTTCGCTTTTATCAATATCAACATTAATAGCAATAAATGCGTCAGCTATCTCTCTAGTTCCAACTGAACCGTATAGAGCTCCTTCTTCGGTAACTGGGACAGATATTTCGCAAATAGATCCTTCGATTGAGTCCGCTCTTCCCTGAGATCTTGTTAGCTGATCAGCTGATGCCGCAGCAAGCTCACCTTTTTTTGCTTCAACTTCTGCAACATTCTTGTCACTTGCAAAGGCTGCTTTCTTTTGAGGAATAAGGAAGTTTCTAGCATAACCAGAATTAACCTGAACTACGTCTCCAATCTCACCAAGTCTTTGTATTTTGTCTAAAAGTATAATTTTCATAATCTTATTTGTGCATATCCGTATATGGTAAAAGAGCTAAAAATCTAGCAATTTTAATTGATTTAGTAACTTTTCTTTGATTTGAAGCTGATATACCAGTAACTCTAGCAGGAATAATCTTCCCTGTTTCAGTTATGAATTGCTTCAATATATCTGTATCTTTGTGATCAAACTTTTTTGGTAGGTCGTACTTGCTCATATTATTCTGTTCCCTCTTTAGCATCATCAGATTTATCTTCTTTTAGTTCTTTTTTTGGAGCTTCTATTTTCACTTCTTTTTTAGAAACATCGTTTTCTGATGAAATTTCAGGCTTCTTATTTCTAGACTCTATGAGAAGACTTGAATCTTCAGCTACATGCTCTTTTACAACTAAAAATAAATGTCTAATGATTGATTCATTATATTTAATTTTTGTTTCTATCTCTAATAACTTAGAAGGGTCGCCTTCTAGATTAAATAAAATATAGTGACCTTTGTTGTGGTTTGTTATTGAATAGGCTAACTGTCTTCTACCAACATCCTCTGTTTTTATAATTTTGAATGAATTATCTGATAATAATTTTTCAAAATCTTTTTTGAACTCGTCTACCTTAGAAGAAAGGTTAGGGTTTAGGATGATAACTGCTTCGTATTTATTCATTTTTTACCTTATGGTTAAAGATTTTTACCTTTATTGGTTAAAACCAAGGAAGACGCATTCTAATGTAATTGATTTTTAGAATCAATACTCGCTTTTAACTATTTTTAAAAGCTTTGTAAACCAGCTTTGTCCCTGCTCTGCTATTAAGTCTTGATTTGTCTGTTTAAACCCATGATCAACAAGCCCTATTGATGTGGCATAGATTGGATTTTGTAAAATACTTTCCATACCAGTAAATTTATTGGGGATGCCCAGTCTGACTGAGGTTTGAAAAATAGACTCAGCAAGTTCAACGACACCTTCCATTTTAGAAGTGCCTCCAGTGAATACAATGCCGGCAGAAATTTTATCTTCGAACCCATTTCTGCTTATTTCAGCCCTTACCAATTCAAACAATTCTGTATATCGAGGTTGAACAATATCTGCTAGTGAGGTTCTTGATAGCTCGCGCGGCGGCCTACCTCCAACACCAGGAACTTCAATACTTTCATCTTCTTTAGTAAACTCTGCAACTGCGCAACCATGTTTTTGTTTTATATCCTCAGCCTGAGGAGTTGGAGTTCTTAATGCTTGGGCAATATCACTTGTAACTTGATCTCCAGCTATTGGAATAACGCCTGTGAAAACAATGGATCCAGAATTAAAGATAGCTATGTCTGTAGTGCCTCCTCCTATATCAACCAAGCAAACACCCAACTCTTTCTCATCTTCAGATAAGATAGAATGTGAACTAGCTAGCTGCTCTAATACAAAACCATCAACTCCTAGACCACAATTTTTAATACATTTTTCTATATTTTTTAAAGCGCTGTTTGCACAGGTGACAAGATGAACCTTGGCCTCAAGTCTTACCCCTGACATTCCAAGAGGATCCAGACTTACCTCTTGGTTATCAATAATATATTCCTGAGGAAGAACATGGAGAACATTTTGATCTGAAGGTATAGATACAGCTTGTGCAGAATCTATGACCCTATCAATATCGTACGAGGTTACTTCTTTGTCCTTAATGCCCACTGCACCATGTGAATTTAAACTCTTTATGTGATTGCCTGCAATTCCAACATAAACTGATTTAATCTTATCCTCGATCATAGACTGCGCTTGCTCAACCGCTTTATTAATTGCATCTGTTGTAGCATCAATATTAACAACGACTCCTTTTTTTAAACCGCTAGAAGGGTAAGAGCCCAGTGCAATGATTTCTAATTTATTTGATTCATTGTATTTTCCTACAATACAAACGACCTTGGATGTGCCAATATCCAGTCCAACAATCATATTAGAATTTTTTGTGTTATTTGCCATAATCCAATGCAACTCCGTCTTTATATCTTAGATCTATCATACTAGGTATTGATCTTCTTTCGTACAAGTAATTTAGGGTATCTTTTAGGGTTTTAAACTTACTTTTGGAAATGTTTTTTCCAAACTTAATGTTAAATTTCTGAGTTTTGACCTGCCAACCAGATACATGATCATAATTAATGATCTCTATGATTAATGGGTAGTTTTTTTGCTGAATTTCTTTTATAGATTCGATAATAAAAAGAATTTTATCTCTATTGGTTATAGGTCCATTGACTCTAATTAAGTCTAATTGAGTTTGATCGAACTTAAATAGATTAGAATTTTCATCAACATAATGTTTTTCATTAAGAATATAGATTGGTTTTTTATTAATTATTGAGACTGAAACTTCTTTTGTAAACGGGTGTGATTTTAGATAATAAGATTTTATCCAATCTTGGTCGAGTAAAATTTTCTCAACGTCCTTTTTAGATTTAATATTATTCAAATCTTTTGTTAGTTGTGTTTGAGAGCTTAGGTAAAAATCTGATTCATAAGTAATATCAACAATGAAGTTCTTTGCTGATAAGTTAAAGCAAAAAATTGCCAACAAGGCTGGTAAATAAATATTAGTAGGCCGACGCATCTATAATTTTTTTGACAATGTCTTTGTATGAAAGTCCAATAAAGCTTCCTGATTTAGGGACACAGCTATGAGATGTCATGCCAGGAACTGTATTAATTTCAATCACATAAAATACACCTTCCCTGTCTTGTAAAAGGTCGACTCTTGCACAGCCAATGCATCCCAAAGCATTATAAGCATTTAATGAAATATCATTTATCTCATTTAATGCGGCGTCAGATAGCCTTGTCTCCACCAAATCAGTTTCATTAGAAATATATTTTGCATCATAGTCATAAAATTCATTGTCCGTAACTATCTCTATTGCCGGCAAACATTTATTGTTTATTATGGTTACTGTAAATTCCTTTCCGTCTACATACTCTTCAAATAGAAAGCCTCTTTTACGATTAGTGCATGATTCATAGGATTTCTTTAGATCTTCATCATTCGTAATTTTAAAAATATCTACGCTTGAGCCATCTTCCTCTGGCTTAAGAAATATTGTATTAAAAGGCTTAAATTTATCAAAAGATTTATCTTGCAATCCATTCTGTAAAATATCTTTACTAAACTCGCTAATCTCAAGCCATTTAGGAGTATTTATATTATTTGCTTTCAATATTTCTTTAGATTTTCTTTTATTCCACGTATTTACACACGCAGAAGATCTGGATCCAGTAAATGGAATATTTAGTTCATCTAATTTTTTTTGGAGACCGCCACCTTCACCTTCGAAGCCATGTAAGGCAATAAATATTAGATCATTATTTTTAAGTTCGGTGAGGTCTATAAGGTCATTAAAATCAATTAAGCTAGATTCATAGCCGAGTGCACGGACTGCTTCATAAATTCCGCTACCACTCTGCAAAGAGATCTCCCTTTCAGATGAGGAGCCTCCATAAATCACCGCTATATTCTTTAGATTTTCCATTTGTTTTTTATTGATTCACATACACCGGAAACACTTCCAGCTCCCTGTGTAACAAATATATCGAAGCTGTCTGATGTAGCTTCAATAATTTTTAAGATATCATCATGATCTTTAATATGGGATATATCTTTATGTCCTAGTTGTTTTATAGTCTCAACTATTGTTCGTGAATTTATTCCCTTAATTGGCTTCTCGCTAGCTGCATATATATCTAGGAGGATAAGTGAATCAATTTTATTTAAAACATTTATAAAATCATCAAAAAGTTGCGCTGTTCTAGTATATCTATGTGGTTGAAAAACCATGCATACTCTGCTTTTGGGATATTCCTCACGAATAGCCTTAATATTAGCTAATATCTCAATAGGGTGATGTCCATAGTCGTCTATTAAAATTTTACTATCTAGATTTATTAATAAATCATGCTTTTCATATCTTCTGCCAACTCCAGTAAAGTCTTTAATTCCTTTTTTAATATCCTTCAGAGGTAACCCCTCTTCAATACAAACAGCAACGGATGCAGCGGCATTGAACACATTATGAAGACCTGGGATTTGTAATTGAAAAGCATGAATCTTATTTCTCTGATGATCTTTAATTTCAAAGAATTGATATCCATCTTTAAATTCTGCACCTAGGATTTGAAAGTCTGATTTATGTGACTTGCCGAACGTGATTTGTTTTCTTGATATTTTCTTAGCTATTTTCTTTATGTTCCTGTCATCTCTATTAATTACCATGTATCCAAAAAAAGGTACGTTCTCTGAAAATTTAACAAATGCATCTAAAAGGTTCTCAAAATTATTATCATAGTGAGCTAAATGATCGTCATCTATATTAGTAAGAACTGCTACATCAGGCTGAAGATGTGTAAATGATCCATCACTTTCATCAGCTTCTGCTATTAAATAACTTCCTTCACCTAAGTCTGAATTTTCATCAGTACTGAGAACCTTCCCTCCTACAACATATGTCGGACTAAGATCAGCTTGGCTAAAAACTTTAGCAATCATGCTAGTTGTTGTTGTTTTGCCATGACTTCCAGCAACAGCAATACTTTCATATCCTTTCATAATACTTCCAAGCATTTCAGCCCTAGGTATTATGGTTATTCCTTTATCTTGAGATTCAATTATCTCAGGATTTTTTTTATCAATAGCAGATGAGACAACTACAAGGTTAGCTCCTTTGATTTGATTTTTTTTATGGCCTATATAAACCTTTGCTCCATTTTTTCTTAATTTTTTTAACTCAGATGAATCGGTTAAGTCAGAACCAGAAATCTTATAACCTTTTTGCAATAAAACTCTAGCAATACCAATCATGCCGGCACCACCAATTCCTACAAAATGTATATTTTTAATTTTTTTGAAAAAATTCATCTTATGCCTAAACTTTCTAGAACTTTTGTTGAAATAGTTTGAGCTGCTTTTATATGATCCATATTATTATTTTCTTTCCATTTGTTGAAAAGGTCTTGAGAAATTATGCTATTAATCTTTTCCTTTAAAGCAGTCTCCCCAGATTCTTCTAAATGAATTATACCCATATTAATACTCTCAATATGTTTAGCATTATAAAACTGATGATTATCAATTGATGATGGTAGAGGAATCATTAGCACGCCTTTAGACATTGAGGTAATTTCTGAAATACTTAATGCACCGGACCTACTAATAATAAAATCAGACCAATCTATCAAGCTTTCTGGGTTTTTATAAAATTCCTTAACCTCAAAATTTAATTCTGTTTCTCGATATAGCTCATTTACTAAATCTAATTTATTCTCACCACATTGATGTTTTATATTTATCACATGAGGGCTATTTTTGAAGGCAATAGGAATATTCTTGTTAATATATTCAGATCCTTGACTGCCACCGGTTACATAAATATTTATTGCATGTCCCTCTCTTGCTTCAAAGTTATTTGAGCTACTTGTAAAAGCATCTCGAATAGGGTTGCCAGAAATAATTGTATTTCTTGGCTGCGAATTAAGAGGGAAGCCAAGAAAATTAATCATAGCTATTTTTGATAGCAGCCTATTTGCTGATCCATAAACAGAGTTTTGTTCATGGGTAAAAAGTGGCTTTCTCATTAAAAAACAAGCGATGCCAGAAGGCACGGTTATAAAACCACCAAAACCAATCATTCCATCAATTTTTTCTTTTTTAATCAACGATGCTGTGCTGTAAATACTTTTGGGTATCAAAAGTAGTGCCATTATTTTTGCTAAGATCCCCTTTCCTCTAAACCCTTTCATTTGAATTGAAAAATACGCAAAACCCGTATCTTTTACAGCACTTCTTTCAATTTCTGCTCCAGAACCAAGAAAGACTACCTCATGACCTTTTTTTATAAGATCCAAACCCACCGCTATTGCCGGAAATATATGCCCCCCTGTTTTAGCAGCTGTAACTAGAATTTTCATTTTTATATTAATTTATTTTCATTATTTATTCTAAGAACTATGCCAATTAATGACATCATTATAATAATACTAGTTCCCCCATAACTTATAAATGGCAAGGTCAGTCCCTTGGTTGGAAGGAGTCCAATATTTACTGCTATATTGAACAATGACTGGGCAGCTATAAGGATTAGTATTCCATAAGCTACATAGCCTTGAAATAATCTTTCTTTGCTAAAGGAGTCCAATGAGACTCTTAAAATACCAATAAAAAGTACAACAAATAAACCAAGAAGAAATAGGCCGCCTGCAACCCCTAGCTCCTCTACTAATATTGCAAAAATAAAATCAGTATGAGCTTCAGGTAAAAAGAAATCTTTTTGAAAGCTATTACCAAGACCCAAACCAAACCAGCCGCCCTGCCCAATGCTTATAAGAGAGTTTGATAGCTGATAGCCGCTATTGAGCACAACATCTTTATCAAAAGGATCCATATACGCCATTACTCGAGCTATCCTCATTGGCGATCTTGAGATAGCTACAAAACCTAATAGAGCTATCATTAAAGAAAGAAGGCTGAATTGAAAAAATGATATTCCAGCATAAAAAAGAATTGATACTACTAATAAGCAAATAATTGCAGTAGATCCTAAATCAGGTTGCCCCATAATTAATATAGCAATTATAAAAAGTAGTAGCAGCGGCTTTAAAAAACTTCTTAATGTATCAATCTCTGAGAGCCTTCTAACTGAATATCCTGATATATACAGTATTAAACTAAATTTACATATTTCTGATGGCTGGATATTAATTGGCCCTAACCTAATCCATCTGATACTGCCATTTACACTTGTTCCAACGTCGGGAATAAACAATGCAATTAATAAAATAATGCTGAGGAGCATAAATATCCAGTCTGATTTAAATAAGAAATCAGATGGAAGCACCATAAAAAATAACATTGCCATAAGACCAATTGCAATAAAAAGCATTTGCCTCGATATAAAATGAAACGGATTCCCTGTCATTTCATCTGCTATAAAAATACTTGCAGAAGAGACCATAATAAGACCCATCGTCAGTAAACCAACAAAGGAAACTAAAATAAGTAGGTTATTTCTTTCACTAGTCATGGAATACCTTCTCAACCATCAGATTAAAAAAACTTCCTCTTTCCTCAAAGTTTTTATAATCATTACCACTTGGATAGCCTGGAGAAAATAAAATATTTTGTTTACTACTTTTAGATTTCAAGTAGATTAAAACTTCTTCAAGATTATCAAATATTAGTTTATTTGGATGATTGATGCATTTATGAATATCATTCTTATGACTCCCATATATCAAGACCTCAGATGGCTCCTCTAAAGTAATTTTTGAAAATTTTTCTTTACTTGGATTTCCGCAAGTCACCAATACAAAATGCTCATCTTTAAAACAACCAATAGCATTTTTTAATGCATATTTAAGTGAATGCATATTTGTTGACTTTGAGTCATTGATGATAGATTCAGAAATTTTCTCAAATCTATAAGGTAAAGACTTTAGATTTGATAATTGAATATCGAACCCTGTTACCCATTTATATAATTTATATGGATCAGATTCATTTGAAGACCTGACTGATTCTAAAATTTTTTCTTTAGTGGACTTATAATCTTGAAAGCTTCCATGGTAATCAAGATGATCGGGGGCAATGTTTAGCAAAACTCCAAAATCAAATTTATTCTCAGTCATTTTGTCTAGTTGGTAGCTTGATATCTCTATTACTGAATATTGGCTGCCATTATTGATGTGATCTAGCATTGGCTCACCGATATTCCCTATTAAGTTAACTGAATGTTTAATTTCAATTAGCTGAGATAGATGAAATGCTGTTGTACTTTTTCTATTCGTACCAGTAATACCAATTTTAATTGACTTGTCTTCTTTAAAAAATATATCAATATCTGTATAGACTGTATTTAAAGATTTAAGTGAATTAAAAATTTTTCTTGGAATGCCTGGACTACAGTATATATTTTCATAACTATCAAAAGGTTGAATATTCTTAAGTTCAGGGGTACCGTCGTCAAAAATATCATATTCAATATTCTTAGCTTTTAGATATCTCTCAAAAGACTTGCCCGTAACCCCATAGCCATAAATCAAAGATTTCATTTATGAATCTTACCTAAATTTTAAAGTGGCTAATGCCAGAAGGATAAAGACCAAGGTCATAATCCAGAAACGAACAATTATTTTTGGCTCTGGCCAACCCTTTAACTCATAATGATGATGAATCGGAGCCATTAGAAAAACTCTTTTTCCTCTAGTTTTAAATGAAATTACCTGAATTACGACACTTAAAGTTTCTATTACGAAAACACCTGCCATTATTGCAAACACGAGCTCATGTCGAAGAATAACCGCAAGTATGCCCAGTATTGCACCAAGAGTTAATGAGCCAATATCGCCCATAAAAACCTCTGCTGGATAGGTGTTGTACCAAAGAAAACCAATACCAGAGCCAATTAAAGCACCGCAAAATACAATCAATTCACCAGATAGTTCTAAATGGGGTAAAAATAAGTATTCTGCAATAATTTGATTGCCCATGCTATATGCAATTATTCCTAGAGCTGCTGCTATTAGGACTGAAGGAAGAATAGCTAGACCATCTAGTCCATCTGTTAAATTTACAGCGTTTGATGACCCCACCAATACAAGCATTCCAAAAGAAATAAATAAGACGGGGCTCATCGGTACGATAAGATCTTTGAAGAAAGGAACTATAAATGCTGTTTCAGGAATGGTTTCTGCAGAAAAATATAGGTAAGCAATTGGCAAAAAAGAAAAACATAATTGTAGAAGAAGTTTCTGTTTAGAACTTAGCCCATCAGAGCTTTTATATTTTATTTTCAAGAAATCATCTAAAAAACCAATCAGTGCAAAACTTACAGTGACAAATATAACAACCCAAATATACCTATTCGAAAGATCAGCCCATAAAAGTGTTGAAATTAAGAGAGAGGATAATATTAGCAACCCACCCATTGTTGGAGTTCCTGTTTTTTTATGATGAGATTCTGGACCATTAGCCCTAACATGCTGTTCAAACTGCATAGATTTTAATAGTCTAATAAAAAAAGGACCCATTAATATTGAGATTAACAAAGCAGTGACGGTTCCTCCTATAGTTCTTACTGTGAGGTACCTCAAAACATCAAAACCAGGGTCTATTCCAACTAATGCAGTTCCTAGATATTCAAACATTTATAAATCTCTCCATTTTCATTCCTCTTGAGCCTTTTAAAAGCACAACATCTTTCGAATTAATATTTTCTCTTAAATACTTTCGTAAATCATCTTCATTCTTAAAGAAAAAACCTTTTTTTCCAAAGCTCTCTACAGAGTATTTCGTTAGATTGCCAAAGCCAAGAAAAATATCAATTTTCTTAAACGCTGCATATTTACCAATATCTTTATGCATTTTTTTTCTAAATCTACCAAGCTCTAACATATCACCTAAAACAAATACTTTCCTTTTATTTGTTGAAGTTAATAAATCTATAGATTTTTTTACGGAATCTGGGTTTGCATTATAGGTATCATCAATGAGAAGTGAGTTCTTAAGCCATTTAGAGTGTTTTTGTCTTGTCGTAATTAAATCTAATTTTTTATTTAAGCTATCAGCAAATGTTTGTGATGGCTTGTTAAGAAAAAATGAAACAGCAAAACTAGCTAAGATATTTTTTACATTATGCTCGCCTGCTAATTTTGTTGCTACCTTAAGTTTTACTTTATATTTTTTTGAACAAATATAGAATTGGGTTTTTTCCAAACTGTATTTAATATCTGAAGGGTAGAAATCGGCACTAGGCTTTAGACCAAAAGTTATTATATCGATATCATTTCTAATAATTTTCCATAATTTTAAATGGCTTTTATTGTCATTTGGTACGACTAAACATCCGCCTTTTTTTATATTTGTAATTAATTCAGATTTAACCTTAAAGACCCCTCTAATATTTTTTAAACTTTGAAGATGGGAATTACCGATATTAGTAATAACTCCTATATTTGGTCTTAAAAATGAACTTAGATAATTAATATCATTAAGTTTTGCTGCGCCCATCTCAATAACAAGATTCTTTGATTTTCTATTGGCACTCATAATGCTTAATGGCACTCCAATTTCATTATTAAAATTCTTCAGTGTACTGGAGCAACTCTTTAAAGAGTTTGCAATTATGTTAGTTGTTGAAGTTTTGCCATTACTTCCAGTAATCCCAATAATATTTCCTGAGTAATCTTTTATAATATTTCTAGAAATTTTTCTAAGGGCAAGGATTGAATTATTTACATATATTATTTTTTTATTTTTACTGTCTTTAAATTTTTTATCATCTGTAATTACTAAGCAAGCTTTTTGGCTTATGGCATTTTCAACATAATCATTGCCATTAAAAAAATCTCCTTTTATAGCTATAAATAGTGCACCTTTTTTGATACTTCTTGTATCAGTGGAAATACTTTTAATATCGATATTCTTCTTTACAGGAATGCCGAGATATCTAGTTAAATCGTAAGAGTTATTTATAAATTTCATTTATTACCTCGTGATCACTGAAATGAGATATTTTTCCATTGATTTCTTGAGTTTCCTCATGGCCTTTTCCAAGAATAACCAAACAATCCTTTTCTGTTAGGAGGCTAGAACCATACATAATAGCTTCTTTTCTATCTTCAATAACTTTAACTCTATCAAGATTATTGCCCCTTGATGCATCTATAAATATATTTTCAAATATCTCATCTCTTGAGTTATCAGAAGTGAAAACAACATTCAGTCCATTTTCTAGTGCTATTTTTAACATTTCAGGTCTCTTGGTTTTATCTCGATTGCCGCCACATCCAAATATTATTACTAAGTTTTCAAAATAATTTTTAATAGATGATAAGAGGAATTTAAATCCATCTGCATTATGAGCAAAATCAATAATAACATTAGCAGAAATATTAGAAATGAGCTCCGTCCTTCCCTTTGGAAGATTTAAAAAAAATAAATCATTAATATCCTCTGACTGAAAATTAGAAAAGCCTAAAGATGAAAGAGCAAAGACAAGGTTATGAATATTGAACTCTGGAAATAAACTACAAGTGAAAGTATATTTTTTTCTATGGCCTTCAGGGTAACCCGCCGGAGGATTATTAATTACCACTTCGAATATAGATTGATCAGTGCTTGATTCAATTATTTTATAAAAAATATCAGAATGAGCGTTTTTATTGCTTACTGATATCATTTTGTACTGACTGCTCTCAACAAAACTATAATCAAGTGAGAGTTTCTGCAATTTATCATCTATCAACCTCACCACGCTCTCAGTATCAAATATTTTAAATTTCGCATCAGTATAATTCTTTATATTCTTATGATAATCAAGATGATCTGCTCCAATATTTAAAATTGATGCAGAGTTCAGACAAGGTAAATATTTAAGCCTATTTTGATCTAGGGAATGTGAAGACATTTCTATACAAATAGATATTGAGTCCTGGAAATCATAAAATTTGAATATTTCAAATAACTCAAATATATCTGGTGTTGTTTTTGATGAAAAGGACCTATTTATTTCATTTTTATTATACTGAGTTCCTAAAGTCCCTATATAGAGAGATTTATATCCCTGATTAATTAGAAGTTGGTGACAGAGGTAAGCTGAGGATGTTTTCCCATTAGTGCCAGTAAAGGCATAAAAATTATTTGCATTCTGAATATCTGAAATCTTATAAAGTTCCTCTAAAAAATAATATAATTTGTCTCTTTTAAAAAAATAATCTTCTTTTTGCAAGTCTTCAACATAAAAAATATTGGTATTTTCTGATCTATATTCTGGATCGTTGTGGATGGCTACCAATGCACCAAGCTCAAGTGCTTTTTGTATGTATTTACTCCCGTGATTTTGAGAACCTGGAAGCCCAAAAAAAACTGCGCCTTTTTTAACTTTATTAGTAGAGTTTGTAGCACTGGAAACTTCTAGCTCATAAGGAAAAGTTATCCCCAAGATTCGCTCTAAATTATTCATCTTCTATGTAACCTAAATAATTTAAAGAACTTTCTGCAATTTTTGAAAAAAGCGGTGCGGCTATGGCCCCACCAGAATATGCATTCAAACCAGGATCCTCAATTGATATAAATATTGTTAATGATTCATCAGATAAAGGAGCTATGCCTACAAATGAAGCTCTGTATAAATCTTCTGCGTAACCAGATCCTGAAATAGTTCTATGAACTGTTCCTGTTTTTCCACCCTCAGTATAGCCTTTAATATCTGCCCTCCTTCCTGTGCCTATTTTAATAACCTTTTGAAGGGCTTCAAGAGTATGGTTTGCTGACAACACGCTAATTACTCGTTTAGAAGTAACCTCATCCCCCATTATTAATTTAAAATCTTTTAATATGCCTCTGTTAGCAAATACTGAATATGCAGCTGTTATTTGAAATGGACTTACTGTAAAACCATACCCATAACCAAGACTAGCAAGTTCTCTATCAGGAATACTCTCTTTTGCATTAATTAAGCCGAATGCTGAGGACGGGAAGTTTATAGAAATAGGTTTTGAAAAACCAAAATTATAGTAATTTGCTTTTAAATTATCATAGCCCAAAAGTAACGCAATTTTTGATGCTCCTACTTGGCTTGAGTAAGCAATGATTTCCTTCGGTGTTAATTTTTCGTAACTCTTTGTATCAGAAATAATTTTACTACCAAGTTGAAGTCTTCTTGGTATTTCAATATATTCATCTGGATTAATGAGGTTTAGATCTACTGCTTTAGAAAACACTATAGGTTTCAAGACTGATCCAAGCTCATAAGCATCAACTAGTGCTCTATTTTTTTGAATTACTCTTCCTGGGTTGTTTGGGTTGTATGATGGATAGCTGGCAATGGCTAATACTTCTCCTTTTTTATTATCTAGAATAATTACAGTTCCTGCCTTAGCTTTATTGCTAGCAATTGATTCCGCAAGATATTTATAAGCATAAAACTGAATAGTTGAATCGATGGTTAGCTGGAGATCATTTCCAGAAATATTTTTACTTACCTCTATGGGCCTAGAGATTATTTCTTGCTTTGCATTTGTATAGTACTTTTGCCTGCCCTGGACTCCAGATAACAAGGAATCATAACTTTTTTCAATACCCTCCTGTGCACCATCTTTACCATAAAAACCTATTAGTGGACCTATTTGATCTCCCAAAGGATAGTGTCGGCTATGCCTTACTTCAATCTCAAGATTGTTAAAGTTTAATTTATCTATGATTAGTTGTTCTTCCATCGATAAATTCTTTTTTAAGAGAGTTTTTCGAGCGAATAGTGGCCCTGGAATTGATACTTCCTTTAAATCAATTTCATCTTTAATTCTTAAAAATTTATCTGTATTTAAACCCTTTAAAGCATACAAATCATAATTAACCACCGAGACAGCGAGTGGAAAATTATTCCTATCAAATATAGTTCCCCTTACAGGATTTAATGTTCTATATTTTATATATCGCTTTTTTCCTTCATTTTGTAAGAATGCGCTATCTTCTAATTGTAATGAAATTATTTTATAAGCAACTGATAAAACTGCTAAAGAAAGGCAAGAACATACAAGAACTAGCCTCCAATTAACGTAGCTAATCTTCTTCATTTCCATAGTTAATAATTTTGACTGGGGCCTTCTTGACCATGCCTAAGATTTCTTTAGCTTTTCTCTCAATAATTGCTGGTGAAATATCAGTATGTAGTTGTGTTATTAATTTTAAATTAATATCCTTAAAATTTTCAAACTCTGATTTGAGATTTTCTTGATTAAAGTTTAGTTTTCTAATTTCAAAAGAAAGCTTAATCTTCTCTAAACCTAGAAAGCAAATAAAAAATAATTGTGTTCCTAGAAAGATTGCCTTAAAAAAATTCATTATAATTTTTTGAAAACTCTCATAATTGCACTTCTTGATCTTTTATTTTTATGAACCTCTTCTTCGGATGGTCTAATTTTTCTTGCAATGCATTTAAATTTTTTATCTTCAATTGAGTTTAATGGAATGTCTTTTGGATAACTTTTAATATCAGGCTTGAAGAAATTTTTTACAATATTATCCTCAAGCGAATGAAATGATATGACTACTATTATTCCATTTTTTTTGATTACTTTACTGGCCATTTCAAGTGATTCTTTAAGCTCATCTAATTCATTATTAATAAAAATTCTAAATGCTTGAAAAGATTTTGTTGCAGGATGAGTTTTATTTTTTCTTTCAGGATATATGTCTTCAATGATATCTGCCAATTGAATAGTTGTTTCTATGGGTTTATCTTTTCTTAAATTAACTATTGCTCTAGCAATAATTTTGGCATGCTTTTCATCTCCAAATTTGTATAAAATATCTCTAATTTCTAGTTCTTTTGCAGAATTAATCCATGTTGACAATGGAATTCCCTTTAAAGTGTTAAATCTCATGTCTAAGGGACCTTCTTGCCTAAAACTAAAGCCTCTTTCTTTATCATCAAAATGTGTTGAGCATGTCCCTAGATCAAATATTATCCCATCTACTGTCTCATCTAAAAAATAAGAATTAAGCTTACAAAATGATTCATTGATTATCTTAAAATTTTTATCTCTTTTAAGAAGTCCGTGATTAAAGGCCTCAGGGTCTTTATCAAATGATGTTAAAAAGCCTTCTGGCAAGATGCTACTAAGTATCAAGGAAGTATGGCCGCCTCTTCCATATGTGCAATCTATGTAGTGGCCATTTTTTTTGTGGATGAGAAATTCAACAGACTCTTCCAGCAATACTGGAAAATGGAGCATATCAGTCTACTTGCTTTCTCATGAAAGTTGGGACATCAAGGAAATCAATAGCCTCTACTGATGATGAGCTAACTCTTTGGTCATTATTATCTCTATTCAGTCCAACTGGATTTAATTGAATTGTTGGTTGGTTATCAATCACTAACGAAGGAGATCTTTGATCCACACCTGTTGCAACTATAGTTACAAGTAAATCATCTCCAACTGTTTCGTCATACACAAGACCGTATATTATATTTGCATCCTCGCTGACAATATCGTCAACAATATCTGCGACTTCTGTTTGATCGCCAAGGGTTGGTTTGGCAGCAGTGATGTTAACCAAAACTCCTCGAGCATTTTTTAAATTGATATCTTCAAGTAGCTCGCTTCTAACTGCTTGAATTGCAGCTGCCTCAGCTCTATTTTTGCCACTTGCTCTTCCTGTACCCATCATGGCTATACCCTTTTCTGACATTACTGTTTTGACATCAGCAAAATCAACATTGATATGACCTTTCTTCATAATAATATCAGCTATACCTTGAACAGCTCCTTTTAGTACATCGTCTGCTTTTGCAAATGCATCTTGCATTGGCGTGTCTTCTCCCAATACTTCATAGAGTTTTTGGTTTGGTATTGTTACTAAGCTATCAACTTCTTCAACAAGAGCAGCCAAACCCTTCTCAGCTGCGGACATTCTTCTTTTACCTTCGAATTTAAATGGCTTAGTTACAACAGCAACTGTTAAGGCGCCCATTTCTTTAGCTATTGATGCTATTACTGGGGCTGCACCTGTTCCTGTTCCGCCCCCCATTCCAGCAGTGATAAATATCATATCTGCACCAACAAGCAATTCTTCAATTGCCGCTCTATCGCTTTCAGCAGCTTTTCTGCCTATATCCGGATTTGCTCCAGCCCCTAGACCCTTTGTTAAGCCATTTCCTAATTTTAGTGTTATTGCACCATTTGCCTCTGATAGTGCCTGGGTATCTGTATTAGCACAAATAAAATCTACGCCATCAATATTGTGATTTATCATATGAATTACAGCGTTTCCACCTGCACCTCCAACGCCTATAACTTTAATTTTAGCGTTCTCTACAGCCTGACCTATTACTTCAAAGTTCATCACTTATCCCCTTTTTTAAAATGACATTGACTTTATGCTCTCTGGAAGCACAACGTCTAAAATTTCTGTTGATAGAGAACTGCCTGTTTGCCTCATTTCCCAATTATTTATATTCCATATCTCAAACTTATTTCCCATTCCAATTAATGATATTTTCTTTTGGTCTTCTATCTCTGCATAACTTCTTAAGTCAGAAGGGATGAGTATTAACATTCTTCCATTAACATCAAAATCATTAACGCTAGCATTTCCAAGAATTGTCCATTGCAGGTTTCTTACAATAGGATCTAGTGTCTGTAATGATTCTAGTTTTAATGAAATCTTTTTCCATTGAGACCCAGGATATATTTTTAATGAGGGGTATTGAGGATCTTTAGTAACAACCACTTGTGTTTCATTATTTGCTAAAAGATGGGCGCGATATTTTGCTGGGATAGCTAATCTTCCCTTTTGATCCAAAGAAACTGTATTAAATCCATACATGTAAGAAAATATAAAGTCTTTTTACACACTTTGCAACATATTTCCACACTTTTTCACACTTTAGCAATTACAAGAATCAAATGAGTTGGTCTGTAAGCCGGATTCTGTAAAAGATGATCATCTATCTCGATATTATGTTGCCATAATACTCTAGCAACCTACCCAAATCCTAAGCGAGCAGCTTAATAGGATTTCTATTTGGTTTTGCTTCGGGCTGGGGTTTACAATGCCTTACCTGTCTCCAGTTAAGCGGTAGGCTCTTACCCCACCTTTTCACCCTTACCAATTAAAAATTGGCGGTACACTTTCTGTTGCACTCTCCGTAGGCTCGCGCCTCCCAGGCGTTACCTGGCGCCCTGCTCTGTGAAGTCCGGACTTTCCTCTAGTATAAATACCAGCGATCATCCAACCAACTCAGACGTATTATAAGTGTTTTTATAAAATTTTATTCATCTAATAGCTGTTTATAAACATCTCTCTTATTTTCTTTTGTTATAAGTGAAATTAACTTAGCTGCATCTTTGGCCGCCAATTTATTAAGGAAGCCTTCTTTAATTTTTTTATCCATGACCAATGATAATTTTTCTGTAGATCGACCCTCAAGAACTACTACAAACTCTCCTTTGAGAGTGAGTTCATTGTTTTTTACCATTTTTAACAATAATGCTATGTCGCCTCTCACTACTTCCTCATGTATTTTTGTTAGCTCTCTGCAAATTGATATTTTAGCTGAGCTTGGAAAGCTCTCTCCCATATGCTCAAGAGTATCTTGTAATCTTTTAGCTGATTCAAAAAATATCATAGTATTTTTTTCATGCTTTAATGAATGGAAAAAGTCTGTTTTTTGTTTTGATTTTCTTGGTATAAAACCCAAAAAAGAAAAGCTGGAGGTGGGTAATCCTGATAGAACAAGAGCATTAATAACAGAAGAAGGGCCGGGTATTAATGTAAATTTAATATTGTTTAAAATACATTCTTGAACTAAATGATAACCAGGATCTGAGATAGATGGAGTTCCAGCATCCGAAACAACTGCAATTTGAATTTCTTTATTTATTAAAAGATCTACTATCTGCTTAGTTGCCTCTGACTCATTATGCTCATGGAGCATTCTGCATTTTTTATCAACCTTTATAAACTTTAATAATTTATTTGTATTTCTTGTATCTTCAGCGTAAATATAATCAGCTTTATTTAGAACATCTATTGCTCTTAGTGATATATCATTTAAATTACCTATTGGTGTTGATATTAGATTTAACATAATTATAAAATTTAGAGTGATGAAACCCAGCTTAACATTTATTTTACCTATCCTGATCCTAGTATTATCAAGCTGTAGCTCTTCGCCCGTTGTTAAAAATATAAACTATGCTGATAACAGCGAACAATTATTTATTGATTCTAAAATCAATAATCAAGTAGCAATTTCTGATAAAGATAGACAGTTATTAAGTGATATTCTTAATAATCTATTTTTATACAAGGGTCTTAGTGATGGGGATTTGATAACACTAGAATCTTATATTGAGAAAAATTATATAAAAAAAGTAGCTTTATCAGAGGTTGCCTCGGTAATCTCAAATAATATTAAACTTAGAAAATCTGGCAAGCTTAAAATTAGTTATTTAGCAAACAAAATAAATAAAGAATACCTCATTGAATCTCTTCTCAACAAGAACTATCCATTTGAGGTAAGTTTTAATAGTGGTTATAAGATTGATGTCAATTTAGTTGACTCAAAGCTTAAGTATTTTTGCTCTAGTTTAATGAATGATCAGAGAGCACTTATTGAGACCTCAATTTTTTCTACAAATCAAAAGAGTGAAAGTAAATTAATAATTGTTTACTTAAAGCAATTTGAAGCCATTGCAAATCAACTTAGAGAAAAATATCCAAATAATAGATTTGAGCTTGTTGAGGGTTTAGAATTTGAAAATTTTACTAAAAAAGTTTTGGGGATAGATACTAGCCTGTCTCGACATCAGGATATTCAGAATCTTGATAGAAATATTGATATTAAAAATAGTCCAAGAAAAAGGAAGGATTTTAACAAGATATATTTCATACTTGATCATGAGACTGGCAAATCAATCATCCCTATATTTAGAAGTTATGCTCTAGATATAGATTTTTATGCGACAAATAAAATCCTTCTAGGCATTTCAAATATTAAACAAATGAATGACTTTGAGGGGGTTCTCATACCAGGCCCTAGTTATTTCTTCAAAAATATTAGTAAGAAAGGAAATATTTCTAGTTTAAAGAATGAGCTAGATAAGGCACTTATAGACGACTTAATAATGATTGAGAGGGTTTCACAAGCAAACTTCTCCAATATTGATTTGCTGTTAAATACCGGGAAAGTAAAATACAAAAATAATTCATGCCTGGAGAGGGATCTAACTTTATGGAAGATCTCCTTAGATGATTTAACTAATCGCTCTTAAGATCTCTTTCTAGAGATGAGAGACTATCTAAAAATCCAGGTCTCTCAAAGATAGATTTTTGATAGTCCAACAGAGGTTTTAAATGTCTGTTAAGAGGTAGTCTTATTCCAACCGATGGAAGACGCCATAATATAGGTGCAAAACAACAATCCACTAAAGTAAATTCATCACTCATAAAAAATTTGAATTCTTTGAACGTTGGTGCAATGGAAGAAATTTCATGAAGTAATTCCTCTCTAAGCTTAATTAATTCTTTTTCTGGAAGTTCAGCAGCTATTAAAGTATCCAAAATTGGACACCATTCTCGCTCTACTCTTAACATTAAAGTCCTGCTATTCGCCCTAGCAACTGGATAGACCGGAAGCAAAGGAGGGTGAGGAAATCTTTCATCAAGATATTCCATCATTACAGAAGGGTCATGAATTGCAAGATCTCTGTCAACTAAAATTGGTAACTTATGATAAGGGCTTATAGACAGAACATCTTCTGGGGTTTGCTCTGGTTTTGATTCCTTTATTTCGGCAGTAATGTCTTTTTCTGCCAATACTATTCTAACTCTCTGGCTGTAGTGGTCATCTCTGTCTGAATATAAAATCATAGTTTTTCCCTAATTGTTAATGGTAGTCTTTGTGATATTCTCTATAAAGCATATAGGAAACCGCTGTAAATATTAAAAAGTAGAATATTACATACCATCCGATTCTTTCTCTTGTTGCCTTTGAAGGTTCTCCTACATAGACTAGAAAATTTGTAAGATCATATATTACTTTATCGAATTCGTCTTTAGTTAATTGCCCGGATCCTTCTGGTACTTCTAAAAACCCACACTTTTCTGTAGTTAGTGCTTTTCCTGTTCCATCTCTTTTCTCACCACCATTTCTAGCAATAACGGGTATATTTTTACAGATTAGCTTTTGACTTCCTTGAAGAGCCATTAGCACATTAGGCATAGCCGTTCCAGGGTAAACTAGGTTATTAACTCCGTATTGCTTTGATGAATCTTCGTAGTAGGCTCTTAAGTATGAATATATCCAATCATCACCCCTGACTCTGCTAACAAGCGTTAAATCAGGTGGCGCAACTCCAAACCATTCTACCGATGAATCTTTAGACATTGAACCTGTCATAAGATCACCAGATTTAATAGATTTGTCAAATACCAAAGTATCAAAAAAAATTTCTTCTGGAATTTGCAAGTCTGTTGCTACCCTACCCCATCTTGAATACTGAAGAGAGTGGCATCCATAGCAATAGTTCATAAATGTTGAAGCTCCGCTTTGGAGGGATTCCATATCATTCAAAGAGTATTTAAACTTGTCGCATTCTCCATAGTCTTTACAAGGACCACCTTCTGAGGCATTTACATCAGTTATAAAGAAAATGCATGCAAGTGACATAGCGTGCCACCATTTAAAATTATAAGAGAGCTTATATTTATTTATCATAGTCTTTTTGGTACTTCTTTAGTCTGTTCAAACTTTGTATAAATTGGCATTAACAAGAAGAAGGCAAAATAGATAAATGTACAAATGACACTCATTGTTTTTCTTACTTCAGTTACGCCAACAGTTCCAAGATAGCCCAAAGTTAAAAAGCTGATTGCAAATAATGCTAGTGCAATTTTACTATAAATTCCCTTATACCTAATTGAGGCAGCCTTACTATTATCTAACCAAGGAACTACAAAAAGAATAGCAACCGCTGAACCCATTATTATTAGGCCTCCTAACTTGTCTGGAACGGCTCTCAACATCGCATAGTAAGGAGAGTAATACCATACAGGTGCAATATGCTCTGGGGTAACCAAAGGATTGGCTTTTTCAAAGTTAGCCATTTCAATGAAATACCCTCCTCCTTCTGGGAAGAAAAACATAATAATTGCAAAAACTGTCATAAACACACCAATTGCAACAAAGGCATTTAAAACTTTATATGGAAAAAAAGGGACGCTATCTAAAGGAATACCATCATCATCTAGAAATTCTTCAATATCTACACCTTCTGGATTTCCTGCGCCAACTTCATGAAGCGCAACAAGATGAAGAAATACAAGAGCTATTAAAACTAAAGGTAGGGCAACTACGTGTAAAGCAAAAAATCTAGAGACAGTTATACCTGAAATATAATAATCACCTCTTACCCAAAGCTCTAATGAGTCTCCAATATAAGGAATAGCTCCAAATAATGAAATTATAACCTGAGCTCCCCAATACGACATTTGGCCATAGGGCAAAACATAACCAAGAAAGCCCTCAGCCATCATTGCTAAATAAATTGCACAACCAAAAATCCAAACGAGCTCTTTAGGCTTCTGATATGAGCCATATAAAAGACCTCTGAACATATGAAGATAAACTACTGCAAAAAACATTGAAGCCCCTGTCGTATGCATGTATCTAATAACCCATCCATAATCAACGTCTCTCATAATATATTCTATGGATGAAAACGCTTCTTCTTCAGTGTTTGAATAAGGCATTATTAACCAAATTCCAGATATTATTTGGATTATTAGCACTACAGATGCTAGTGCTCCAAAAAGATACCAAAAATTAACTTTAGATGGAACTGGATGTTTTGATAAATGTCTTTCGTAGGTATTTAGAATAGGTAGTCTGCTATTCAGCCAACCAAATAATTTTCCTGGCATTTCACTCATTTAAGCTAGCTCCTCATCTTCACCGATAGTTAAAATACTTCCATTAAAAAAGTGCGGGGGTACTGGGAGATTAGTTGGCGCAGGCACGCCTTTGAAAACTCTTCCAACCATATCAAACATAGATCCGTGGCATGGGCAGAAAAAGCCCCCAGCCCAAGATGCATCCCATGGCTTTGGCTCAACTTCAGGATGATATTTTGGAGAACACCCCAGATGAGTACAAACTCCAGCAATAACAGTGTATTCACTGCTTTTAGATCTTGTTAGATTTTGACCTCTATATAACTCATCAATATCTTCAGAGTTTGGATCACGTAATTTTGAAAGAGTTGCTTCTAAGCCTTTTAAACTTTCTTTAGTATGTCTGATTACAAAAACAGGCTGTTTTCTCCAAGCGACTTGAATTTGTTGACCGTATTGCATTTTTGATACATCAACTTTTACAGAAGCTCCAGCCGCCTTAGCTCTTGCACTTGGATTCCATGATGCTATAAAAGGTGTTGCTGCGAAAGGTATTCCTGAGAGACTAACAGCTGTTGTTAATCCAATTAAAACCTTTCTTCTTGTATTGTCTTTTTCTTGCATTAGTTGTTTATGCCCGTATATTTACTAATAAAAAACTAGCAGATTATACCACCAATCTTCGAGAAAAAATTTGGAAAAATTAACGTTTTGAGAACTGTTTGCTTTTTCTTGCTTTTACTAAACCAGGTTTCTTTCTTTCAACCCTTCTATCATCTCTAGTAAGAAGACCAGCTTTCTTAAGTTGAGCTCTTAACTCTTCATCATATGAAATTAAAGCTCTTGAAATTCCATGCCTAATAGCTCCAGCTTGTCCAAAACTACCTCCGCCCTTTACCTTGACGTTGATATCAAGTTTTCCGCTAAGCTCAGTCATCTCAATAGGCTGCATAACAAGCATTTGTGCTACTTTTCTACCGAAATAGATATCTAACTTCTTATCATTGACTATTATGTCACCCTTACCTGAAGTCAGAGTAGACTCTAGCTGATGAAGTTTTTCTTCTTCCGGTCGCGTAATGAACTTCTGATGTCATATTGTTGGGTTCCATTCTATAGGTTGTTGTGATTCATGCTCATGCTCTGCACCACTAAATACTTTTAATTTATGAATCATAGACTTTCCTAGCTTATTTTTAGGAAGCATGCCTTTAACAGCCTCTTCAATAATTCTTTCAGGAAATCTTTCATTCATCTCCTTAAAAGTTCTAGTCTTAAGCCCACCAGGATAAAGTGAATGAGTATAATATTTTTTATCAGTAAATTTTTGACCTGTAACTTTAATTTTTTCTGCGTTAATAACAATAACGTAGTCTCCGCCATCAGTATGGGGAGTAAAAGTAGGCTTATCTTTACCTCTTATTCTAGATGCTATTTTAGTTGCCAATCTACCCAGAACCTTGTCTGAAGCGTCAATAACATACCATTGTCTTTCGACATTTTCTTTTTTTAGTGAGAACGTTTTCATAATCATATTTTTGTAAGATGCGAATATTAATGTTTAGACGGAAAATTAGCAATATTTAAGTGCATTTAAATTAAACTTTTTAAGTATTATTCAAATACTCTATAGTTTGCATTTCGGTTAATCTACTCAAACACCTATCCCATAAGATTTTTAATTTTGTTCCTTTGTAAATGTTTAAATGGTTGATATTTCCAAAAAAGAATTTCACTTTAGTATTTTCTCTGTAGCTAATATCAATAAAAGAAATGAACCTCCTTATAATATCGGCATTATTATCATCACACTCTAGAAAATCATTTATAAAAACCCATTCAAAATTCTTTGATATTTCTATGAAATCTTTTGATCCTGTGGATTGATTAAAGAAGTCACTAAATGAAACCCATAAGAAATCTTCTGATAAAGATTTACAACGAAATTTTCTTGAGTTTATTTCTAAAATGCTTGATGGAATTTCATGGTTGCTAAAATTAGACTTTATAAACCTCAAGATATCCTCATCCTTATATGGTGAGCTATTGGAATGATCTGTATATTTGAATATATTCCTAGCTCTATAATCAACCAAGCCTCTTAGCTCATATATATTTAAGCTATCTTTTATAGTTACCATTGATTTCATGAATTTTTGTCTTTGCAGTCCATCTTTATATAAGTCATCGGGATGTGCATTTGATGTTAGAAATAACTGCGACCCATTCTTAAGAACTTGATTTAATAGGCTACCTATAATCATTGCATCAGCCACATCTTCCACCTGAAACTCATCTATAAATATAATTTTATACTTACTACTTAGTGACTTAGCTATTATGTTTAGTGGATCTTTATTCCCGACAAGTCTAGATAATTCTGAGTGGGCCATATACATAAAATCAATGTAATGAAAGGAGATAGAACTTTTACCATTTCCAATATTCTTTAAAATTGCTTCAGACAGCAAGGTTTTCCCTCTTCCAACCGCCCCCCATGTATAAAAGCTATTCTTTACTATTTTGCCCTTAAGGCTGTCTAGCACTGTTTTCTTTTTAGTTTGAATATCAACTATGCTTTTAATTAAATCAAGCTGTGCATCATCTACCTCTATATCTTGGTTTTTAAGATCGTTAATGATATTTTGTAGCATGGGCATTATGAAAATTTTACAGGTATTTAAGATTAATTATTTAGTAGTTATTTTAATTACTATTATTTCAACGTTATTTATTGTTAATAATAATAACAAATTTGTAACAGCATCTGATAAATCTATTTCATCCGTCGTTACTGTTTTTTCTTATGGAGGTAATTCATACCGCTCATCAAGATCAAATGGAATTGGTTCAGGAGTTATTTTTTCAGATGATGGTTACATTGTAACCAACCTTCATGTCGTCTCTCAAAATAAAAAAGTTGCTATAAAACTAAATAATGGCAACCAGTACAATGCAAAAATAATAGGAGCTGATAGAAATTCAGACATAGCGGTTTTAAAAATATTACCAACTGAAACATTAGATTCGATAAATTTTGCTGACAGCAAAAACTTAAAAATTGGCGATAAGGTTTTAGCAATTGGAAACCCATATGGTATTGGAATTTCTGTTTCTAGTGGAATAATTAGTGCAACCGGAAGAGATTATGGCAACCCATATCTTGAATTAATTCAAACTGATGCTGCTATAAATCCAGGAAATTCTGGAGGTGCCCTTATTAATGAAAATGGTAACTTGATTGGAATAAATACAAAGATATTCTCTAAAACAGGTGCATATCAAGGAATAGGCTTTGCCATTCCTTCAGAAAAAGTTATTCAAGTTGCTTCTGAAATTATTCAATACGGCAAGGTAAGAAGTGTTTGGATAGGAAACTTTAGAGTCGCTATAGTTAGATTTGAACTTGATAAAAATCTTCTATCAAATGGACTTCAAGTGGTTGAAATGGAAGGTGAAGGACCTTTATTTAAAAAAGGTGTTGGTGTTGGAGATGTAATATATGGAGTGAATGGTAAGGATGCAACTTGGAAAAACCTCACTCAATTCCTCAGCCTTGCAGCTCCTGGGGATTCTATTAAATTAGAAATATTTACAGAGAGTAAAAAAAGAAAAGTAGTAGAAATTAAAACAAGTGCTATAAAGGAAATTAACTTGGCAATCTAAGAATATTTGCACCCAGATAATTAAGCTTCTCCTCTATCCTCTCATAGCCCCTATCTATGTGATATATCCTATCGACAATAGTATCTCCCTCTGCACAAAGACCAGCTAAGATCAAGCTAGCAGAAGCCCTAAGGTCTGTCGCCATAACCTCAGCTCCATATAAAGTGTTCACGCCTTTAACTAATGCATGATTTCCTTGAACGGATATGTCACAACCCATTCTATTTAGCTCCTGAATATGCATAAATCTATTTTCAAAAACATTTTCATAGATATTTGATACCCCGTCAGCCATAGCGCTAATAACAGAAAATTGTGCCTGCATATCAGTTGGAAATTCAGGAAAAGGAGCTGTTGTAATATCAACTGGTTTTGGCTTGTCTAGATTCATAGATAAGGATATTGAATCATCAGTGCATGTTATTTCAGCACCTGTTTCAGCAAGTTTTTCTAATACTTTTTTTAATCGGTCTGGATTAATTCCATCTATACGAATATCCCCAGCTGTAACAACTGCAGCTGCTAAGTATGTACCTGCTTCTATTCTGTCTGCTGGGATATCAAATGTAACTCCTGTCAACTCCTCAACCCCCTCAATGATTATCTCGTCAGTACCAGCGCCTTTAATATTTGCACCCATAGCGTTAAGCATTTCAGCTAAATCTACTATCTCTGGCTCTTTTGCTACATTGGTTAAGTAAGAGGTACCTTCGGCCAATGCTGCTGCCATCATTATATTCTCCGTCCCAGTTACAGTGATGCCATCAAATTTTACTCTAGTACCTTGCAGTCGGTCAGCAGTCGCTTCAATATAGCCATTTTTAAGCTCAATTTTTGCACCAAGCTGCTCTAAAGCATCTAAATGAAAATTAACAGGCCTAGAGCCAATTGCACAGCCTCCTGGTAAAGCAATTCTAGCCTTACCATACCTTGCAACTAAAGGGCCCAAAACTAATATCGATGCTCTCATAGTTTTAACCAACTCATATCTTGCCTCTGTATCAGAAAGTTTATTTGAAGAGATTGTAAAATCCATATCCTCATTCAAAATAATCTGAGCTCCCATAGAGCCTAGTAATTCAAACATAGTTGTTATGTCTTGAAGAAAAGGAAGGTTTCTAAGCACTACGCTCTCTTTACATAAAATAGTTGCTGCAATCATTGGCAATGCAGCATTCTTAGCTCCTGAACATTTGATTGTTCCGCTTATGGTGTTTCCACCTTTGATTAATAATTTTTCCAATTTTTTACCCTACCTTTGTATCCAAACTTAATGCGTGCAAAGAGCCTGACTGAAAATTATCCTTAAGAAGATTTAAAACTCTTTTATGCTGTTGTATTAAAGAGATTCCTTTAAAAGATGCAGAAGTTACAACTAATTTGAAATTACAAGAATCACCATCAAAAGAGCAAGTTGCATCTGGGATACCCTTAAGAATAATTTTTTTTATAGCATCTCTATCCATCGATACCTGCATCTCCAGCATCAGATATCCAATTCATTAAAATCATCTCGATGTCACCGTCATGATTATTAGCTAGGGCTTGAAATTGATTTCTAAATGTTAATCCTAAGTTAACCCCGTTCACGATTATATTTACAATCATCCATTGATCATTACTTTTTCTTAATTTATATGAAATGGGATATTTACTACTTCCTGTATCTAGCATCTGCTTTACTTCTATGCTGTTAAGCCCTAGCCAATCGCCTTCTCCAGGAAGAGTATTTATAGATTGATCTCCCCATTGCGCCAATGTCTCAGAATAAGTATCTAATAAAGAATTTCTAAAAATTGCAACAAAATCTTTCCTTTGCTTTGGTGAAGAAGCTTGATAGTATTTTTTACCCATAACACTAGCTGCAACCCTTCTAAAATCAATCATTGGATCAAATATTTCTTTTATTTTATCCTCATAAGCCTCTCTATCTTTTGAAAATAAATCTTTGTTTTCAATAAGAACTTGAACCATTTTTTGAGCATTACTATCTATAAAGATATAAGGATCTTCCTCAGAAATTAGAGGCAATGAACTTAGTAATAAAATAGAGATATAAAAATAATTTTTATGTAAGGCGAACATTGTTCTATTATAGCATTTGAAACATAATAAAAATTCATTGAACCTATGAAAAAATATAATTATATTGCGTCAGCTAAGAGAACATTTAAAATTGAATCTGATGCCATAAAAGGCCTTACCAATCAACTTGATAAAAACTTCTCATTACTGTGTGATGAGATAAAAAATAATGAAGGAAAGTTCGTAATTATGGGTGTTGGTAAATCAGGTCATATAGGGCAAAAAATTTCCGCAACTCTTTCTAGTACCGGCACAGGATCTGTTTTTATCCATCCTACTGAAGCTGCGCATGGTGATATGGGACTAATTGATAAGATAGATATCGTTTTATTAATATCAAACTCCGGTGAAACTGATGAAATAATTAATATCCTTCCTTCTTTAAAAAGACTTGCTTCAAAAGTAGCATCTCTTACAAGTAACAAAAATTCATCAATATCAAAATCTTCCGACATTCCAATTATAATTAAAACTAAAGAAGCATGCCCTCTTGATCTAGCTCCAACATCCTCAACAACTGCTGCTCTTGCCTTTGGAGATGCATCTAGCAATAGCTTTGCTGGAATCTAAAGGATTTACAAAAAATGATTTTGCAAGCTCTCACCCCGCAGGCAAGTTAGGTAAAAAATTAATTACTCAGGTTCAACACATAATGCACAAAGGTCTAGAAATACCTAAAGTAAAAGACACCACCCTGCTAAGCGAAGCGTTGCTAGAAATAACAAATAAAGGCCTGGGAATAACACTGGTTACAAATAAATCTAAAGTTGTTGGAATATTTACTGATGGCGATCTTAGACGGTGCTTAAATGAGAAAATTGACATTAATTTAACTAAGATTAAAGATGTTATGACTAAGAAATTTAAAACTATAGATTCAATGACCCTTGCGATAGATGCAGCAGAGGTAATGGAGACAAATAAAATATTCACCCTAGTTGTTATGAGTGGAACTAAGAATGTTGGGGTTCTTTCAATGCATGACTTGATTCAAGCAAGGATCTTATAATTGAATAAAATACTTACATTTTTTTTAGTTTCTTTTGCTTGTATATCAACTTTATCTGCAAATGCCTTTCTTGATAATCTTATTATTAATTCTAATTCCGTAGAAGTAAAAAAGAACAGTAGCCAAATAGTATTTCTTAATAATGTTCAGATCGAAACAGAATTTCTATCAATAAAAGCAGATATTGCTCTTTACGATAATATTAAAAAAATAATGTCTCTAAGAGGAAATCCTTCTTTGATTCAATCGACATCAGGCGAGCAAAATTTTAATGGCAATGCAGAGGAGATAGTTTTTTATAGCAATAGTAAAATCCATCTTCTAGGAAATGCATCTATGGATTATGACAATATAAAAATCTCATCTAGTTCAATAATCTTTAATCCTCAAAATGGAATGGTATCTTCTGATGAATAGTTCTAAGAAAGAAGCTTCTTAAAATGCTTACTCTAGAAAATATATCAAAATCAATAAAAACAAAAAAAATTGTTGATGGCATTAGTTTCGATATAAAGCCAGGAACTATTAATGGACTCCTTGGGCCTAATGGTGCTGGAAAGACAACAACCTTTTATTTGATTGCTGGATTAGTAAAATGCGATGAAGGTAAAATTATCTTTGATAGTGAAGACATTACATCCCTTCCTATGCATAAGAGATCAAAAATAGGAATTAAATATTTGCCGCAAGAGCCTTCTATCTTTCAAAACCTTAACGTATATGAAAACCTTTATGGCTTGGCTGAGATTTCATTTCAAACTAAACAAGAAATTGCTTCTTTCATGGATCAATCAATAGAGGAGTTTAATTTAACAGAAATACTTAACTTAAAAGGAAGGCAGTTGTCTGGAGGTCAAAGAAGAAAAGTTGAAATTGCAAGAACTCTTGCAGCACAGCCAAAAGTGATACTTCTGGATGAGCCATTTGCTGGAATAGACCCTATTGCTATAGAAGAAATAAAACAAGTTTTAATCTCACTAACAAAAAAAAATATAGCTATATTAATTACAGACCATAACGTTAGAGAAGCTCTCGAAATATGTAACAAGGCAATTGTTATAAACAACGGAGGCGTTATTGCAATGGGCTCAAAAGATGAGCTTATAAAGAATGAGTTAGTAAAAAAAGTCTATTTAGGAAATATGTATAGTTAAAAACTATGGCGATTTCATTAATAAAAGATTTTAAACAAAAACAAAAAATATCATTAACCCCGCTTCTTAAAAAATCAATTGATCTTCTCCAGCTTTCAAGGTTTGAACTAATACAGAAAATTGAAAATGAAATTGAAGCGAATCCTTTTATTGAAAAAGAAATGTTTGATGGTGATAGCTCAGATTTAAATCACGTAATTTCTGATGACTTTGACTTCAACATAGCAGCAACTGAAAGCCTTAGAGAGTCTTTAATAAATCAAATTAACGAGCTAGGCCTCAATCAAAAAGAAAGAAAAATTGCATTATCAATAATAGATTGCCTGGATGAGGCCGGGCAATTAGTCGAGCAAATTCAGGATATTGAAAAAATGAAAGGCCTTGAAGCCTCACATAACGATATTGAAAAAGTTCTAGTAGATATCATCCAAGGACTTGAGCCCATAGGTATTGGCTTCAGAAACTTCAAGGAATGTATAAAAATTCAAATTGATAAAAAGAATATTAAGGATAAAATCAAAAACCTCTGTAATAAAATATTGTTTGAGACGCCGTCAAGCGATCTAGATTTTATTAAAAGTGAGCTCATCGAGGGAGGTCATTTGGAACTTGATATCGACAATGCGATAAATGAAATCAAAGTCTGCGATTTAAGCCCAGGTCTTAACTATGAAAAAACTAATTATATTATTCCTGATCTCAAGATAGAGCTAAAAGATAAAGATATATTCGTAAATTTTATTGCTGACAACTTCCCGGCAATAAAAGTTGATGATGATCTGATAGCGCAAATTACTAATGAGCTAAAAAAGAAACCTAATAAGGAGCTTTCTGAAAAAATTCAGGATGCTAAATGGCTGATATCATCGGTAAAAAAGAGGAATGACACTGTCAAAAAAGTTGGTGAGTTAGTTTGTAACAAACAAATATCATTTCTAGGAAATAATCCTCTAAAGATAAACCCTCTTTCAAACAAAGACATTGCTAATGAGCTCAATGTTCACCCTTCAACTGTTTCAAGGATATTAAGATCAAAGTATATAGATACTCCAAAAGGCATTATCCCCCTTAAATCATTATTAGTATCGTCTGTTTCAAAAACTAGAGATGTCACCCCTCTCCAATTAATGGAGCTAATTGAAAGTATTATAAAGAATGAAACTAAGCCCAAAAGTGATAATAAGATTACCTTAGAACTTAACAAAAGAGGGTTTAGTCTAGCTAGAAGGACAATTACCAAGTATAGAAAAAAACTTAATATATCCTCAACCAGGATTAGGTGAATTCTGCCGTCCTTAATGTAGAATTAACTAATGGGTAACTCCGATAGCAAAAATAATTTAAAAATTATATTAGATGACTCCTCTGATTTATCATTGAATCAGTTAAGGGATCTTCTAAACAACATGTCCTCTTCTGAAATAGCCCATGCTCTTGAGTCTTCTCCTCCTAAACAAAGAAAATTATTATTTTCGCTCCTTGAAACCAATGAAGAAGGAGATGTACTTGCAGATCTAGGCGAGGAAATTCAACAAGATTTAGTTTCTAATATTTCAAATGAAGAGCTAACAGAAGCCGTAAAGGAACTAGAGTTAGATGAGATTGTAGACATACTTCAGAATCTCCCTGAAGAGAGAATGAAAACAGTCCTCTCAAAAATGTCTCTTAGGGATAGAAATAGAATAGAGTTAGGCCTTATATACCCAGATAATACTGCTGGAGGTCTACTAAATACTGATGTAATTAGCGTCAGACCAAGTCACACAATGGATGTTGTGATCACCTACCTAAGGGATCAAGATGTACTTCCCGAAAATACAGATAAAATATTTGTTGTGACAACTGATGACCAATATATTGGTGAAATATCGATAAGTAAAATTATTACAAGCGCACTAAACTTAACTGTTGAAGAGGTTATGGAGAAGGGAATTGATCCAATTCTAGTTAGTCAAGATGATAGAGAAGTAGCTACTATTTTTGAAAGGAATGATCTTATCTCATCTGCAGTTATTAACGACTCTGGGGAACTCCTTGGAAGAATTACCATTGATGATGTTGTTGATGTTATTAGAGAGGATGCTGATCAGAACTTTCTTGGAATGGCCGGGGTGGCAGAGGATACTTTTGCTCCTCCGGGAAGAGCAGCTAAAAGTAGAGTATTTTGGCTTAGCATGAATCTTATTACAGCATTCATAGCCTCTATGACTATAAATATTTTTCAAGATGTCTTGAATCAAATAGTTTATTTAGCGGTTCTTATGCCTATAGTTGCTAGTATGGGAGGAGTTGCTGCAACACAAACCCTAACTATTGTTCTTAGAGGGTTAACACTTGAGCAAATTAATTCATCAAATATTAGATGGCTTTTTAAGAGAGAGCTAGCAGTATCTATTCTTAATGGACTAGTGCTTTCAGTCTTAGTTGGCTTTGTTACTTATTTTTGGTTTGAGGATTCAGTTTTATCTATTCTTATATCATGCGCGTTGATTATTAATCTTATTTTTTCTGTGATTGCAGGAGTTTTTGTTCCTTTAATATTAAGAAGGTTGAATCAGGATCCTGCTATAGCAGGGAGTGTTGTAGTCACAACTGTTACAGATGTTGTAGGCTTCCTTTCATTCTTAGGCTTAGCAACAATCTTTTTAATTTAATCTCTCAAGCTTAGGGCCATCAACTGTTCCATCAACCTTAAATTTCAAAGTAGATACATTGTCTAATGCATCTTCAAATATATTCTCTAGAACATACCCTCCGGCAAGGGCGGGAATGCCCCCAAAAATAGCTGCATACCATGGAATATTTTCTGAGATTTTTAATCTCATAGATAGATCTAGATTCAATTCATCCATCTCTCCTTTTTGATTCTTTATTACTTCGCCTACCCATTTCAAACTTGCCTCATCCGTCTCTAAGATTATAGGCTTTGTGATCAGACCCCTGCCTTTACTAAAGTATATTTTTCCAGATGCCCTTTGTATTTCTAGAGCACTATTAGCAGAAGAAGTTTTTTGATTGTTAATGCCTTCAATCATTGCGTTTAGATTTAACACTTTAATAGCTCTTAAAAAAGTCGAGTTTGGTATGTCTGCATCTAAGGAAAAATCTTTAACAAGAAAATCTATATTGCCTTCTAAGTTTTTTAATGAGCTCAAGCTATTCCATTGAATATTGAGACTAGCCTTTAAATAATTAAAATCGTAGTTCAAAATATCCTTTAAAGGATTTGAAGAGTTGTATATTTCATACCCTCCCTTGATCTTATATAGGTCGTTTGCTCTATCAATGCTTATGTAAGCTTTTTGCTCATCAGAATATGGACCTATCTTGAAGCCTTCACTGGAAATATTTATATTATCAATCGTTAAAATCTTTGTATTTTTAAGTAAATAAAAATCTGCTGTTTTAAAAAATCCTCTATCAGTCTCTAGGTTTTTAGAGATAAACCTTATATTTAAGCCAGATAATTCGTCAATATCATCAGCCGCATTGCCGAGATTGTTAAATTTAAATTTTGAATTTTCTAAATTAACTTTAATGAAACCCGTTCTATCAATATTAATTTGTCCATTCAAATCCTTGCCTGAGAGATCTATTCGAGATTCTTTGTTATCAAAATAAATATTAAGCAATTGATCTTTATAATTATTGCTAAATATATTAAATATTTGTGTCTTAATTTTAACTGCCTTTATTGTTGAGCTTTTATTGTTAGTTGAGTTTGAAAAATTATAATCCTCCATTTTAATTTCATCTAAATCTAAATATACATAAAAACCATCCTTCTTTTTATTAGATACTTGCATATCCTTGAAGTAATTGCCTAGTATAAAATAGCCAGATTTATTTGAGTCTATAAATATATCGTATTCTTTATTGCCAATAAGATACGAAGGTTTGGACAGATCATCTATATAAATAGATGTCATTAATGAAGACCCAAGAGTTTTTTGAATTTCTTTGATAGGTGAGGCGATATCAGTTCTTTTTAAGTTCGATTTAAGCTGAATTGAGGTCTTCCCATTTCCAACCTTTAATAATGCTGAAAATAACTCGTCTCCATTGATATTAAAATATTGATTTGATGAAATTAAACTATTCATACGAATTGAGATATCAGATCGAGCTGAAAGAACCTTGTCTTGGTCATAAGAGATGCTTCCCTTTATGGCCTGATCTGGAATTTCAGCTGAAAATATGCCATGAAGTGACTGGTTCATATCTGAATATATTATCGAATCTATGTATTCAATTTTGTATCCTGATCTTGTTTCAAGCTTAGAATCTGTAAAATGCATCTTATTAAAACTTGTACGTTTATTTGAATTGGTAGCAAAAATACCTTTTGAAGTTAGTTTGATATTGAATCTGTAGTCATTAAATGAACTAAGATTAAAAAGCTTTAGATTATCTACATCGGTTGTTTTTAAAAAATGCTCACTTAAATAAAATATTTTATTTGATGAGGGCTTATATAGAGCATCAATCGAGTTATATGGAAGTGAATTAATCATTCCATTTCTTAAAATGAGTGAAACGTCTTTGCCATCAATTTCAACCTCATAAGTAGATGCAGAAATAGATAATGAATTATTATTAATTTCTAAGTTATTACCCTTAATCTTTAAGGGGGTACTAGAAGAGTTGCTGTCTGAGTTACCCTTTAATACAGCTGAATCTATTTTTAATATGGATAAGCTTAAATGGCCTTTAAATAAAGATTCAAGTAGATTAATCCCAATTACGATATTTGGAATAGATATGATTTCTTCAAGTTTTTTATTAATAACCTTTACTTCACTAGAGGTGAATTGAGGATCAAGGAAGCTTTGGTTAGATTGAATTGATTTAACGCTCAGTGAATAGTTGTAAAGCAAGGTTTTATCCATGAACTGAAGTGCATGAAGTGGCTTATAGACTAAAAAACTATACGAACCTACAATAAAAGTTATTAATAGAAGTATTAGAAAAATTAGGTATGCGAATATCTTTTTTAACCTAGTCATATTCTGAAAGCCTCCTATTAACGGAAATACGGTATATTGGGCTCATTGCTATCAAAAGAGCAAGCCCAGTATTGAAAAAGAAACTTACAAACAAAATAAGATAAGAAAAATTCTCAATTGCTAAAAATAAATTACTTAATCCAATAAAAAATACAGATGATGCTCCAAAGAAAATACATATTTGTAAATATGAAAATAATTTAAAGGTATTTGAGTAGCTATTTATCACATAGGAAAATAGACAAAATAACATTGCATTTAAGCCAAACAAGGAATTTGAAATTAGATCTACAAATATTCCAAGACAAAAAGCATAAATCGGATTTATATTTTTAGAAGATATATAGACCAGTCCACTAAAAACTAAAAATGTTACAGGCCAGGCTACATAAATTTTAATAAAAGCAGGTGCCGTAATCGACTCTAGATAATTCGCTAAAAATAATAAGAGGATTGTTTTTAAAATTCCGGGTGCTTTCATTGGTTCTCAATTATCCCTAGCATGCTTACTTTTAAAGGGTTTGTTATTAACTTGATATCAATTTTAATATTGGTCTCATCGATGTTTGTAATTCCTTGAACGTATCCTATTGGAATACCCCTGGGGTAAATTCCTCCGAGTCCTGATGAGTAAATCTTTTGTCCATTTGATACTGGGTTAGTCCAAATTAATGAGCTATATGTGCAAGAAATAATACCAGGCCTGCCACTACCTTTTGCATTACAGAAATACCCCTCTGTCTCAAGGGGAATGTAATGAGAGGTATCTGTCAAAAGAAGAACTTCCTTTACGCCATTATCAGAAATAACTTGACCAAGAATCCCTTCGCTATTTATTACAGCACTTCCAGTAAAATTAATATCTGAAGATGATATTACGTCGATATACATAATATGCGTATCGCAACAAAAGTATTTAGTGGTATCAAAAAGCTTTATTTTTGATGCATGGAAAATTTGATCTATTTCATATTTACTCATCAAAGCTATTATTGCCTCATCATCCATAAAGAATTTATCACCCCTTGAGACTATGAAATTCTCTAGATAACTCTTATCAAGAGCTGCTTGAAGATTTCTATTTTTATTTATAAGTTGGGATTTGGATGAAGAAAGCTCATATAAGTAAATAAATGGATCAATCGTAATTTTTTTAAAGAGGAATTTTGTAGATATCGTAGTTGATATATAAGTATTTTTTATGGTGTCAAAACTTTTATAGGTTATGTCAACATATAAAAGAATGGCACCAAGCAGTATACATAAAAAATATAATGCTTTAGTGCTGGAACTAGGCGCTACCCTGGCCATATCGTCTACTCTGAAGAAAGAAGATCGATATTATATTTATCCATTATTTCAAGAGCTTGACCGCCGCCTCTTGCAACACAAGTCAAAGGATCTTCTGCAACAATTACAGGAATACCTGTTGAACTTGAAATAAGTTTATCTAAATCTCTCATTAACGCTCCTCCACCAGTCAGAACAATCCCTCGTTCTGCTATATCAGCTGCTAGCTCAGGAGGAGATAGCTCTAGAGCATTTCTAATTGCTCTAACTATTCCGTATAAAGGATCCTTCATAGCTTCAAAAATCTGCTCGCTATTAATAGTAAAGGTTTCTGGGATGCCTTCAGCTAGATTTCTTCCCGTAATAGACATTTCTAATTTTTCAGAATCTGCTGTTGCGCAACCAATTGTATATTTAATTTTTTCAGCGGTGGATTCTCCAATCACACATCCATAATTTCTTCTTATCCAGGAGGTAATGCATTCATCCATTTTATCTCCACCAATCTTTACTGACTCCGAATAAACAACGCCATTTAGAGAAAGGATGGCAATTTCTGATGTGCCTCCTCCAATATCAACCACCATATTTCCACTTGCTTCCTCCACAGGAAGTCCAGCTCCGATAGCTGCTGCCATAGGCTCTTCTATTAACTTAACATCCCTGGCTCCTGCTCCTAGAACAGACTCTCTAATTGCCCTTCTTTCAACCTGTGTTGACCTGCAAGGAACACAAACCAGAACTCTTGGGCTTGGTTTAATCCATCTTTGCTCATGAACTTGAGCTATGAAATGTTGAAGCATTTTTTCAGTAACTTGAAAATCGGCTATAACGCCCTCTGATAGTGGTCTTATTGCTTTTATATTGCCTGGAGTCCTTCCAAGCATTTTTTTTGCCTCTGTTCCTACGGCTACTACTGTTTTCTGACCTCTAGATTCTCTAATTGCAACAACAGAGGGCTCGTTAAGAACGATACCAACATCTTTTGTATAAATAAGAGTATTGGCCGTCCCAAGATCTATGGATAGATCATTAGAAAAGTAGCCTCTGATTGTCTTAAAAATATTGAATTCCACGTGATTCCTTAAATTCCTTAAAATATATGTAAATAATACTCTAGTTAGGTTAATATCTTCCAACTAATTTATAATAGTATCCTATATATGGACAAGAAAACAGTTAGAACCATTGCTCACCTATCAAGACTCACTTTTGATGAAAAAAATGAGGAAAAAATTACAAATGATCTTAATAATATTATTAAATTTGTAGATCAGTTAAACGATGCTGAAACCTCAGATATTGAACCTTTAACTAGTCCTTTAGAGAAAGTAGCCAGGACAAGACCTGATAATGTCACTGCTGAGAATAGAAAAGAAGCTTTTCTAAAAAATGCACCGTTATCTAATGAAGATTATATTCTGGTTCCAAGGGTGGTTGAATGAGTATTCAGTTTAAGACAATAAAGGAGCTTAAGGACATGCTCCAAAAGAAAGAAATTTCTAATAAAGAGATGGTTGAGGATACATTTACATTAATTGAAAGTAATAAGCATCTAAATGCTTTTGTTACTTTAAATAAAGAAGTGTCTTTGAAGAAAGCAGAAAACCTTGATAATAATCCTTCAAACCTTCCTTTAGCTGGTATTCCTATTGCTCAAAAAGATCTTTTTTGTACTAAAGACCTTAGAACTACATGCGGTTCTAATATGCTATCAAACTTCATACCTCCATATTCTGCAACCGTAATTGAAAATTTAGAAAGTGCAGGTTGCATCTCTATTGGCAAAACAAATATGGATGAATTCGCAATGGGCTCATCGAATGAGACAAGTTTTTTTGGCAATGTTGAGAATCCATGGGGTGAGGGATTAGTTCCTGGAGGAAGTTCAGGGGGTTCTGCTTCTGCAGTTGCTGCAGGAATAGTCGCCGCAGCATCTGGCACTGATACGGGTGGATCAATTAGACAGCCAGCATCTCTATGCGGTATTACTGGTTTAAAACCAACATATGGAAGAATCTCAAGGTGGGGTATGATCGCATTTGCCTCGAGCCTAGATCAAGCTGGACCTATGGCTAGAACAGCGGAAGACTGTGCACTTATGTTAAATGAGATGTGCTCTCATGATCCTAAAGATACAACATCGCTAGATGAGAATATTCCAGATTTTACACAAAACTTAAACTCATCGATAAAAGGAATGAAAATTGGACTTGTAAAAGAATTTGATTTGTCAAAACTAGATAATGACGTTGTGAAAGTTTTTGAGGAGTCCAAGAGGCATTACGAATCTCTAGGAGCTGAATTTATTGAAATATCTCTTCCCAATATCTCCCTTTCTGTTCCAACATACTATGTTGTTGCTCCAGCTGAGTGCTCTTCTAATCTATCTAGGTTTGATGGAGTAAAGTTTGGAAGAAGGTGTGAAAATCCTAAAGATCTAGAAGATTTATATGTCCGAAGTAGATCTGAAGGCTTTGGAGATGAAGTAAAAAGAAGAATTCTTATTGGCTCATACGTTCTGTCTGCTGGTTTTTATGATGCATATTATAAAAAAGCTCAGCAAGTAAGAAGGCTTATTAAAAACGATTTTGTCTCAGCTTTTGAGAAAGTAGATGTAATTATGTCGCCAACAACAAGAGGTACTGCCTTTAAGGCTGGCTCCATGGGAAGTGACCCTATTCAGATGTATCTAGAAGATCTTTTTACAATTCCTGCAAATTTGGCAGGTTTGCCTGCAATGTCAGTTCCAAATGGTATTGTTGATAATAAGCCGGTAGGCATGCAATTAATTGGGAACTTCCTTGAGGAAAGTAAAATTCTTCAAGCTGCTCATAGCTTTCAAACTTCAACTGATTGGCATCTTAAGACACCTAATGGAGATATAAGCTAATGACATGGCAAACAGTTATAGGTCTAGAAATCCACGTTCAGCTTTCTACAAAATCAAAACTATTTTCTGGAGCATCCACTGGATTTGGTGCAGAACCTAATACACATGTTGATTTGGTAGATATGGGTCTTCCTGGGGTCCTACCTGTGCCTAATAAGGATGCATTCCTTAAAGCTATCCGCTTTGGTTTAGCTACAAATGCAGAGATTAACCAAGTATCTTCATTTGATAGAAAAAACTACTTTTATCCCGATCTACCAAAAGGCTATCAAATTACTCAAATGGCCATGCCAATAGTAGGTAAAGGTTCCATTAAGATATTTGCGAATGGTGAGGAGAAGATTATCAATATTACCAGAGCTCATTTAGAAGAGGATGCTGGGAAATCCGTGCATGATCTATTTGAAGGTGAAACAGGTATTGATTTAAATAGAGCTGGAACCCCGCTTCTTGAAATAGTATCGGAGCCAGAAATAGCCAATGCCAAAGAAGCAGTTGCCTACTTTAAAGCAATCAGGCAGATTGTTACTTTTCTAGATATATGCGACGGGGTTATGGCTGAAGGGTCTATGAGATGCGATGTTAATGTCTCAATGAAAAAAGTAGATGATTCAGAGCTTGGAACAAGAGCTGAAATTAAAAATATTAACTCTTTTAAATTTATAGAAAGAGCAATTGCTTTTGAGATAGATCGTCAAACTAAAATTCTTGAATCAGGCGGATCAGTGGCTCAGGAAACACGCTTATATGATAGTGTTAAGAATGAAACAAGATCAATGAGATCAAAGGAAGAAGCTAATGATTATAGGTACTTCCCAGAACCAGATTTATTACCAGTAGTTATATCAGATAAAGAATTAGAGGAAATTAGATCCAGTCTTCCAGAGCTTCCTGAGCAAAAAGAAAAAAGATATATCAATGAAGTAAAGCTTGAGGCATCTGAAGCTAGGATTATTGCTTCCTCAAAAACTATGGCGAATATGTTTGAAGAGGCTTGTCTAAAAACTGATGATTCTTCATTGGTAGCTAGATGGCTCGTTGGTGAAGTAAGTGCGTTATTAAATAAAGATAATATTGAAATAGATGAATCAAATCTAACTTCAAATAATTTTGCAGTATTAATTGGGAGAATTTCAGATAAAACTATATCTGGTAAAATTGCTAAATCAGTCCTAGAAGAAATTTGGGAATCTGGTGATGGTGTTGATGCAATAATTAAGGACAAAGGTCTTGTTCAAATTCAAGATGAGTCATTACTAGAAAGCATAGCGAAGAAAATTGTTGAGGATAATCCTGGTCAAGTTAATGCCTACAAAGGTGGTAAAGATAGGTTATTCGGTTTCTTTGTAGGCCAAGTAATGAAAGAAACTCAAGGAAAAGCAAATCCGCAAAGCGTAAATGAAATCCTTAAGAAGCTTTTAAAATAGTATTTAACTAGAGTATATAAAGACTTAGAGTTTCAGCAACAAAAGCAGGTTTTGCCACCCCTTTTATCTCCATAGTTACTTCAGTTTTTGCTAGATATTGCCCAGGATTTTTTTCAGTTATATCAAGACATTTCATTATTATTCTAACTTCTGAATTAACAGGAACAGGGCTTAAAAATCTTACCTTGTCTAAACCATAATTTAATCCCATTTTTGTTCCCTCGAGCACTAAACCCATTCCTTGCGAAAATGGTATTCCAGCTACCAGTGACAAAGAAAGAAAGCCATGAGCAATAGTTGATCCAAATATAGGCTCTGCTTGCTCAGGGTTGACGTGGATAAACTGATTATCCAAAGTTGCATCAGCAAACTTATCTATTCTTTCCTGATCAATAGTAATCCAATCAGAAGTTCCAACTTCTTTTCCAACAACAGACTCTATTTCTGAGGGTTTTATAACGTGTAACATCTTATTTCTCCATATAGTAATTATTATATTCGTCTCTCAATTCAAACTTCTGCAACTTGCCTGTTGCTCCATGAGGTAGTTCTTTTAAGAAAATAATCTCATCTGGTAGCCACCATTTTGCAACTCTTGAACCAAGGAACTCTAAAATACTATTTTTATCTACAGGCTCTCCAGTATTGGTAACAATGAATAGCATTGGTCTTTCATCCCACTTAGGATGAGGTAGTCCGACAACACATGCCTCGGTAACCTCAGGATGTCCTACAGCGGCATTTTCTAAATCAATTGAGCTAATCCATTCTCCACCAGATTTAATAACATCTTTAGCTCTATCTGTAATAGTCATATAACCATCTTTATCTAAGACTGAAATATCTCCAGTATCAAACCAGCCATCTTTATCAACGCAATCTTTTTCTGCTTTGAAATATCGTTTAAGAACCCATGGTCCTCTTACTAGTAAATGACCTTGCGACTCGCCATCATGAGGTAGTTCTGCACCTGAATCATCCACAACTTTCAGCTCAACCCCATACATTGGTCTGCCTTGCTTTAATTGAACTGCATACTTTTCCTCTTTACTCATTTTCTTCATTTCTGGTGTAAGAAAATTTGAGGTTCCCAAAGGACTCATTTCAGTCATTCCCCAACCCTGGATTACATTCACGTCATGAGCTTCATCAAACTCTTGAAGCATAGAAAGGGAAAGTGCTGATCCGCCTATAACTGCATTTCGAACTGATGTAAGAGTTTTATCATTATCTCTACAATAGTTAAGTAGTCCCATCCAAATAGTAGGAACGCCAAAGGCTAAAGTGACGCCTTCACTCTCTATAAGATCGTAAAGTGGTTCGCCCTCCATTTGTAGCCCTGGCATAACTAATTTTAAGCCAAACATTGGACCATAAAAAGGAATTCCCCAGGCTTGAACATGGAATAAGGGAACGACCATTAATATTGCCTCATCAGGGCTAACAGTTAACCCAATCAATGAAGCTTGTGCATGCAAAATATTTGATTTGTGCCCATAAAGAACTCCTTTAGGATCCCCTGTAGTTCCAGATGTATAACAGAGACCACATGCAGCATCATCTTCTAAAGTTGGCCATTGATAGTTTTCATCTCCATCTTTAATATATTCTTCATAGGAAATTGCATTTTTTAAGACGGTGTTTGGCATTTCAGATTCATCACAGAGAATAATATATTTTTCAACACATTTAAGTTGCTCTTCAAGACCTTCTAGCATTGGTATGAAAGGAGTCTCAACAAAAATAACTTTATCTTCTGCATGATTAATAATATATACAGCTTGATCAGGATGTAGCCTGAAATTTAAAGTATGGATAACCGCACCCATTCCTGAGATTCCGTAATACATCTCCAAATGTCTATATGTATTTAAAGCTAGTGTTGCAATAATATCGCCGTTTTTATAACCGTCTTTTTCTAAAGCAGAAGCTAGCTTTCTAGATCTAATACAAACCTCTTCATAGTTCGTTCTATGAACCTCGCCTGATACCATTCTGCTAATAACTTCTTGAGTTGGATAAATGTTTTTAGCATGCTCAATAATGCTTGCAATATTTGGTGTCCACTTTTGCATATCTCCGATCATATAAGTACCCCTAAAAAATGATTGATATAAATTATATAAGAAGGAACAATGAATTGTTAATAAAAATTATTAGGAAGCCATGAGCATAAAAAAATTAATCACGTCTAGATACTCTGTAAGAAGTTTCATTGACAAAGAAGTGTCTTTGGAATTGATTAAGGAAATCCTTAAAACCGCAAACTCAGCTCCTTCTGGAGGCAATATTCAGCCATGGAAGATATATGTTGTTTCTAATAATTCTTATAAAGAACTAACGACTCAGGCTGTAAGTAATTTTGATAATGGAGTTCAGGAAGCAATAGATTATGAAATATATCCAAAACCTCTAGCTGATGAGTACAAAAAAAGAAGATCTGAATGTGCCTCTGATATGTATGAAGCTATATCCATTGAAAGGGATGATATAGATTCAAGAATGAAACAAATTAGAGAAAATTTTAACTTCTTTGGAGCTCCTGTTGGCATGATAGTGACGATAGATAAAAGTTTTGCCCCTAATGGTTGGGGTCACGTTGGAATGTTTCTTCAGAATTTATGGCTTGCTGCAATTGAGGAAGGGTTAGGTGTTTGCCTTCAAGAATCTTGGTCTATTTATCCAAAAACAGTAAAGCAAGTTGTCAAACATCCAGATAACGAAATGGTATGGTGTGGAATTGCCATAGGTTATCCGAACACTGAAGATCCAATTAATCAATATAGAACATCACGAGACAGCATAGATTCATTCGCTACTTTTATTGATTAAAATGATTAAGAAAGCGACTACATTTGATTTTCAAAATACTTATGCTGATAATTTAAATGGCCTTTATAAAGAATGTATTGCAGATCCTGTGCCGTCGCCAAAAATGCTTTTATTTAACTATGGTCTTGCAGAAGAGTTAGAGCTCGATCCTTTTATTTTTAGTTCTGATTATGGATTGTCTATTTTTTCTGGTAATGAAATTCCAGAAGGATCCAACCCAATAGCTCAAGCATATGCAGGTCATCAGTTTGGTAATTTTAATCCACATTTAGGAGATGGCAGAGCTCTTTTACTTGGAGAGATTGTTGATATTCATAAGCAGTTAAAAGATATACAACTAAAAGGATCAGGTATTACGCCCTTTTCTCGAAGAGGGGATGGGAAATCAGCACTTGGGCCAGTTTTAAGAGAATACCTTATAAGCGAAAGTATGCATGCCATGGGAATACCAACAACTAGATCTTTGGCTGCAATAGATAGTGGTGAAAATGTCTTAAGAGAGTCTTCATTGCCAGGGGGAATTCTTACTCGAATTGCTTCAAGTCATATTCGCATAGGGACATTTGAGTATGCAAGTAAACTAAAGGATAAGAACCAAATTAAAAAATTAGCTGATTATTCTATTGCAAGACATTATCCAGATACTGTAAAAGTAGAAAACTCTTACTTGGCATTCTTCGCTGGTATCTGCAACGAACAAGCCTCTTTAATTGCTAATTGGATGAGTGTTGGCTTTATTCATGGTGTTATGAATACAGATAATATGACCATCTCAGGAGAGACTATAGACTATGGTCCCTGCGCTTTTATGGATGAATATCATCCAGCAACTGTTTTTAGCTCTATTGATAAACAAGGAAGATATGCCTATGCAAATCAACCTGCAATATTAACTTGGAATCTGACAAGGCTAGCTGAGACCTTGATTCCGCTTGTGCATGACGAAAAAGAAGAATCTATTAAGCTTCTTACGGAAGTCCTCCAACTGATTAAACCTGTTTATGAAAATTTTTGGTTAATGAATATGAGATCTAAAATAGGATTATCAAAAGAAGATCCAAAAGATTATGAATTAATTAATAACTTTTTAGAAATCATGAAGGATGAGAAAATCGATTTTACTCTTGCCTTTCGAGTTTTATCAAAAGCTCTTACTGGGGATATGGCGATAGCTAGAAATCTTTTTAATAATTCTAAAAAGTTTGATGTTTGGTTTATGCATTGGCAAGAGAGAGTTTCGCAAGAGAATGTTCCTGATGAGGATATAGTTAATGCAATGAATAAGATTAATCCTATCTACATACCCAGAAACCATAAAGTCGAAGAAGCACTTTTTTCAGCCGTTCATAAAAATGACATGGAGCCATTTTCAAATTTACTTTCTGTTTTGATGAATCCATATGAAGAAAATGAAGGGAATGAATCTTATGCGCTACCTTCACCTAATCCTGAAATACCATTTAAAACATTTTGTGGAACTTAAACCTTAAGAAATATTAAATCTTTTCAAGAGAATATCCTCAGATACCCCATCTTCAATCATCCTTCTTAATAAATGCATATATGGATATAGCTCTGATTTAAGATTGCCATGCCAGTTCCAAAGATAGCTTTCAAGTATTTTTAATTCCTTTTCATCCAGGTCTAGAGAAGCATTAAATTTAAATAGCCTAGCTATAGCAATAAAATTTTCTGGCAAATCTGATTCTTTTAGAATTTCATCAAACGATTTAGGATGATTATTTAAGCTATTACTAAAAGTGGATATAGCAATTTTATCTGCCTCTACAAGGCCCATTGGATTAATCAAAATCCCTTCAAGTGAGCTTAAGTCTGTATTGTCTATAGAGTAGAAATCATCAATTACAACTTTTGGAGTGCAATAATCATTGGCATAAAAGTTGTCCCATATTATTAGAGGATGTTTTAATTTTTCTTTCCATAAAGATATATCTTCATTCAAGTAGTTGCTGGAAACTACTTTATCCCCTGTCCAAAAAATAGGTATATCACAGTTCAAGGATGCAGCTAAATTTTCTAGATACGCACTTTCATTGAAATTAGGTTTTGAAAGTTGATTGCAGTACTCTGAAGGCACGCAATAAAAACTAACACCAGAAAACTTATTCAAGCATTTGTTCAAAATATTTGCATGCACTTGGCCAGACTGATCTTCAAATAAATCATCAAAAAGAATTGCGACATTGTTAATACCCAAGCTAGTAATTGTATTTATCTTTAAAAATAAATCATCTAATGAGTCGTTGAAATCTAATCCTGGCGATATCCCAAAAATTATATTAATACCATTTTTGTCAGAGACATTGATGAAATTTGAAAATAAGTCTAGCCAATTCTGGGAATACGGTTTTTTCCACTCTGATCTATGATGAGGATCTTCTTTTGGACAATAAAAGTATGTATTTAAGTTATTTTGAGAAAGATGGCCTATGATCTCAATTCTTTCATCCCAAGATAAAAGTTTTCCGTAGTATCCCTCTATGTAACCTGTGTATTTCATCTTTTTAAATTATACCCTTAGTTATTCTTAGGTGTGATTGATGATCTTTAAATGACTCAATGTTATTAAAACCATTTTCTCTCATAATGTCTGACACGTCACTCGCCTGTTGGTAACCATGCTCAAAGATCAGCATCCCACCCTTTTCAAGTTTTAAAGAAGCTTGGTTAGAAATAACCTTAAAGTCTCCTAAGCCTCCTTCAGAGGCAACTAAGGCTGAGATCGGTTCATGTATTAAGTCCCTTAAATGCTTGTCCTCTGAGTCGACATAGGGCGGATTACTGACAATAATGTCAATTGATCCATCTTTTATCGATGATAACCAGTCAGAATGAATCAAAGAGAAATTATTTAACTCAAAATAATTTTTATTAGCATTGGCAACCTCAATAGATTTAGCGGAATAATCAAGGCCATAGACTTGAATGCTTGGATTATGGATAGCTATAGAAATCCCAATACAACCCGATCCAGTACCTGCATCTAAAATTTTTATATCATTTAAAAAATTTAAATTATTTATGTAATCTACAAGAAGCTCAGTCTCAGGCCTTGGAATAAGAACTCTTTCATCTACAAGAAACTCATTCCCATAAAAAAAAGATTTTTTTAAAATATAGTCTAAAGGTATCCCATTTTTTTTATGACTAATGAATTCTTCTATAGCCTTTTGCTCTTCATTAGATAGAAGATAATCTTTATCTATATAAATACGAGTATCTTTAAGATTTAAACCTTCTTTTAAATAAAAAATAAACTCTTTTGATATCTCCTGATCGTTGGGCCAGATATCAGCAACTTTATTTTTATAAAAATTAAGGTTAGAGCTCAATTATTCTGATTCAAGTTGAGATAACATTGCTAATTGATTCTCAGCTATAAGTGCATCGCATATGGTTTTTATATCTCCATCCATAATTTGATCTAAATTATGTTGGGTTAGCTTAATTCTGTGGTCTGTCATTCTTCCCTGAGGAAAGTTATAGGTTCTAATTTTCTCACTTCTATCTCCTGTTCCAACTAAAATTTTTCGCTCACTAGCAATGCTCTCTTGCTGACTTTCCACTTCTTGCTGCTTTAGCTTTGCCGCAAGCAACGATAATGCCTTCTCTTTATTTTTATGTTGGGATCTTCCATCCTGACACTCAACCACTAAACCAGATGGGATATGAGTTAACCTTACAGCCGAATCAGTCTTGTTCACGTGCTGGCCACCTGCTCCAGATGCTCTATATGTATCAACTCTTAAATCATTTTTATCTATAGCGATATCCTGAACTTCTTTGACCTCAGGCAGAACTGCCACTGTACATGTCGATGTATGAATTCTTCCTTGTGACTCTGTCTCAGGAACCCTTTGAACTCTATGAACCCCTGACTCAAATTTTAAAACTTTAAAAACACTCTTTCCTTCCAATTGAGCAACAACCTCTTTCAAGCCTCCCTGCTCTGCTTGCTTGATATCAATTACATCGATATTCCAGCCTTCTCTTTCTGCAAGTCTTGAATACATTCTAAAAAGATCTCCTGCAAAAATCCCTGCCTCATCCCCACCAGCTCCAGCTCTAATTTCCAAGAAAGCAGATCCATCATCTGCAGTATCTTTTGGAAGAAGCATCACTTTTAATTCCTGCTCTAATAAATCTGGCTTATTAAGCGATTCCTTTAACTCTTCTTCAGCCAGACTGATTAGATCCTCATCCCCTGATTCAATAATTTCATTAGCATCATTGATAGCATCAACTACAACTTTATATTCTTTAAATTTATCAACAATAGGTTTTAAATCTGCAAATTCTTTATTTAACAGAGTGTAATTTTCCATATCCTTGATTGTTTCTGAATTAATTAACAACTCCTCTATTTCATCTAATCTAATCTGCAGCTTGCCTAGTTTTGCCAACATTGATTCATGCATTATCTATATACCTTTTAAACATAGATTCGATAACATGAGGCTCTAAGCTCTCTAGTTCAGCAATTCTAGTTATTTTATTATTCTCTGATTTGATAGTAGCTAAGTTAGTAATCATCTGCTTTAAATCCTCGGCTTTCTTAAATCTGCTTATCTCTTCCTTAGATAACGAATCTAAAAATTCTTCTAAATGTTTGTTTATATTGTCTTTAAGAAACTTTTTATCAAGCTCTCTTATTGCTGCTTGAGATTCAATAACTATCATATTTAAAGCTTTTTCAGCTTCAATAGATCTTTGGCCAAAATTATCTTGGGTAATTTTTTCAATATCATCAATAGAAAAAAGATAAGCTTGTTCAATATTTTTTATTTCTTCTTCTATGTTTCTTGGAACTGACAGATCTATTAGAAGCATCGGTTTATTTTTTCTAAGCTTTAAGGCATTCTCTACAGCGCCCTTTCCAATTAAAGGAAGGTCTGTTATTGCTGAGGCTATGACAATATCAGCCACCTCCAATTCGTCGTGAAGTTTTTCCAACGAGGTAGGCATTATTTTGTATTCATCAGAGATAACTATTTCTCTAATATTTCTATTTACCGCTCTTATATTCTCAATTCCATTTTTAAATAGATTTTTAATAACAGGCATGTGCAAGCGATCCAGCTCCTACTATAAGGATGTTCTGATCCTCTGGTTTCTCAAAAATATTCTTAACTAAATTAAATGACAAGCCGCTTACAGATAGTGGGTTTAAACCAATTTTAGTTTTAGTCCTTACTTTTTTTACTATCTCAATTACCTTATCTGAATAAGCTAGAAGTCTTGGTTTGATAATTTTTAAGTCTTGGGCGCTCTTAATTGCTTTTTTAAATTGTCCAAATATCTCCTGTTCTCCTAGAACTTGTGAGTCAATTCCTGATGCAACTTTACTCATGTGGATAAAGGCATCTTGGTCAAATAGAAAATAGAATTTTTTATCATCAATATTAATGTCCAAGCATTCTCTAGTTTCTCTTAAAACAGTTTTTGCAATACCAGGATCGCCAAGAATATAAATCTCTGTTCTATTGCATGTGGATATTCCAAAAAAGGAATCAATTTTGCTCCCAAGCCTTTCTTTTAAAAAAGAATCCAATAAAACTTGGTTAGAGTCATTTATAATAAATTGCTCTCTTTCAGAAACATTGGAAGTTTTATGATTTATGCCAAATAACTGTAATTCCATTTTTAATAAATTTTTTGTATTACTTTTAAGTGGTTTATTATATTCATGTGCAAGTATTTACCCTACTAGTGGTTCAATAAATGAGTACCGTGGCAAAATTATGATTAGTTCAGAAAATTACCAAAATAATTCATTTAACCTCAGAGTAACATCTAATGAGAGTGTAACAATTATACAGGTTAACAAAGCCTTTATTGGAAATGTAGCAAATATTGAGTTGAATGCTAATAAAAAGGCTGTCAGCAGTTATAAAATTAAAAGTAACTTTCTTGAAGAAGCCTTAATTAATCATGGGCCATATTTTCAAGAAACTATATTTGAGTGCCTTTCAGGCAATCATGATCCAATTAAAAAATTAATTGGGCCAAAAGAACTCTATATTAACTGTTTCAGAAAAGGAAATAAGACAACTTTTAATATTAAATATAAGAATTATGAAGTAAAAAGTTTTCTTGAAAGTGCATGAAAGATATAGCTATTAAATCTCCTGCAAAAATTAATCTCTATTTAAAGATACTAGGTAGACTTTCCAATGGCTACCATGAGCTAGATACATCTTTTCAACTTATTGATTTAAGTGATGACTTGGTTTTTAGCGATTGCTCAGGCCATATCTCTGTTAGTTGTGATGGAGCATCAATAGCACAAGAAAATAATATTATTTTTAAAGCGGCTAAAGCCATGCAGAGCATTGTGAATAATGAGCGTGGTATAAGTATTAACGTTAAGAAAAATATTCCTATAGGGGCTGGATTGGGAGGCGGAAGCTCAAATGCAGCTACAACAATACTGGTCCTTAATAAGATTTGGAATATGAATTTAGATGAAAAAGAGATGGTTGATATAGGTAGGACAATGGGCGCAGATGTTCCATTCTTTATTAAAGGTAAAAATGCCTTCGCTGGGGGTATTGGAGATATTTTTGATCCAAGAGACTCAATATCAGAAAAAGTTGTGATTATTGACCCTATGATTTTCAATTCATCAAAAGAAATGTTTGATGAGTATGATAGTTGGAAGATAGGTAATACTGATGCTCTAATTTCTGAACAAAATTCATTCTGGAATGTATTTATTGAGAAAAACAAGTCAATTAAAGAATTCTATCAAAAGAATATTAAAAAACATGAAATATGCCTTTCTGGAAGCGGATCTTCAATGTTTATAAAATATACCAGTGATAGTGAAATGAGAAAAATTTTGAAAATAATTCCGTCCTAAGTGGAGATTCTTTTTAGCTAAACCATTACAATATTCGCGTTTGAAGAGTTTGGACAACTTTGGGGTGTAGCCAAGCGGTAAGGCAACTGGTTTTGATCCAGTCATGCGTAGGTTCGAATCCTTCCACCCCAACCATATTAGAGAGGATCTAATATCAATGAGCTACAGTAATTTAGACATATTCACAGGAACTGCAAACCCTAAGCTTGCTGCTGAGGTGTGTAAGGTGCTTGGAAAAGAGCTATCAAAAGCTGATGTTGGTTATTTCTCAGATGGTGAAATTAAAGTTCAAATTGAAGATAATGTTAGAGGACATGACACTTTTATTATTCAATCCACTTGCGCACCTACAAATAAAAATTTAATGGAACTAATGTTTCTTGCTGATGCTCTTAAAAGATCCTCAGCTGCAAGGATAACAGCCATAGTTCCTTATTATGGTTATGCCAGACAAGATAGAAGAGTGAGATCTGTAAGAGTTCCTATAAGTGCAAAGGTTGTTGCTGATATGTTCTCTACAGTTGGTATAGATAGAGTCCTGACAATTGATCTTCATTCAGAAACTATTCAGGGTTTTTTTGATATGCCAGCTGATAATGTGTATGCAACTAAGTTAATGGTTCAGGATATTAAAGAAACTAATCCAGATAATAATATAGTTGTTGTTTCCCCGGATGTCGGTGGTGTTGTTAGATCTAGAGCTCTTGCTAAACAACTAAATGATGCTGACTTGGCAATTATTGACAAAAGAAGAGCTGTTGCAAATCAATCAGAGGTTATGAACATAATTGGTGATATTGAGGGTAAGGTTTGTATAGTTCCAGATGATATTATCGATACCGCTGGTACTTTGTGCAATGCAGCAAAAGCACTCAAAGACCAAGGGGCTGCTGCAGTTAAGGCATATATTACACATCCTGTACTTTCAGGACCTGCAATTGAAAGAATAAATAATTCACAAATTGATGAACTAGTTGTAACTAATTCCATTCCTTTGTCACATGAAGGCGAAAAATGCAGTAAAATACGCGTCATTTCGCTGTCAGTAACTATTGCAGAGTGCATTAAAAGACTAAGTAATGAAGAATCATTAAGTGAAATATTTATATAAGAGGATATTATGAGTGAAGAAATAATTTTAAATGCCGATCCAAGAGAAAGAACTGGAACTAATAAGGCTAGAGTAATAAGAAAAATAGACGGCATGATCCCAGCTATTATCTATGGAGATGAGAAAGAGTCTCTGAATATAAAGCTTCGATTGAATGAGTTAACAAAAGCATCGCAGAATGAGCTTTTTTATACGCAGGTTTTAGTTATCAAAACTGGTGAGCTGGAAGAAAAAGTTGTGCTAAAGGAATTACAAAAAGACCCTGCCAGAGGAAGGTTCCTTCATGCAGATTTTTTAAGAGTTTCTAAGAAGACTAAACTTAAGGTTGTTATACCAGTTAACTTCACTAATGAAGAAGACTGTACAGGTATTAAAAATGATGGCGGAGTTCTTCAGAAAAATATTAGAGAAATAGAGATTTTATGTCTTGCGGGTAATATACCTGAATCTATTGATATTGATATTTCTGAGCTGGCGCTTGGTCAATCTATTAAACTTACAGAAATTGGATTGCCGGAAGGTGCAGAGATTCAAGGTCTAACAGAAGAGACTGATCAAATGGTTATTTCTGTTAACGCCCCAAGAGCTGAAGTAGTTGAAGAGCCTCTTGAAGAAGCGGGAGCTGAAGACTCATCTGATGATTCTGACGAATCAACATCAGACGGCGACAATAGCGAAGAAGAAGGATCTTAAGAGAGCTAAAAAGTGCCTAAACTTTGTTTTGTTGGCCTAGGAAATCCTGGAGCTAAATATGACAATACTAGGCATAATATTGGCAAAGACTGGCTTTTAAAAATAGCTCCTATCTACTGCGATAAATTTGTATATAAGTCTAAAATAGAGGCTGACATCACTTACTCGCATTCTGAACAAGTTCTATGGGTTATTCCAGATAATTATGTAAATAATAGTGGGAAGACAGTATCAAAACTAATTAGAAATATGAATCTAGATGAAGACAAAATAATTTTACTTCATGACGATTTAGATTTAAATCCTGGCGAGGTTAGGCTAAAGGTAGATGGCGGTCATGGTGGTCACAATGGACTAAGAGATATATTTGAAAAATCATCTTCAAAGAAATTTATAAGAGTTCGAATAGGTGTTGGGCACCCAGGAGATAAGAATATGGTAAGTAATTGGGTATTAAATAAATTCCATCCAAATGATAAAGATTTATTAGAGGATGCTTACTGTAAGTTTGCGCAAGTATTTGACTTAATATGTTCTGAAAAAATACCTGAAGCACAAAAATTGCTTCACACTAAATAAGATGGGCTTTAAGTGCGGAATAGTGGGACTTCCAAATATTGGAAAATCAACTTTATTTAATGCATTAACAAAATCATCAATACCTGCAGAAAACTTTCCTTTTTGTACCATTGAGCCAAATGTTGGCAAGGTACCTCTTCCAGACAAAAGATTAAAAAATATTAATGACATTGTCGATTCAAAAAAAATTATTCCAGCAAGTCTAGATCTTGTTGATATTGCCGGCTTAGTAAAAGGAGCCTCCCAGGGTGAGGGTCTAGGCAATGCTTTTCTTTCAAATATAAGGGAGATGAATGCTCTTGCTCATGTGGTTAGATGTTTTGATGATGATAACGTAACTCATGTCGATGGCTCAATTGATCCAGTTAGAGATGCTGAAATAATTAACTTAGAATTAATATATTCAGACTTAGAGACTGTAAGTAAAAGATTAACGAAATGTGAAAAGCTTTTAAAGACAAATGATAAAAAAAATAAATTAGAACATGAAGTTTTAGTAAAAATAAAAAATGAGTTAGATCAGGGGAACTTAATCAACATTAATGATTTTGATGAAGAAGGTAAAATTATACTTAAGAGTTACCAATTACTTAGTTCTAAGCCTACTTTTTATATTGCAAATATATCAGATGATGGATCTTCAACAAAAAAACTAAATGATCTTGAAGAGTTTGCAAAAAAATCTGGAAGTACAGTAATACCAACATCTATAAAGATTGAGCAAGAAATATCATTATTAGATGATGAAGAAAGAAACGAATACTTAGAGCTCATGGAAATGGATGAACCTGTTCTAAACAAGATTATCTTTAAAGGGTATGAGATTCTAGGGTTGCAAACATATTTCACTGCAGGACCTCAGGAGATACGAGCATGGACAATTAAAAGCAATGCTACAGCTCCTAATGCAGCTGGTGTAATTCATACTGATTTTGAAAGAGGGTTTATAAAAGCTGAGGTAATTTCCTTCAATGATTATATTCAATGTAATGGCGAGTCAGGTGCAAAAGAAAAAGGAAAACTTAGGCTTGAAGGAAAAGAATACATCGTTAAAGACGGAGATGTTATTCACTTTAAATTTAATGTTTAAACTAATTTAATAAAAAAATATTGACTCTTAGAATCTAGGACTTATCATTCTACGATTGGTTGTGTAGCTCAGCTGGTTAGAGCACGGCATTCATAATGCCGGGGTCGGTGGTTCAAGTCCACCCACAACCACCATCACTTAGATATAAAATAAAAAAGCCCTTAGGACTTCGTTTTTAATATAGTTATGAGGTTAAAAAAGAGGAGATCTTTTTTATCTAAGCAAAAAGTAAATCTAGCTTAGTCTTTTTTAAGATATGAAAGAATTATAACTAGTGATATTAAGGCAAGAAGAGCATCCTCTCCAAGCATATTTAAAATATCAGTTACATTCTTATATACATCTCCTACAAAAGGAGTCTCTGTGCCAAAAATAATACCTAGAAGCAATGAAACTAAAACCAAAGGTATTAATAGTTTTGTTACTTTATTAAGAAATGTTGTGAGACTTGTTAGTGTGACTTTAAAATTCATATTTTTATTTAAAAAGAGTTAAGAAGGGCCTAAGCCCTTCTTAACAGTTTGTTAAGTGTTACTTAACTAGGCTCATAAGAACTGCTAGAACAAGAAGTCCAACAACGCCATTAGTAGCTAACGTTTCAACAAGAGCTGTTATGTTACCAATTACGTCAAGTCCTAGCATGTCACCAAAAGCTAAGCTTCCGACAATTCCTAGTCCTAAAATTCCAACTATGACACTAGTTAAATTACTAACTAAGTCGCCTATCATCTTCCATGCATTATCCATAATATTCCCCCCTACAGGTATTTATTTATGATTTACAGCCTATATAAGACCATATATTCTTAAAAGGGGCAAATTTTGTGAAAAAAAAATCCTAGAAATTTGACATTCTAGGATTTTAAAAATTGAACTCTAGGAATTGGTTTATTCTTGTTCTTCTTTATCCTCTTGAGGAGCCTCTTCAGTTTCTTCTGCTTTAACTTCGGGTTCTTCAGTTTTAGCTAATGCTTTGAGAGATAATTTCATCTTACCTCTGTCAAAACCAATTAACTTAACATCAAGTTCTTGTCCTTCAGAAAGTACAGCATTTACATCTTCTGTTCTTTCTGCTGAGATTTCAGATATATGAAGAAGACCATCTTTACCAGGTAGGATGTTTACAAATGCCCCGAAGTCTACAATCTTGACTACAGTTCCTTTATATACCTTATTTAATTCTGGCTCTTCTAATATACCCTCAATGATTGCTAGACATTCTTGCATTGATGTTTGATTTTGACCAAATACTGAAACAGTACCATCATCACTAACATCAACAGTAGCGCCTGTTTTTTCTTGCATACCCTTAATTACAGCGCCGCCTTTACCAATAATCTCTTTAATTTTATCCTTGTTAACCATGAATGTTTTCATAGCAGGAGCATTTTCAGATAATTCTTTAGGCTTAGAAATAGCGTCATTCATAATCCCAAGAATATGAGTAATAGCTACCTTAGCTTTTGTTAATGCTGCTTCCATTATAGCTTCATCAATACCTTGGATTTTAATATCCATTTGAAGAGCTGTAATTCCATTTTCTGTTCCAGCTACTTTAAAGTCCATATCTCCTAGGTGATCTTCATCTCCTAGAATATCTGTAAGAACTGCAAAGTCATCGCCTTCTTTAATAAGACCCATTGCAATACCTGCAACTGGACTAGATATAGGCACGCCGGCATCCATTAATGATAAGAGATGTACCGCAAACAGAAGCCATAGAACTTGATCCATTTGATTCAGTAATCTCAGATACCACTCTTAATGTATAACCAAAATCTTCTACATCAGGTAGAACTGCTTTTATTGCTCTTTTAGCTAAGTTACCGTGACCAATCTCTCTTCTTTTTGGTCCTAAAGGCATTCCAATTTCACCAACACTATATGCAGGGAAGTTATAATGAAGCATAAAGTTATCAGTACTTTGACCTTCTATAGACTCAATTCTTTGAGCATCTCTAGATGATCCTAAGGTTGCAACAACAATCGCTTGAGTTTCTCCTCTAGTAAATAGTGATGAACCATGAGTACTTGGAAGGATCCCAGTCTCAATAAATATTGGTCTTACTGTGTCTGCATCTCTTCCATCTATTCTAGGCTGATTGCTTAAAATATTTTTTCTTACTATATCCTTTTCAAGACTTTTAAATGCGCCTAAGACCTTTCCTAGTTGAATATCATCAGCGTCAGGATATGAGCTAACTATGTCTTGTTTTATTACGCCTATTGCAGCCGTTCTTTCAGTTTTATCTTTGATAGCGAATGCTTCGGTAATTTGATCTGTATATTTCTCAGAAAGTTCTGCAGAGTAAACTGGTGTTTCTTCATCTACTTTAACAACCCAATCTTCTTTACCTGCCTTTTGCTTTAATTCAGTACAGGCTTTTACAACTGCTTGCATTTCTTGATGTCCAAATAGAACAGCTCCTAACATTAGATCTTCATTAAGCTCTTTAGCTTCTGACTCTACCATAAGCACAGCTTTCTCAGTTCCAGCTACTACCATGTCTAAATATGAATTTTCTAATTCATCATAAGAAGGGTTTAAAACATAGTTACCATCTACAAAGCCAACTCTTGCAGCTCCCATTGGGCCATCAAATGGAACTCCAGCGACACATAGTGCAGCAGATGCTCCTATCATTGATGCGATATCAGGGTTTTGTTCTTTTCCAGAGGACATTACAGTACAAAATATTTGAACCTCATTCTTAAACCCTTCTGGGAAAAGAGGTCTAATTGGTCTGTCTATAAGCCTTGATGTTAATGTTTCTCTTTCTGTTGGCCTTGCTTCTCTCTTGAAAAATCCTCCAGGAATTGTCCCTGTTGCATAAAATTTTTCTTGATAAAAAACTGCTAACGGAAAGAAATCCTTTTTAGGATCTGCTTCCTTTCTTGCAACTACAGTTGTTAAAACAACTAAGTCACCTATTGTTACGACTACTGCTGCAGTTGTTTGTCTTGCAACTTTATTTGTCTCTAGTTTTACTAGTTGATTTCCGTACTGAAATTCTACTGATGTAGATTCTAATTTATTATTTTCCACGATTTTCCTTTTTATATTTAATATTAACCTCTAAGCTTTAATTGCTTAATAACCTCTGCGTAACTTTCTAAATTCTTTCTCTTTAGATAGGCTAAAAGTTTTCTTCTTAGATTTACCATTCTGATTAAACCCGTTCTTGAATGGTGGTCTTTTTTATGTTCTTTAAAATGACTTTGTAATTTATTGATATTTTCAGTTAACAACGCGATTTGAACCTCTGGGGATCCAGTGTCATTATCAGTTCTTTGAAATTTTCCAACGATTTTTTCTTTTTCTTGAGCTAAAAGTGCCATATTTATATTCCTCGTTGTACATTCATTAATTGATGCAAACCTCGTACAACTAAAGTAAGCGTGCGAATCTTATAACTTATTACCCCATTAAACAAGTCGTTTAAGGGCTAATACAGATTCAGATACTAGACCTAGTCCAAGAAATTTTGATGAATAATCATAAATTTTATAATAATTATTTTCATGATTAATATCTAAGATTTTTACACCATTGGTAAAATTTTTTGTTTGGCTATGATCAAGATGAATATGATGAAAGTTATTAAAAGCAGATTCTATTGATATAAGTTGGTCTATATTTATCAATTCAGGTTTTTTAGCCTCTAAATAGCTGAAACCACCCTGAGAAGTTCTTATTAATGATGATAGAGTGGGCTCCGCAACCTAATTTATCTCCAAGATCTCGCGCAATAGATCTTATATATGTTCCCTTTGAGCAATGAATAGATAAAGAGCAATAATTAGCCGTCGTGGTTTATATCTTTGATAGAGAAATATATTGATGTACCTAGGGGGTTTAGAAATAAATTCACCCTCTCGTGCGTACTTATACAGAGGCTTTCCTTTAAATTTAAGAGCAGAGAAAAAAGGAGCTACCTGCATAGATTCTCCAATAAAAGACTCTAAAGCTTCATTGATATCTTTTCTCTTTAGGTATTATCTCTGAAGATTCAATAATTTGTCCCATAGCATCATCTGTATCTGTTTTTGCTCCGAAAGTAATTCCAGCTATATATGATTTATCAGATTCCAGAAAGAAAGACGAGAATCGAGTTGCTCTATTAATTGCAAGAATAACCAAGCCCTCTGCCATTGGATCTAATGTACCAAGGTGGCCAACTTTTTTGAGTGAAAGAGATTTTTTAACTTCCTGAACTAAGCGATTAGAGCTTATACCTTTTTCTTTGTAGGCTAGGAGAAAGCCGTCCATTGTTATAGATTTTTTAAAAGAGTTTCAATATTGTCAGAGTACTCAACACTCTCATCAAACCTAAAATTAATTACTGGAACTCTTCTTATTTGCATAGTTTTTGAAAGCTTAGATCTAACCATTCCACTAAACTTCTTAAGAACTTTTTTATCAAGGGTGCTTTCGCTTTTTATTATTGACTCACCTATTAGTGTATAGAAAACAGTAGCATGGCCAATATCATCAGACACTTTTACGGCAGTAATATTTATATTTTGCAGCCTAGGATCTTTAGTTTCTTTATTTATTATTAAAGAAATTTCTTTTCTAAGGACATCCGCTACTTTTTCTGATCTTAGTGATGCCATTAAAAATTATTACATTGATTGAGATTCTTCTTTTCTATCATAAACTTCGATTTTATCGCCAGGCTTGATGTCTTTGTAGTTTTTAATACCCATACCACATTCACTTCCATTCTTAACTTCATTAACATCTTCTTTAAATCTTCTTAATGAGTCTAGCTCACCTTCATGAATTACAATCTCGTCTCTTAAAACCCTAACTGGTTTATTTCTAAGTACAGTTCCTTCAATTACATTACAACCTGCTATTTGACCAAATTTAGGTGAGCTAAATACTTCTAGTACCTGAGCAGTACCAACAATCTCTTCTCTAACAATAGGATCTAATAATCCACTCATTCTAGCTTTAACATCATCTAATAGTTCATAGATAATACTGTGGTAATTAAGGGGTATTGATTCATCTTCTATGATTTTCTTTGCTGCATTATCAGCCCTTACATTGAAGCCTATAATTATTGCGTCTACAGCTACTGCTAAATTCGCATCAGATTCTGAAATTCCACCAACACCGCTTGAAACAATTTTAACTTTTGCTAAATCGTTTCCTAGGTCGTGAAGAGAAGCTGTTATTGCTTCGCAAGTTCCACCTACATCTGTTTTTACAATAATATTAAGTACTTTTTTAGTATTTTCTTTACCTAGTAATTCAAATAAATCACCAGCGGATTCATCTTTTTGTTTAAGTAATTTTCTTTCTTTTTCCTTGGTAATTCTATATTCAGCAATTTCTCTAGCTTGCTTATCGTTGTCTACAACCTGGAACTGGTCACCTGCATTGGGAACATTACTTAGCCCTAAAACTTCAACAGCTGCTGATGGTCCTGCCTGTTTTATTTTTGAGCCATCACTATTAACAATACTTTTGATCTTGCCTACTGCATTTCCGGATGCAACCATATCACCGACTTTCAAGGTTCCATTTTGGATCAAGAAGGTAGCAACTGAACCTCTAAATTTATCTAACTCTGATTCGACAACAACACCTTGTGCTGGCCCATCATAATGAGCTTTTAATTCTAATAATTCAGCTTCAAGTGAAACACTTTCTAATAATTGATCTACTCCAGTGCCTTTTAATGCTGATACTGGAACCATTTGTGTTGTGCCACCCCAATCTTCAGGAGCTAAATCTTTAGCAGCTAGATCGCCTTTAACCTTGTCTACGTCTGCGCCTTCAAGATCTATTTTGTTTATTGCTACTACTATCGATACTCCAGCAGCCTTGGCATGGTTAATTGCCTCTTCTGTTTGAGGTTTTATTCCATCGTTAGCTGCAACAACCAATATAACTATATCGGTCGTATTTGCACCCCTTGCTCTCATTGAAGAAAATGCAGCATGTCCTGGAGTATCTATAAAAGTTATCATACCTTTAGAGGTCTCTACCTCGTAAGCACCAATATGCTGAGTAATTCCTCCCGCCTCTCCGTCAACAACTTTTGTTTTTCTAATAAAGTCTAAAAGTGTGGTTTTACCATGATCTACATGGCCCATAACTGTAATAACAGGTGATCTTAGCCTTGCTTCATCTTTATAGGTAATAAGGTTTGCAAGGTCTTCTTCAAAATTCTCTTCTTTTAAAGGGATGGCATTATGACCGATCTCTTCCACTACAAGGATTGCGGTTTCTTGATCAATCATATCGTTTATTGTCGCAACAACACCGAGACTCATTAAATTTTTAACTACGATATTTCCCTTTAGGGACATTAGCTTGGCAAGCTCGCCAACCTGAATGGTAGTAGGAACTTCAATATCTTTTTTAATAATCTCAGTAGGAGCTTCAAATTTATGTTCTGAGCTTTTAGGGAAAGATCCCTCTCTTCTTTTGTATGCGTTGACTGCACTTGAAAGTTGATCTTTAACATTTACTTTAACTGAAGATTTTACAACTTCAGGTTTTTTAAACTTGTCTTTTCTTTTTTGTTCTTCTAGTTTTGTTTTAGCTATTTCTTTTAATTGGTCTTCTCTTATTTTTTGCTGCTCTTTGAGCTGTCCAGAAGCCGCGGCTCTCTTCGCCTCAATATCATCAGAGTATCTACTTGGTGCAGTGGCTTCAATGGGAGCCTTACCTTTTGAAGTAACTGTTACTCCAGATCCTGAAGTCATAGGCTTAGGTGCTGGTGCTGGCTGCCCGCCTTTTAGGGATCTAAGTAAAGCCTGTTTATCGGAGGCTGTTATCTCATCAGTATTTTTAGAGTGGCTAAGCCCAGCAGTCTTCATGCGCTCTATAAGAGCTGCATCAGATATCTTTAGAGTTTTAGCAAAATCTTTAACAGTTAAAGTCAAAATATATATCCTTTTTTAGATTAATTAAACCAGTGCTCTCGCGCTTTCATTATCATTTTTGATGCATCATCTGAAGAAATTTCAATAATTTCTTGAAGCTCATCAACTGCTAGCTCTGCTAAGTCATCTTTATTTTTAATGCCTTTGTTCGCAAGCTTTTGCACATCCACATCTTCAAGATTAAGGTCTGTTAATGACTCAACATTTCCTTCCTCTTCAGTGATTGCTCCCATTGCTTCCATAAGAGCAGCATCCTCTGCAGAGCTTTTAATTCTTTGAATTTCTTCTTCGCTATCAACAAAATCTTTAAATATTGAATCTTCGGAATAAGCGATATCATCAAATGAAGATAAGCCAAGAGCAATAATTTTTTCTGCAATTTCGTCAGAAACAGACAGGCTGCTAGTAAGATTAGCAAGAAACTCTGTTTCTTCAACTTTAACCTTTGCTTCTGCCTCTTCGCTACTAACAATATTTAATTCCCAACCTACTAATCTAGACGCTAATCTGATATTTTGACCTCTTGAGCCAATAGCTAATGCTAGATTTTCTTGATTAACTGCTATATCCATAGATCTTGAGCTTTCATCCATAACAATTGACTCAACCTTGGCTGGTACAAGCGCATTAATTACAAGCTGTGCTGGGTTGTCATCGTAAATGATGATATCTATTCTTTCATTACCAAGTTCAGAGGATACTGCTTGAACTCGGGAGCCTCTCATACCCACACATGCTCCAACTGGATCTATTCTACCGTCATTTGTTTTTACAGCAATTTTTGATCTTGAGCCCGCATCTCTTGCGATGCCTCTAATTTCAATAATATCTTCGCTTATTTCTGGAACCTCTATAGCAAATAACTCAGTAACCATTTCAGGGCATGATCTATTTAACATTAATTGAGCACCCCTACCTTCTACCTCTTGAATTTGCAATATAGCTCTTATGCGATCATTAATTTTATAAATTTCACCTGGCATCAACTTATCTCTTGGAAGAATGGCCTCTGCGTCATGTGATATGTCTACGATTATATTGTCTCTTGTTACTCTTTTTACAGTTCCATTAACCAATTGATTGTTTTGACTTTTAAATTGTGAAACTACCTTCTCTCTTTCAGCCTCTCTAACCTTCTGAAGCATGACCTGTCTTGCTGCTTGAGTTTCAATTCTTCCAAATGGAACATTTTCTTGTTGTTTCGTATGTATTTCGCCCAAATCAAGATCGGCATTATCTTTTGATATATGAGTTTCTAAATGGAACTCTTCATCAGCTTCATCAAATACAAGCCAATTCCTGTGAGTAGAGTATTCACCCGTATCTCTATCAATTTTAACAAATAGCTCAGCATCTTCATGAAAATGTCTTTGAGATGCAGAGGCAATAGCCTCCTCTATAGCTGCAAAAATTAAATTTTTGTCGAGCCCTTTCTCATTAGAGACCGAGTCAACAACTGCTAATATTTCATTACTTTCCATAATCATTTTCCTTCATTAATTTTTCAAAATTCGGATCTAGGCGACAAATATCCATGTCATTAAAATCTAATTTATACTCGAGTTTAGCTGTCTCAATGATAAAAAAATCTTCATTACATTCAGCTAACCTGCCCTCAATATTCTTAATTCCCTCTAACGGCTCTCGAAGTTTTATTTTTAAATCTTCACCAATATACTCCAAGAGCTGATTCTGATTAAAAAACCTTCTACTTATTCCAGGAGTTGAAACCTCAAGAACATAATCCTCACCAAGTGATGAATCTAACTCTATCTCATAATTTAAATCTTTAGAGATATTCTCACAATCATCAATATTTCCACCTGTATCAGAGTCAATATAGATTCTTAAAGTTGGTCTTTTTTTACCTCTTAAAATTTCTATACCCCATAAAAAGCACTCATGCCTTTTAATTACAGGTTCAACAATATTTTCAATTTCTTCTTTTACCATTTTTTTACACAAAAAAAGGGCTAATGCCCCACAAAAAAAATATATGTAACTGTGGTAGCGGGGGCTGGATTTGAACCAACGACCTTCGGGTTATGAGCCCGACGAGCTACCAGACTGCTCCACCCCGCAACGCAGGCTGAAGTGTAATGAAAAGATGTATGTTTGGTCAAGTATATTATTTTTATAATTTCAAATAATTACTTGCTATAATCTTGCAACTTTTAGCCGAAGTGGTGGAATTGGTAGACACGCTAGCTTGAGGGGTTAGTGAGCGAAAGCTCGTGCGGGTTCGAGTCCCGCTTTCGGCACCAGTATGTATTTCTTGATTATTCTACCGGAATATCATTTGAAGATGACTCAATAACAGCCTCTTCAATTAACTGTGTATCAAATACTGTTGCAGTATTTTGAGTTTTATACATGTAAGCAAGAGCTAGTGATAAAACCAACCATGTTGCTACCAATGCATATGTAAGTTTTCCAAGAAAGTCTGACGGGCCTAATGCTCCAAACATTGAATTTGAAGATCCGCCCCCAAATGCTGAACCTAAATCTGAACCTTTGCCTTGCTGTAAAAGAACTAAAGCAATAATTGCAATTGCCAAAACTATACATATTATTTTTATAAAAATTATCATTGTGTGATTAGCCTACTATATATATTTACTATTTTTAAAAACTCTTTAGCATCCAAAGATGCTCCTCCTATCAATCCGCCATCTATATTTTTTTCAGTGAAAAAATCTTCAGAATTGCTTTCATGAATACTCCCACCGTATAAAACCGATGGTACGACATCATCCAAGGATTGAGATTGTACAACATCTTTTATAAATTCGTGAATTACATTGATATCATTTGGTTTGGGCGTATTCCCTGTGCCGATTGCCCATACTGGCTCATAAGCAACTGTAAAACCTTCTTTGATAGTTATATTTGATATGGCCTCTTCTATCTGAGATTTAAGAATATCCATTGTGTTTCCTTGTTCATTCTCCTCAAGAGTCTCTCCTATGCAGAGAATAGGTTGAAGATTTGCTTGATAAGCAGATTCTATCTTTTGTTTTAAAAGTACATTTTTTTCTTTGAAGAGAATTCTTCTTTCAGAATGACCTATAAGTGTAAAATCACAACCAGTATCTGCAGCCATCTCTCCACAAATAGAGCCTGTTCTTGGGCCTCCCTCTGCATCTATATCTTGAATGCCTATCTTTACATCAGATGATTCTAATAACTTTTTTATCTGGCCAATATGTAATGCAGACGGGGCAATGCCTATATTAGAGATAATTTCTTTAGGGCAATTCTCAATAAAAAATTTACACCATTTTTGGTTAGACAGTAGACTTCCATTGGCTTTCCAATTAGCGATGATCATTTTATGACTTTGAAGTAATAATATTAATTAGGTCGTTTGCAAACTTCGTTGCAACACTCTCCTCTGGAGCTTCGATCATTACTCTTATTTTACTTTCTGTTCCAGACGCTCTTACCAAAACTCTGCCAACAGTAATATCAGACTCGATCTCTTTGATCCTAACTTTAAGATCCTTGTCATTAGCTATATCTTTATTTTTGACTGCAACGGCTAAGTTAACCTGAGGCATCTTTTTATAATTAGCTAAAACTTCGGATGGATTTTTTTCGAGTATTAATAGCGAGGAGATAACCTTTAAGGCTGCGATTGTTCCATCTCCAGTACTGACTAAATCTTTGCATATAATATGACCTGAGGTTTCGCCTCCAAGAAGCCAACCTTTCTTAGTTAGCATTTTACTAACGTATTTGTCGCCAACGTCTGCTCTTTTAAAATCGTAGCCTAGTTTTTTAATTCCATCTTCTAGTCCTAAATTACTCATGTGAGTTCCAACAACCCCAGACCAAGGACCCACTCTATTGGGATTAGAAAAAGCTAGGATATACAAAAGATCATCGCCATCAAGAATATTTCCTTCTTTATCTACTATTATTACCCTATCGCCATCTCCATCTAGAGCAACTCCAAAGTCAGCTCTTTGTTTGACAACCTCGTCTCTGACAAGTTCTGGATACGTGGAGCCGCACTGAGCATTTATATTAAAGCCATCTGGTGTAACGCCAATAGGTATGATCTCAGCTCCAAGTTCCTCAAAAACCTCTGGACTAACTTTGTAACAAGCTCCATTAGCACAATCAAGTACGATTCTTAAAGAGGAAAAAGATACTGTCGAAGGAACGGTAGATTTGCAGAACTCAACATATCTAGCTCCAGATTCATCAAACCTTCTGGCCTTACCTAGCTCTTCGGTTTTTACTGGCTTTAGCTCTGTTTCTAAAAGTTTCTCAATCTTGTTCTCTAATTCTTTTGAGAGCTTCTCGCCATCTGCATTAAAAATTTTAATCCCATTATCAAGAAAATCATTATGAGAAGCGCTGAGCACAACTCCAAAGCTATTTCTTAATGATTTTGTAAGGTATGCAACTCCAGGAGTTGGGAGCGGCCCTAAAAGCCTTACATTTACTCCGGAGGCTATAAAGCCTGCTTGGAGAGCAGATTCAAGCATGTAACCAGAAACACGGGTATCCTTTCCAATCATCACAGTATCCCAACCAAGCTCTTTCATGACGATGCCTGTAGCATGTGCAATCCTCAAGCAAGCCTCAGGAGTTATTAGTGTTTCTACCGGACCCCTTATTCCATCTGTGCCAAATTTAAGATTCATAATAAGGAATTATAACTCTTCTGCCGGACCTTTTATTGAAGATTTTGTATCTGTATTAGATGGTGGAATATTGTCTTCTGACCATCCCTTTGGCTCTCTTGGCTCTGCCCCTGCCATAATGTCATCTATTTGAGGCGCATCAATTGTTTCATATTTTAATAATGCATCTGCCATAGTATTTAATTTATCTAAGTTTGTTTTTAATAGGTTTTCAGCTCTTACGTAGCTCTTATCAATAATCGACTTAATTTCTGAATCAATCATTTTTGATGTCTCCTCACTTCTAAATTGAGCAGGAGCTGATGCAGACCTTCCAATAAAAGGACTGCCTTCATCTTCACCGTACTTAATAGTTCCAAGCTTCTCAGAAAGACCCCATTTAGTAACCATATTTGTAGCTATAGATGTAGCAACCTCGATATCATTAGAGGCTCCAGTAGTAATGCCTTGATCACCATTAATTATGCTTTCAGCAATTCTTCCACCGAATAGTGTTGCGATTCTTCCAAGTAAGTATTCCTTACTTTGCATATAAGTGTCTTCTTCGGGCAAGAACATTGTTACTCCTAAGGCTCTTCCTCTAGGAATAATAGTAACCTTATATACAGGATCATGAGTTGGGCATAACCTTCCAACTATTGCATGTCCCGCTTCATGATATGCAGTAATTCTTTTTTGCTCTTCACTAAGAATCATTGATTTTCTTTCGGCGCCCATCATAATTTTATCTTTAGCAAGATCAAGATGCGACTGATCAATTTTTTTATCTGAGTATCTTGCAGCAAAAAGGGCTGCCTCATTGATCAAATTAGCAAGATCAGCTCCAGAAAAACCTGGAGTTCCTCTTGCGAGAATCAATGGATCTACATTAGAATCTAATGGTACTTTTCTCATATGAACTTTTAGAATTGCTTCCCTTCCTCTTATATCAGGTAAATCAACAACTACCTGTCTATCAAATCTTCCAGGTCTTAAAAGAGCTGGATCTAAAACATCAGGCCTATTTGTTGCAGCAACAACGATAACCCCATCATTGCCCTCAAAGCCATCCATTTCTACTAAAAGCTGATTTAGGGTCTGCTCTCTTTCATCATGACCGCCTCCCATACCAGTTCCTCTATGTCTTCCAACTGCATCAATTTCGTCAATAAAAATAATACATGGTGATTGTTTTTTAGCTTGTTCAAACATATCTCTAACTCTTGAAGCGCCAACTCCAACAAACATTTCAACAAAGTCCGATCCAGAAATACTAAAAAATGGAACTTTAGCCTCGCCAGCAATAGCTCTTGCAAGTAAAGTTTTTCCGGTCCCAGGAGGCCCAACCATTAAAACTCCTCTAGGAATCCTCCCACCAAGCTTTTGAAATTTTGTAGGGTCTCTTAAGAAATCGACTAATTCTTGAACATCTTGCTTGGCCTCTTCACAACCAGCAACATCTTTAAAAGTTGTTTTAACCTGTCCGCCTTCCATAAGCTTTGCTTTGCTTTTTCCAAATGACATTGGGCCGCCTTTACCTGACATACCGCCTTGCATTTGCCTCATAAAAAAGAAAAATATTCCTAGCAACAAGATTATAGGAAAAGCTCCAACTAAGAGTTGCGATAGTATTGAAGGTTGTTCAATTTTCTCATACTCTGCAACAACTCCATTATCCTGAATGGCCTTATCCAAAACGTCATCTTTCTTGAATATTGGGTGGGTAGTTTCAAATTTAGATCCATCCATTCGATCTCCAATAATCGTCATTTGATCGCCTTTGTATATAATTTTTTCAACGCCTCCTGAAAGGACTTCCTTTTTAAACTCACTATAACTAACTTGCTCTCTAGCAGTTGAATTTTCAACATTGTTAAAAACGAACATTAATAAAGAGCCAAGGACGACCCAGACTAAAAGATTTCTAAAAATACTATTCATTACTTATAAGCTCCATATAAATATATTTCACCAGATTGCTTTTTTGAAGCAGCTGGTTTAAAAGTTTGAACTATCTTGAAGGAAAGTTCCATTTTTTTTCGAAGATTTTTTAACATACTGTTTTGAAAAGTCTTCATTATAAATGATCCATGAGATTTATTTAAATATCTGGCAGCAACTTCTAAAGTAAGAATATTGAGCTCAAAAATATTTTCAGTATCAATGGCATGTATACCAGTCAAGTTTGGGGCGATATCTGAGATTGCAAGATCAAAAGAACCCATTAATGAGAATATTGGATCAATAGTATCTATATTCTCAATACTTTCTTGATAAAAATTTACACCCTCAACTGACTCCATATCTAGTATATCTATAGCATAAACTTCTGATTTTTTTGATTTTTGTTTTATATACTGCGACCAGCCACCAGGAGCAGACCCTAAATCGAGAATATATTTTGATCTTTTAAGGACTTGTGTTTTTTGTATTATTTCGTCTAGCTTAAAAACTGCTCTAGTTCTAAAACCAGATTTCTTGGCTTTTAGAGCCCAGCTGTCTGCATGCATTGAAATTATATGTGCTTAACTTCGATGATCTCATAAGTGAGCTGACCGGAAGGAGTTATTATTGTTACTTCGTCATCTACAAATTTACCAACAAGGCCTTTTGCAATTGGGGTATCGATTGAAATCAAACCATTAGTCGGATCAGATTCTAAATTTCCAACAATTTTATATACAATCTCTTGATCAGAATTTACATCATAAAGCTTTATTGTTGAGCCAAAAATAACTCTTCCTGTTTCTGGAATTTCTTGAACATCTATTACTTGAGCATTTGATAAAGCGCTTTCAATATCATTGATCTTAGCCTCCATCAGGCCCTGTTCTTCTTTTGCAGCATGATATTCGGCGTTTTCTTTTAAATCTCCATGCGCTCTAGCTTCAGCTATAGATGCAGATACTCTTGGTCTTTCAACAAATTTTAGATTTGCAAGTTTTTTCTTAATAGCAACTTCGCCATCTTTTGTCAGTGGAACTCTACTCATAGAATTATTATAACAACTAAGATGAATAAGTACTTATTTCTTGGAGACTGTTATAGGACCAGTCAACTTCTTCACTTTTTAATGCTTCCATGATTGCAAAAGCACCGAACATTGTAGTAGTACAGAATATTTTATTTCGTAGGGCGGTTTGTCTCATAGATGCAGAGTCTTCTATGGACTGTTTGCCTTCGGTGGTATTGACTATTAAATCAATTTCTTTATTTAAAAGACAATCTACAGTATGAGGTCTTCCTTCTGTAACTTTATTAATCCTCTTAACTTCATAGCCGAGATTTTTGATATATTCAGCCGTGCCTCCCGTTGCTGTTATGCCAAAACCGTTGTCAATAACTAAGGGAATTAGTTTATCTAAGTATTTTTTATCTGAATCTTTTACACTTATAAAAATAGAACCAGATCTAGGTAGAATTTTATTTGCGCCTTTTTGGGCCTTGGCATAAGCCTCTCCAAAGCTGGGTCCAATACCCATAACCTCTCCAGTAGATTTCATTTCTGGACCCAGTATCGGATCAACTAGAGGAAATTTATCAAATGGCAGGACAGCTTCTTTTACGAAAAATAAATCTTTGGGTAGTTCGCAAGAAAAATCTTGCTCTAGCAGGCTTTTTCCTATCATTGCTTTGGAAGCAACTTTTACTAATGAATTTCCTACAGCTTTAGATATAAAGGGGACTGTTCGTGATGCTCTTGGATTGACTTCGATGATATAAATATCATCCTCCTTGATAGCAAATTGAATATTCATCAATCCAATGATATTTAATTCCTTTGCAATATCCTTGGATTGGATTGAAAGACGCTCTTGGATTTCTAAAGATAAGCTATATGGAGGAAGAGAACATGCCGAGTCACCAGAATGAATTCCAGCCTGTTCAATATGCTGAAGAATTCCTCCAATTTCCATATTCACTCCATCTGAAATTACATCCACATCAACCTCAATAGCGTCAGTCAAGTAGCTATCAAGCAGAATGGGCTTACTGTTTGAAACCTCAACCGCCTCAGTGAGATATATTTCAAGTTCTTTGGGATTGTGGACAAGCTGCATCGCCCTCCCACCAAGAACATATGATGGCCTTACAACTATTGGGAAGCCAATTATCTCAGCCTTTTCTAGGGCTTCAGTAATATTTCTAACTGTTGCATTCGATGGTTGTTTTAAATTAAGTTTAATGATCAATTCCTGGAAACGCTCTCTGTCTTCGGATCTGTCAATCGCATCAACATCAGTGCCAAGAATTTTTACTCCTTTTTCAGAAAGAATATCAGCTAACTTAAGAGGCGTTTGACCTCCAAATTGGATAATGACACCTTCGGGCTTTTCATTATCAATAATATCCAAAATCTTTTCAGCTGTTATGGGTTCAAAGTACAACCTGTCAGATACATCATAATCAGTAGAGACTGTTTCCGGATTACAATTAACCATAATCGATTCAATGCCTTCTTCTTGCATAGCAAGAGATGCATGAACACAGCAGTAATCAAACTCTATGCCTTGGCCTATTCTATTAGGCCCGCTTCCCAAAACTAATATTTTTCTGTTTTCAGATGGTCTACTCTCGCAATCCTCTCCGTATGTTGAATACATATAACATGTTGAGGTGGCAAATTCTGCTGCGCAAGTATCAACTCTTCTGAAGATTGGGGTGATTTTGTTATCAATTCTATGCTTTCTAAAATCAGCCTCAGTTGAATTAATCATTCTGGCTATTCTAGAGTCAGAAAAACCCTTTTCTTTTAAAGGAAGAATTTCTAATTTTGTTAGATCTTGAATTTTTTTATTTTTTAAACTCTCTTCTATATCTATGATTTCTTTAATTTGGTCTAAAAACCAATAATCAATTTTTGTTAGCTCGTATATTCTCTCTAAACTCCACCCAGCTCTCATCGCATCAGCTACATAAAATAATCTTTTTGGTCCTGGGAATGTTAGCTCATATTGAATTTCTTCTTTGTTAGAGTCTTCTATAGATTTAAATATTGAATTCAACCCATCGAGATCCTCTTCCATACTGCAAAGTGCTTTTTGCAAAGATTCTTGGAAGTTAGAGCCTATAGCCATTACTTCGCCAACAGATTTCATTTGAGTTGTTAATTTTGAACTAGCTTGGGGGAATTTTTCAAAGGCAAATTTTGGAATCTTTGTAACAATGTAATCAATACTTGGTTCAAATGATGCAGGGGTTAGCCCTCCTGTTATATCATTCTTTAATTCATCCAGCGTGAATCCAACTGAAAGTAAGGCAGCAACCTTGGCAATTGGAAAACCTGTAGCTTTTGATGCAAGAGCTGAGGATCTGCTAACTCTAGGGTTCATCTCTATAACAACCATCTTTCCATTATCTGGATTTATAGCGAATTGAACATTTGATCCACCTGTATCAACACCTATTTCTCTTAAAATTTTAAAAGAAGCATTTCTCATGATTTGATACTCTTTGTCAGTTAGGGTTTGAGCTGGGGCAATAGTAATTGAGTCTCCAGTATGGACGCCCATAGGATCTAAATTTTCAATTGAACAGACAATAATACAATTATCTTCACAGTCCCTTACAACCTCCATTTCAAACTCTTTCCAACCAATCAATGACTCGTCGATTAAAAGCTCAGTTGTAGGAGAGAGCTCTAATCCTTTTTCGCATATGCTTTTGAACTCATCAATATTGTATGCAATACCGCCACCTGTTCCACCCATGGTGAAAGATGGTCTGATAATACATGGGAAACCTATTCGGCTTTGCACCGATAAAGCATCTTCCATTGAATGAGCAATACCAGAATTTGGAGTATCTATATTAATAGCCTTCATTGTTTCATCGAAAAGCTGCCTGTCTTCAGCCTTATCAATCGCCTCTCTGTTGGCTCCAATTAATATAACTCCATACTTCTCTAAAACACCTTCTTTATCTAATGATAAAGCTGTATTAAGAGCTGTTTGCCCTCCCATAGTCGGTAAAATTGCATCAGGCTTTTCTTTCTCGATTATTTTTTCTACTGACTTCCAGTGAATTGGCTCTATATAAGTAGCATCAGCTAGCAAGGGATCTGTCATTATTGTTGCAGGATTTGAATTTACAAGTATCACTCTAAAACCCTCATCCTTAAGAGCCTTACAAGCCTGAGCTCCGGAATAGTCAAACTCACATGCTTGACCAATAATGATAGGACCTGCTCCAATAATTAAAATAGATTTTATGTCGTTACGTCTTGGCATATTCGTCCACCATGGAAGTAAATTTATTAAATAGTGTTTGTATTTCCTGAGGTCCGGGACTTGCCTCTGGGTGACCCTGAAAGCTAAAAGCAGGGGCATCATTAAACTCGATGCCTTGAAGCGAGTTATCAAATAAAGAAATATAGGAAGGTTTAATGTTATCAGGTAATGAAGTCTCATCTACTGAGAACCCATGATTTTGACTGGTAATCATGACTTCTGAGGATAAGATATTTTGAACAGGATGATTGGCGCCGTGATGACCGAACTTCATTTTGTAAGTTTTTGCACCACCGGCAAGTGCAAGAAGTTGATGCCCTAAACAAATCCCAAAAATTGGGACTTTAACTTCAAGAAATTTTTTAATATTCTCAATCGCATAAGTGCATGGCTCTGGATCTCCGGGACCATTGGAAAGAAATATTCCCTTAGGAGAAAGCTTCATAACCTCTTCAAATGATGTTTCAGCATTAACAACTATTATCTCGCCCAGGTGATCTGATAAAAGTCTCAAAATATTTGTCTTAACTCCGAAATCGTAAGCAACTATAGGGTGAGAATGACTAGCAGGTTTATGATCCGGCCATACCCCTTCGTTCCAGTTATAACTTAACTTTGTAGATACGCCTTTTGCAAGGTCAAGACCCTTGAGTCCTGAAAAACTCTGAGCTTCTTTAATAGCATCTTCCTCTGATATCTTTGAAAGAGAGCCTATACAGCAATTCATGGAACCCTTATCTCTTATAATCTTAGTTAATTTTCTGGTATTAATTCCAGATATAGCTATAACACCCTGCTCGTTTAAGAATGTTTCTAAGCTTTTGTTAGATCTCCAGTTACTAGGTTTTGTACAAAGATTATTAACAACAATGCCCGATGCATGGATCATTGAAGATTCGTTATCTTCATCATTTATCCCCGTATTACCAATATGAGGATGTGTAAAAGTTATAATTTGTTTTTTGTAAGATGGATCCGTGATTATTTCTTGGTAACCAGTCATAGAGGTATTAAATACGATTTCAGCTACTTCATATTTTTCTTCACCAAACCCCTCTCCATAGAATATACTTCCATCTTCAAGGGCTAAAATAGATTTAAAGGACATTAAAGTCTCTCCTTTTAGAAGAAAATAATTGGAAAAAGTAAGAGTGTCTGTTTAAAGAAATTTGGAGTTTTAATGAGCTGAAATATCGTGCTTGCATTAAAACTGTACTTTATAGACTTAGTGCTCTGATGTCTATTTAAAATGTAAAAAATATGGAAATAACAATAAAATCTGAACAAGATATAAAAAAAATGAGAATCGCTGGAAGGTTAGCGGCCGAAGTTCTTGAAATGATAGAGCCATTTGTTATTCCCGGGGTTTCAACTGAAGAGCTTGATAGAAAATGCTATGAACATATTGTAAATATTCAAAAGGCCATTCCAGCAAATGTAGGCTATAGGGGTTTCGAAAAAACGATATGCTCAAGTATCAATCAGGTAATCTGTCACGGTATACCAGATCACAATAGAATTTTAAAAGAAGGTGACATCTTGAATATAGATGTAACAGTTATTAAAGATGGCTGGCACGGGGATACTTCTAAAATGTATCTTGTTGGCAAATGTAAACCTCATAACGAAAGACTCGTAAAAGTAACTCAAGAATGTCTATATAAGGCAATAGAAGTAGTCAAGCCAGGGGCATATCTTGGAGACATAGGTCATGCCATTCAAAAGCATGCTGAATCCAATTACTATAGTGTGGTCGAGGATTACTGCGGCCATGGAATTGGAAAAATTTATCATGAAGATCCACAAATTCTTCATTACGGAAAGCCTGGTCGTGGCTTAGAAATTCAAGAAGGCATGTGTTTTACTATCGAGCCAATGATTAATCAGGGATCAAAGTATTGCAAAACATTAAGAGATGAGTGGACTGTTGAAACAAAAGATGGAAGAAATTCTGCTCAATGGGAACATACATTAGCAGTAAGAAGTAATGGAGTTGAAGTTCTTACTAAAAGGGTTAATGAATCAATATGACCTCTAAAAAATTAACCATTAATGAAAATTTTTGGCTAAATTTTTCTAAAGTTTACGAAAAACCCTCCCTAGTTAACAAATATTTAGCAGATTACTCAGATGAGATTGAGAAAGTTGTTATTACAAATTTTAATGAATTTAATCTCTCCTCAGAATATTCAATATATGCAAATGGCGGGTTTGGAAGAAGAGAAATGTTTCCTTCATCAGATGTAGACCTTTCAATAGTTCAGCATAATAAAAATGCTAAAAATACAGAAGGTCTTGAGAGATATATTGCAAAGCTGTGGGATCTAGGCCTAAAGGTTGGCCATTCTGTAAGAACCATTCAAGACATTAAAAAAGTTGCCGGAAAAGACCCAGTAGAATTTACATCATACTTGACTAGCAGATCTTTAGTTTCAAGTCCTGACATTGATATCAAGGTAAATAATATTCTAAGCAGGTCATGGGGTAAGAAGAAATTTTTTAATGCTAAATATAATGAGCAAGAAGAAAGGTACAAGTCATTCTTCTCAACACAATACAACCTAGAGCCAGATTTAAAGGAATCTCCTGGAGCACTTAGGGACTTTCAAACAGCTCTATGGATTCTTCAGCATTGTTTTGATTTTGATAATTATGAGGATATAAAAAAATCAAAAGAATTTTCTGATCAGATAGATTCTGCTGTTGAGTCATATGATTTTATTAAAGTAATGCGTTTTGCAACAAACATAACAACTAAGAAAAATAGATTGAGCTTTGAGTCTCAAATTGAAATATCCAAGCAGGCCCAATTAAAAGGTGCCACCAATAAAAGAACAGTTGAGTTAATGATGCAAAGATATTATGAGAATGCATCAAATTTATCGAATTTTAATAATTTAATATTCGAGAGTTATAGGGAAAGCACGACCTTCGCTTTAACTAAAAACTTCGGTGAATTTTATGTTCGGGGAAATAAGATAGGAATAAAAAATGGGAGTATGTCCAAAAGAAAAAACCTTATCTTTGATATTTTTATTTACATTGGTAAAAATAAAAAAATTAATTCAATTGATACTCCGACAAAAATTTTACTTAAAGAAAATGTTCATTTAATTGATGATAATTTTAGGAATGATAGCTGTACCTCAAATCAATTCTTAAGAATTTTAAGATCAAAATACAACTTATCATCAATGTTAAAGACTATGAAAAACCTTGGTATTCTCCAGGCTTATATCAAAGAGTTTGGCGATGTTATTGGCCAAATGCAATTTGATTTATTTCATGTCTATACCGTTGATGAGCATACCTTTAAAGTTTTAAGAAATATGCGTCAAATGCAAATAGCCAGCCAAAATGGTTTTGAACTTGAATATGAATTGATAAATAAATTAGATAAAATTGAAGTCCTTTATTTAGCAGGTCTATTTCATGACATTGGCAAAGGCAAGGGGGGAGATCATTCTAAAATAGGTGCAAAAATAAGTTTTGATTTTGCTAAAAAAATTGGCTTATCAGTTGCTGATGCTGATCTAGTTTCGTGGCTAGTCTTAAATCACTTGCAAATGTCATCAATTTCTCAGAAAAAAGATATCTCAGACCCTGAAACCATAAACTCCTTTGCAGAGTTGGTATTAAATACTGAAAGGTTGAATTATCTATACCTTCTAACGGTAAATGATATTAGAGCAACAAACCCAGCATTGTGGAATGGTTGGAAGCATAGCCTTTTAAGAGACCTATTTCTATTAACAAGATCTAAATTAAATAAAGAACCTATTAAAACATCAAATGAAATTGCAGCAGATAGAAAAGCTAATGTTTTAAAAATTTTTAATGGGAGCCAGCTAGATTCTATAAATGATTACCTTGATTTATTTGATGCAGAATATTTTAATAAAAATAATTCTGACAAGCTTAAATGGCAAAGCGGCCTCGTATTAAAAGAAAGGCTTGGGGAACCTGTTATAGGCTGTAGGAAATGTTTTGAAGATTTGATTGAAATTTTTATCAAGGTTGATAATTCAGATGGGTTATTTTTAAAACTAGTAAAAATATTAGATCTATCTGGGTTGGAGGTTATTGATGCAAATATATCAACTAGTGGTAATAATGGAATTGCAGCAAATACCTTTATAACAAAATTTTCTCATCATACGAGAGTGCTGAATAACTCTGAGATAAGAGAGGTTAAAGATAGAATCTTGGATAATTTTAAAAGCTACTCTACTTTCAAGAAATCTACTAAGAAAGTAAAAAACTTAAAGAGCTTTAAAAAAATACTTTATGTAACAAATGTAGAGGATAAATTAAAAAAGAGAAATCTTCTGACTATAGAAACTCTTGATAGTCCTGGTTTGCTTGAAAAAATTGCAAAAGTACTTAATGAAAATGGTACTTCTATTTATTCAGCTAGAATAAACACTCTTGGGGATAGGGTTGAAGATACTTTTGAGATAGAAGATATGACTTTATCTAGCGTATCTAAAGAAAAAATACAAAAAATTACCAAAGCACTTACAGAACTCATATAAATTAAGTCTAGTACAAACTATAATAATAAAATGAAAATTACTGCAACAGGAATAGCAACTAAATCATCTAGCGGAGAGATTCTTGATGTATTTTTTCCTATTATTAATTTTGATGGCAAAACAACAGACATTCATTCCTTGGGAGAAGTCAGCTCCTCTAAAGAGATTATAGAAATTTCATGGGATGAGAGTGATCTTAATTCACCTGTAAAAGATGTCTGCTCCGCATATCTTAAGCTTCACCTTCTTTCTTATAAATTTGTTCTTCCCAACTCTATTAACCTTGATGGAATGTTTGGCGCCCTTCCTAATGTCGCTTGGACAAATCATGGACCCATTTCCATAGATGAAATTGATAAAAAATTGCTTGAATCTAAGCAAAAAAATATAAACCTTTATGTTAGATCGCTTGATAAATTTCCTTGCTTAACTGATTACATAATCCCAAGAAATGTCAGGATAGCAGATGCATCCAGGGTAAGACTTGGAGCTTATATAGCAGAAGGTACAACTGTTATGCATGAAGGCTTTATTAACTTTAATGCCGGCACTCTAGGCAAAGCTATGATAGAGGGAAGAATATCAGCCGGGGTCGTTATTGGTGATAACTCAGATCTTGGTGGTGGATGCAGTACTATGGGGACACTGTCTGGTGGCAATGATATAAAAATTTCAGTTGGTGAAAATTGTTTACTAGGAGCAAATTCTGGTCTTGGAATCCCTCTTGGAAATAATTGTATAATTGAAGCTGGTTTATATATTACTGGCGGAACAAAAATAGAGCTATTTGATGAAACTAATTCATCTAAAGGTATTTATAAAGGTGCAGAATTGTCTGGCTTATCTGATCTAGTCTTTATAAGGAATTCTTTAAATGGAGCAGTTATAGCAAGGCCAAATAAATCATCAGTAGAATTAAATACCGAATTACATTCCAATGATTAAATTTCTTCAAGATCTTATACAAATTGAATCCCTTTCTCCAAGAGATGAAGGTTGCTTTGATATTATTGAAGATAGGCTTAATAAGCTGAATTTTAATTGTGAAAGAATTAATTATTTAAATGTAGAAAATCTTTACGCCACTTTTGGTGACAAAGGTAAATTGTTTTGCTTTCTTGGACATACCGACGTAGTGCCAACTGGACCTGTTGAAAAATGGACATATCCACCCTTCTCTGGTCATATTGAAGGCGATCTATTATACGGAAGAGGCACAGCGGATATGAAAGGGTCAATTGCAGCTTTTCTAGAATCTCTAGATGAATTCTTTGCTACCAATCCAAATCTTAATTTTAGAATTGCTATTTTGTTGACGTCTAATGAGGAAGGAGATGCTGAAGATGGCTTTATAGATAAGATAGTGGATGACATGATCGAAAGAGATGAAAGAATTGACTTGTGCCTTGTTGGTGAGCCCACTTCATATGAAAAAATAGGTGATAGCGTCAGGATTGGAAGAAGAGGATCATTAGGTGGTTCTTTAAAGATATTAGGTAAACAAGGGCATATTGCCTATCCGGAAAACGTAAATAATCCAATATTTTCAGCAAGTGATGTAATAGTGGAACTAAAGAACACAATTTGGGATAATGGCAACGCCATTTTCCAACCTACTAGCTTTCAAATATCCAATATTCACTCTGGAACAGGAGCTAAGAACGTTGTTCCTGGTGAATTGGATATGTTTTTTAATTTTAGATACTCAACTGAGTCTACTCAGGAAACACTGGTAAATGAATTTGAGTCTATTCTTAAAAAATTAAATATAGAATATGAAATTAACTGGAGACTGAGCGGTCTTCCGTATCTGACAACAGAAGATAACTTGAAAGATGTAGTTGTAAAATCAATTGAAAATATTGCTGGCTATACTCCAGACTTAAATGCTAAAGGGGGGACATCAGATGGAAGGTTTGTTGCAAAAATGGGTACAGAGATTGTTGAGCTTGGACCTTTAAATGATACTATTCATCAAATAGATGAGCATATAAAAATATCAGAATTATGGACCCTTAAAAATATCTATACAGATATTCTTAAAGGCCTTAATTCAAAACTTTCTTAAACCTTAAGAACTTTTTTCTCTCGACTTGAATAGAAACGACATTGCAATTAATAGAACTGCTATAACTGCATAATATTGAATCATGAAAGTAAATATTGGCTGTACCGAGCTCAACCCATCAACTGTTGCATCTCCACCAAGAAGTCCTGCAAGCACTCCGCCAATTGCAGAAGCCAAGAACCACAAACCAAACATCTGCCCCATGTATCTTTTTGGAGAATACTTAGAAAAAGCAGATAAACCTATAGGAGACAGAGCTAGCTCACCCCATGTTTGAAGCAAGTAAGTAAGCAAAAGCCATCTCATTCCTACTGGAGCCGAAACCATTGCCAGTTGAACCGCATAAACCATGACCATAAAACTAATTGCCATAAATATTAGGCCAATAGCAAACTTGATAGGTAAGGATGGATCCATATTTATTCTTGCCAAATGAGCCCAAATTCCGGCAAAAATTGGAGCAAAAGTTACAACGAATATTGGATTAGCAAACTGAAGCCATCCTATTGGGATAATAAAGCCTGCTACAGATAGATCTGTATAATCCCTAGCAAAAATACTCAACGAACTTGCTGATTGATCAAAGCCTGACCAGAAAGCAGCAGCTCCTATAAATAATACAAATAGAAGTAATAAATTCTTTTTCTCAGAAGGTGAAAGTCCTGCAAAAGAATATAAATAGAGAAAGTATGCACCAGCAACAATTGTTAAAAAGTAAGCAAAATTCTCTGCAAAAACTCTTGGTTCAATTGTAATAAGACCAAGCAAGCCACAACCTATAACAGCAAACATAAGAACTAAACTTAATTTAGTCCATTTGATATATCCTGCTCTTTTTGATTCATCCATATCATTTGGGAATTCACCTGCTGAACCAAGAAGATGTCTAAATTGAATATATTGATATACTCCAAAAGCCATGCCAATACCTGCTGCTCCAAAACCATAATGCCAACCTATTTTTTCTCCTAAATAAGAACAAATCAAGAAACCTAAAGTAGAGCCAATATTGATAGACATATAAAAGATTGTGTAGCCTGAATCTCTTCTCTTATCATTATCGCCATATAAATTACCAACTATTGTTGAAATATTTCCTTTTAAAAGGCCTGTTCCTAGGACAACAAAGACTAAACCTAAGAAAAATGTTTGCTCTACCGGTATAGCAAGAATAAAATGACCAAGTGCGATTATGATTGCTCCAAGAAGAACTGCTTTCTGATGCCCTAAAATATTATCAGCAATCCAGCCCCCTGGAACTACCATAAAGTAAACCATTCCAACATATATTCCATAAATTGCATTCGCGTCCATTGCAGACAAGCCCATGCCTGGATTGAATCCTGCCAATGATCCTGTCATGTAAAGGACTAGTAAAGCCCTCATTCCGTAGTAAGACATCCTCTCCCACATTTCTGTCAGAAATAATGTTCTAAGCCCAATTGGATGACCAAAAAACCCGGTATCTTTATTCATAATGATTTATTCTTTTAAGTAATTTAATTACTATAGCAAAATGAATCTAAAATCCCACACCATTTTTCCATTAAAAAGAATTGCGGCAACTATTTATGATCTCTTTCTTCTGCTAGGAGTCTGGTTTGGTGTTGGGTCTATTGCTTTATGGATGAATAATGGAGAAATATTAAATCCATGGCTAGGGCTTTTAATTGTTTTCATTAGTACCTGGGCTTTCTATAGTTACTTTTGGACCCATGGAAATAAAACACTGGGAATGGCTATATGGAAAGTAGAAATTTACAGCTTCGATGGGAATAAAGTCAATCTTCGTCAAACTTCAATTAGATTTATAGCAAACCTTTTTATATTTAGCTTGGCCGGGCTTCCGCTTATTGGAATATACTTTTCTTCGAACGGCCATTCACTTAGCGATATATTATCTAAAACAGGTTTAAGACATATTTAGATTTTTTTATATAAATAGGTGCTAGCTATCAATAGTAGAATTGCTGGTGCAATCACACCAATAAAAATTGGGTAACTAAAAGATATAAAAAAGCTTATTGAAAAATCTTGAATTACTTTATAAACAAACCCACCAACAACAGCTAAAACTATTCGTGATGCAGGAGAGGAGTCTCGAAGAGAGCTAAATATGAAAGATCCAAAAAATATTATTATTGCCAAAATAGAAAATGGATAAAAAATTCTTTTATAAAAAGATTTATCAAGGTGCATTCTAAATAGCTGATCTTCTTTTACTAAGTTGCCCCTAAGTAGTAGTCGATATTTTCTTACATCTCCGATACTTAGATTTTCAATATCATTAAAAGATACCCTAGCCACCAAAGGAAACAGGAAATCTTCAAATGCCCCAGTATTGCTTTGACCATTAAAGCTATGAAACAACAGCGTGTCGTCAAATATAATTCTATTTTTACTTATTTTTGCAGAGCTTGCTGTTTTAAAATAGAGGACTTTATTTGATGCTAATTTAACAAATTTTACGTTAAAAATAGTGTCGCTGGTTATATTGGTATAGCTTATTAATAAGTTCTCATCCTTCACCCATTGGATATTAGAAGATACTTCCTGGCTGCTACTCAACTTCAAACTCTTTTCAATCTGAGAGTTTAAATGGATTTCTCTAAATGCTAATTCATCTATAAGTAGAAAAGAAAAAACTAAAATCATTGGTCCTATCGAACTAATTAGAATAATTTGAATAGGTGATTTGCCGCTAGATCTAAGAACATTTAGATTGCCCTCTTGATGGGAAATGCCAAGTGAAATCATCACACCTAATAGACAAGCTCCTTCTAAAAAATTCATTGCACTATGTGGCATGGATAGAAAGACATATTTCAAAGCAGAAATAAAAGTATAGGTATCTGATAGATTTTCTAGCTCTGAAATAAAATTAAAAACTAAATCAAGTAAGGCAAATATTGTAAAGATAAAAAATGAGATAAGAAATGATCTCTTGATAAGATATTTATTAAAGATCTTCATCAGATCACCAGCCATAAAAATAAAAGAATTAGGGTTATGCCAGTAAGATATTTTAGATAGATATTCTCTCTTATACTTATCGCAGAAGCATTATTAAAACTAATATTATCTTTAAAAATATAACATACTAAAAATAGGCAAAAAAGAAGATGCACCCACCACAATCCAATGCCTGAAGATGGATTGTCTGCAATAGACTCCCTTCCATAAATCAAAAGACTTAAATAAGTTACATAAACAAGCATGCCCGGAAGTATTACTGAAAACCTTCCCTGTCTTGGCTTAACTGCTCCCATATAAACACCCATGAAAAGAAGGACTATTATGGTAAAAGGTATTGATATACTCCACTGAAGAGAGGCGCTGTCTGAGGTAGATGAGTAATCAAATATTTTTGATAGACTTACTCCGGAGATTTGATTTACATCGCCATCTAAAGATAATTTAAATTCTCCAAACGTCGAAACAAGCTGAGAGGAGTTAGAAAAAATACCTTTATACAAAGATCCATCTAAAAAATTCAGATCTAGATCATTTCCATTTTCTTTAACAATTAATTCATCTGCCAAAACTAAAAAAGAGTTATCACCATTTGGCTGAAATAGTTTGACACCTTTTAGACTAGTTTCCTCTGCATCTTCTACATAAATAAATCCACTGCCATCTTTGAGAGAAAATAATTTTTTAGATTGAAGTGCTTCAATTTGCTCTTCAAATGAATCTATTGAAAGCATCTCTTGAGATAAAGCTTTGGTGTATGGAGCTACATACAAACTTAATATTAGAGTTATAAGAAAATAAATGATTGCTTGAGGTGCTAAAAATCTAACTAAATCAATGGGAGCAAGTCCTATAGAAAAAAAACCATAAATCTCCCTTTCAGCATAAAGCCTGCTAACAGTAATAAGGATTCCAAGAAAAAATGATAAAGGAATTAAAAGAGTTATAAAATCTGGGAACCTCAGCGCAACAACACTCATTATAATACCAGGATCTATGTATCCCTCTGCAGCTTGCTCAAAATACCCTACAACCCTTGAACCAACCACTAATAGAAAAAAAATTAATAGGATGCTAAGTGAAGATTTTAGAACCTCCATATTCAGACTTTTTGAAAGAATATTTTTTTTATACATGCCTTGAGAACTATGATGCATTACAATATTTATCTTATCAGTAAATTCCATAATTAGGAGACCTTAAATGGCATATAAAGTTTTAACTAACATTTCATTACAAGATACATCAACAACTAGTTTGAAGGCTTTAAAAACCGACATGCTAGTATTGGTAATTAACAAGGATACTAAAAATGATCCATCCTTTAAAGACCTAGATAAAGCTTCTAAAAGCTATCTATCAAAAACAATAGCATCACATTTAAAAGAAGCTGGGTCTTCTATGCTACTTCCAAAGGTAAATGACATTACAGCAGAAAATATTCTTTTAGTTAAAGGTCTAGAGAAAGATACTCCAATGCATAAATGGTTGAACATGTATAAAGTAATTGCTAAAAAAGGAAACCAACTTAGCTCTAAAGATTTATCAGTTATGTTCGGTACTGCATGTCCTGAAGGCAAAGATTCTCTATGGATGATTGAAATGATAGCCAAGACAATAGAGTCAAATGTTTATATCTTTTCTGAAACAAAAAATAAAACAGCTAAGAAGCCATCTGTAAAAAAACTAACTATATTAACTACCGGTCTATCTGGGTCTAATCTTACAAAAGCAAAACAAGCTGCTAAAAAAGGATATGCCATCGGTGAGGGCGTTAATACTGCTAAATATCTTGGTGATCTTCCAGCAAATCATTGCACTCCAGTAATAATTGAAAAGAAAGTTAAAGCTATGACTAAGGACTTCCCTAAATTAAAAGTTAAATCTTTTAATGAAAAAGATATGGAGAAATTAGGCATGGGTTCATTTCTTAGCGTCTCAGCAGGAAGTATAGAGCCGGCTAGAATGATGGTTATAGAGTACAAAGGAGGCAAGCCTTCAGAAAAACCTATAGCGCTTGTTGGAAAAGGAGTAACTTTTGATACAGGTGGTGTCTCTATTAAGCCTAGTCCCGGTATGGATGAAATGAAATGGGATATGTGCGGAGCTGCAACAGTATTTGGTGTTATGTCTACTCTAGCAAGATTGGATGCTAACGTTAATGTTGTTGGTGTTATGGCTTGTGCAGAAAATATGTGCTCATCGACGGCTACTAAACCAGGCGATGTTGTAACTTCAATGTCTGGTCAAACAATTGAAATCTTAAATACAGATGCAGAAGGTAGATTAATTCTTGCAGATGCCCTTACATTCGTAGGTAAATACAAACCTTCTTATGTTATTGATATGGCCACTCTTACAGGAGCAGTCGTGGTTGCTCTTGGAAGACATGCTAGTGGAGTTATGGCAAATGACCAACATCTTGCTGATATGATTATTAGTTCAGGCGAAGAGTCAGGTGATAGAGCTTGGCAGCTTCCGCTATGGGATGAGCATCAATCATGCACAAAAACATCTTATGCTGATTTAGCAAATATAGGTGGAGGAAGAGAGGCTGGAACTATTCACGCTGCTGCTTTCTTATCTAAGTTTACTAATGACTATAAATGGGCTCATATAGACATAGCTGCAACTGCATCACATAGCTCTCCTGTTAAAGCTGGAACAGGAAGACCTGTCCCACTTTTGAGTGAACTGTTGTTAAGTAAAAAGCTAAAATAGAAAAATTCTAGGAACATGGATAAACAGTATCACCCTACCGAGATAGAAGAAAAGTGGGCGAAGATTTGGTCTGAGAGAAAGGTTAAAAATGAAAGTTCTACAGAGTCCTTCTCTCAAGTCATCCCACCTCCAAACGTCACTGGTACTTTGCACATGGGTCATAGCTTTCAATACGCTATTATGGATTTCTATACTAGATATAACCATATGGCAGGTAAGGACTCATACTGGCAAGTTGGCAGTGATCATGCAGGCATTGCTACTCAAATGGTTGTTGAGAATAACTTAGCAAAAAAAGATATAACTCGAAAAGACTTAGGTAGAGAAAAATTTCTTGAAGAAGTTTGGTCTTGGAAGGATTACTCAGAAGAAAAAATTACTTCACAAATTAAAAGACTTGGAAATACCGTAGATTGGAATAAATATAGATTTACGCTTGATGATGATTTCAATGAAGCTGTTATTAAAGCTTTTGTGGAACTGCATAGAAAGGGAAAGATCTATAGAGGTTATAGACTTGTTAATTGGGATCCATCACTTAAAACAGCGGTATCTGATTTAGAGGTTGTTAGACAAGAAAAAGATGGTTTGCTTTGGCATATAAAGTACCCAATAGAGGGAAGTGAAGACTTTATAACTGTTGCAACGACAAGACCTGAGACTATGTTTGGCGATATGGCAATTGCTGTAAATCCTGAAGATAATCGATATACCCATCTGATTGGAAAAAATATAATCCTTCCTTTTGTTGGCAGAAAAATACCTATTATTGGTGACAGTTATGTGGATATGGAATTTGGAACTGGTTGCTTAAAAATAACACCTGGACATGATTTTAATGACTATGAGATTGGTAAGAAATACTCGTTACATGAAGTAGATGGTCAAGTTAAGAGCTCCGATGTTGATAGTGATTTTGAGCCTATAAATATATTCAATGATGATGCTTGGACAAATGACAATGTACCAGCCCCTTTTAATAATCTTGATCGCTTTAAAGTAAGGAAACTTGTTGTAGAAAAATTAACTGAGCTATCTCTTTTAGAAAAAGAAGAAAAACATCATATAAGTGTTCCCAGAGGCGAAAGATCTAATGTTGTTATAGAACCAAAATTGAGTCATCAATGGTATGTAAAAACATCTGAAATGGCAGCTAGAGCTAATGAAGCTGTAAATAATGGTGAGGTAAAATTTCACCCTCAAAACTGGGACAAAACATATTTTAATTGGATGGATAATATACAAGATTGGTGTATTAGCAGGCAAATATGGTGGGGTCACAGAATACCAGCTTGGTATGATGCTGAAGGTAATGTTTATGTAGGGCACAGTGAAGAAGAGGTAAGAACTCAATACAAGTTAGATAATAGAGAATTAAAACAAGACGATGATGTTCTAGATACATGGTTTTCTTCGAGCTTATGGCCTTTTGCCTCAATGGGCTGGCCAAATGAGACTGATGATTTTAAGAAACATTTTCCTACATCTTTGCTAGTAACTGGTTTTGATATTATCTTTTTCTGGGTGGCAAGGATGATGATGATGAGTCTAGAATTTACAGATCAAATACCATTCAAAGATGTTTATGTGACTGGCCTTATTCGAGATGAAAATGGGCAAAAGATGTCAAAGTCTAAAGGGAATGTTATAGATCCTTTAGATCTTATTTATGGCATATCACAAGATGAGCTAGTAGAAAAAAGAACTGCTAACTTGATGCAAGAAAAAATAGCTCAAAAAATTGAACGTAAAACAAGAAATCAATTTCCTAAAGGGATTGAGTCATATGGAACTGACGCTCTTAGAATGACATTCTTTTCTTTAGCAACACATACCAAAGATATTAGTTTTGAATTTGGTAGATTAAAAGGTTATAGAAATTTCTGCACTAAAGTTTGGAATGCTGCAAGATTTATTAATGGCTACCCCTTAGGTAATGAGTCTTTTGATCCTAAAACTGACTCAGATAAATTAATAATGGATGAATTTCAAAAGACAAAGAATAAAATACAAAAAAATATAGAAGACTACAGATTAGATTTTGCTATTAATGAGGTTTATGAGTTCTTTTGGAGCAAGTTCTGTGATGTATATATTGAGGAATGTAAGAAGTCAGGTGAGACTGACAACCTAAGACCTATACTAAAAGAAATATTAGTAATGATGCACCCATTTGCACCTTTTATAACCGAAGAAATACATACGTTACTATTTAAGAATCAAATTATTGAATAGTTTGAGTTGGCAAAAGAAACATCTGTATGTGGTCAATATCATCTTCTAAATAAACATCGCCTCTAGAAGTAAAACCCAACTCACTATAAAAGGTTTCTAACCTATGTTGAGCTGAAATAACGATCTCAATATCAGGATAATGCTCACTAAGATAAGAAATACCCTCCTCTGTAAGGCTTTGTCCTAATTGCTCACCCCTTTTGGAAATATCAACAACGATTCTACCTAAAGATGTACCCTCATATTTTATTCCTGGGGGGAAGGCTCTCAAATAGGAAATAAGAATATCATCATGGTAACCAAGCAAATGAAATGCATTTTGATCTGAAAAATCTGCATCTACGTATGGACAGTCTTGCTCAACGATAAATACCTTCTGTCTTAAATTAATTAATGCATATAACTCATCTCTAGAGAGATCAGAGAATTCTTTCCATATATAACTTACTGCTTTTAAATTTTTCAAATTTACATCAACTGTTACTTAACTAGATATAATTATATAATATCGATTCATTTAGTTGTGAGTTCCGTAAACTCTTTCTAGCAAACAATAATAATCTATTAATTTAAATGGATTATTTAAAGAAAAAAGGAAAAATTATGTCGAATATCTATAAGCAGGTTGTTAAAAAATCTGATATGACGGATACCACTTTAGAAGAATTTAAAAATAAAGTTTTATTAATTGTTAATGTGGCTAGCGAATGCGGTCTTACATATCAATATGAGGGACTTCAAGATCTTCAAGACAAATACAAAGAAAACGGTTTGGAGGTTCTTGGATTTCCTTGTAATCAATTTGGAGCTCAAGAGCCTGGAACAAATGAAGAAATTCAATTTTTTTGTACTGAAAAGTATGATGTGAGTTTTAATTTATTTGATAAAATTGATGTAAATGGAGATAACGTTGCTCCAATTTATCAATTTCTAAAAAAAGACAATCCTTCAGAATCAGGATCAAAAGACATTGAATGGAATTTTACAAAATTTTTAATTAGTAAAGACGGTGGAACAATTAAAAGATTTGGACCAAAAACCGAACCTGATGAGATAAAAAAAGATATAGAAGAGCTGCTAAATGACTAAAGGTATTTATGATCATGTTGTAAAAGATGCCAAAATGAATGAGGTTTCAATAGGTGCGTTTAAAGAAAAGGTTTTATTGGTAGTTAATGTTGCTAGCGAATGTGGCTTTACATATCAATATGAAGGACTTCAGAGGCTGTATAGTAAGTACGCTCAAGATGGTCTAGAAATACTTGGATTCCCTTGCAACCAGTTTAAAGCGCAAGAATCAGGAACAAATGAAGAAATACAATTTTTTTGCACTGAAAAGTATGATGTTTCTTTCAATGTTTTTAACAAAATTGATGTAAATGGTCAGGATGCTGATCCATTTTATGAATTTCTTAAAAATGAGCGCCCTGGAATAATGGGAACAAAAAACATTAAGTGGAATTTCTCGAAATTCTTGGTTAATAAAAATGGTGAAGTTGTTAAACGTTATGGCCCAACAACAAAACCAGAGGCTATTGAATCAGACATTGTGAGGCTTCTTTAATGCCTACCTTGTTCGGGGTAGCCTAGTTCCTCACAATAACTGCTCTTTTAGCAATTTATATAATTATTGAAGAGTTGCAGCTTAACTGGTTAAGAAAGAAGGATTTAGAAACTTAAAGACATTAGCAGGGCATCTTCAGGAACATCTCCTGAATAATACTTCTCTCTTATAGCATCTTTTAAAAAGTTATGGCCCTCGTAAAATGAAATAGCTTTATCATTTCCAGCCCTAACTTCTAAAAATACTTGAGTAATCCCCATAGCCTTGCATTGCTTATTCATTGAGCTAATTAGAAGACTTCCAATACCTCTTCTCTCATGAGTCTCTTTCACGGCAATGCTAAGCAAATGTGCCTCTGGCTTAATTGGTGAAAAAATTAAGAACCCTATTATTAGGTTATTTTCTTTGCAGACTAAGCCATGATGACCAACCTTAAAGGAAGAAGTAAAGTTTTCGTAAGACCAAGGTGTAGGATTTGTGGATAGTTCAATTTCGTATGCTTCGTCTAGATCCGCCCTATCTAATAAAGATATTTCAAACATACTAAAAAATAAATTTGGTCTTAATGTCTTCCCACAGTGGCTTTTTCAAGTTGGGTTTTGTTAAAATCTCAATCAGGCTAGGTGAGGTTATGATTGGTAAAAATGTCTTAATATTAAAGTTATTTTTATAAAAAATAATAATTCCGCTAACAGCTTGAAACTGATCAATAAGCCCCGAGATATCTTCATGCTTATTTATTTTCATAGTTTTTATGATCTCAATCTCGCCTGTTGGCTTTATAGCGTTAATAATCGCCCCTAATAAATTCTTTTGATCTTGGGAAATATCGTTATAAGGCACATCAAGTAATGTTAAAATATTTCCTTTTTGATAAAAATTAACTTCTTTATCAACTAACTGATTTGGTTCTGGTCTAAGGGAGTACCTTGTAACACCAATCTCTTTTAAGATTAGGTTAGTTTTGATGGTTGAAGTTATCATAGAGATAAAATATTAACATTTACTAATGAAAATGGATAATCAGAATAACAAATATAAGGCTTTTAAGCCCATTGAACTTGAAAATAGATCATGGCCTTCAAAGGTTATTAAAGAATCGCCTCTTTGGTGCTCTGTAGATCTTAGGGATGGAAATCAAGCCCTTATTGAGCCAATGGGAGCTGAAAGAAAAGATCGAATGTTTGCCCTCCTTTGCGACCTAAAATTTAAAGAGATAGAAGTGGGTTTTCCTTCAGCCTCTCAAACTGATTTTGATTTTGTCAGAGACCTTATTGAATCAAAGAAAATTCCATCTGATGTAACTATTCAGGTCCTTACTCAATCAAGAAATGAACTAATTGAAAGAACTTTTGAATCCTTAAAGGGAATTCCTCAAGCTATTGTTCATTTTTATAATTCAACATCTACTCTTCAAAGAAAAGTTGTATTTAAGCAAGATAAGGCTGGCATAAAAGAAATTGCAATTAATGGTGCAAAAAAAATAAAAGAACTTGCTGAAAAAAACTCAGATACCGATTGGCGTTTTGAATACTCTCCTGAAAGCTTTACTGGAACTGAGTTAGATTATGCTGCGGAGGTTTGCGATGCAGTTGTTGAAATCTTAAAAGAGGTATCTGACCATAAAATAATTATCAACCTCCCGGCAACTGTTGAAATGTCAACGCCAAATATCTATGGCGATCAGATAGAGTGGATGAATCAAAACCTTCAGTATAGAGATGATATATGCCTAAGCCTTCATCCTCACAATGACAGAGGAACTGCTGTGGCAGCGACAGAGTTTGGATTAATGGCTGGTGCAGACAGAGTTGAGGGAACTCTTTTTGGAAATGGCGAAAGAACTGGAAATGTTGATATCGTTACTCTTGCTCTAAATATGTTTACGCAAGGGATTGATCCACAATTAGATTTTTCAAATATTAATGCAGTTATGCGAGAAGTAGAGTATTGCAATCAACTACCTGTTCATCCCAGACACCCTTACGCAGGAGATCTTGTTTTTACTGCCTTTTCAGGCTCGCATCAAGATGCCATAAAAAAGGGATTCCAAGGAATGAGAGAATCTAACGATCCGGTATGGGAAGTACCCTACTTACCAATAGATCCAGCTGACTTAGGAAGAAGTTATGAAGCTGTTGTGAGAATAAATTCACAATCAGGCAAAGGAGGAGTCGCTTTCTTACTTGAAAAAGATCACGGCGTTTCACTACCGAGAAGATTGCAAATTAGCATGAGTCAAAAAATACAAAAACTAGCTGATGAATCTGGTAAAGAGATAAATACTTCGGAGATCTGGAAAATATTTGAAGACAATTTCTTAATTCCAAGGAAAGGTTTTTCTTATATTAGTCATAATTCTTCATCGCAAGATGAAGTTCATCATTTAGAACTAAAGATGGTTATTGATGAAAAAGAGGTAACTATAAATGGTTCGGGAAATGGTCCAATTGATTCTTTCATAAACGGTCTTTCTAAAGAACTTAAAACGGTAATAAAAGTTTCTGATTACCATCAATCAGCTATATCATCTGGATCTGATGCTAAAGCTGCTGCCTATATAGAATTAGAGCAAGATGGAAAAACTAACTGGGGTGTAGGTATTAATCCCAATACAACAAGAGCATCCTTTGAAGCTATTATTGTTGGATTAAGTAAACTTAATAACAGCTAATCAAAGTTAGGCTCTCTTTTCTCAAAGAAAGCTAGAACTGCCTCATGGTTTTGAGGACTTCTTGTTAAATCATTCTGAATTTCGGCTTCGCTTGAAAAGGTATCCCAGTAACCAACCTGTAAAGATTCTCTCATTAGTTTTTTTGTATGGCTAAGTGCTTGAGAGGACCTTTTAGATAATTTAAGAGCCCACTCCATTGTTTTATTTTCTAGTTCATCACTTGATACAAGTTTATTTGCAATTCCATAATGTAGACACTCATCGGCGGTAATTTTTTTGGCTTCAATTGCATATTCATATGCTTTTGCATAGCCCATAAATTTAGGTAGAAGCCATGACAAGCCACCATCTGGAACTAAAGCTATATTACTAAAAACAGAAAGGATATAACCATTATCTGCCATTATTCTTAGATCACAAGACATAGCTATAGCAGCGCCAATTCCAGCAGCAGGGCCAGAAATAGAAGCAATCACCGGCTTAGGCATCGATGTAATATTTAAAAAAATTGGCTTATAACCCCTCATTAAGGCATCTTTAGAACTCTCCCAACTAGATTTACCCTCTCCCAAATCAGCTCCAGCAGAAAAAGCTCTTCCAGCTCCAGTAATAATGACAACCTTGATATCTTGATCATCCCTAACATCATCTGTAGCTTTTTGAAGATCCCAGATTAGCTGTTCATTAACAGCATTAAGTAGTTCTGGTCTATTTAGTTTTATTGTCGCAACTTTATTTTCTTTAATTAACTCTAAGGTATCAAAACTCATATCTTTTTCCTGTTAAACATTTTTAATAATTATATAGCCTACTTCTTTAAGATAACAATACAACCATCTCTATAAATAGCGCTTCCCCCTGGAAGATCTTGATCGTCCCTAGACCATGAAACTTCAGACCTTGGTCCAGGCCTAGATAAAATAAATGTTTTAATAATTTCTTTAGTAATTTTTTTACTTGGCAAGCAGATATCCTGTTCGCGAATAGAAGTCCTTAAAATATCTACTAATATCTCACTATCAACTTTTTTTAAGTCTTTAACAGGTATTTTATTTTTTATTAGATGATTAAAGTTCTTGTCTAACAGGTATGAATAGGATTTATTTCTGTCCCTAATGATTTCTGAAGTAGCTTGAATTCTAGATGATATATTTTTCCACCTTTCTTCAATCAAAGGAATTATGTCATTTCTAATGAAATTCCTGTCCTGGTTGCTTTCAAAATTTGAGCTATCTTCAATAAAGCTTATTTCATTATTTTTTAGATACTCTAAAAGCTCTATTTTTGTTAAATCCAATAAAGGCCTTATAAGTACTCCCTTGCCAACCCGCCTTGTTAATGCCGGACCTTCAAGCCCATCAATACCTGTCCCCCTAAACATTCTTATTAAAATAGTTTCAGTTACATCATTTGCATGATGACCTAGTAGTAATTGCTCTCCTTCTTTTAAAATATCTGAGAAAACTTTATACCTTGCCTTTCTTGCTGCTGACTCAAGACCATCACGATCAACCTCTATATGAACAGATTTAGTATGAAGAATAATATCTAATTTATTACATATGTTTTTACAGTGAGATTCCCAGGCATTATTATCTGGGGATAGATTATGATCCACGTGAATAGCTTCTAAGTGAATGGAATGAGTGTGTCTTAAATCTGAAAATAAGTAGAGCAAAGCTGTAGAGTCTGCTCCGCCGCTATAAGCAATATAGATTTTTTTATTTAGATCTATATTCTTTATTAAATTCGTTGGATTGATCAAAATCTAAGCACCTATATCTAGGAGCCTTTTATATCTTCTTTGAAGAAGGTCATCCATAGAGTATTTGCTTAAGATAGTTAAATTATTAACAAGTGATGCCTTAATATTAGCAGATACTATATCAAAATCTCTATGAGCTCCACCAACTGGCTCTGAAATAACCTCATCTATAACGTTGATCTTTTTTAGCTCTGAGGCACAAACTTTCATTGCATTAGCTGCTTCAGGTGCTTTATCTGGAGTTCTCCAAATGATTGATGCACATGCCTCAGGAGATGCTACAGAATATGTTGCATATTCAAGCATCGATAAATGATCTCCAATGCTAATAGCTAAAGCACCACCTGAACCTCCCTCACCTGTTACAACTACGATAATTGGTGTTTTAAGTTCAGACATAACGGCTAAGTTTGTAGCTATTGCCTCGCTTTGGCCCCTTTCCTCACCCTCAATACCAGGATAGGCTCCTGCTGTATCAATAAAGGTAATTACGGGAAGAGAAAACTGTTCTGCAAATTGCATTAATCTCTTGGCTTTACGATAGCCCTCTGGCTGAGGCATACCGAAATTTCTTCTTACCCTCTCTTCTGTCTCCCTTCCTTTCTCGTGGCCAATTATCATTACAGGAGTATTTTCAAGATAAGCCATGCCACCAACTAATGCCGCATCATCTCCAAACTGTCTATCACCATGTAACTCATCAAAGTCATTAAAAATTCTTTTTATAAAATCTAATGTATGGGGTCTTTGTGGATGTCTTGCGACTTGGACAGTCTGCCATATTGAAAGTTTAGAATATATTTTTTTTGTTAAGGCATCTCTCTGATTTTCTAAACTAACTATTTCTTTGTTGATTTCAGGAGTATCTGATGCGGCAAGTCTGAGGGCGCTTATTTTTTCTGAAATATTTTCAATAGGCTTCTCAAAATCTAAAAACTTTTGATCTTCAGAGTTTTTTTGACCAGGATCATACCCATCTGATGTATTTTTATTTTCTACCATAATTCTTATTACAAACTATTTATAATTAAGTTAGTTATATCTCCAGAGCATTCGTACCAAATATTTCTTCCAAATATGTTAAATTTATTAAAGTTGGTGGAAATTTAAATTTCTCACCTGCACTTATTATAACTTCAGATTTACCTGTCTTAACTTTAATATTTAACTGGCAGCTTCCATGCGCCCAAAAATCATCTTTTATTTCTCCAAGCTTCTCTGAAAGAGCATCTAAAGATGAGACATCAGATTTTTCAATATTTATCATTATTTCCCTTACCTTCCTTTCAAGCTCGGTATCGAGAGAGTGGACTTCTCTAACTCTCATCCTATACATTGCATCTCCTAAATCTTTTGATTTGTAGTCATCAAGCTCTATAGTTCCTTTTAAAATAAGAATGCTTCCTTCTTTTAAGATACCGTGACATGTTTCCAAAGTATCACTAGCTACAACTCCATCCATTACACCACTTCCATCATCAAAATTAATAAATGTTAGTGGGTTACCTTTCCTATCTTTAATTTGTCTAGCGCTATTTATAAGACAAACAAGAGATGCTTTTTTTATGTCATTTGTGATATCTCCAATCTTTCTTGATCTGAGTTTTTCAATTTTGCCTCCAATTGCATCAACGGGATGGCCTGATAAATAATAACCTAATGATTTTTTCTCTAAAGATAGTAATTCACTCATAGTAAGGTCAGGTAAATTTTTATATTTTTCATATGGATCGAAATCTTCGTCTATCGATGCAAATAAATCACCACTCTTTACGCTAGAGCCGTTTGCTGCTTTTGTACTATCTTTAAGCATGTCTTCTATACATGCAATGGCAACAGTCCTAGATGGTGCAATATTATCAAATGCACCGGATTGGGATAAGGCTTCTAAAGATTTCTTACCTCCAAGCTTAATATCTGCTTTTTTTGAAAAGTCCCATAAATCTTTAAAATTAACAGACTGTCTTATATTGCAAACATGCTTGATAAAAGAATCGGCAACACCTTTTATAGCTCCAAGCCCATACTCAATATCTAAATCATCATTAACAAGGAATCTTTTACTGCTTGATAAAATATTTGGGTTTAATACTTTTATATTCATTCTTTTGCATTCTTGAATTAATGCATGAATTTTGTCGGTGTTTCCAAGCTCTGTAGATAAAACAGCTGACATAAAGTGTTCTGGATAATAGGTTTTAAGAAAGGCTGTTTGGTAGGATATAACTGCATATGCGGCTGAATGAGATTTATTAAATCCGTATTCAGCAAATTGCTCTATTAGCTCAAAAATTTCATTAGCTTTTTTGGCGGGAATAGATTTCTCTTCGCATCCTTTTACAAAAATTTCTCTCTGCTCTTCCATCTCTTCAATTTTCTTCTTACCCATAACTCTTCTAAGAATATCTGCCTGTCCCATTGTATATCCAGCCAGAACTCTGGCTGCTTCCATAACTTGCTCTTGGTAAACGATAACACCATATGTTTCTGACAAAACAGGCTCTAAAAGAATATGAGGATACTCGACCGAGCTTTTCCCATGCTTTCGCTCTACAAAAGTTGTGTGCATACCTGAATTTAAAGGTCCTGGCCTATATAATGCCAATAATGCAGTGATTTCTTCAAACTTAGATGGTTTTAAACTCTTTATAAGAGCTCTCATTCCAGTAGATTCAAGTTGGAAAATAGCCATTGTTTTTCCAGAGGAAAGTAATTCAAACACCTTGGGGTCATCTAAAGGAATATTATCTAAATTCAATGGATTATCTATCTTTTTGGATGCATTGATAGATTTAACGGCACGATCAATTACTGTTAATGTCCTTAAGCCAAGAAAATCAAATTTAACAAGTCCAATTTTCTCCACATCATCTTTATCGTATTGAGTCATAACTGAAGATGATTGCCTATCATTATATACAGGACAAAAATCTGAAATACTTCCGGGCGCAATAACTACGCCTCCAGCATGCTTACCAACATTCCTGGCAATACCTTCTAACTTATATGCCAAATCAACTACTTCTTTAACTTCTGGGTCATTTTTTGCAGCCTGAGCAAAAATAGGCTGATCTTCCTTGGCCTTATCTAATGTCATTCCAGGCGCAAAAGGAATCATTTTAGAAATTCTATCTCCAACTGCATAGGGTTTCCCCAAAGCCCTAGCAACATCTCTTACAACTGCTCTAGCTGCCATCGTTCCAAAGGTAGCTATCTGAGAAACAGAATTTGAGCCATATTTATTACTAACATACTCTATAACTTTATCTCTTTTCTCCATGCAGAAATCAATATCAAAATCAGGCATAGAAACCCTTTCTGGATTTAAGAATCTTTCAAAAAGTAAGCCATGGTAGATAGGATCAAGCGTGGTTATTCCAAGAGCAAATGCAACTAAGGAGCCTGCTCCAGAGCCTCTTCCAGGACCCACAGGTACATCATTATCTTTTGACCATTGAATAAAATCATAAACAATTAAGAAATAACTAGAGAAACCCATCGTTTTTATCTGATTGAGCTCATAGTCCAGCCTATCGGTATAAATTTTATTTTTTTCATCATCGAAATCATTAATAAATTCTTGTAATCTTTTTTTAGAGAGGTCTACCAAAAATGAATCAAAATTATGCTCATCTGGCACGGGGTACTCTGGTAAAAAATATTGTTTTGTATGAATTGAAACGTTACATTTCTTCGAAATTTCATTAGTATTTTCCAAGAGGGAATCAAATCCTTTAAATAATTTTGCCATATCATCGGATGACTTGAAGAATTGCTCTTGCGAAAAAATTTTTTCACGATTTGGATCATTAAGAGTTTTGCCGGTATTGATGCAAACCTTTGTCTCATGAGTATCAAAATCATCAGGTTTTGCAAAAAGTACATCATTGGTAGCTATTAAAGGAATTCCCTTTGTTGATGCTATGGGAAGGATATTAGAAAAATACTCAAATTCATCAGGTCTATTTGTCTTTTGTACCTCTAAAATAAAATCGTCATCAAATACCTTAAGAAAGCTTTCAATTTTCTTCTCAGCATCTTTTATCTTATTCCTTTTAAGAAGTTCAAATACATGACTATCCTTTCCGCCTGAAATAACAATAATGTCATCTTTTAATTTTATTAAATCATTAAAATTTATGATTGGACTTTGGTAACTATAATTATTGTGCGCAGAAGAAATAATTCTCATTAAGTTTTTATGGCCTATGTTTGTTTTTGCTAAACAAAGGAGCTCGTGAGACTGTTCATCATCATCAAATATGACTCTTATAGATGATCCTGATATAGGCTTTATTCCAGAGGCCTCACATTTATTAAAGAATTTCACTAAACCAAACATATTCGATCTATCTGTTAATGCAACGGATGGAATAGAGTGCTTAACAGCACTATCTACAATCTGGTTAATGGTTAGTAAGCCTTGGGAAATGCTATATTCAGAGGATACCCTGAGATGTGAGAATACATTTTTCATCTAGTTAAATAACGCCCTTAAAAGTTTTCCTGTGTATTGAGCAGTAGCCAAAAGACTTAATACTCTCTAAGTGCGCTTTAGTACCATACCCTTTGTGCTGAGCAAAACCATAGTTAGGATATTTATTATTAAATTCTATCATTAGGTTATCTCTGTAAACTTTAGCAATTATTGATGCCGCACTTATTTCTGCAATCAAAGAGTCGCCTCCTATTATTGTCTGAGTTGGCAGGTCAGTATCTGGTTTTTTATTTCCATCAACCAGCACTTCATCAGGAATAATTGGAAGATTTAGTATAGCTCGTTTCATTGCCAATAAAGAAGCCTGAAGAATATTAATACTATCTATTTCCTCAGGAGATGCAGATCCAAACGCATAATAAGAATTCTCAATTATAATCATTGATAATTCTTCGCGTTTATTAGGGCTTAATTTCTTTGAATCATCTAGATTAGATAATTTTTTTTTGAGGATAACTGCAGCTGCAATAACTGGGCCTGCTAAACAACCACGTCCAACCTCATCAACTCCTGCTATTAGACTCTTCAAAGTAGAGAAATTCTATTCGCAGTTTCAAGATAACCCTCACCCATTAAAAGTTTCCTAATATAGTTTTTATCATCTTTTTTTGATGAGTCATGTTCAAGTGACTTAGCTTCAAGAAATATTCTATCTGCTGTACATTCATTTTGCAGAAGTTCTGGATATCTTCTGTTATTAAGAAGTAGGTTTGGAAGGCCAATATGCTTAACTTTTAACATTCGCGAGATTATAGAAAAATTTAAAGCACTTGTTTTATAGCAAATAATTGGATCGGCTCCCAAGACAGCTGCTTCAAGAGAGGCTGTACCAGATGTTACTACTGAATATTCTGAAATTGACAGGAATTCCCTAGAGCAATTAGATTCAACAACTATAGGAAGATTGCTTTCTTGAAGGTATGAATCAATTAAGTTTTTTAAATCCCTGTCTGCAGCAGGAATAAGATAAGTAAAATTATTAGATTCCTGATTATGTTTTTTAATAAATTCTATATAAGTAGGTAACATTTTTTTAATTTCAGATTCTCTACTTCCAGGAAGGATAGATATAAACCTCGTATCATTTCTTAAATTAAATTTTGATTTAACATCAAGAACATCTGCATTCATAATTTTAGAAAAAGGGTGGCCTAAATGAATGCTGTTCAAACCCCTCTCTTTGTAAAAATTATCTTCAAAATTAAATAAGCAGGCTGTAAAGTCTATATATTTTTTAATTGATTTAATCCTGCCCTGCCTCCACCCCCAAACAGAAGGGCTAACAATTTGTATATTTTTAGATATTTTTTTATTCTTAAGAGCCTTATGAATTCCTATATTAAAATCAGGTGAATCAATCCCTATGAAGTAATCTATGTCTTCATGAGCAAACTTTCTAATTAAATTTTTTCTTAGCTTTGTTAGCTCTCTTAGATTTAATAATGGCTCAATGAGGCCCATTATGTGAAGTTTTTTAAAATCAAATTCTGAATTGAGCCCTTGATTTATCATTTCCGGACCACCAACTCCAAAAAGTTGGACATTGTAATTTATTTTTAAAGCTTCGATAATACCTGAACCAAGCCTATCGCCAGAGTATTCTCCCGCAACTACTCCTACTCTAAGAGTTGGTTTACTAGGCACTTATCTTAGGATTCCTCTTTTAGAAGCTTTTATAGATTCAATAAAGACATTAAGACAAGGGTCGTCTGTTTCACTCAACATAGTATTTAGCTTAGTTAGGGCATCGTCTAATTTCAAATCTCGTCTGTAAACAACTCTATAAGCTTTTTTTATTAAGGCTATTGATTCATCGGGTATATCGTTTCTAGACATTCCAATAGAATTTAAACCAACAACTCTTGCCGGATTAGAGGCAACTTTGATATAGGCTGGAATATCCATTGTTATAGAAGCATTCATTCCAGCAAAGGAATGGTCGCCTAACTTACAGAATTGATGGACTGTTGAAAGGGCTCCTATTACTACAGAGCTACCCACTTCGACATGACCAGCTAATCCTGCATTATTAGCAAAGACATTATTACTTCCAACAATGCAGTCGTGTGCAATATGAACATAAGCCATAAAAAGATTATCATGCCCTATCTTGGTAACACCTTTATCCTGAATAGTCCCTCTATGAATGGTAACGCCTTCTCTAAAAATATTATTGTTTCCAATAATTAGCCTAGTATCTTCTCCATTAAATTTCTTATCAGGGGTGTCTTCGCCAATGGTTGAAAATTGATAGATAGTATTATTTTCTCCTATTGTCGTTGGTCCTTTTAGAACAATATGGCTTAATAGTGACGTTCCCTGTTGTATTTCGACATCTCTACCAATAATACAAAATGGTCCGATATTTACGGAAGGATCAATTTTTGCAGATTCATGAATAATAGAGGATGGGTGGATATTCACTAAACCTTCCTGTCAGCACATAAAATAGTTGCAGAGCAAGCTAGCTCCCCATCAACCTCAGCTCTACAAGCAAATTTCCAGATACCTCTTTTTTCATTGAGCACTTCACTATAAAGATGAATTACGTCCTCTGGGCCAACTCGCTTTTTAAACCTTGCCTTGTCAATACCAGCAAAAACATAAATAGAACCCTCTTCTGGTGTCTTATTCATACTCTTAAAACCCAAAATACCTGAAGCTTGAGCCATGGTCTCTAATAAAATAACTCCTGGCATAATAGGATTTCCAGGAAAGTGTCCTCTAAAATAATCCTCGTCTGGACTATTGTTTTTTATGCAGTGAATTTTTTTACCCAGATCAATACTTACAACCTCATCTATAAATAAGAAAGGTTCTCTGTGAGGAAGGAGATTGGTAATTGCGTCTACAGTTCTAGTATCTAACATCACTAAATCCTTTTTTTAATAAAGATTGATGACTTTGCCCAATCTTGCTGCTTTTGAGCTGGCATTATACCAATATAATTGCCAGCCTCTTTGATAGTTTTAGTAATTAAAGTATGAGCTCCTATTATTACATCATCACAAATAGAAAGGTGTCCCAGGACACCTGAAAGCCCTCCCATTTGAAAGTTTTTACCAATAACTGCAGAACCAGCGATTGCACAACAAGCTGCAATTGCAGAATTCTTTCCGAGTATTACATTATGTGCAATATGGACTTGGTTATCTAACTTAACGCCATCGTGTATTTCAGTATTACCTAGAGCCCCTCTATCAATAGTGCAGCCTGCACCAATCTCAACATTTGAGCCAATAATTAACTTTCCAATTTGTTCAATCTTTACATAACCGTCTTTCGAGGGAGCATAGCCAAAGCCATCAGAGCCAAGAACTGAGCCATGTTGAATTATTGAATTTTTACCAAGATATACATCCCTAACAAGAGAACAATTTGCTCTAATGACTACATTGTCTTCAATGTCACATCCTGGACCAATATAAACATTTGCACCAATAGAAACATTATTTCCAATAATAGCTTCATTTGAAATTACAGCAGTGGGATGAATGCTATGTGTATCTAGCTCAAAAGAAGGCTCTTTGAAAAGAACGCTTAGTTTTGCATAAACTATGTAAGGGTCTTCTGATTTCAGATAATTTAATTCAGTATCTAAATTAAAGTTAGCGTGAACCACTACAGCTCTAGCTTTTGTAGTTTTTAAAAATTTAGTATATTTACTATTAGCAAGGAATGTAATAGAGGTATCTGAGGAGTTTTCTAATGTAGCTAAATTATCGACGACAGCTGAACTGTCGCCAATAACTAAAGAGTTTGTAAGATTTGCTAGCTCGGCTAGTGTAAAACTTTTCTTTTCAGCCACTACTCAGACTGAGTATTAGCCTCTGAAGCTGCAACATCTAACATTGATGTAACATCGTCAGTCAGATCAAGAGCAGGATCACTAAATAAAAGGCTATCATTTTTTTGAAGCAATACTTTAATTTGTTTTGCTTGAATTAGTTCGCCTATAATTTTTTGCATAGCTGCTCCAGTTGAAGCGAAAACCGCTTGAGCTGTTTCTTCTTGAGCTTGTTGTATTTTTCCAGCTAGAAATTCTAGATCTTTACCTTTATCTTGAATATCTTTTTGCATTTGAGCAATCTCTTGTTGGGATAAAGTCTCGCCATCTTTTTGAAGTTTCTCAGCGATAGCCTGTCTTTCTGCTTGAATAGATTGAGCTTCTTCTAAGTTTGAAGAATAATCTGCACTTTCTTCCAATGCCTTAAAGGCATCTGAAGCGGCCTGTGTAGTTAAGACAGCTGTTCTCATGTCTATTACCGCAATACCTTCTGCTGCAAATACTGGTGCTGAAGCAAACAAAAATGCTATCAAGTAAAATTTAAATACGTTTTTCATAATTTCCCCTTATTGGTGATGTTTATTTTATATTAATTAGAATACATTTCCTACAGTGAATTGGAATTCTTCCGTTCTCTTCAAATTGACCAGCATTAGTAGGTTTTGAGATTGCAAAACTCATAGGACCAAATCCTGTAATCCAGGTCACACCTACGCCATATGAGTATCTTAAATCCTCTATAGCTGGCTTATAACAGTTGATTTGATATTCTTTGCAGTTATCAGAAAAAACATTTCCAAAATCAAAAAAGAATGCAGATCTCATTGATCTTTGGTCTTCAATAAATGGAAGTCTAAATATTAGCTGGAGGCTTCCTTCAATTTTAATGTTTCCACCAATAGGATTTCTTTGAGTATTTGAATTAGCATATGGATTATAATAAGGATAATCAGCGATTCCATCAGCATCAGTGTCTATAAGATTTGGACATGTTCCGTCTGAATAATTAAACTCATAACAAGGTGCTTCAGTACTTCTAGGGCCTAGTGTATTTGATTCAAAACCTCTTAAAGATCTTGGGCCTCCGGCGTAAAAATTTTGAAAGAAAGGAGTTTCTTTCGTATCACCAAAAGAAGATAAATATCCAATCTCTCCAGAAAAACCAAATACTAAATTTTGAGATAGAGGTTGATAATACTTTTGTCTAATATTTAATCTATAGTAATTTATATCACTACCGGGCAGTGTTGAGGATAGACTAATGCGCTTGAGGCTCCATCTGTTGGAAAAGTACCTCTATTAAGAGTAACTCTTTGCCAAGAAGTCTGAGCTGTTAAAGTTTCAAATATATTACCCTCAGAGTTAGTAAAATCCCATATCTCCCTTGCAGGACTGCTTCCAATATCAATATCCGTTTTATCATAAGTTAGACTTAATCCGACTCTGTTATATCTGAAACAGGATAACCAAACTGAGCTCCAATTCCCGCAGAGTTAGTTAGATAGTTAGCAACATTAAACTCTCCATAATCTGTTTCTCTAAAATATAAGTTATAGCCAAGACTGACTCCGTCTTTTGTTGCGTAAGGATCTTGGAAGGACAGATTATAGCTTTTAGTATAAACATTTTGATTAATGCCTATTCCAACAGTATTGCCGGTACCCAAAAAATTTTGCTCCTGAAGATTAAAGCCAAGCATAAGACCAAAGTCACTATAACCAACGTTACCACCTATAGATCCAGTTGTTTCCTCGTCAACATTAAATGTAATATCTACTTGATCATCAGTTCCTGGAACAGGAGTAGTTTCAACTGATACCTCTTTAAAGTAGCCCAATCTTTCTAATCTTATCTTTGAATTTTCAATGCTAGCGTCATTTGTCCAGGCACCCTCATACTGTCGCATCTCTCTTCTTAGGACATAGTCCTGAGTAATTTCATTACCTGTAAATAATATTTTTCTTGTGTAGGTTCTAGCTCCAGGATCAATACTAAAAGGTTAATTTAACGTCCTCGGAGTCATCATCTATTTCAGGCTCACCGCTAACTTCAGCAAATGCATAACCTTGATTGCCTAGAATACTTATAAAATATTCTTCGATAGCTGTAATTTGAGCTTGTGAATAAGTCTGATCTTTCAATGAATTAGTTATATCTTCATAAGCCTCCTTTTCAAAAGGTATATCGCCAATAACTTCTACATCTTTAATATTATATTTTTCGCCCTCAACAACATTAAAGGTTATATATATTGATTTTTTATCCCTTGATAGGCTTATTTGCGATGACTCTAATGAAAATTTAATATATCCCCTATCACGATAAAATGATTCTAAGGACTCTATATCACCCTTAAGCTTTTCTCTTGAGTAGGCATCATCATTAGATAGGAATGAAAAAAATGCGCCCTCAGATAACTCAAATCCCTTTAGAAGGTCTTCATTAGAAAATATCTCATTTCCAATAATATTAATTTTTTTTATTTTTGCGCTTTTGCCTTCATCAACCTCAATCTTGACTTCAATTCTATTTCTTGGTTTCTTGATCTCTTCTATCTCAACGTCAGCTCCATACCTTCCATTTGATGCATAAGACCTTATTAGCTCAGATTTAACTTTTTCCAATGTAGATCTTTTGTATACTTCGCCTTCTTTTATACCAACGCCGTTCAAACTTTCCATGAGCTGCTCAGTTTTTAGGGCTTTGTTACCAGAAATATCAATAGCTGATATTGAAGGTCTTTCTGTAACTGTTATTATTAAAGTATTGCCATCTTTTCCAATTTGGACATCGTTAAACTGCTCAGTTGCAAAAAGAGACCTAGTAATATCAGATGATTTTCTCGTATTAATCTTATCGCCAACACTTATAGGAATAACATTAAAAATACTTCCTGTTGAGACTCTTTGAAGGCCTATTATCCTAATATCTCCAACTAAAAATTCCTCAAATGCAAATAGTTGAGATGTTAATAAGAAGCTTAGTAAATAAAATTTAAATGTTTTCAATTAAGTTCCTAAAAAAATCTTGATACGTCATTAAAAATGGCAAATATCATCAATGCGCCGACCATAACTGCCCCACCGGTATAAATAATATTTTCTGTTTTTTCTGATAAAGGTTTTCCTCTAACTGCCTCTATACCGAGAAGTGTTAGCTGGCCTCCATCTAGAACAGGAATAGGTAGTAAATTTAGAACACCTAGACTAATACTAAGAAGAGCCATTAGATACATGAATGGGAGAAGCCCTGCTTGCGCTGTATTTCCAGCCATTTGAGCTATACCTATAGGTCCACTAAGATTCTCAGCGCCCATATTACCGGTCAGCATTTTTCCAATAAATTGGAGCGTCTTAATACTCAGATTGTATGTCTCATAAACACCTTTTGAAAAGGCTTGTAAAAATGATCTTTTTGTACCAAATGATACTCCCAATACCCCAATCTCATCTCCTGAGTCATTGACAAGAGATCCTATACTTACAGGTAAATCAATTACATTATTATTTCTTAAAACTTTTATAGAAACATCTCTATTTGGCATGGATGATATAGATTCTCTTATATCACTTGCATAGTCTATTCTTGAACTGCCTATGCTCAAGACAACATCATTAGCCTCAATCTTTGCAAGACTAGCAGGACCGCCTGACACCGTTTGACCAATTATTGGTTTCATTTTGTAATCTATAGCCAGAGCCCAAATAAGCCAATGGCTTGGTTTGTGATTCTGACGTTGGAAGAAAGTCTTCAACATAAATATTAACATTAACAATTTCATTGATATCTAGTCTCTTAATACCTAAATCTATATAGCCTGTTAATCCGGCGAGTGAAAGTAATTCTAAATTTAAATCTTTTGATTCATTTACATTTACAGAATTTATAGATGAGATTCTATCGCCAGGAAGAATAAATTGGTCAGAAGATTTAAGGACTATTGAGCTACCAACTTCTTTAATTACAGGAACTGTTTGAGGGTCCGGAGTATTTAAAAAGATTATAGAAAAAATAAAAATTGATAGAAGAAAGTTTGCCAATGGCCCAGCTATCATTATTGATGCTCTTTGCCATTTTGGTCTAGAGTCAAAGGTATTCTTTATCTGTGCTTCTGTTAATTGCTCTCTGACCTCTGGCTCTAATTCAATCAACCTATCAGTAATCATTGAAACATATCCACCTAAGGGTAAAAGAGATAAGGCAATTTCAGTCCCGTGCTTATCTAATCTTTTATAAATAACCGGTCCCATTCCTAGAGAAAACCTCTGGACGTGGACTTTACACATTCTTGCAACTATGAAATGACCGTACTCATGAATAGTAACTAGAACGCCTAAGAGGACTAAAAAGGATGCTATGTATATTAGTGCTGTCATAATTATTTTAAGTGAAGGATTTTACCACCTTCTCTGCCTCCCTGCGTGATTGATTGTCTATTTCGTAGATTGCCTCTATGCTTAAATTATTAGACAAAGGCATCAAGTCAAAAGTTCTATAAATAACATCATAAATTTGGCTAAACTTTATCTTATCTTCTAGAAAGCTCGCTACTGCGATTTCGTTTGCAGCATTGAAGACAGTTCCAGAAGAGCCTCCAGAATTACATATCTCTCTAGCTATATTAACTACATGAGCTCTATCTTCAGGGAAGTCTTGGAATGAAAGATTTAGCGAAGAAAAGTCTATTTCTAAGAAGCTAATAGGCAATCTATTTGTTCCAGAAAGTGCGTGAGATATTGGAACTCTCATGTCAGGGTTACTCATCTGACATATGCTAGACCCATCAATATAAGTAACAATTGAATGAACTATACTCTGGGGGTGAACAACTAACTTAAAGAACTTTTCATTTAAATCAAAAAGGTATTTAGCCTCAATAAGCTCAAGACATTTATTAACAAGTGTTGCTGAATCTATTGATATCTTTGATCCCATTTCCCAGTTAGGATGTTTCAGTGCTTGTTCCTTAGTTACCATTCCAAGTTCATCTAGAGACTTATTAACAAAAGGCCCTCCAGATGCAGTAATAATAATTTTGGAAACATCTTCTTTAGCCTTCTCTCCAACTAAACATTGAAAAATTGCATTATGTTCACTATCTATGGGTATTACGTTAGTATTGAATTCTTTGGCCAACGGTAAAATTATATCCCCAGCAACAACTATGCTTTCTTTGTTTGCAAGAAGTATAGTTTTTCCAGTTTTAGCAGCCATTAGGGTTGTCTCAAGACCTGAAAACCCAGATATGGCTGAGATAATTACATCTACTAAAGGGTCATTTAATAAATTATGAAGCTCATCTTTTCCGGATAGAATTTCTGTCTTAGGATTAACTTTTTCAATTAGCTTATTTTGATAATTAGAATTTTCTAAATAAGCATAATCAGGTAAAAATTTATTAGCGATGTCTGAGGCTTTGTCGATATTTGAATTAAATGCCATCCCATAAAGATTTAAACTGTCTGGATTTTGAGAAATAACATCAAGCGCACTATCACCAATGCTTCCTGTTGCCCCAAGTAAGAGTATATTTTTCATTAGGCAAAATAGTTGATTAAGACAACAAGGATGGGCATAGAAGGGAGATGTGAATCTATTCTATCCAAAATACCTCCGTGACCTGGGAGGATTGATCCTGTATCTTTAACCCCGCTTTGTCTTTTAAGGAAGCTAAAAAAGTAATCCCCGGCAAAGGAAAAAAAAGATCCAATAATCAACAAAGGAATAATAATCCAGTTGAGATTTAATAGAAAAGATAGAAATACTCCAAATAATCCTGCTCCAATTACTCCTCCAATAAAGCCTTCAACTGTTTTATTTGGGCTAATATTTTTCAACAAAGGTGTTTTTCCTAAGGCAGAGCCAATCAAATAAGCCGAGCTATCGGAGATAGCTGAATTAAAAACAATAATTAAAAAAAGATAGAAATTAGATACTGATAAAAAACTATCATGGTTTACAAGAAAAATTGAGCTAGCTAAGAATCCTAAAGGGAGTAATGATCTTAGAAGTGTGTTGTTAAAAGAAATATTTTTGAATTTATCTAACTTATTCAAAATTAAGCAGGTACTAAAAAAGACCCACAGCATAGAAATACCTAAAGTATAAAGAAATAAAAATTTAGATGAAAATGCTAGAAAGAGAGCTAAAAATATAAGAATTGAAATAACGTCCAAGGTGAAGCTTTTGTCTTGAGAGTTGGCTCTCCATTCCGAAATTGCAAGAATGGTTATGGCAATAATGGCTGCATAGAAAAAATATAAATTTTCTAAATAAATTAAAATGACTAGAGGCATGATTATGCCCAATCCAGTTAATGATCTAGTTATAAATTTTGATTTAAACTCTTTTTCCAAACCTTCTACTCACTTTTTTGAAATTTGCTATACATTTAATAAAATCTTCTTTTGAAAAATCTGGCCAGTACTTATCAACAAATAATATTTCTGAATAAGCAACTTGATATAAAAGGAAGTTACTTATTCTTCTATCGCCTCCAGTTCTGATTAATAAATCAACATTGCTTACTGGAGAGCAAGAGTATTCATTTACAAGATCTTCATTTATATCTGATAGTTGAATTTTTCCTTGCTGGACTCTGGATGAAATTTCTTTTGTTAAGTCTACAATATCCTGCCTGCCTCCATAACCAAGAGCAACATTTAATTGTAATGACGGATTTTCTGAGAAAGTAGCATTTTCAGCTTCTTTAATTTTTTTTATTATCTTTTCTCCGAAGTCATCTGTATGACCAAAGAACTTTAGCTTAACTTTTTGCTCTGTAAGTTCAGGTACTTGGTCTTCAATGGCCTTGAGTACTAATTGTTTTATTGCCTCTATCTCAGGCTTTGGTCGAGACCAATTCTCAGAACTAAATGCATATAGTGTTAATGAATCAATATTTTGCCTTATAGATTCCTCAACTATAGCCCTAACAACCTCAACTCCTTGCTTGTGACCCTTACTAACATTCAAAGAGTTAGCGATAGCCCACCGACCATTACCATCCATAATAATTGCAATATTTTTAGGAGTTTTTTGAGAGATTTTTTTGATTATGTTAGCCATGATTGGCTATCTAAATTTCTAATAAGTCAGATTCTTTATTTTTCAGCTCTAAATCTACAAGACCTATAAATTTATTAGTTTCTTTTTGAATAAGGTCTTCTAGGCGCTTAAGATCATCTTCAGAAATATCTCCAGCTGACTGGCTTTCTTTAGCTTCTTGATTAGCATCTCTTCTTCCATTTCTAATAGAAACCCTTGCATTTTCAGCTTCAGATCTAGCTTGCTTGATATAATCCTGTCTTGTCTCTTCCGTTAAAGTAGGCATCGTAACTCTTATTAGGTCTGATGAGGTGCTAGGATTTAGACCTAGATTTGCATTCATAATGGCTTTTTCTATTTCAGGTATTAAGCTTTTATCCCATGGCGAGATGACTAATGATCTACCCTCTTCAACATTAATATTTGCCGCTTGGTTTAAAGCTGTCAAGTTACCGTAGTAGTCAATTTTTACATCATCCAGTAAAGATGGATTAGCTCTACCTGTTCTAATTTTATTGAACGCTTGATGAAGTGATGAAAGTGATTTATCCATTCTCTCGGAAGTCTTGTTGATTAAATCATTCATATTATGATATTAACGTACCTATTTTCTCACCGCAAACTATATCTTTCAAAGCATTTGGAGTATTAACATTAAAAACTCTAATTGGTAGATGATGGTCTCTTGCGAGTGTCAGCGCAGTAGCATCCATTACCTTTAAATTTTTTGATATAGCTTCATCAAACGATAATTCTGGATAAAATTTTGCATTTTTGTTTATTTCAGGATCTGCATCGAAAACGCCATCGACTCTTGTTGCTTTAAGCATTAGTTCAGATTGAGTCTCAATTGCTCGAAGGCACCCAGCTGTATCTGTTGTAAAGAATGGGTTACCTGTTCCTGCTGTAAAAATAACAACATACCCATCACTTAGAAGTTGAATCGCAAGTCTTCTATCATAATGCTCGACCAATCCACCCATAGGGATAGCAGACATTACTCTAGTTTTAATACCAGCTCTTTCTAAAGAATCTCTTAAGGCAATACCATTCATAACTGTTGCAAGCATGCCCATATGGTCGCCTGCGACTCTGTCCATACCAGCTTTGCTTAATTTCTCGCCTCTAAAAAGATTCCCCCCGCCAATAACTATACCTATTTGAGCGCCGAGCTCTGTGCAAGACCCAACTGAAGAGGCCATGCTATCTAGAATTTTAGGATCTATGCCGTGCTCGTCATCACCAGCAACAGACTCTCCGCTAAATTTTACGAGGATTCTTTTGTGTGAAAGTGTAGACATGAATTATTTTAACTGCTCAGCTACCTCGTCTGCAAAACTCTTGGTTGAGACCTCAATACCTTCACCAACTTTAAGTCTAGAGAAAGATTCAATTTTTGCATTATTAGCTTCTAATAATTTTTGAATAGAGGTATCTGGATCTTTAACAAACCCCTGAGACATTAATGAGACTTCAGATAAAAATCTATTTAACTTACCTTCAATCATTTTTTCCATGATTTCTTGAGGCTTTCCTGATTCTTCTGCTTGAACTAAATATATTGCTTTCTCTCTTTCAAGAACTTGAGGATCAATATCATCCTGTGAAAGACATAGCGGGTTGAAAGCTGCAACGTGCATTGCGATATCCTTTGCAAGAGACTCATCTCCACCAGAAACAACTACAAGAGCTCCAAGCTTGGAGTCTGAGTGAAGGTAAACTCCTGCACTCATTCCTGAGTCAACACTTACTGTCTCAAGTCTTCTTAATTGAATATTTTCACCAATGGTTTGGATTAAAGCCTTTCTTTTTTCTTCTATTTCTGAGTTTTCAAATTCTGAAATATCATCAACTTTTTTAGCAGATATGTAGTTATGAACTTCATCTGTAAAAGCTATGAAATTACTATCTTTGATTGCAAAGTCAGTTTCAGAATTTATTTCAATTAAAGTTGCAAAACCATCGCCTTGAGAAGTTCTTAAAATGCCATCCGCTGCAACTCTAGAAGCTTTTTTCTCAGCTTTTAATGCGCTATTTGATCTTAATAGATCTAAGGCTTTTTCGATATCTCCATCACATTCAACAAGTGCTTTTTTGCACTCCATCATAGCGACACCTGTCATATCTCTTAACTCTTTTACTTGAGATGCTTTAACTTCCATTTTTATTTTTCTTCCTTTTCTTTTGGTTCTTCAACTGCAACTTCTTCAACTGCAACTTCTTCAACTGCAACTTCTTCAACTGCAACTTCTTCAACTGCAACTTCTTCAACTGCAACTTCTGTGACTGTCGAGGCTTTCTCTGCTGCAATTTCTTTTTTGATTGTCTGGATAACTGGAGATTCTTTATCTTGTTTTGGAGAATATCCTTTTGAAGATTCTAGTCCTCTAGCACAAGCATCTGCAATAACTTTTGTGATCAGCCTAACCGATCTAATTGCATCATCATTTCCTGGAATAACCATATCAATCCCATCTGGGTCTGAATTTGTATCTACTAAAGCTATAACAGGTATTCCCATTTTTCTAGCCTCTAAAACTGCAATCTTTTCATACTTTACATCTACAACAAAAATAGCATCTGGAAGACCTTTCATATCTTTAATACCACCAACGCTAGCTTCTAGTTTTGTATGTTCCTTCTGCATGTCTACTGCTTCTTTTTTTATTAGCTTTTCTATTTTTCCGGAGGAGACCATTTCTTCTATATCTTGAAGTCTTCTAACAGAGCCTCTGATAGTTTTCCAATTTGTTAATGTTCCGCCTAGCCATCTCTTATTTACATAAGGAAGTCCGAGAGCTGTCGCTTCTTCTTGAATTGTTTTACTTGCTGATCTTTTTGTACCAACAAATAGGACTTTGTTACCTTTTGAGCATATATCTTCAACCTTAGATGCCGCAGCATTAATTTGCTCCAGAGTTATATCAAGATTGATAATGCTTATTTGTTTTCTGGTATCAAAGATATATTGTTCCATTTTTGGATTCCAAAATCTTTTTTGATGACCGAAATGAACTCCTGCATGAAGCAGGTCTTTTACTGTGACTATACTCATTTTAATTTTCCTTTGGGGTTATTCTCCAATCCCTTTAAAGTTGACTCAATTGAGCACCCCAACTTTAAGATTCTAGGACCTTCGTGTTTAAAGTTCGTGTATTCTATAGAAAAAAGGCTCTAATTTAAAGCTATTCAGCATTAAAAAAATCTTCTAAGTCATACATTTTTGGAGATTTAGAAGAGATTAACTTTGAAATTTCTATAGCTCCCTCTGCAAAGACCTTTCTTGAAAGAGCTTCATGCTTAAATTCTATGTAATCAGAATCACTAGAGAAAATAACTTTATGAATTCCAAATACATCCTCAACCCTTTTAGATTCAATATTTAATGATAAAATATTATTAGCTATATCGGCTATTTCAATAACTTTTTTAAGTTCTAAAGCTGTTCCGGAAGGGGAGTCAACTTTTTCAGTATGGTGAACTTCTTCAATAGTACAGTTGAGCTTATTATTGTTTGATTCAAGAAAGTCTTGAATTGATTTCTTTATTATAAAAATCCCTTTACTCATATTAAAGGCTAGTAATATTGGTATTTTTTTTGAAGCTTCTTTAATAGCACTCAATTCGGCTTGATTGAATCCAGTTGTGCCTATTACCATGGGATATTATTGTCTAAACAATCTTCTAGAATATTTAATGTTGATGAGGGTCTAGAAAAATCAATTAATACGTCTGCATTTTTAATATTCTTATCATGAATGAGGTTAAGATCATTTTGCTGAGTAGCAATATCTGCAATAGACGACCCCATCTTTCCAGATAGTCCATTTATAAAGACCTTAATCATATCAATCTTGTTTTTGACTTGAGGCTTTGATAAATGATTCAGTGCCTGGATAATTTTTTGATTGGTTTAATGAGTCAGTAAATTCTTTCAAAAGTTTTGTCTGTTTTTTGTCTAGATTTGATGGAGTTTCTACAATAACTCTGCATAAAATATCTCCCCTTCTAGGGTCTCTGACAACAGCAGCTCCCTTGCCTCTAATCCTAAAAATCTTTCCAGTCTGAGTTTGAGATGGAATTTTTAAAGATAAAGTGCCCTCTAGAGTTGGGACTTTAATTGACCCACCTATGACTGATATTTCAAATGGAATTGGAGTTTCAAGATATAGATCTTTACCTTCTCTTTCAAAAATTGGACTTTCATTAACTCTGATTGCTACAAAAAGATCTCCTGACTGACCTCCTTTCTCCCACTCTCCCTCTCCAGTTAACCTAACCTTATCTCCATTATCAACGCCAGCAGGTATGTTCACTGAAAGAGTTTTATTTTCTTTAGTAGCACCAATGCCCCTACATGGTTTACATTGATCCTTGATAATTTGTCCGGATCCAGAACATGCTGGGCAGGCCTGTTGAACTGAAAAAAAACCTTGCTGCATTCTTACCTGACCAACACCATTACAACTCGAACAAGAAATAGGACTTGAACCATCAGCGGCACCACTGCCATTACAATCATTGCATGATTTATGAGACGGTATTTTTATCTTTTTTTGAATTCCAAGAACTGCTTCTTTCAAAGATAGATCCATATTATATTGAAGATCAGAACCCCTTCTAGTTCTTCTTGATGAAGATCGAGTTCCAAAGACATCACCGAAAATATCACCGAAAATATCATTAATATTTACATCATTGATATTTGGTCCGCCGCCATTCATACCATCAAGACCAGCATGACCATATTGATCATAGGCTGATTTTTTCTGAGTATCAGACAAAACTTCATAGGCTTCTGCAGATTCTTTAAATTTAGAAGAAGCATCCGGACTATCTGGATTTCTATCTGGATGATATTTCATTGCCTTCTTTTTAAAGGCTTTCTTTATTTCAGCAGCAGAAGCATCTCGAGAGACTTCTAAAGTTTCGTAATAGTCTCTCTTTGACATCTTATAACTAAATTATTTATCTTCTTTTTTATCTTCGTCTTCTTCAACTTCCTCAACTTCTTTAACTTCTTCATATTCTGCATCAACTGTATTGTCAGAAGTCTCATCTGAAGGTTCGCCTGGCTGACCTTCACCTGCTTCTTGAGCATAAAGTTTTTGAGTTAAAGGAGTTAGAACATCGTTTAAACTTTTTGTTGATGATTCTATGGCTTCTAAGTCTTCTGATCCAATAGACTCTTCAAGACTGACAACAGCTTCTTCAACTTGCTGTTTTTCTTCATCAGTTATCTTGTCTCCAGAGTCTTCAATAGTTTTTCTAGTTGCATGAACTAGCATGTCTGCATTATTTTTTGCCTTAACAATCTCTTCAAACTTTTTATCATCCTCAGCATTAGCCTCGGCGTCTTTGACCATATTTTCAATATCTTCATCTGAAAGCCCACTTGAAGCTTTAATACTATAGATTGTTCTTTACCAGAGTTTTTATCCTTAGCAGATACATTTAATATTCCATTGGCATCAAGATCAAAAGAAACTTCAATCTGAGGCATCCCTCTACTTGCTGGAGGAATGTCTGCTAAATTAAATTGCCCAAGAGATTTATTTTGAGATGCCTGTGTTCTCTCTCCTTGAATAACATGAACGGTTACTGCTGTCTGATTGTCCTCAGCGGTAGAAAATACCTGAGATTTTTGTGTTGGAATCGTTGTATTTTTTTCTATCAAAGGAGTTGCAACCCCTCCAAGAGTCTCAATACCTAGTGTTAAAGGGGTAACATCTAGTAGTAAAACATCAGTTGTATCTCCAGATAAAACAGATCCTTGGATAGCAGCTCCAACTGCAACAGCTTCATCAGGGTTTAGATCCTTTCTAGGCTCTTTACCAAAGAATTCTGAAACCTTTTTTTGAACAAGAGGCATTCTTGTTTGGCCGCCAACTAATAGAATTTCTGAAATATCTTTTTTTGCTAATTTTGCATCTTTCAGTGCAATTTTTAATGGCTCAAGACTTCTGTCTACCAGATCTTCTACTAAAGATTCTAATTTAGCTCTCGTTATCTTATGAACAAAATGTTTAGGGCCTGAACTGTCTGCAGTAATATATGGAAGGTTGACTTCGGTTTGCTCAGCAGAAGATAGCTCTATTTTTGCTTTTTCAGCAGCTTCCTTTAATCTTTGAAGGGCTAAAGGATCGCTCTTTAAATCAAAACCCGATTCTTCTTTAAATTGCTCAACAAAGAAATCAATTAATCTTAAATCAAAATCTTCTCCACCTAGAAAAGTATCTCCATTTGTGGAAAGTACTTCAAATTGATGTTCGCCATCAACATCTGATATTTCAATAATTGAGATATCAAAAGTACCTCCTCCAAGATCATAGACTGCTATTGTTGAATCGCCTTTATGTTTATCCAGACCATAGGCTAGAGCTGCCGCTGTAGGCTCATTAATTATTCGTTTAACATCAAGTCCTGCAATTTTTCCAGCATCCTTGGTTGCCTGTCTTTGAGAGTCATTAAAGTAGGCCGGAACCGTTATTACCGCTTCTTTAACTTCATGACCTAAATAGTCTTCAGCTGTTTTTTTCATTTTTTTCAAAATTTCAGCTGCAACTTGAGGTGGTGCTAATTTTTTATTAGATGCCTCAACCCATGCGTCTCCGTTATCAGCTTTGATAATTTTATAAGGCACCATGTCAGCATCCTTGCTAACCACCTCATCATCAAACCTTCTACCAATTAACCTTTTAATTGCGTATAACGTATTTTCTGGATTAGTAACTGCCTGCCTTTTAGCCGGCATTCCAACTAATACTTCATCATTATCAGTATATGCAATAACAGATGGAGTTGTTCTTCCACCTTCTGCATTCTCAATAACTTTTTGTTGCTGGCCTTCAATCACCGCCACACAACTGTTTGTAGTTCCAAGATCAATTCCAATTATTTTTGACATAATATTTCCTCTAATTTTTAATTACTGTCACTCTTGCAGGTCTAACTAACCTAGAGTGGAGTTCCCAGCCTCTTTGGAAAATATTTCCAATAGAGCCATTTTCTTTACTTTCATCTTTTTCCATTGTCACAGCTTCGTGTTTCTCAGGATTAAAATCTTCATTAACAGGGTAGATGGGTATCATCCCAAATTTATCAAGGGCTGATTCAAAAGACTTAAGAGTTAACTCAATACCTTCTTTGTCTTCTTTGGTAGCATTCTCAGAGAGATTGTTTAGGGCATGCTCTAAATTATCAATAACTGGAAGTAGTTCTGCTAATAGTTTTTCAACTCCATATTTGTGGGCTTTTTCAACCTCAGCTAGAGTTCTTTTTAAAGCATTATCTAAATCAGCCTTCGCTCTAAGAGAAGCTTTTTCTAAATCTTCATTCTTATCTAATAGTTCCTCATAGGTATCTGATCCCATGTTTGAATTAGATTCAATATCCATTTCAACCTCAGGGGATACTTCTTCATTGGGAAGTTCGCTTATATCTATATCTAAATCAATATCTTTAGATTTTTTTTGTTTTGCCATAGTTATATCCTGTTAAAAGGATATATTGGGATTTAAATTTTCACTTCAAGAGGTGAAATGAATTTATGTTTGAATTTTTTTTACGTAAAGGACCATGCTGTGGTCGACTAGTTCATAGCCAGCTTTCTTGGCTATATCATGCTGGAGTTGCTCTAAACTCTCATCATGAAACTCCATTACCTGACCAGTATCAACGCAAACCATATGATCATGATGCTCATCAGAATTAATTTCATACACTGCTTTATTGTCTTCAAAATGATGTTTTTTAACCATTCCAGCTGATTCAAATTGCGTTAAAACTCTGTATACGGATGCTAAACCTATATTTTCACCCATTTGTATTAGCTCTTTATAGATATCTTCAGCACTAAAATGAACATCTTGATAGGCTGTCGAAGCAAGAACTTCCATAATTTTAATTCTAGGAGTGGTGGCCTTTAAGCCTGCTTTTTTTAATTCTTCGTTTTTATTGTCTGAGTTCATCTTATAAATTTTTCAAATTGATTTAAAACTTTATTACTTCTATGCTGTCTTTTAAATAGTACAAACTAAAAAGACTTTGAAGATATTACAAAGTATAATCCAACTAAATTATGAAACAACTCCTTAATAAATCACTTCTTTTTGCAGCTATTATTTTTATAAGCTCTTGCTCTTCATTGAGCCCCTATAAAGTTCCTGTACTTCAAGGAAATATATTCGAAGAAAAAGATTTAGAACAACTCTCTGAAGGTCTCACTAAAGAACAAGTTCAATTTATTTTTGGCACTGCTCTGGTTAAAGATCCATTTCATCAAAAGCGATGGGATTACTATAATTCAATTCAAATAGGCGAGGATAAAGTTTCTGAGAGCAAGTTAACAGTTAATTTTAATGATGAAGGTTTGGTAGAAAGCTGGGTAATAGAAAAGCCATCAGACGAAACTTAAACTTTTTTTAATCTTCTTTCTTTAGGGTTTTGTTGCAAAGGCCTATAAATCTCAACTCTTTCACCTTCTTTTAATCTGTACTTGTGTGGTAAAGGTTTAAAATCTCCATCGAGCAATTCACCATTAACACCTAGGACTAAATCATGATCAATATTTGTAACTATTGTCTTTACTTCAATGAACTCCATTAACTCTGAAACAGTTATGCTTGATGAGACTTCCAGCTCCAAAAAGTACTTATCTTTTAAACTTTGATACGAGAAATATACTTTCATGTGAGTCTAGAAATAAAGGAATTAAGAACCTTGGAAGAAAAGCTATCTATAAGTGATTGAGGTGTAATAGCATTAAGTAAAAATGGTAATTGAAATGAAGCATTAAAACTAACGTGGCATGAAAATTCGTCCCTTTTTTTTACCACCCAAGATCCTTTAAAGTGATCAAAAGGCCCTGTAATTTGATTAATATTTATTGAATTATTAGTTAATATATTTTCTGATTCAATAAAATAATCTTTACCTAGAACATGAAAGTCTAGTCGTCCAATTTCTACAGGATGCTTTCTTTCAATTAAAGAAGATCCGGAACACCCTGGAATGAATTCTGCATATTTATCAAAATTGGACACTACTTCAAATGCTTTTTTATGATCAACGTCTATAACCCTTTCAAAAGTTATCTGTTTATCCACTATAGAAATCAAAAATCCAATTTAAATCAAAAATTTGACTTAAGAATATGTAAGCCACACATGCTGGCGCTATGAATCTTACAAAAAATCTCCACAAATAATAAATAACTGGGTTAATTGCTCCAATTTCATCTTTTATTAATGACTCCTTCATAAACCAACCAACAAATATTGCTATTAACATGCCTCCCAAAGGAAGAAGTATTTGATTGGCTAAAAAATCCATTGAATCTAAGAAGTTTTTTTCTGAAATTAAATGGAAGTCCGACCAAACATTAAAGCTTAATGCTGAACCTATACCAAGCACCCATACAAAAAATGAAATGGCAATTGCAGCTTGGCCTCTTGACAATATTCCCTCTTCAGACAAATAAGCGACTCCAGGCTCTAAAAGAGATATTGAAGAACTTAAAGCTGCTACTGATAAAAGTATGAAAAATATAGGACCTATTAGTTGACCGAATTGCATTTGATTAAATGCTGAAAGCATAGAAACAAAAACAAGACCTGGTCCACTGCCCGGCTCTAGATTAAATGCAAAAATAATTGGAAAAATAGCTAAGCCTGCAAGAATAGCTACAAGTGTATCCAATGAAGCGACTGTAAAAGAGGTGCTTGTTATATCTTGGTTTTTAGGCATATAAGCACCATAAGCCATAATAGAACCCATACCTAAACTTAAACTGAAAAATGCCTGTCCCATAGCTTGAAGAACAGTATCTGAGGTGACATTAGAGAAATCTGGAGCAAATAGAAATGACATTGCCCTATTAAAATCTCCATTGATTATTGAATAAATAACCATAAAAATCATTAGGAATCCAAGCATTGGCATTAGTATTTTCACCATTCTTCCGATGCCATCTTTCACACCAGCTGCAACAATCAGTGTAGTTAGAACCATAAACAAGGTATGCCAAAATAGCAGATTGATTGGTGAAGAAATAACATTGCCAAATTCCTCAGACGCACTAATGGCTCCTGATGAAGATACGGCAATAAAAATATAATTTAAGCAAATACCTGCGATCACACTGTAAAAAGATAAAATCAAGGCCCCAGCAAATATTCCACTCCAACCAACTAATTGCCAAGCTTGGGTTTGGCCAGAGTCAATAGCAACTTTTCGCATAGCATTAATTGGGCTATTACCTGACCTTCTTCCAATAATAATTTCACTAATCATTATCGGGAGTCCGATAATAACTATGCACCCTAAATAGATAAGTACAAATGCACCGCCGCCATTAGTTCCTGCTTTATAAGGAAAGCCCCATATATTTCCGAGACCTACAGCTGAGCCAGTTGCCGCAAGAATAAAAGTCCATTTTCCAACCCAAGCGCCGTGAGATTTGAGTTGTTTTTGTATTTCCATAATTTAATTTACGTTAAAGGGTTTGAGTAGGGATTAATCCAATAAGCCGATGATATCAAAAAACTTATCGCTACGAGCAAAGAAAGCATCTTTCTAAATTTTTTATACTCATCATCTCTTGTTTTAAAGTCTTGAGTGGATCTTTCAAAATAATAAAAAGATTGAAAGCTCAGAACTGAAATCAATAATCCTAAAAGGATATAATTAAAATAGGTCAATAAAAGAATGAGGCATCCTACGAGACTATATAAAATACCTATAGATAGGTTAAAGCTTTGCTTGCTCTGATCATCTCTCCAGCCCCAAGCCATGCCCCCAAGAAAGGTAATAATAATAGATCCATAGGCTAGTTGAAAAATTATTGCTGTTTGGGATATTGGACCTCCAAATATCCATGGAATAATAGAAAAGAATGCGAATGGGATAAACCCAATATATCCGTATGTTGATTTAATATTATTTATATTCATTTTTTCTTCAATTTTTCTTGCACTAGATACTTCTAAAGACATAATAAAGATATGTCTAAAGATAAGCCCGCATTAATTGTAAAGAATAAAACAGCATCAAGGAACTATATACTTGGTGAAACATTTCAAGCTGGACTAGTTTTAGAAGGATGGGAAGTGAAATCTCTTAGAGATGGCAAGATAGATGTTAAAAATAGTTACGTTACTTTTAAAAAGGACGAAGCTTGGTTATTTGGGATTAAAATTGATCCACCTGCTTCTTTAAAGGTCTTTAATGTAGATCCCCTTAGAACAAGAAAGCTTTTATTAAAAAAAAAGGAGATATCTCAACTTCAAAAGCTAAAAGAAGAAAAGGGATTAACAATCATAATGACTTCGATGTACTGGAAAGAAAACCATATCAAATGTGATATTGCTACAGGTAAAGGAAAGAAATTGCATGATCAAAGACAAGATATCAAAAAAAGAGATTGGGAACGAGACCAGGGTAGAATCCTCAAAAATGCTAAAAACAATAGCCATCCTACTAAAAATTTCAAGTAATACTGTATAATCATCATCCCTATGGGGGCGAACAGGGTTCGACGTTTCTACTGGACTCCGAAGCGCATGCCAAGATTGTGGTAATTCTTGTAAAACATACTACAAAAAATTTAGTTGCAAATAACGACAACTACGCTTTAGCAGCTTAATGCTAACCGATACCAAAATTGACTATGGTTTGAAGTATCGGCAAATATCATAGTCTAGCCAAGCTGTGTTGCTTGGACACAGTTTGGTTAAAACTAATCAAGCTCGCTTTAGTACCCTGCTCCTCGGGTCACAAAAGTTAAAAAGCCAATTGGGTGAGCTATGCATGTAGAAGCTAGGCTGAAGGATTAGCGGACGCGGGTTCAATTCCCGCCGCCTCCACCATTTTCTTGATTTTTTTATAAAAATTATTAAGCTGTGCGTATGTTAAAAGTTAAGAAAAAAAAATTATTAGTCATATCTTTTTTATTACTAATATCTTCAATTCAAACCATTGGGCAGGATCTAAATTCTAACCCTTGTATCTCAAGCAACCCCGAGCTCGGAGACTCAGCCTTTTGGGCTAATAGCTCTATTGAACTCTTTGCCCAAAAAAAATATGAAGATGCTATTCAGTTGGTAGATGCTTGTTTTAACCAATGGGCTCCAGCAGCAGTGGAGCTTCAAAAAACTTTACATAAACAAAATATCAAACTACCACCCTTTGGAGCAGTAACAAGAAGAGAAAAAGAAAAGATTCACCAAAACTATTTAATTAACGACGTCTCGATTGCTCTTTGGGTTAAAGCTGTTTCATTAGAAGCTTTGGGGGAAATTGAATATTCTAAAAAAATATATTCATATTGCATCTTTTTAACACACGGCCGTGCCTGGGATCCACAAGGATGGTTTTGGAAGCCGTCAGATGATTGTGCTAATAGAGGTAGAAAGCTCTTGTAAAAAATATGTGTTTTAAGAATGTCTATTGAATATATATAAAAAGTATCTATACAAATTGCACCAAAGGTGTTAATTTTTGCACAAGAAAAAGTAATTAAACTTAATTTAGTTACAAAATTTAAATAAAAAATTAAATATCGGGGGATATCTTAATGAAAATAATAAAAAATACTTTTAATACCCTATGCTCAGTTGCATTGCTATTTACAGCATTTGCAGTTGTTGCTCAGGATAATAAAGAGGCGGTTGAAGAAGTTGTTGTTACTGGTTCATACCTTAAAGGCAGTGCTACTGATGGAGCTTCTCCAGTGTCGATCATCGGTAGAGATACTATTGAGGACTTGGGAGCTACAACTACTGCAGATATAATAAGAAATCTATCTGTTGACTCAGGATCTGAAAATAATCCAGACTCATTTACAGCAGGTTCTACACAAGGAACTTCAAATGTAAACCTTAGAGGTCTTGGTCTATCATCAACATTGGTGTTAGTTGACGGTCGAAGACAAACTATTGCTGCTGGTACTTCTAATGACGGAGCTGTTTTTGTTGATACTAATATGATTCCAACAATTGCCACTGAAAGAGTTGAAGTTCTTAAAGAAGGTGCTGCTTCTATATACGGCTCAGATGCTGTTGCAGGTGTTGTTAACTTTATTCTAAGAAGAGACTTTGACGGTGTCGAGTTTAACTTATCTCAACAAAATACTGATATGGGTAACCAAACTGATGACTATATGGGTGTTATCGCAGGTAAACAAATGGGAAATACCAATCTTGTTTTAGCATACAGCCAATTAGATAGATCTCCTTTAGCGGGAACAGAATTAGCAGAATATTCTGAATTAGCAGTAAGTGGACTTGGTAATAGCTTCTTGATTTTACTCCGGTGGAGCAAGCCCTTTCACGACAGTTAATAGTGGGCCTTATGCGGGTACATATAATATTTACGAATCAATTCCTGATGCGAACTGTGTCTGCTAATAAAGGTGTTTTATTACCTCAAGCTGCTCCAGCTCCTGGGCTTAGTGGCGGAACAAGGTGTGGTTTTTATTATGGTGACAGATTTAATCTTAGTTAATACTGAAGATCATTCAAGTGTCTATCTTTCATCAAAAACATCTTTTGATAATGGTGTAAATTTTGAATTTGATTACATGGCAACTGACATCGATGTGCTTGATAATCCTCAATCACCTTCATACCCTGCATTATCTTACCTAGGTAAGCCAATCATGCCCGGTGTTGCAGGAAGTCCTTTTTCATATCCTATCTTATGGCTAGGAAGAGCCTTAGGTTCTGCATACGAGTCTCCAAATGCTCCAAGACAAAACACAAATGAAAGAATTTCATTTGGTCTAAATGGAACACTGTCGAGTGGTCATGACTGGGATATTCATTTTACTGACAGTGAGCAAGTTCACTCATACTTCCAACCTGACACAAGCACATCAAGATTTAATGCAGCTATTAACGGTGTTGGTGGTGTTAGTGGAACAGAAACATGGAATCTATTTGATTCTTCAGCTAACTCAAGCTCATTAATCTGCTCATATTTCTTCTGGGGAAGAAAGAACAACCGTTGCTGATTTGATGGTTTTAGATTTCCTAGTATCTGGAACTACAAAACGCGGGGTTGATTTTGCTACTGGCCTTCAAATGAAAAAAGAAGGTTACAGCGTAGTCTAGAAATGATGCATCTAAGGCTGTTTTTGGTCCTGATGGAAGTATTACTCAGCAATCAGATCTAATGTTCCTTAGGTGGTGGTTTAGAGAAGTGAAAAACTCTAGAAATTCAACTGCATTATTTGTTGAAGCATCTAAAGATATGAGTGATAAGCTCCAAGTTATAGGTGCATTGAGATATGAAAGTCTTGACAGCAGAGTCAACATTTAATCCTAAGGTTTCTATGAGATATCAAATGTCTGATAATCTTGTATTAAGAGGTTCTTACAGTACTTCGTTTAGAGAAGCCTCTCTATCTCAGCTGATCAACTTCTCTTAGTTTCACTTCAGGGTCTTCAAGACTTTAATCCTGATGGATCGGCTAAAGGTTCAACAGCCTTTATTAGAGTTGCTGTTGCTCATAATCCTGACTTAATACCAGAAACTTCTAACAATACTAACTTTGGAGCTAGTATGGACACCTAATGATCAAACTTCTCTTATCTGTTGATTACTGGGATATTGCTTATGAAGACGTTATTACTATTGAAAATGCTCAAGGTAAGATTGTTGCAAATCCATCTGATCCTGATATTAAAAGACTTCATGGCGGTTCTTGCAGGTGTTACAACTCAGTTACCTTAATGCAGAAAATGTAGATGCAAGTGGTCTTGATATTTCGAAGGTTCAGTATAACTTTGACACTGCATGGGGTGAGGCTTCTGTTGGTTTTGAAACAGCTCGTATGATGAGTTATGAAATACCAAATGGTAGAGGCGGCATGAAAGATGTTGTTGGATTATTTAACCATGACAACTTTGCAAGATCTATGCCTGAAACTAAATCAGTTATTTCAGCTAAATTGTCTAATGGCGACCATAACTTTGCTGCCTTTATCAGAATGATTTCTGAATATGAGACAACTATAGAGCTCTTGATGCTGGCTTGCTACCTGCATGCTGGATTTACATCAAGATGTTGATAGCTTTACTGACTGTTGGACCTGTAGAGTATTCTTATGATTACGGAAGTGTGCTAACTAGCAATGTTAAACTGTCAGCAGGTATCAATAATGCTACTGATGAAGCAGCTCCAATTGTTTATGGGATGCTGCTAACTTTAGTTATGATCCGAAACATCATGACCCAAGAGGTCAGATGGTTTATCTTGGAGTATAAAGATATCTAAGATAATCTATCTTTAATTTGAATTATAAAGGCAGCTTTTAAGCTGCCTTTTTTTATGTTGACTTAGTATTATTTATCATAAATATATGGACATATAACAGTTTGCTCATTAAACTACGCACTCTAAAATTAAAACTATTATGGCTAACTCAAAACAATCAATAAAAAGAGCAAAACAAAACGCTGAGACATATAAACTCAGACACGCTCAAAGATCAATGGTAAGAACTGCTGTTAAAGCTGTTCGCGCAAGCATTGATGAAAATGACTCCGTGAAAGCTAAAGAAGCACTAACAAAAGCTGAAAAAGTCCTAGACTCTTCTGCTTCAAAGAAAGTGATTCATAAAAATGCTGCTGCCAGAACTAAAAGCAGACTTTCAAAAGCTGTTAAAGACCTAGGTTAAATCTAATTTACTTTGTGAAATAACTTCTTCAAGTGATTGAAGAAGCTTTTGCGTGCCCTCTCCTGTTGCAGCAGATATAAAGAATATATCTTTCTCAGATATATTTAGAGCGTCTTGAATGTCCTTAGAGTGGCTCATACGATCCTCTTCATTGATGAGGTCTATTTTATTACAAACAACCCAAGAAACTTTCTGCGTTAAGTCTTCTTTATAAGCACTTAGTTCATTTTTAAGAAGTCTTATTTGATCTATAGGCTCTAAGTCATCTGATGAGTAGAGGTCTACGAATATCAAAAGTAAGCCTGTTCTTGAGATATGTTGTAAAAATTTTATACCTAGTCCTGCGCCCTCAGAAGCTCCTTCAATCAATCCTGGTATGTCTGCTATAACAAAGCTTGATTCAGACCCTTCAATAGTTCCTAGATGAGGTCTAAGCGTTGTGAATGGGTAGCTACCTATCTTTGGTTTAGCTGATGAGACCTTATTTAAAAAAGTAGATTTTCCTGCATTAGGAAATCCTACCAAACCAACATCAGCTAAAGATTTTAGCTCAAGTCTTATAAAACGAACCTCACCTTCGAAGCCAAGTGTAAATTTTCTAGGTGCTTGATTTCTACTTGATTTAAAACGAGCATTACCTTGGCCGCCATCTCCGCCTTTAGCCAGAACGTAGGAAGTGCCATCATCGCAACAATCTAATAACTCATCATTAGATATATCATCGTAAATTACTGTACCTTTAGGTATATCTATTATTAAATCTTCTGCAGCTGCTCCAGATTTATCTTTACCTGATCCGGGTCTGCCATTTTTAGCAATGAAAACTCTTTGATTTTGAAAATCAATTAATGTATTTTTGTTTCTATTAACTCTAAAGACAATATTGGCACCTTTTCCACCATCCCCTCCATCCGGTCCACCAAAAGGTATAAACTTTTCTCTACGAAAGCTGGATGCTCCGGCACCACCATTCCCTGCCCTAACTTCGAGAAAGGCCTCGTCTATAAAATTCATGATTTAAAAGCGTCGTTATTGAGAAATAACGTTCGCTGTTTTTCTGCTTTTAGGTCCTTTATAAGTAAACTGAACTACACCAGGAGCCTTAGCAAATAGCGTGTCATCTTTACCTTTACCAACATTAATACCTGGATGAGTATTAGTACCTCTTTGACGTATTAATATCTCACCAGCTTTAACTATTTGTCCACCGTATCTTTTAACACCAAGCCTCTTGGCGTTGGAATCTCTACCGTTTTTAGTGGAACCACCTGCTTTCTTATGTGCCATTATTTACTCGCTAATTTAATATCTTTGATTTCAACTTGAGAATGCCTAGCTCTGTGACCGATTCTTGTCATGCTATGCTTTCTTCTTCTAAAACGAAGAATGGAAATTTTATCAGATTTAACAACGTCAAGAACCTCAGCGGTAACTGTTACGTTGGGTAGATAAGGTTGACCAATCTCAACATTATTATCGTCAACGTATAACAATACGTTTTCAAAAGTTATTTTTGTTCCAGGCTCGTCTTTCAATAAGTCGACAGGTAAGTACATACCCTTCTCGATTTTATGTTGTTTTCCACCTGATTCTATTACTGCGTACATATTTATATCCCTAAAGGTGGCAAAATATACGCTTTAATGAAGAATTTATCAATACTTATGTATAATTTTGCTTTAATTATTATCCAATCATGACAAAACATTCAATACAAAAAGAACTTACTGTTGTAAAAAATCTAATTAAAAATGAGATTATTGAAGAAAAGACTATTTCAGATCTTTATAAATATATCTTCAAATCAGATGGCAAGCATTTAAGAGCGAGGTTAAGCCTAGTTGCTTCGTCCATAAACAGAAGGAAAGGAAAGAAGAGATTAAAGTTAGCTGCAATTATTGAACTCCTTCATACAGCGACATTAGTTCATGATGATGTAGTAGACGAATCACCCACTAGAAGAGGAAAAAAATCAGTTAATAATATATGGTCAAATTCCCACGGCGTTTTAATAGGTGATTATATTTACTCAAAGGCTTTTATATTAATGGTCGAGCTTGGAAATAATAAGATATTAGATGAGCTTTCAAAAGCGACGAATGACATTTCAAAAGGCGAGCTAATTCAGCTCGATGCAATAAGTAATAAAGAAATCTCATTAAAAAACTTAGAAGATATTAGTTATTACAAAACAGGAAGGTTATTTGAAGCTGCAGCAAAATGTGGAGCTATCCTTGCAGATGCTGATCCTAAATATATAAAAAATATTACAAATTGTTCAAAAAATTTAGGAATAGTATTTCAGATAAAAGATGATTTGTTGGATTATTCAGAAAATGGGGCTCTCATTGGTAAGCCAGTTTTTCAAGATCTTAAAGAAGGAAAGGTTACCTACCCTTTCTATTTTGCGAATAAAAATGCCAATGACTCAGAAAAAATAAAACTTGAATCTTTTTTAGGTAAAAAAAATATTAATCAAAAAACTGTATTTAAATTAATTAACGATCTTAATGGAATTGGAGAAACTGAAAAGCTAGCTTTGCAGTATTTAGGAGAGGCTGCAAAGGCTGCAAATTTAATTGAAGATAAAAATATCAGCAAAGAAATGATAGAATTAGTCAATTCAGCAATGTACAGGAAGAAATGAGCTTCAAACCGCAGAAAAGCTATTCAAAACAAGAGTTAATTGAATGTTCAAACGGAAATCTCTTTATTAATGAGGGAGATGGAAGGTTGCCAGCAGATGAAATGCTAATGTTTGATGAAATTTCTAATATTGATAATTTTGGTGGTGAGTTTCAAAAAGGAAATATCACAGCAATTTTAAATATAAATCCTGATTTATGGTTTTTTGATTGCCATTTCAAAAAAGACCCTGTCATGCCTGGTTGCTTAGGGCTTGATGCTATGTGGCAACTTTTAGGATTTTATCTTTTATGGTCAGGCCTTCCAGGTATTGGAAGAGCCTTAGGTGCAGAAAAAATTAAATTCTCTGGACAGGTACTTCCTTCTGCAAAAATAGTTAGGTATGAAATAGATATTAAAAGAATAATTAATCGCGGAGCTGTTCTTGGTGTTGCTAATGGTAAAATGTTTGTTGATGATAAAGAAATTTATAATGCTGAAAAACTTAAAGTAGGCTTATTTAAAGATCCGAGTAATTTCTAATGAAAAATGTAGTCGTAACTGGTGTTGGAATTAAATCTTGTATAGGCAATACCTATGATGAAGTTCTTAAAAGTCTTCAAGATGGTAGGTCAGGTATAACTGCAAATCAATCTTATGCTGATATGGGCTTTAGAAGTCAAATATCTGGTTCTATTAATCTGGATTATTCAGAACTAATTGATAGAAAATTGTTAAGGTTTATGGGTGAAGCTTCAGCATATTCTTATCTAGCAGCAAAGGATGCTATAAAAATGTCTGGTCTTGAGGAAGAGTATCTTAATTCACCAAGAGTGGGAATAGTTGCTGGCTCTGGAGGCTCATCAACAAGAGTCATGCTATCTACTTCAGATATTACTAGAGAGAAAGGGCCAAAACGAATTGGGCCATATGCAGTTACCAAATCGATGGCAAGCTCTATTTCAGCAATCCTAGGAACAGCTTTTAAATTAAAAGGAATAAACTATTCTATATCCTCAGCCTGTGCTACTAGTGCCCACTGTATTGGACATGGAGCAGATTTAATAAGGTCAGGACAACAAGATATTATTATTGCAGGCGGAGGAGAAGATGAGCACTGGAGTTCTTCAAATTTATTTGATGCCATGGGAGCTCTCTCTTCAAAATTTAATGAGACACCAACAATTGCATCTAGGCCGTATGACAAAAATAGAGATGGTTTTGTTATAGCTGGAGGGTCAGGAATTCTAATTTTAGAAGAAGAGGAGCATGCTAAAAAAAGGAATGCGAATATCTTAGCTAAGCTTTCTGGATATTTTGCCACTTCTGATGGTTACGACATGGTTGCCCCATCTGGAGAAGGAGCTCTGAGATGTATGCAAGGGGCACTAGATATTTACGGGTCTTCAGTTGACTACATTAATACTCATGGAACAAGCACACCTGTCGGTGACATTGCTGAACTTAATGCAATCAAAGAGTTATTTGCTAATGAATGCCCAATCATCAGCTCTACTAAGTCGATGACTGGTCACTCGCTTGGAGCGACAGGAGCTCAAGAAGCTATATATTCGATAATGATGCTTAACGAAGGTTTTATAGCTCCTAATATCAATTCAGAAGAGTTATGTGAAGAAGCGAAAGGTATTAATATTAATACTGAAACAATATCAAAAAATATAACCTCTGTAATGAGTAACTCATTTGGATTTGGCGGAACTAACGCCAGTTTGGTATTGAGTAAGAGATTAGTAAAGTTTGAATAAAGCTTCTTTGGTATAAGGAATAACATCCTCCAGTCTTCCCTCTTTCATCTTAATTACCCATTCAGGGTCTGATATAAGAGCTCTGCCAACGGCAACCATATCGTATTTACTATTATTAATATCTTCAATGGCTTTATTGATATTTGTAGGTGATGCAGGTGCACTCATATCAATGAATTCAGAGTCAAGACCGACACTTCCAACACTAATAGTTGGTAATCCTAAAAGTTTTTTTGTCCAGTAAGCTAAATTTTCTTCCGATCCGCTAAATTCACTATCCCAAAATCTTCTCATACTTGAATGAAGGTAATCAAGTCCAGCTTCCGTAGGAAGAGTAAGTACTTTTTTGAGCTCTTCAGGGGTGGAGGCTAATTTTGCTTCATAGTCTTGCTGCTTCCATTGGGAGAATCTCAGTCCAACAATAAAATTACTGCTTACTTCTGATCTTATAGCTTTCACAATTTCAGTTGCCAATTGAGACCTTTCTTCAGTGGATCCTCCATACATATCCTTTCTTACATTTGTGCCATGCCAAAAGAAGTTATCAATTAGATATCCATGAGCGCCATGGATTTCTACTCCATCGAAACCAATTTCTTCACAAAACTTAGCATCAGAAGCAAAAGCTTGAACAGTCTCATTGATATCTTGAATGGTCATTTCATGAGCCACTTTTTTTCCAGGTCTTACAAGACCCGAGGCTGTATGACCAGGAATTTCTGGCTCTGGGGCCATGCCTAATTTTCTAAAGCCGCCGCAATGCCATAGTTGAGCCACCACTGCGCCATCGTGTTTCTTAATACCACTTACAACTTTCTTCCAAGCGCCTCTTGCTTCCTCACTATCTAGCCTAGGAACGTCAGGGTAAGCGCTAGAAGCTTTATGGCTAACTTCTATGCCTTCAGTGATGATAAGGCCAACTTCAGCCTTAGCTCTTCTTTCGTAATAATCAATGACAGCTTGAGTTGGAACTCCTCCAGGGGACATGCTCCTGGTCATTGGAGCCATAACAATTCTATTTCTTAAAGTAGTATTTTTAAGCTTATATGGATTGAATAACATAATTGTAATTACTCCTTATCTTTAAATTTACTTTCTATCCAAGGAAAAATTGACGGCATGTCGCTGGATATTTTATTAGGATAATCTGCATTTCTCTTTTCTAAAAAAGACATAACTCCTTCAGCAGCATCTCCTGATGAGCCTCTCGAATCAATAACTTTACTGTCTATTATGTGCGCTTCTTCTGGCGTTGACGTCGATGATAAACTCCACATCATCTGTCTGGTTAGCGCGATTGAAACTGGGGAAGATTCTTTAATAAACTTGTTGGCTATTTGAATTGCTTTATCCATTAATTCATTTGGCTCTACCAGATATGAGACTAGGCCAGCTTCATAGGCATCTGATGCATCAAATAACTCTCCTGAATAAGACCATTCTAAGGCTTTTGAAATGCCTACTATTTTTGGTAAAAACCAGCTAGAGCATGCGTCTGGAGCAATCCCTCTTTTGGCAAATGGAAAAGAAAACTTGCTTGATGTTGAAGCTATTCGTATATCAGCAGCAAGTTGCATGGTTGCTCCGACTCCAACTGCAGCTCCGTTACAAGCTACAACAATTGGCTTTAAACACCTGTACATTCTTAAGGTCAGAATGCCGCCAGAATCTCTTCTGAAATCTTCGGTATATTTTTTTGAATTATCGAACTCAGTATCAAAAGTTTTTTCTCCAGCTGAAAGATCGGCACCAGCGCAAAATGCCCTTCCAGCTCCTGCTAGGATTACAGCTCTTATGGAATCTTTTTTATCAATGTAATCAAATGCTTCAAGCATTTCACTAAGCATAACTTGATTGAAAGCATTTAGCTTTTCAGGCCTGTTGAGAGTAATTAACGCTAATGAATTTTTTTCAGTAAATATAATCGTTTCGAAGTTCACACTAAGTCACTAAATATTAAAATGGAATATCATCATCCGTTAAACCTGTCCCTGAGTCATCATCTTTTGGGAAAGGAGATTCTGATTGAGAACCCATTTGAGAGCCAGATCCCATGGAAGAATCAGAACCAGATGATCTTGATCCAAGCATAGTTAATTCATTTCCTACAATTTCTGTAGTCCATCTGTCAGCGCCACTCTTGTCTTGCCATTTTCTAGTTTGAAGCTTGCCTTCTATGTAAACACTAGAGCCTTTATCTAAATATTTTTCAACTATCTCGGCAAGTTTTCCAAAATAAACAACTTTATGCCATTCTGTTTTATCTCTCATCTCGCCACTTTCTTTATCTTTCCATGACTCAGTAGTTGCAATGGAGATATTAGCTACAGCTGACTGAGTTGCTGTGTATCTCATTTCAGGTTTTTGACCTAAATTACCAACTAAAATTACTTTATTTACGCCTCTACTCATATTTACCTCTTATAATATTGTTAGAAGTTTAACCTAAATTAATTTTTTCATCACGGATTTTTTTTCATATGGATAGTATTTATATCAAAGGCGCTCGTACACATAATCTTAAAAATATTAGTCTTGAAATACCGAGAAACAAAATTGTTGTGATAACAGGCTTGTCAGGATCTGGTAAATCATCACTAGCATTTGATACGATTTATGCTGAAGGTCAAAGAAGGTATGTTGAGTCTCTATCTACCTATGCTAGACAGTTTTTATCAATGATGGAAAAACCAGATGTAGATCAAATTGAAGGTCTATCACCAGCAATCTCAATAGAGCAGAAAGCAACTTCCCATAACCCAAGATCAACGGTAGGAACTGTAACTGAGATATATGATTATCTAAGACTCTTATATTCAAGAATAGGCTCACCTATTTGCCCAGATCACAATGAAGAACTCAAAGCTAAAACTGTTTCTGAAATATGCGACGAGGTTTTAAAAATAAAAGAAGGCACTAAAATTATGATCTTATCTCCTCTTGTTAGAGGTAAAAAAGGAGAGCATTTAGCAATATATGAAGATCTTAGAAAAAGTGGATATGTAAGAGTTAAAGTTAAATGGTGTTGTTTACCCTATTGAGGAATTTCCAGAACTAGAGAAAAATAAAAAGCATGATATCTCAGCAGTTATAGATCGATTGGTAATAAAAGATGATGATGAGGATAGATCTAGATTGGCAGAATCAATAGAGACATCCTTAACTCTTTCTAACGGCTTGGTAGAAATTGAAAATTTAGACAAAAAGTTATCTTCATTATTTTCATCAAATTTCTCATGCTCTCAATGTGGTTATGCAATTGCTGAATTAGAACCAAGAATGTTTTCTTTTAATAACCCTTATGGCGCATGTACAAGATGTGATGGCCTTGGAGTAATTCAATACTTTAATGAGAAAAGATTAATACAAGATGATGATGTTTCTATTTCAAATGGAGCAATAAAGGGCTGGACAAGAAGAAATAGGTTCTATTTTTATCAGCTTAAATGTCTGGGTATTCATTATGACTTTAGCTTAACAACAAAATGGAAAGACTACCCTCAAGATATAAAAGATATTATTTTATGGGGATCAAAAGACAAGGTTGATTTTTCTCATAGATTTAGAAGTGGAAGCAAGATAGTTCGTAAACATAAATTTGAAGGAATAATACCTAGTACAGAAAGACGTTTTAAGGAGACTGATTCCGACTTCATAAGAGATGAGTTATCAAAACTTATGTCTAAAAGTTCTTGCGATGAATGCGAGGGATCGAGACTAAATACACAATCAAGAAATGTTTTCATAAATAAAACTCCTATACATTCTATTACTGGAATGAGGATTAATGAAGCCCTGGATTTCACAACAAAAATGAAACTAGATGGTGCGAAAAAGAAGATAGCAGAAAAAATATTAAAAGAAATAACAGAAAGATTAACTTTTTTAGAAGATGTTGGTTTGAGTTACTTAACCCTTGAAAGAAGTGCTGAAACCCTTTCTGGTGGTGAGGCGCAGAGAATTAGGCTTGCCAGCCAAATAGGATCAGGGTTGGTGGGTGTAACTTATGTACTAGACGAGCCGTCTATTGGATTGCATCAAAGAGATAATGAAAAACTTATTAAAACTTTAAATAACCTTAAGAACTTAGGAAATACGGTAATTGTAGTTGAGCATGATGAGGAAGCCATTAGATGCGCAGATCATATAATTGATATTGGCCCTGGAGCTGGAAAGCATGGTGGTGAAATTTGTGCTGAAGGCACTCTAGAAGATATCTTAAAAAATAAAAACTCGATTACAGCTCAGTATTTATCTGGGGAGAGAGAAATTAAGATTCCTAAAAAACGAATGTCTCGAGGAAGTGAAAATATTAAGATTATTAATTCTTCGGAGAATAATTTACAAAATATTTCTGCTGAAATACCTGTTGGATTATTCACATGTATCACTGGGGTATCGGGTTCAGGAAAATCCTCCCTAATCAACCAAACTCTACTTCCATTAAGTTCGTTTATGTTAAATAAATCAAAATTAACTAAAGAAATAAAGTGCGACAAGATAGAAGGGTTAGAATATTTAGATAAGGTAATTAGTATTGACCAATCGCCTATTGGAAGAACCCCCAGATCTAACCCTGCAACCTATACAGGTTTATTCTCTTATATTAGAGATCTTCTTACTCAGACAATTGAAGCAAAATCTAGAGGGTATAAGCCTGGAAGGTTTAGCTTTAATGTGAAAGGAGGAAGATGTGAGGCTTGCCAGGGTGATGGAATGATAAAAGTGGAGATGCATTTTCTAGCTGATGTTTATGTAAAGTGTGATATTTGTGAAGGCAAAAGGTATAACGAACAGACATTAGAAGTAAGGTATAAAGGAAAAAATATAAGCGACATGCTTAATATGACTGTTGAAGAAGCTTTAGAATTCTTTCAAGCATTACCTGCAATTAAAAAGAAGCTAGCTACACTTAACGATGTTGGGCTTGGTTATATCACCCTAGGTCAGTCTGCTATCACTCTTTCTGGAGGAGAGGCTCAGAGAATAAAACTAGCTAAAGAGCTTTCAAAAAGAAGTACGGGCAAGACTTTGTTTGTTCTGGATGAGCCAACAACAGGCCTCCACTTTGCAGATATTGAGTTACTTTTAACAGTTCTGGAGAGACTAAAGAATCAAGGGAACACTGTTGTTGTTATAGAGCATAATCTTGATGTCATTAAAACGGCTGATTGGATTATAGATCTAGGTCCAGAAGGTGGGAGTGGTGGGGGTAAAATTATAGCTACAGGAACCCCTGAAGAGGTTGCTAAAGTTAGCAACTCCTTCACAGGTCAATATCTAGAGAAAATGCTTTAAGTTAAGCTGCTGAGTCTTCTTTAAGTTCAGGTGTATCTGAGCTAGCAACATGATTAGTGTCTCTATCAACAAGCTCGATGTAAGCCATGTCAGCCTTATCACCTGGTCTAAAACCAGCTTTAATAATTCTTGTATATCCGCCCTTTCTTTCTTTGGCGTTTACAGAGATCTCAGAAAATAACTTACCAACGGCAGCGTCGGATCTAAGTCTACTGAAAGCAAGTCTTCTATTAGCAACTGTATCTTCTTTGCCTAAAGTAATTAGCGGTTCAATAGTCTTTCTAAGCTCTTTAGCTTTTGGAAGAGTAGTTCTAATAATGTCCTGCTCAATCAAAGCAATTGCTAAGTTTTTTAATAATGCTTTTCTGTGAGAAGAATTCCTATTAAGTTTTCTTCCTGCTTTTCTATGTCTCATTTTTTATCCTACTGGTGGCCAATTGTCTACGTTCATACCTAGGGAAAGATTTTTAGATGCAAGTACATCTTTAATCTCATTAAGAGATTTTTTACCTAGATTCGGAGTTTTTAATAAATCAAATTCTGATCTGTGAATAAGATCACCGATTAAAAAGATACTTTCAGCTTTTAAACAATTAGTTGATCTAACAGTAAGCTCAAGCTCTTCTATTGATCTTAATAGTATTGGATCGAAATCATTTTGATCTTTCTTAGCTTCTTGCTCGGCAATTGCGTCTAGGTCAACAAAAGCACTTAGCTGTTGTTGAAGAATGGTTGCTGAATGCTCAATAGCCATTTTTGGATCTAAAGTACCATCAGTTTCAAGCTCAATTATTAACTTATCTAAGTCAGTTCTTTTTTCAAATCTTGCATTATCAACAGTATAAGAAACTCTTCTTACTGGGCTATATGAAGCATCCAATTTTAAAGCTCCAACGACTCTGTCTTCATCATCTCTCAAGTCTGCAGGCTCGTAACCTCTTCCAGTATTAACAGATAGTGTCATTTTAAGATTAACTTTATCTACGATAGTTGCAATATGAAAATCTTGATTAACAAGTTCAACATTTGCAGGTACAGTAAAAGAAGAAGCAAGGACATCACAAGGACCTGTTACATCTAGAACTATCTCTGCTGAATTACCTTCAATAAGACTAACAGGCATATCTTTAATATTAAGAAGGATATTTATCACATCTTCTCTAACACCTTCAATAGTACTGTATTCATGGGATATACCGTCAATTGAAACGTCTGTTACAGCAGCTCCTGGCATAGAAGATAAAAGAATTCTTCTTAGCGCATTACCAAGCGTATGACCAAAACCTCTCTCTAAAGGCTCAAGTGTTACCTTGGATAAGTTAGGTGTAATATCGTCCACCTGTATTTCAGTTGGGACCAATAGATCTATTACTGATGTTTGCATAGTTTTTCTCCGCCTTTAAAGTATTATTTTGAGTAAAGCTCAACAATAAGATTTTCGTTAATTTCAGTACTAAGGTCTGTTCTATCTGGAACTGACTTAAATACACCTTTTAAATTTGCTTCATCGACTTCAATCCAATCACACTCTTCTCTTGTAGCGGCAATTTTAAGCGCTGAGGCTATCCTAAGATGACCTTTCTTGTTATCTCTAACTTGAACCTCATCTCCTGCTTGCATTTGGTATGAAGGGATATTCACAACTTGCCCGTTAACTTTAAATGCTTTGTGTGAAACCATTTGTCTAGCTTCAGCCCTTGTTGAGCCAAAACCCATTCTGTATACGACATTATCCATTCTCTTTTCAAGTAGAGATAAAAGATTCTCACCTGTATTACCTTTAGATGAGGCTGCTTTTTTATAATAATTTCTGAACTGCTTTTCAAGAACGCCATACATACGTCTAACTTTCTGTTTTTCTCTAAGCTGAAGTCCGTAATCTGAAAGTCTTCCTCTTCTTGCTCCAGCAGCAACTCCTGGAGGAGAATCCATATTACATTTTGATTCAATTGCTCTAATACCACTTTTCAAGAATAAGTCTGTTCCTTCTCTTCTTGAAAGTCTTAATGTAGGTCCTGTATATCTTGCCATTTGTTACTCCGTTAAACTCTTCGTTTTTTAGATGGACGACAACCGTTATGAGGAAGCGGTGTCACATCTGTAATACTTCTAATCTTTAATCCACATGAATTTAGAGATCTGATCGCAGACTCTCTACCTCCACCAGGGCCCTTAACTTTAACGTCTAAGTTAATCATGCCAAACTCTTTAGCTGCATTTCCAGCTTTATCAGCAGCAATCTGTGCTGCAAAAGGTGTACTTTTTCTTGAGCCCTTAAAGCCAGAACCGCCTGACGTTGCCCAGCATAAAGTGTTGCCTTGCTTATCAGTAATAGTAACGATTGTATTATTAAATGAAGAATGGATATGAGCCACTCCGTCAGTAACAATTTTCTTACCTTTTTTTCCTTTAACCGCCATCTTATGATCCTCTCATTGGTTTTTTAGCACCTTTTCTAGTTCTAGCATTATTCTTTGTGTTCTGACCTCTAGTAGGTAACTTTCTTCTATGTCTAATTCCTCTATAGCTACCAAGATCCATTAATCTTTTAATATTTTGACTAATATTCCTTCTAAGATCACCCTCTACAACATAAGTTCCGATAGCTGTTCTTAAGCTCTCAACCTCTTCTTCTGTAAGTTCAGAAAGTTTTCTTGTGTAATCTATTTTTAACTCTTCACAAATGTTTTGAGCTGTTTGTCTTCCGATTCCGAAAATGTGAGTTAGTGATATCTCAACATGTTTATTTTCTGGAATGTTTACTCCTGCGATCCTAGCCATATTTTAACCTTGCCTTTGTTTATGTTTTTGGTCTGTTTTACAGATTACAAAAAGAACGCCATTACGACGTACAATTTTGCAATTTCTGCATATTTTCTTTACTGATGCTTTAACTTTCATATTACCTTTTATAGTTTTTTAGATTAGCTTTTTTCATTAACGATGAGTACTGAGTAGACATCATATGAGATTGAACTTGTGCCATAAAATCCATTAGAACAACAACAATAATCAATACTGAAGTACCGCCAACCGAGATAGTTGGTGAGACTCCTGCGAAATTAATAAGCGCCAATGGAAGTAGGCAAATTAGTGTTAGGTATATAGCCCCGAAAACTGTAAGTCTTGCAAGAACGGCATCAATATAATTTGAAGTTTGTTCTCCTGGACGAATTCCAGCTATATATGCACCTGAGCGTTTTAAATTATCTGAAACTTCTCTTGTATTAAAAGTAAGAGCTAGCCATATAAAACAGAAACTAATAATAAGGCCTGCAAAAACTAAAATATATAAAGGTTGACCGGGATTAAGGGCTAATGAGAAAGTCTGTAAAAATCCAAGTGACTCACTCTGACCAAACCAAGTTGATAAGGATGCTGGAAATAATAAAAAAGTACTAGCAAAAATTGCAGGAATAACTCCAGCCATATTTACCTTAAACGGAAGATGACTTGTTTGAGCTTGCATTAACTTTCTGCCCTGCTGTCTCTGAGCATAATTGACTGTAATTCTTCTTTGCCCTCTTTCGATAAAGACAACAACTGCTATAACAGCCATTGATAAAAGGCCAATTGCTATAAGAAGAAGAACACTTAAGTCTCCCTGTCTAGATTGCTCTAAAGCCTGACCTATTGAACCAGGTATACCAGTTAAAATACTAGTAGCAATAATGATTGAGATTCCATTTCCAATCCCTCTGTCTGATATCTGCTCACCTAACCACATTAAGAACATAGTTCCTGCAACAACAGAGAATACAGCTGAAATAAAGAATGAAGGACCAGGTGTATAAGCTAGACCGCTCGCAGATAAAGTAACTGCTAAAGCAGAAGCTTGAATGAAAGCAAGAATGGCTGTTCCATATCTTGTGTACTGGGTAATAGTATTCCTTCCAGCTTGGCCATCTTTTTTTAGTTCTTGTAAGTAAGGAATCGAGTTTGAGAATAACTGCATAATAATTGCAGAAGATATGTAAGGAACAACGTTAAGAGCAAATATACTCATTCTCTCCAGTGCGCCACCAGAGAACAGATTGAACATTTCAATAATGGTTCCTTGATTCTGATCAAAAAGAGCAGCAAGCCTATCTGGATCTATTCCAGGTATAGGTATATGTGTTCCTATTCTATATACAAGAATAGCAACAAATACAAAGCGCAGTCTTCTCCAAAGATCGCTCATTCCTGTACCTTTATCGCTCATTTATTATTCCGCAGCCTTTATTTTTTTAACAAATTTAGGTCTAGCAACTGGCTCTACAAAATCAGCAACAGTCCCGCCTGCTTTTTCTATAGACGCTTTTGCACCCTTGGTAACTCTTATTCCTTCAACATTTAATTTAGATTCAAGCTCAAAAATACCAAATATTTTTACTTTCTTAATTGATTTTGAAATAACTTTATGTTCTTTTAATGTATCTATGGTTACTAGCTCAAGACCTTCTATACCATTGATGTGTTTAACGTTTACTTCTTTCAAGTAATTATTAGTTCTTGAAGAGAAACCAAACTTTGGCAACCTCATTTGAAGCGGCATTTGACCACCCTCAAAACCTAGTCTAACTGATCCACCAGATCTAGATTTTTGTCCTTTATGACCTCTACCAGCTGTTTTACCAGTTCCAGATCCTATGCCTCTACCTACTCTTTTTCTATTCTGAGCAGTACCTTTACTTGAAAGGTTGTTTAGAGATAAATTATTTGTTTCTTGTTCACTCATTTTTAGTTTTCCTGAATCTCAATCATGTCAGATATTTTATTAACCAAGCCTCTATTGCTTGGAGTATCTATGACAGTTACTGTCTGGTTAAGTTTTTTAAAGCCGAGGCCTTTAATACAAAGCTTATGACGCTTCATTCTGCCAATTCCACTTTTAATTAACTTTATAGTCATTGTTTTATCTTTAGTCATTATGCTTGCTCAACCTTTTTCCCTCTTCTTGCAGCAACAGTCCCTGGAGACTCCATCGCGCTCAAAGCATTAATAGTGGCTCTAACAACATTTACAGGATTTGTAGATCCGTAACATTTTGCTAAAACATTTTGAACACCAGCTAACTCGAGCACCGCTCTCATAGCTCCACCAGCAATAATACCTGTACCTTCTGAAGCTGGTTGCATGTATACATTAGCAGCACCAAACTTAGCTTTAACTGGATACCAAATAGTAGTGTTGTTTAACTCGACATCAACCATATTTCTTCTAGCATTTTCCATAGCTTTCTGAATTGCCATAGGTACTTCTTTAGACTTACCTCTACCAAAACCAACTTTGCCATTTCCATCACCAACAACTGTAAGGGCTGTAAAACCAAAGATTCTTCCACCTTTAACAACTTTAGCTACTCTGTTTACCTGAACTAGCTTCTCTTCAAGAGCATCAGTTTGTTGATTATTTGTTGTATTATTTTCTCTCATAATTTAATTAAAACTCCAGACCTGCTTTTCTAGCTGAATCAGCTAGGGCTTTTATTCGGCCATGATATCTATATCCAGATCTATCAAAAACCACTTTTGTAACTCCACTTTCAAGAGCTCTTTCAGCAACTCTTTTCCCGACAGTTTCAGCACCTTCAACATTGTTTGATTTAATTTTTAAATCTTTTTCATTAGTAGAAGCTGAGGCTATAACCTTAGTTCCAAGACTATCGAAGATCTGAGCATAAAAATGCTTAGATGATCTATGAACTGTCAATCTTGGTGATTCTTGTTCTCTAATTTTCATTCTAGTTTTCGTAGCTCTTCTTATTCTTGATATATTCTTAATACTCATTACTATGCTCCAGCTGCTTTCTTGGCTTCTTTTCTTCTAACTACTTCATCAGAGTATCTAACACCCTTACCTTTATAAGGCTCAGGAGGTCTAAATGCTCTAATCTCTGCAGCAGCTTGCCCAAGGATCTGTTTATTGAAACTTTTAAGCACTATTTCAGTATTTGAAGGAGTTTCTACCTCAACCTCTTCTGGAATTTGATAGCTAACAGGATGAGAAAAACCTAATGTTAACTCAAGATGCTTACCTGTAGCTTTTGCTCTATAACCAACGCCTTTTAATTCTAATTTTTTTTCAAAGCCTTGTGACACTCCGACAATCATATTATTAACAAGCGCTCTTGTTGTTCCGGCCAATGCTGCTGATTGTTGATTTTCAGTATCATATTGAACAGTTATAACATTATCATTTATTTCTAAGGAGACGGTTTCAGGAACATCAAATTTCATTGCTCCAATCTTGCCTTTAACATCTACAATGCTTCCCTCAAGATTGACAGTTACGCCATCAACAATTTGAATTGGGTTTTTTGCTACTCTAGACATAATTAAAATACCTCACAAAGGACTTCGCCACCGACATTTTTAGCTTTCGCTTGCTTGTCAGTCATTAAACCTTGATTGGTAGTAACAATAAGAGCTCCTAGGCCATTTTTAACAGACTTAATATCTGAAGAAGCTGAGTATCTTCTTAGACTAGGCTTACTAATTCTTTTAATGCTCTTAATTGCTGGAGCTTCATTAAAGTACTTAAGTACTATCTTAATAGAAGGCTTTCCATCTTTTTCTGTTTTTTCACAACTTTTTAAATACCCTTCGGATATCAAAATATTAACTAATTCATGCTTTAACTTAGAATAAGGCGCATCAACGTGAACCTTTCCACGCATTAAGCCATTACGTATTCTTGTTAAACAATCTGCTATAGGATCTTGAAAACTCATAATATTATATTACCAACTTGATTTAACTAAACCTGGGATATCGCCTCTCATAGCTGCTTCTCTTAGCTTTATTCTGCTAAGTCCAAACTTTCTATACACAGCATGCGGTCTTCCAGTTACCTGACATCTTCTTACAACTCTTGAAGGGCTAGAGTTTCTTGGAAGTTTCTGTAACTTAACAGAAGCCTCATACCTCTCTTCACTCGTTGCTTTTTCATCGTTCATTATTGCTTTTAGGCTTACTCTTTTATCAGCAAACTTAGCAACTGTTTTAATTCGTTTAACTTCTCTTGCGATCATTGATTTTTTTGCCATTTCTAATACCTATTTTTTGAATGGAAATTGTAAAACTTCTAGTAAAGCTTTAGCATCTTCTTTGTTTGTTGCAGAAGTATTGATACATACATCCATGCCTCTAATACTCGCTACAGTGTCATATTTAATTTCTGGAAAAATGATTTGCTCTTTAATTCCAAAATTATAATTACCCTGACCGTCAAATGATTTAGGGTTTAGTCCTCTAAAATCTCTTTCTCTAGGAATGGCTACATCGATCAACCTTTCCATAAACTCATACATCTTGTTGCCTCTTAATGTGACTTTACATCCTATAGGCCATCCTTCTCTTATTTTAAAACTTGCTACTGATTTTCTAGCTTTTGTTATAACTGGTCTTTGTCCTGCTATTGCCGCCATATCTGCTACTGCAGTATCAAGATGCTTTTTATCGTTCGCAGCTTCCCCAACACCCATATTAATTACTACTTTAGTAAGCTTAGGCACTGCCATTATATTTTTTAAACCCAGCTTTTCTTGAAGAGTAACTCTTAATTCTTTATTGTATTTTTCTCTTAAATTTGCCATTTACTTGATCTCTGTCTCATCTGATTTGAATAGTCTTATTTTCTTTCCATCTTTATCAACTGAATAAGCAATTCTATCTTTAGTTTTCTTACCAGGATTCCAGATAGCAAGGTTGGATAGATCAATAGCAGCTTCTTGCTCTACAACTCCACCAGTTACACCCATTTCTGGATTTGGCTTAGTATGTTTTTTAACCATATTAATGCCTGTAACAATTCCTTTATTTTTATTTTTAACAATCTTTCTTAAAGGTCCCTTCTTGCCGGAATCTTTCCCTGCAACAACAACAACCTCATCGCCAACTCTTAATTTTGTTAGGGTAGTTTTCATTTATATCACCTCTGGGGCTAGTGAAAGGATTTTCATGTGCTTCCCTTCTCTTAACTCTCTAGTTACAGGGCCAAATACTCTTGTACCAATTGGAGCTTTCTGGGCGTTAACTAATACAGCAGCATTTTCATCAAATTTAATTAATGACCCATCTGATCTTCTAACGCCTTTTCTTGTTCTCACAATTAAAGCATCACATACCTGACCTTTTTTTACTTTTCCAGTAGGGATAGCTTCTCTAATAGCTACTTTAATAATATCTCCAATATTTGCATATCTTCTCTTCGATCCTCCAAGGACCTTGATACACATAACACTTCTTGCGCCACTATTATCAGCAATTTTTAGAATTGATTGCATTTGAATCATTATTCAGTCTCCTCAATCTTTTCTTCTGTTACAACAGATGCGTTTGTAGTTCCTTCTGCAACTAAAACCCATGTTTTACTTTTAGAAATAGGCCTACATTCCTGAACAGTAACAACGTCACCCATTACAGCTGAGTTATCTTCATCATGCGCACGAACTTTAGTAGCTCTTTTCATAACTTTTCCGTATAACGGATGTTTTACTTTTCTTTCTATCCTTACAGTGATTGTCTTATCAGCTTTATCACTTATAACAACTCCTGTAAGTATTCTTGGATTAGTTGAAATCATTATTTACTATCCTGTATTTTTAATTCGTTCATTATTGTCTTAATTTTTGCTATCTTTTTTCTAACTAGAGTTATCTGATTAGTTTCTTTCAGCTGTCCCGTTTTATGCTTAATTCTAAGATCAAACTGTTCCTTTCTTGCTACTATAAGTTCAGCACCAAGTTGGTCAACATTTTTCTTTCTTAGATCAGCTAATTCTTTGCTCATTTATACATCCTTCCTAATAAAATGTGTTTTTACAGGTAGTTTGGCAGCAGCTAATTTAAAAGCCTGTCTAGCTATATCCTCATCAATACCTGCCATTTCAAACATTACCTTTCCTGGCTGAACAAGAGCTACCCAATACTCAACATTACCTTTACCTTTGCCCATACGAACTTCTAAAGGTTTTTTTGTTATAGGTTTGTCAGGGAAAATTCTTATCCAAATATTTCCACCCCTTTTAATATGTCTAGTCATGGCACGCCTAGCAGCTTCAATTTGACGAGCCGTTATACGACCTCTGTCAGAAGCAACAAGACCGAACCTTCCAAAGGCAACTGTGTTTCCGTTTTGTGCAAGACCTCTATTACGGCCTTTATGCATTTTTCTAAATTTTGTTTGTTTTGGTTGCAACATAATATCTAATTAAACTCCTAGATCTACTTTGTAAGGATCTTCAGTTATTTCACCTTTAAACACCCAGACTTTAATACCTATAATTCCATAAGTAGTTAATGCTTCTGCTGTTCCGTAATCAATATCAGCTCTTAAAGTGTGCAATGGAACTCTTCCTTCTCTATACCATTCAGTTCTTGCAATCTCAGCACCGTTTAATCTTCCTGAAACCTCTACTCTTACACCTTTAGCACTTTGTCTTAGAGCACTTTGAACAGTTCTTTTCATTGCTCTTCTAAACATGACTCTTTTTTCAAGTTGCTGTGCAACACCTTCAGCTAATATTTGAGCATCTAGATCAGGTTTTCTAACCTCTTTAATATTAATTTGAGATGGCTTCTTTACTATTTTTTCTATAGCTTTTTTCAGGTTATCAATTTCCTCGCCTCTTTTACCAATAATAATTCCAGGTCTTGCTGTATGAATTGAGACAACAAAATTTTCTGCTGATCTCTCAAGCTCTATTTTACTTATAGAAGCATTTTTAAGATTTTTCTTAAAATATTCTCTTACTTTTAGGTCTTGGATTAGATAAGTAGAGAAATCTTTACCCTTTGCATACCAGTTAGCATTTTGCTTCTTGGAAGTTCCTAATCTAAAACCAATTGGATTAACTTTTTGTCCCATTATTTCGCCCCTTCAGCTAATATAATTTCAATATGGCATGACGGCTTGATGATCCTATCTGCTCTTCCTCTTGCTCTAGGCTTCATTCTCTTTAATCTCATACCTTGATTAACTATTATTGTTTTAACTGATAATAAATCTACATCAGCATTGTTGTTGTTTTCTGCATTAGCAATAGCAGACTCTAGTAATTTCTTAATAATCGCAGAACCTTTTTGTTTGTTAAAAACTAAGAAATCCATTGCTTCTTGAACTGACTTACCTCTAATTGCATTAGCAACCAGACCAGCTTTTTGAGGTGAAAGTCTAGTGCCTTTTAAATATGCTCTTGTTTCCATTATTTAGCCTTCCTATCGCCTGAATGCATTTTGAAAGTTCTTGTCATGGAAAACTCACCTAACTTGTGACCAACCATATCTTCATTGATATAGACTGGAATATGCTGTCTTCCGTTATGAACTGCAATGGTTAATCCAACCATTGATGGGTTAATCATTGATCTTCTTGACCAAGTTTTGATAGGTCTCTTGTCGTTCGAAGCTAAAGCAGCCTCGACTTTCTTTTCAAGAGATAAATCTATAAACGGTCCTTTTTTTAGTGATCTTGGCATAGTCTATTTCCTGCTTCCTCTTCTTCTTATAATAAGGTCATTTGTTCGTTTGTTCTTTCTAGTCTTGTACCCTTTAGTTGGAACACCCCATGGAGTAGAAGGATGTCTTCCACCTGAAGTTCTTCCTTCACCACCACCATGTGGATGGTCTACAGGGTTCATCGCAACCCCTCTAACAGTAGGTCTAACACCTCTCCATCTTTTAGCTCCAGCTTTACCTAAAGATCTCAGATTATTTTCAGCATTTGATACAGATCCTAATGTTGCTCTACATTCCCATAGAACCTTTCTAGTCTCTCCAGATTGAAGCCTTAAGGTTGCATAAATACCTTCTTTAGCAATAAGCCTTGCTGATGTACCTGCACTTCTAGCAATCTGAGCACCTTTAAGAGGCTTTAATTCAACGCAATGTACATTAGTTCCTAAAGGAATATCCTTTAGTTTCATAGAGTTGCCAACTTTTATTTCACACTTATCAGCAGAAATAATCTTATCGCCAATATTTAATTTAGCTGGGGCAATTATGTATTTTCTTTCACCATCTGCATAAAGCATCAAAGCAATATGAGCTGATCTATTAGGATCGTATTCTATTCTCTCAACTGTAGCTGGAATATCAAACTTGTCTCTTTTAAAGTCTATTATTCTGTAATGCTGTTTATGGCCACCACCTTGGTGTCTTACAGTAATTCTTCCGTTATTATTTCTTCCACCATTCTTGGATTTAGCTTGTGTTAAAGACTTGAGTGGCTTTCCTTTATAAAGATCGCTCTTAATCTGAATGACACCACGTCTCCCTGGACTGGTAGGTTTAGCTTTTACTATTGCCATGATTAGTTAATACCCTCAAACTGAATCTCTGAATCTTTACTTAAAGATACAAAGGCTTTTTTATAATCTGATCTCTTGTGAATACCGTTTCTATTTCTCTTTCTTTTACCTTTAACAATTGAGGTCGTTACCTTAGTAACTTCAACTTTAAATAACTCCTCTACCGCTTTCTTGATTTCTCTTTTATTCGCTGTTAGGTCAACTTTAAAAACAACTTGTTTGTTTAATTCACCAACTCTAGCTGCTTTTTCGGTAACTATTGGGGCTTTAATTAAAGTAAATAATTTTTCGTTATGCATCTATCCACTCCTCAATTTTTTTGAAGGCTTCAGCAGTAACAGCTACTTTATGAGCCTTTAGTAATGAAACTGGATTTATTTCTCTAACAGTAATAGCTTCGACATTTGGTATGTTTCTAGTAGATAAGTAGAAATTAACATCTAACTCATCTGTAATTATTAATACCTTGCTTAATGAAAACTCTTTTAAGAAATCATAAATAGCTTTAGTTTTAGGCTTTTCAAGAACTGGATTTTCAATCGCAACTAGTCTATTTTGTCTAAGTAGCTCTGAAAATATAGATCTAATTGCAGCTTTGTACATTTTCTTGTTAATTTTCTTGCTGTAATCTCTTGGAGTCGCAGCAAAAGTAACACCACCACCTCTCCAAAGAGGACTTCTAATTGTTCCTGCTCTAGCTCTACCTGTACCTTTCTGAGCGTAAGGCTTTTTACCACCACCACGAACTTCAGATCTAGTCTTTTGTTTAGAGGTTCCTTGACGGGAACCTGCCATGTAGCTTACAACAGCTTGATGTATTAAAGATTCGTTAAAATCTTTGCTAAAAGCATTATCAGATATATTAATATCTTTAGTCTTTGTATTTGATAGTAATTCTATTTTCATGATTTTTTAAGCGCTGGTTTGATTTTTAAATCAGATCCATTGAAACCTGGAACTGCACCTTTAATATATAAAACGTTATTTTCAACATCAAGCTCAACGATCTTTAAACTCTGAACAGTTTTTTGCTCGTGACCCATGTGACCTGACATCTTTTTACCTTTCCAAACTCTACCAGGTGTTTGACACTGACCGATAGAACCATGGGCTCTATGAGATAGCGAGTTACCGTGAGTAGCGTCTTGCATAGCAAAGTTGTGACGTTTAATGACACCAGCGTAACCTTTACCTTTTGATGTGCCTGTTACGTCTACGTACTGACCAACTTCAAACATGTCAGCAGTTAGATGTGCTCCAACTTTAAATTCGTCAGAGATTTCTTTATCAGATCTAAATTCAGCCAGAATGCCTGGTGTAAGATTGATCTTTTTAAAGAATTCACTTTTTGATTTGTTAACATTGTTCGATTTTGTAACTTTAGATACAACAAAAGCATTATATCCATCTCTTTGAGATGTTTTAATGTCTGCTAAAAAGTTACCACAAACCGAAATTGCAGTTACTGGGATTGCTGCTCCGTCTTCAAGAAAAAGACGTGACATGCCAGCTTTTTTACCTATTAAGCCTATGCTCAATTTAATCTCCTTTTACGGGGCTTATAACCCTCTATGGCCGCGTTCGCGTTAAATAAATGAATTAACCCAAGCTAATTTGAACGTCTACCCCTGAAGATAGATCTAATTTCATCAAAGCATCAACTGTTTTATCAGTTGGTTGGATTATATCCATAAGTCTTTTATATGTAACAATCTCATACTGGTCTCTAGCATCTTTATCTTTATGCGGAGATTTCAATATTGTTGTTCTCTCTTTTTTAACTGGTAAGGGTATTGGTCCATTAACAATTGCGCCTGTTTTTTTAACAGTCTCAACTATCAACTTAGCTGAAGCATCTATCAGTCTGTAATCAAAAGCTTTAAGCCTAATTCTGATTGATTGATTCTCCATTTTTACCTTTATTTATCCTATTAAATTATTCTTACTCACATTGTGCTTATTGCAAAATGTGGCGTATTCTAAGCTCATACTAGCTATACGTCAACAATATTGACGTCATTTACTAATATAATTTATGAGTTTTTTAATTGCTCAGCAATCATTTTAGGAACTTCACCATATTTAGTGAATTCCATTGTAAATGTTGCTCTACCTTGAGTGGCAGATCTTAGGTCTGTGGCATATCCAAACATCTCAGCTAAAGGCACTTCCGAAGAAACCTCTTTACCAGATGGAATATCATCCATACCTAAAATAATACCTCTTCTTCTATTAAGATCTCCAACTACGTCTCCCATATGATCTTCAGGTGTCACTACAACTACCTTCATTATAGGCTCAAGAACAGCTGGATTTGCTTTCAAAGCACCATCTTTAAGAGCATATGATCCTGCAATTTTAAATGCCATTTCATTAGAATCAACATCATGGAATGAACCATCAAATAATGTAGCTCTAAGTGCTAATAATGGATATCCAGCAATACAACCATTTTTCATTTGCTCTTGAATACCTTTATTAACAGCTGGGATATATTCCTTAGGAACTGATCCACCAACAATTTTATCTACAAATTCATATTCGTCGTCAAGTCCTAGAGGTTCAAGTTTTAACCATACGTGACCGTATTGGCCCTTACCACCACTCTGTCTAACAAACTTGCCTTCTATTTCTACAGTTTCCTTAATGGTTTCTCTATAAGAAACTTGAGGTTTACCTATATTAGCTTCTACTGAAAACTCTCTTCTCATCCTGTCTACAAGAACATCTAAGTGAAGCTCTCCCATTCCAGATATAATTGTTTGACCTGACTCTTCGTCACTATGGACTCTAAAGGAAGGATCTTCTTGAGCTAGTTTACCTAGAGCTAGAGACATTTTTTCTTGGTCTGGTTTTGATTTAGGTTCAACAGCTACTGATATTACAGGTTCTGGGAAATCCATTCTTTCTAATACAATTGGTTTGTCTGGATTAGATAACGTATCACCGGTTGTAACATCTTTAAGACCGATACAGGCTGCAATATCCCCTGCTCTAACTTCTTTAATTTCTTCTCTGTTATTGGCATGCATCTGAACCATTCTTCCAACTCTTTCCTTCTTTTGCTTAGTGGAATTAACAACAGCATCGCCTACTTTTAGGACACCTGAATAAACTCTTATGAATGTTAATGTTCCAACGAAGGGATCAGTGGCAATTTTAAAAGCAAGAGCTGAGAAAGGTTCTTCGTCAGATGATTTTCTTACATCTTCAACTTCATCTTCTTGACTATTGTTTGGAATAACACCCTTTATTGCTTTAACTTCATCAGGTGCAGGAAGAAATTCGATGACTGCATCAAGCATGGCTTGAACGCCTTTGTTTTTAAAAGCCGAACCACATAAACCTACTATTAATTCATTAGCAAGGGATCTGATTCTAAGACCTGTTTTAATTTGTTCAATAGACAGCTCTCCAGATTCAAGATATGTATCCATTAGCTCTTCGTTAGCCTCAGCTGCTGCCTCTACCATCTCTTCTCTCAACTCATTACATCTCTCTAAAAGTTCTTCTGGAATCTCTTTGGAATCAAATGTAAGACCTTGATCCTCTTCATTCCAGTAAATAGCACGCATATTGATTAAATCAACAACGCCTTTGAAATCTTCTTCTTCTCCAATGTTGTATTGAATTGGAACAATGTTAGCGCCTAGTCTGTCTTTGATTTGAGCAACAACTCTATCAAAGTTTGCTCCAGCCCTATCCATTTTATTAACGAAAACAATTCTAGGTACTTCGTATCTATTAGCTTGTCTCCATACAGTTTCTGATTGAGGTTCAACTCCGGATGTAGCACAAAAAACTACCACAGCCCCATCTAGAACTCTTAATGATCTTTCAACTTCAATTGTAAAATCAACGTGACCTGGTGTGTCAATAATATTAACTCTGTGCTGTGGAAACTGTTGCTCCATACCACTCCAAAAACATGTAGTAGCAGCAGAGGTAATTGTTATTCCTCTTTCTTGCTCCTGCTCCATCCAATCCATAGTAGCTGCGCCATCATGAACTTCACCTATTTTATGGGATAAACCAGTATAAAAAAGAACCCTTTCTGTTGTAGTAGTTTTACCTGCATCAACGTGGGCACAAATCCCAACATTACGATATTTGTTTAAAACAATCTGTCTAGCCATAATTTATACTTTATTAATGATTAATGATTAAAATCTAAAGTGAGAGAATGCTTTATTAGCTTCTGCCATTTTATGAACATCTTCTCTTTTTCTAACAGCAGATCCTTTCTTCTGGGATGCATCCATTAGCTCTCCGGCTAATCTAAGGTTCATATTTTTTTCACTTCTTTTACGAGCAGCTTCAACAATCCATCTCATTGCAAGTGCTTGTCTTCTTGATGGTCTAATTTCGATAGGTACTTGATAGTTTGCGCCACCTACTCTTCTAGATTTAACCTCAACAACTGGGCTAACTTCATCCAAGGCTTTCATAAAAATTCCCAGTGGGTCTTCTTTTAAAGTCTTTTCAACTTGTTCAAAAGCTCCATAAACAATTTTCTCAGCAATAGACTTTTTACCGTCTTTCATTAAGTTATTCATGAACTTAGCAAGAATTATATCTTTGTATTTAGGATCTGGTAAAACTTTTCTTTTCTCGGGACTTCTTCTTCTTGGCATAATTATTTACCTTTTTTGGCTCCATATTTAGATCTTCTTTGTTTACGATTGGCAACACCAGATGTATCTAGTGTTCCTCTAACTGTGTGATATCTGACACCAGGTAGATCTTTTACTCTTCCACCTCGAATTAGTACCAATGAATGTTCTTGAAGATTGTGCCCTTCTCCACCAATATATGATGTAACTTCAAAGCCACTTGTTAGCCTAACTCTGCATACTTTTCTTAAAGCAGAATTCGGTTTCTTTGGAGTAGTTGTATATACACGAGTGCAGACACCTCTTCTTTGAGGACATGCAACAAGTGCGGGAACGTCAGTCTTTCTAACCTTAGGGTTTCTAGACTTTTTAATTAATTGATTTACTGTAGCCATAATTTTATTTTTAGTTAGATCGCGATTCTATAGAGCATGTTAGTCGCGGTCAAGATTATTCCTCGTTTTCTTGAAGACCTTCCCTTAGCGCTGCTTCTATATCGTCAGCAGATAAGGTTGTTTCATCAATATCGTTTTGTTTTTTATTCTTCAATTTGTCATGGAAAGCCATTCCTGTTCCAGCAGGTATTAGTCTTCCAACAACAACATTTTCTTTAAGGCCTCTAAGATGATCCTTCTTACCAGTAACCGCAGCTTCAGTTAAAACTCTAGTTGTTTCTTGGAATGATGCAGCAGATATAAATGAATCTGTTGATAGAGAAGCTTTGGTAATACCAAGCAATACTCTTTCAAACTCAGCAGGAGTTTTTCCAGATTTCTCAACTTTTGCATTTTCTTCTTTAAGCTCGGCATAACTAACTACATCTCCTTGGATAAACTTAGTATCACATCCGTCTATGATTAAAGCTTTTCTTAGCATCTGTCTTAGTATTGTTTCAATATGCTTATCGTTGATTGATACACCTTGCAGTCTATAAACATCTTGTATTTCGTTAACAATGAAGTTTGTAAGAGCAGGAATCCCTTTCAATCTTAAAATATCATGAGGGCTATAAGGGCCATCAGAAATAATATCTCCTTTAGAAATTCTTTCCCCTTCAAAAACAGACAATGTTCTGTGTTTTGGAATTAACATTTCAGTATTTTGAGTTTTCTTAGTAGATCCCTCTGGAGTAATAACAAGTCTAATCTTACCTTTAGTTTCTTTTCCGAAAGAAATAATACCCGTTTCTTCTGATAGAACAGATGCATCTTTTGGTTTTCTAGCTTCAAATAAGTCAGCAACTCTAGGCAATCCACCAGTAATATCTTTAGTTTTTGATGCAACTAAAGGCATTCTAGCGATAACTTCACCGGCTGTTAGCTTTTGACCGTCTCTTAAATTAACTAGTCCGCCTGCTGGTAATGGATATTCTGCAGGGACTTTAAAGTCGCCTATTATTACCGGCTTACCTTTGGAATCAACAATCTGAACCTTAGGTGATAATTCTCTTCCTGCAGTTGGTCTTTCTGATACGTCTATGATTTCAATACTTGAGAGTCCTGTCAGTTCATCCATTTGCTCTCTAACTGTTATCCCGTCTTCAATATCGACGAATTTAATTTTTCCAGATGCTTCGGCAATAATTGGACGTGTGTAAGGGTCCCATGAGGCAACTTTAGTACCAATCTTGAGATCAGCATTATTTTTAACTTCTAAAGTAGCTCCATAAGGAACTTTATATTGCTCAGTTATTTTACCGTTGGGTTCTGTAATTGTTGCCATACCATTTCTTGAAACAACAACCTCAAGTTTGTCTTTGTTAGTAACTGTTTTCATCTCATCAGAAAACGTAACAACACCTAGGTTTTTATTGAAAATAGCATTATCTTCAGAGGTACTTGATGCAGCTCCTCCGATATGGAAGGTACGCATAGTTAGCTGTGTTCCAGGCTCACCAATTGATTGAGCGGCCACAACACCTACAGCCTCACCTCTATGAACTAAATGACCTCTAGCTAAGTCTCTTCCATAACATGATGAACAGACTCCAATAGAAGCCTCACATGTCATAGGAGATCTAACTTTTAAAGTAGATAAATTTAATGAATCAATGCTATCAACAGCATCTTCATCAAGCATAGTGTCTTTAGCAAATAACTCTTTGCCATCTGCATCAAATATAGGCTCTGCAATAACTCTACCTAAGATTCTATCCGTGAGTGCTTGAATAATCTCTCCACCATCAATAATAGAAGTAACAGTAATTGATTCAGATGTTCCGCAATCTGCTATGTTAATAACAGAATCCATTGAAACATCGCATAATCTTCTTGTTAAATAACCTGAGTTAGCTGTTTTAAGAGCTGTATCTGCAAGACCTTTTCTGGCTCCATGGGTTGATATAAAGTACTGAAGAACTGATAAACCTTCTCTAAAGTTAGCTGTAATAGGTGTTTCTATAATAGATCCATCTGGCTTAGACATAAGTCCTCTCATTCCTGAAAGCTGTCTAATCTGTGCAGGAGAACCCCTCGCACCTGAATCTGCATATATATATACTGAGTTAAATGATGATTGCTCTACTTTTTCTCCATCAGGAGTAGTAGCTGTTTCAATACTAATTTTTTCCATCATAGCTTTGGCTACTTGTTCATTAGCTCTAGACCAGATATCAATAACTTTATTATATCTCTCTCCTCTAGTTACTAGGCCTGAATCAAATTGCTTCTCAATAGCTTTAACTTCTTTTTCAGATGTTTCAATAATTTTTGATTTTTCATCTGGGATAACAAAGTCATTAACACCAATTGACGAACCTGATCTTGTTGAAAAATCAAAACCTAAATACATAAGTTGATCAGCAAAAATAACAGTCTTTTTGAGACCGCCTTTTCTATAAGAAATATCTACTAATTTTGATATTAACTTCTTATTTAGAACTTTGTTTATATTTTCAAAACCAACTTCTACAGGAGTAATTCTCCAAATTAGAACTCTTCCAACAGTGGATTCTTGTATAGATGTTTCACCATCTACATCTGTAATTCTTACTTTAACTGGAGAATGAACATTTAATGTCTCAGTTCCAAATGCTCTTAAGACCTCATCAGGATCACTGAAAACTCTTCCGCCGCCAGTAGCACTAGCATTATCACGAGTCATGTAATAAAGACCCAGAACAATATCTTGAGTTGGACTAATTACAGGAGACCCATCAGCTGGTGATAGTATGTTATTTGTAGACATCATTAGAGCTCTTGCTTCAAGCTGAGCTTCTAATGTTAAAGGTACGTGGACAGCCATTTGGTCGCCATCGAAATCAGCATTGAATGCAACACAAACCAAAGGATGCAACTGAATAGCTTTTCCTTCTATAAGTTTTGGTTCAAACGCTTGCAAGCCCAATCTATGCAATGTAGGAGCCCTGTTAAGCATGACCGGATGCTCTCTAATGACATCTTCAAGAACTTCCCATACTTCAGGAGTCTCCCTTTCTACTAGCTTCTTAGCAGCTTTAATAGTAGTGGCCAACTCTCTTTCTTCTAATTTTCCATATACAAAAGGTTTAAATAGCTCGAGTGCCATTTTCTTAGGTAATCCACACTGATGCAGTCTAAGTGTAGGACCTGAAACGATTACAGATCTTCCTGAATAATCAACTCTTTTACCTAAAAGGTTTTGTCTAAATCTTCCGCCTTTACCTTTAATCATATCAGCAAGAGACTTTAGTGGTCTTTTGTTTGTACCAGTGATAACTCTTCCTCTTCTTCCATTATCAAGAAGGGCATCCACTGATTCTTGAAGCATTCTTTTTTCATTTCTTACAATGATTTCAGGTGCGCTTAATTCAAGAAGTCTTTTTAATCTGTTATTTCTATTAATAACTCTTCTATATAAATCATTTAGATCTGAAGTTGCAAACCTTCCTCCTTCAAGAGGCACTAGAGGCCTTAAGTCTGGCGGTAGAACAGGTAGTACGTTCATAACCATCCACTCAGGTCTATTTCCAGATTCATTAAAAGCTTCTAAAAGTTTTAGTCTTTTAGACAGTTTCTTTAATTTTGTTTCTGAATTAGTTTGAGGAATTTCTTCTCTTATAATTCTAATTTCATCATTTATATCCAGTTCTTCAAGTAGCACTTGAACAGACTCTGCTCCCATTCCAGCTGAGAATTCATCACCAAATTCTTCATACTTTTCAACCCATTCTTCTTCTGTCAGGATTTGGCCTTTCTCTAGTTCAGTAAGACCAGGATCAGTAACTATATAACTTTCAAAATATAGAACTCTTTCTATCTCTCTTAAGGTTGTATTTAATAATAGTCCGATTCTAGATGGAAGGGACTTAAGAAACCAAATATGAGCAACAGGAGCTGCTAAATCGATATGACCCATTCTTTCTCTTCTAACCTTTGCAAGAGTAACTTCTACTCCACATTTCTCACAAACGACTCCTCTATGCTTCATACGCTTGTACTTACCACAAATACATTCGTAATCCTTAATAGGTCCAAATATTTTTGAGCAAAACAAACCATCTCTTTCAGGTTTAAAAGTTCTGTAGTTTATAGTTTCAGGTTTTTTAACCTCGCCAAATGACCAAGATTTAATTACTTGAGGAGAAGCTAGCCCTGCAGAAATGGTAGTGAAATCATCCTGCCCTTGTTTTAATGAATTTAATAAGTCTCTCAATTTTATCTCCTAGTTTTCTGAATCTAATTCGAGGTTAATTCCCAATGATTTAATTTCTTTGCTAAGAACATTAAATGATTCGGGTATAGCAGCATCCATTTCATATTTTCCGGCAACAATGTTTTTATACATCTTCGTTCTTCCGGCCACATCATCAGATTTAACTGTTAACATTTCTTGAAGAGTGTATGAAGCACCATAGGCTTCTAGAGCCCAAACTTCCATTTCACCAAATCTCTGACCACCAAATTGCGCTTTACCACCCAATGGCTGCTGAGTAACTAAACTGTAAGAACCTGTAGATCTCGCATGCATTTTGTCATCAACCAAATGGTTTAGCTTGATGATATACATGTAACCTACGGTTACAGGTCTATCAAACTTAGTTCCTGTCCTGCCGTCGTATAAAGTAAATTGACCAGACTCTGGTAAATCTGCTAATTTTAATAGATCTTTAACTTCGCTTTCTTTTGCTCCATCAAACACTGGTGTAGCAATTGGAAGGCCATCTCTAAGATTATTAGCAAGTTCAAGTATCTCAGTATTATTAAATGAGTTTATGTCCTCTTTATTAGCGGCATTAGTGTTGTATAACTTATCTAGATACTCTTTAAGCTCAGCTGGTTTTGCGTTGGCTTTCAACATATTGTCAATCTTTTTACCAATACCTTTAGCAGCACAACCCATATGAGTTTCTAATATCTGTCCAACATTCATCCTTGAAGGAACACCAAGAGGGTTTAGCACCACATCAACTGGATCTCCATTTTCATCATAAGGCATATCTTCAACAGGCATAATTTCTGAAATAACACCTTTATTACCATGACGACCAGCCATCTTATCACCCGGCTGAATTCTTCTCTTGATAGCTAAATAAACTTTAACAATCTTAATAACTCCTGGAGCAAGGTCGTGACCTCGGATAATTTTAGCTCTTTTAGCCTCGTATCTAGCTTGAATATCTTTGACATAAGCATTGTAGCTTTTTTCTGTATCTTCAATTACATCATTAGTACTATCTTCAGCAGTCCTGATTGAGAATACGTCATTAAGGATAAGGGAACCTAGTAGTTCGCTTGTTAGAACATCGCCTTTTTTCAGTCCATTTCCTTTAAGTGCTTTCTTATCTTTAAGAAGTTCACATAATCTTGTCTTAGTAGCTTGCTCAACAACAGAAGCTTCATCATCTGAATTTTTCTTTGTTTCATCTAAATGATCTTGTTCGATAGCTTGTGTTCTTTCATCTTTCTCGACGCCATCTCTAGTAAATACCTCAACACCAATTACAGTTCCTTTAGAACTAGCTCTTTGGGATGTATCTTTTACATCAGATGCTTTTTCACCAAAAATAGCTCGTAATAGTTTCTCTTCTGGTGATAATTGAGTTTCTCCTTTAGGAGTAATTTTACCAACCAAGATATCTCCTGGATCTACTTCTGCTCCAACATAAACCATTCCACACTCATCTAGTTTATTCAGAGATCCCTCTCCAACATTTGGAATATCAGCTGTAATTTCTTCTGATCCCAGTTTGGTATCACGTGCTACACAGACAATTTCTTGAATATGTATAGATGTAAATCTATCTTCTCTCGCAACTTTTTCAGATATTAATATTGAATCTTCAAAGTTATACCCATTCCAAGGCATGAATGCGATTCTAATATTTTGACCTAAAGCAAGCTCTCCATTATCTATGGAAGGACCATCTGCAAGTACATCTCCAGCTTTAACAATATCACCAACTCTAACGATTGGTTTTTGATTAATACATGTATTTTGGTTTGATCTAGTGTACTTAATAAGATTGTATACATCAGCAGCTGATTTGGCTTTTTTGTCTGTAACTCTTACAACGATTCTCGCTGCATCAACATTCTCTACAACACCAGAATGTTTAGCTACGATACAAACACCCGAGTCTCTTGCTACAACAGATTCAAGACCAGTACCAACTAATGGCTTTTCAGCTCTTAAAACTGGAACTGCTTGACGCTGCATATTTGATCCCATTAAAGCCCTATTAGCATCATCATGCTCTAAGAAAGGGATTAATGAAGCAGCAATAGATACTACCTGTTGAGGTGATACATCCATTAGATCAACTCTTTCTGGAGACATTAACTCAAATTCACTTGCATGCCTTACAGCTACAAGATCATCAACAAACTTATTATCTTTATCTAAAGTAACACTGGCCTGAGCAATAACATACTCTGACTCGTCAATTGCAGATAAGTAGATAATCTCATCAGTTACTTTTCCATTTACAACTTTTCTATATGGGGTTTCAATGAAACCATACTGATTAGTTCTTGAATATGATGCAAAAGAGTTAATAAGACCAATGTTTGGTCCTTCTGGTGTTTCAATTGGGCAAACTCTTCCGTAATGAGTTGGATGAACATCCCTGACCTCAAAACCAGCTCTCTCTCTTGTTAATCCACCGGGTCCTAGTGCAGAAACTCTTCTTTTATGAGTAATTTCAGATAGTGGATTATTTTGATCCATGAACTGAGATAACTGACTTGAACCAAAGAATTCTTTGATTGCTGCAGTTACTGGTTTAGCATTGATTAGATCTTGCGGACCTAATTCATCTGCTTCAGCCATACTTAATCTTTCTCTAACCGCTCTTTCAACCCTTATTAGGCCTACTCTAAATTGATTAGCAGTCATTTCTCCAACAGATCTCACCCTTCTGTTTCCAAGGTGATCAATATCATCAACGATATCATGACCATCTCTAATATTTACTATTCCCTTCATTACTTCAATAATGTCTTCTTTATCAAGTGTATGTGGGCTTTCTTTCTCACCGTCTAGTTTTAAACGTCTGTTAAATTTCATTCTTCCAACTTCAGAAAGATCATATCTCTCTTCATTAAAGAACAAGTTATTAAATAATGTTTCGGCAGAATCTTTGGTTGGCGGCTCACCAGGTCTCATCATTCTGTATATCTCTACAAGAGCTTCAAGTCTATTTGAGGTAGGATCTGATCTAAGTGTGTTTGAAATATAAGGTCCTTTATCTAATTCATTGATAAAAAGACATTTAATTTCAACAACATTATTTTCCTTAAGCGATTCTAGGACAGTCATATCTATTTCTGTATTAGCAGAAAACAATACTTCCCCAGTTTCTTTGTTGAAAATATCTTTAGATAAAACCTTTCCAATTAAGTATTCTTCAGAAAGAGTTATCTCATTAACTTTTGAGCTAGATAATTCTTTGATATGTCTAGCTGTAATTCTTTTTCCAGCCTCTACATAAACTTTACTTTTAACTTTAATATCAACTGATAAAGTTTCACCTCTTAATCTCTCTGGGATTAGAGCAAGCTTTACAGTTTGTTTATCAAGAGTGAAGAGATCTTCTTCATAGAACTCTGATAAAATTTCTTCCGTACCCATATCCAACGCTCTTAGCATTATGGTTGCAGGTATCTTTCTTCTTCTGTCTATTCTACTGAATAAGATATCTTTAGGATCAAATTCAAAATCAAGCCATGAGCCTCTGTAAGGAATTACCCTTGCAGAATATAAAACCTTTCCAGACGAATGAGTTTTTCCTTTGTCATGATCATAAAAAACACCAGGTGATCTATGAAGCTGAGCAACGACGACTCTTTCAGTTCCGTTAACAACAAAAGAGGCATCATCAGTCATTAATGGAACTTCGCCCATAAATACTTCGCCTTCTTTTATATCCTTAACTTCTTTAAAGTTTGACTCTCTATCATAAAGAACTAATTTAACTTTAATTCTTAAAGGAGCTGAGTAAGATAAACCTTGTACAAGACATTCTTGCACGTCATAGGTATTCTTACCGAGCTCATAAGAAACATATTCAAGAGCAGCATTCCCTGAAACACTTTTAATAGGAAATAAAGATTTAAAAACCTCTTCAAGTCCTTGTTTTTTTCTTGCTTCAGGTGCCGTATCAGCCTGCAAAAATTCAGAATAAGATTTAGTTTGAGTTTCAACAAGGTTTGGAAGATCCATTACCTTTTTGAAAGTACCAAAGTTTTTTCTTATTCTTTTCTTTTCTGTATAACTGTATGACATAAATGCGACCTTTTTTTAATATTTATATGTTATTAGTTCTATTTAGCTTCAGCTGTTGCGCCTGCTTCGATTAACTGAGTAACCATTGCATCTGCATCATCCTTGCTTGCACCTTCTTTTACAGTAGTTGGAGCACCATCTACCATATCTTTAGCTTCTTTTAATCCAAGACCAGTTATAGCCCTTACAGCTTTAATTACTTGAACTTTCTGAGCTCCGGCTGCTGTTAATACAACATCAAAAGCACTCTGCTCTTCAGCTGCTGGTGCATCTGCTCCACCTGCTGCAGGTGCTGCTGCAACTGCTGCTGCCGCTGTAACACCAAACTTTTCTTCAATAGCAGAAATAAGATCTACAAGATCCATTACTGACATTTCTTCTATAGTTTTTAAAATATCTTCTTTACTAGTTGCCATTCTAATTCTCCTTATAATTTAGGCTGATGCCTGTTTTTTGTCTTGAACTGCTGATAAAACTCTAGCCAGTTTAGTTGGTACTTCATTTAATAAAGTAGCAAACTTACTGATTGGAGCCTGCAACACATTTGCAATAAGGCCATAAGCCTCATCCTTAGATGGAAGACTAGCTAGAATATCTATTTGGTCTCCATTAAGTAATTGCCCTTCAACAACTAAAGCCTTGATCTCTAAAGCATCAAAGTTTTTTGCATATGTTTTAAGCAATTTAGCAGCTGCACCTGGCTCTTCGAAAGAAAAAGCAAATAATGACGGCCCAACAAGGACCTCGTCGGAACAACCAAAGTCAGTACCCTCAAATGCTAATTTAGCAAGAGAGTTCTTGATTATTTGGATATGTATTCCAGCTTGAGTAGCTTTTGCTCTTACTTCAGATAACTCAGTGACCTTTAGGCCCCTTGCATCTGAAATAACTAGAGAAGATGCAGTAGATGCAACCTCTTTAACTTCTCCAACTATTCTTTCTTTTTCACTTTTCGATAACGCCACAGCATTTCTCCTGTTTAAGCCTTTCGGCTATTCGGCGACAAATTGCGAAATTACAATTTGAACACCACCTACGTAGGAAATTAAGTCTTTCGACACCTACGGTCTTTGACGGCTGCGATAAACGCAACTATCTAGCAATATAATTTCTTATAATGCTAAAACTTATACCAGCTCTGATGCGTGTATTTTTATACCAGGGCCCATAGTGCTACTTAGAGCAATACTACCAATAAAAATACCCTTAGCAGATGCGGGTTTTAATTTTTTTACTTCATCAATTAAAGCAGTTGCATTAGTCTGAAGTTTAGTAACATCAAATGATACCTTGCCAATGCTTCCATGAATGATTCCATTTTTATCTGTTCTAAATCTTACTTGTCCTGCTTTAACATTATTAACTGCAGTAGCAACATCGTCAGAAACAGTTCCTGTTTTAGGATTGGGCATTAGGCCTTTTGGTCCCAATACTTGTCCTAGCTTGCCAACCACTTTCATTGCAGCATTAGTAGAAATAACTACATCAACTGAAATCTCTTCTTTAGAAAATTTCTCAGCCAAGTCATCCATTCCAACATGTTCTGCACCAGCAGCTTTAGCAGCTTCAGCTTGATCGCCATCAGCAAATACAGCAACTGAGACTTGATTACCTAAACTATTTGGTAAGGTTACAGCGCCTCTAACATTTTGATCAGATTTAGTTGGATCTACTCCTAGTCTGATAGCAATATCTATAGATTCTTCAAATTTTGGAGATTTAACAGATTGCATAATATCTAATGCTTCCGCTATAGAATAAGTTTGCTCAGGATTAACCTTTTCAAGGATAATTTTTTGTTTTTTTGTTACTTTACTCATAGATCTACCTCTACTCCCATGCTTCTAGCTGTTCCAGCTATAATTTTAACTGCTGCATCTATATCGTTTGAATTAAGATCAGGTTCTTTTACTTTTGCAATATCTTCTAATTGCGCTCTAGTTAGTTTTCCAACTTTTTCCTTATTTGGCTCTCCGCTTCCTTTGGTAATGCCTAAAGCTTTCTTAATTAATGCCGCTGCAGGAGGTGTTTTAACTACAAAGGTAAAGGACTTATCTTCGAATACAGATATAACAACTGGCAAAGGCATTCCTTTTTCAGCATTTTGTGTTTCAGCATTAAATGCATTACAAAAATCCATTATGTTGACACCAGCTTGACCTAGCGCAGGTCCTACAGGAGGACTCGGATTAGCTCCACCAGCAGGAATTTGTAATTTAAGAACACTTGCTATTTTTTTTGCCATTATGTTTTCTCTATTTGCATGAACTCTAGATCAACTGCTGTGGATCTACCTAAAATCTGTACTGCTACTTTTACTTTATTTCTTTCGTAATCAACACTTTCAACAACACCGTTAAAGTCATTAAATGGGCCATCACAAACTCTTATAACTTCACCTGGTTCAAATAAAGTTTTAGGTGCCGGAGCATCTTCGCCAACTTCGATTCTATTCACAATATTATTAACTTCATCTTCAGATATCGGAAGTGGTCTAACTTTAGTTCCGCCAACAAAACCAGATATTCTTGGCGTTGATTGAACAAGTTGCCAAGAGTCATCCTCTAAATCCATTTGAATTAAAATATATCCTGGGAAAAATTTTCTTTCAGTTGTTTTCTTTTGACCAGCCTTTAATTCAACCACTGTTTCTGTAGGAATAAGTATTTCACCAAACTTTGCTGAAAGATTGTTCAGCTCAATTTTTTCTTCTAAAGCAAGTTTAACTTTTTGCTCGTAGCCAGAATAAGCTTGTATTACATACCAATCCATAATGCTATCCCAATACCAATTTAGTTAAAAAACTTAAAAGTGATTCTAAAGCCCAAAAAAATAAACACAAAATAACAATTGCACTAAAAACTACTAAAAATGTTTGAGTCGTCTCCATTCTAGTTGGCCAAACAACTTTTCTTATTTCTTTTCTTGACTCTTTCATAAGTGTCAATGCGTTAGAGCCAAAAGTCGTGACAGATAATATACCTAGTCCAACTATAAATAAAAATACAACAGCTAGAACTCTATAAAGAAAAGCAATTTCACTAAAGTAACTATTGCCAATGACAGCTGCACTAAATACCGCAAGCGCAAGAAGCCACTTGAGGTTATCTATTGATTTTGATGCAGATCCGTTACTCATAAATTCCCTTTTTCAGTATCAAGTTAAATTGGCAGGCCAGGAGGGGCTCGAACCCACAACCCCCGGTTTTGGAGACCGGTACTCTACCAATTGAGCTACTGGCCTAAAACACATTTTCATATTCTTCAGAGACAAGTAAGCCGAGACACAATGGCCTCGGCTATATAGTCAATTTTTACTCAATAATTTTTGCTACTACACCACGACCAACAGTTCTTCCACCTTCTCTAATTGCAAACTTGAGACCTACGTCCATAGCAATAGGAGCTATTAGTGTAACTACCATATCAAGGTTATCACCAGGCATAACCATCTCAACTCCGCCAGGAAGTTCACATGCACCTGTCACATCTGTAGTTCTAAAATAAAACTGAGGTCTGTAATTATTCATAAATGGAGTGTGTCTTCCACCCTCTTCTTTAGTCAATACAAGAATATTTGCTTCAAATTTAGTGTGAGGAGAAATCGCACCTGGCTTAGAAAGCACTTGGCCTCTTTCAACCGCATCTCTCTCAACACCTCTTAATAGGACACCACAGTTTTCACCTGCACGACCCTCATCAAGAGATTTTCTAAACATTTCAACACCAGTACATGTAGTTGTTGCTGTATCTTTAATTCCGATAATTTCTAATGGATCACCAGTATTAACAATACCAGCTTCGATTCTTCCAGTTACTACCGTTCCTCTTCCTGAAATTGTAAACACGTCTTCAATAGGCATTAAGAAAGGAAGATCAGTTGGTCTATCTGGCTCTTCAACAAATGAATCAAGAGTTTCGATTAGTTTAACAACTGAAGGAACTCCGATTTCAGAAGTATCGCCTTCTAGAGCTTTAAGAGCACTACCAACAATAATTGGAGTGTCATCACCTGGGAAGTCATATTCAGTTAGTAGTTCTCTGATTTCCATTTCAACGAGCTCAATCATTTCTGGATCATCATTTTGGTCAGCTTTGTTCATATAAACAACTATCTGCTTAACTCCAACTTGGTTACATAATAGTAAATGCTCTCTAGTTTGAGGCATAGGACCATCAGCAGCACTAACAACAAGGATAGCTCCATCCATTTGAGCAGCACCAGTAATCATGTTTTTAACATAATCGGCGTGACCTGGACAATCTACGTGAGCGTAATGACGAATAGGAGAAATATACTCAACGTGAGAAGCGGCAATAGTAATACCTCTTTCTCTTTCTTCTGGAGCATTATCAATATTTGCAAAGTCAACGGCTTCTCCACCGAAAACTTCAGAAGCAACTTTAGTAAGTGCTGCTGTTAATGTTGTTTTACCATGATCAACGTGACCAACTGTTCCTACGTTTACATGGGGTAACGTTCTTTCGAATTTTTCTCTTGCCATCTTTTGCCTCTCTAAATATTATTTTTATAAAATGGAGCTCATAACCGGACTTGAACCGGTGACCTCTTACTTACCAAGCAAGTGCTCTACCACTGAGCTATATGAGCTCGGATATGTAGCATCCCATTTTAAGGTGGCGTATTATCCCTCTAAAAAGTTATAAACTCAACCCCTTTTTTACAGATAAAAGTTAGGTTCTTTTTGTTAATGATTATAAGACAGAAATATATGGTGGAGAGGGTAGGATTCGAACCTACGTAGCCGAAGCGGCAGATTTACAGTCTGCTGGTATTAACCACTCACCCACCTCTCCATTTCAAGGAAGCTATTTTTGTTCTAGAATGGATTGAAGTCAACTATTTTCTTACATTGAATATACTTAATAAATTTAAAATACTTAAAAATATACCTGCTGAAAGGCTTAAATTAAGCTTATTTGATGTAATAGACTCCACAAATGCAGAGTGTAAAAGAATAGTATTAGAAAAAGATATTCATGTAATTATCTCTAATGAGCAGACTCATGGAAAAGGAAGAGTTGGAAAAGTTTGGTCAAGCCCAGACTCTGGAAATATATATATGTCTATTGCTTGTAAGGGTTTGCTTCAAAAGGCCCCTTTAAGTTTAATAGTAGGTATTATTTGCCAAAGATCTATCAGGCAATTTGTAGGATCAGATGTAATCGGTCTTAAATGGCCAAATGACATTATTTATTCTAAAAAGAAAATTGGTGGAATACTTGTTGAAAAAGAAATCATGGGACAGGATGTTCTTAACATTATTGGAATTGGATTAAATTTAAACCTCCCAAATAAAGAATCATGGTGGGGAGATCTTTCTTCTTTTGATTTAGCGTCAAAAAGAAACGAGCTTATTAATAATATTATTATCGAATTTATCAACTTTATCGATAACGGTATTGATCAATGGGTTGAGGAATGGGAAGATCTTTGCATACATATGAACTCTGAAATTAATATCAAGCAAAATAATAAAATCATAGATTCTGGAGTTTTTACTGGCATTAATAAAGATGGAAGTGTAAAAATAACATCCAAAGACGGTAATATAAAAAAATATGAGTTTGGTGAAATTTCAATTGATGGAGTCTATTAAATAAATGAATCATTTTGTAAATAACAATCCCCTAAATGGTGATTATCTCAGAGAACTTTAAAAGAGTTCTTTTTGGTGCTGGCTGCTTCTGGGGAGTAGAAAGAAAATTCTGGCAATTAGATGGAATCTGGGTGACTTCAGTTGGTTATGCTGGCGGGAATACAAAAAATCCTACCTATGAAGATGTTTGTTACAAAGAAACTGGTCATGTTGAGGTTGTGGAAATTGTGTATGACCCAGAAATAATTTCATTTACAAGTTTATTAAAAGTTTTTTGGGAATGTCATAACCCTACCCAAGGTATGAAGCAAGGTAATGATGTTGGGACACAATATAGATCAGCTATATATTGCTATTCTGATCTAGACATTCTTGAATGTATTAAAAGCAAAGAAATTTATCAAATAGCATTATCTAATGAGAATTTTAGTGAAATAACTACTGAAATTAGAAATGCACCTGAATATTTTCTAGCAGAGGAGTATCACCAGCAGTACTTAGCTAAAAATCCTAATGGCTATTGTGGCTTGGGCGGAACAGGTTGTAGTTTGGAGTTGTAGAAAAGCTATCTCTTTCGATTATTTTTTTTATTGCAATTTAATCTAGATTAGATATATCGATCAGATGTATTCCATGAAAGATTTAATTAATGTAGAATTTGCATTTCGCCGGTATAGCTCAGTTGGTAGAGCAACTGATTTGTAATCAGTAGGTCCCGAGTTCGACTCTTGGTGCCGGCACCATATTTACTTAATCTCTATAAGTATTTGGTTTATCAAGGTTCTTAATATACCTATCTCTCAGCCTAGTTGATCTAGTAGTAAGATCCATATCAACACCATTAATAAATACTTTTTCAGGCATGCTAGACGGCTCAAGAGGGTCTGCTTCCCAAATTACTAAATCTGCAATATTACCTGGTTTAATTAGTCCTCTTCTGGCGATATTAAAAGAGTCTGCTACGTTGCTAGTCAAGGCCCTAATAGCTCCGCCATAAGACATTCCATTTGCAACAGCTATTCCAGCACCCTGTCTAACCAGGTGAGAGTTCTGGCCTCCTCCTGAAGAAAATATTAACTTTATTCCTTCTGCCTCAAGCCTACTTGATAGATTTATATTAGAAGCAAGTTCATCAAAGGAACCAGGTATATTATTGATTGGATTAATTATTAAAGGCGTATTACTACTCGATATCTGCTTAGCCACTAGAGAGGCTTCTTGAGCGCCCATAATTATTAAATTAAGATTGTACTTTTTCTTCATCTCTAATAGCTTAAGAATATCTGTTGCTCTATTTGCTTTAATAATAAGTGGAAGTTTGTCATCAATTAATCTGAAGAGTGCTTTGACATCCCTAGACTGAAGTTCTAGATAATCCGCTAAAGGTGAATCATTAATTATTTGATTGATATCTGCATTTGATTTCATATCCCTTACTATCTAGAGACGATGCAAAAGATAAAATATCATCAGTAAGTGCAAGCATTTCTGATCTTGATGAAGAGCTGCTTCCTCCGATACGTCCTATCATTACCATATCTGGCAGGCTATCAATTTGAAGACTTCCATTTAATGTAAAGAATGATCCAAGACCTCCAATAGGGCTTGAGGTATCTCTTGGCAGGGTTATTGCAGAGGTGATTCCGTTTGATCTATTCCAAGGAATTCTTGTTGAGTTAGGATTAAAGGCATCGTGAATACTAAAACCAATACTATAAATACTAGACTGATCGTCCTTGGTAACGCTTAATGCTCCAATTTCTACTATTCCAATATCGGTATTAGAGACTATAAATCCTGGAGTAACTATTTTACCTTCCGCATCTATTATTGTGTCGCCTTGTATTGATGATTTGGATACTTTTTTAATGACTCCATCTTCAATAAGTATATTGCCAGTAAAAGCATTATCGTTAATTCCGTCGAAGATCATTGCATTTTTAATAACAATACTTTGAGCTTCGATAATATAAATATTAAAAATTAAAGCTGCTGAAAATAATATCTTTGTATAGTTCATTATTCTTGTATCCTATTTTTATTTGGATTCATGATTCCGATATCGAAATCTGAGCTTGGCTCAATGCCAGCCTCTTTATCAAAAGCCTTGGCGCCATCTATGTAGACTTTTTCGGCTAGGGCATAAACACTAAATGGGTTTTTCGACCAGAGAACTACATCAGCATTTTTTCCTACTTTTAAAGAGCCCGTTTGATCATATATTCCAGCTGCTTTTGCTGGGTTGCTTGTAATCCATTTCATTGCTCTTGCTTTTGTTATTTCAAAGCCTGCTTTTAGTCCTGCAGACAGTGCTTTCGATGCCTCTTGATTAAGATGTTGGATCCCTATCGCGTCGTCTGAATGAACTATGGCGCAACCAGTTCCATTTCTTGCTTGATCAACTATGGCTACATTTGCCTGAACCATGTCATAGGCTTCATGTTTAAAGCCCCACCAATCTGCCCACATGGCTGCACAAATATTATTTTCAGCCAATAAGATCGGCTATCTTGTATGGCCTCAACAGCATGATGGAAGGCTGTAATTTTATAACCAAACTCGTTAGCAATATCTATCATCATCGCCATTTCTTCAGCTCTATAGCAGTGATTCTGAATTAGTATTTCGCCTCGCAATACTCCAGCAAGGGTTTCTAGCTCTAGATCTCTTGTTGGCTTGTAACTGAGTTCTTTTGCTTCTTCTGACTTTGATTCATATTCATCCAAACGACTTAAATAGGCCTCTGCCTTAATCCAAGATTTTCTATAGCCAGCAATATTACCCATTCGAGTTGAAGGTGCCTGACTTTTATTTCCATAAACTCTTTTTGGATTTTCTCCACAAGCCATTTTTAAAGAATGAGGTGCATTAGGAAACTTCATAGAGTTAATGGTATTTCTTTGAACATTCTTTGCCGTTACTCCCCTTCCTCCAATCAAGTTAGCTGATCCAGGTAAAACATGAAAAGAAGTTATGCCACCCTTCAAAGCTAGAGCAAATTGAGGATCTTGAACCCATATAGAATGCTCAGCCCACACATCTGCTGTTACCGGACTTGTAGATTCATTGCCGTCTGAGCTTGTAGTTACTCCGGGAGCAGAATAAACGCCCATATGCGAATGGATATCAATAATCCCTGGTGTGATCCATTTTCCAGCAGCATCAACCACTGTAAACTCAGATGAAGCAGGAAGATCTTTACCTATAGCAATGATCTTTCCATCTTTTATAAGTAAATCAGTATCTAGAAACTCATTACCTTCTCCGTCATAAATATTGGCACCTCTGAACAAAGTATTAGTTTGAGGCATCGGCTCATACGTAGACTCAAAGGGAGTGCTATTGGCAGCTGAGGAAATATTTATAAATGATAGGAGTATTATAAATAATGTAGTTATCTTTAATTTTTTGTAATTTTTCATATTACAAATAATTATGCTCTATAATCCTCATTTTTTAAAACATAATTAATAAGTTTATGTCATCTAGAATAACGCAAATTATCCAATCCCTAGAAAAGGGAGAGGTAGAAATAACATTTAAGTCCTTGAAGAGTGGGAGAGATATAACTGAAAAATGTACTTTAAATGAAAATTTAACTCCTAAGGGCTTTTCGATCAAGCAGAGCTCAGAGGCTGAATCCATTCTTTGCTACTTAACAGAAAAAAAGCGCTGGGAAGATATAAGAAAAGAGACTATTGTTAGTCATAATGATACTTAAAGAGAAGAATAAATGAAATCATACAGAGTAATAGAAAGCGGAGCTCCTCTCATAGAGTGTGAACTTAATATTCCAACTCCTAAGAATAGTGAGGTTTTAATTAGAACAATAGCCTGCGGTGTTTGCCATACAGATATTCATATTCATGATGGTTTCTTTGATATGGGTAATGGTAAAAAGATGGCATCTAGACTCAAAGAGCCCTTAACAATGGGTCATGAAATTTTTGGAGAAGTTGTTGCTATTGGGGAAAGTGTAAAAGATATTGAGATTGGCAAGAAATTTGTAGTTTATCCTTGGATTGGATGCGGTGAGTGCAAATCTTGTATAGAAGATAATGAGCATGAGTGCGGTCCATTGACTGCTCAAAATCTTGGGGTATCGGTTGATGGAGGCTACGGAGAATTTGTTTTGGTAAAGGATCCAAAATATCTCTTTGATGCCGGTGATACTCCTGATGAACTAGCAGGAAGCTATGCTTGTAGAGGTCTTACTGCTTATAGCGCACTTAAAAAAGCAAATCCAAAACTAAATGACAAAAAACTAGTGATTATTAGTGCCGGTGGACTGGGGTTATTAGCAGTAAAAATTGCACAAGCTGCTTTTAATATAAATCCAATTGTAGTTGATATTGACGATGCAAAACTTGCAACTGCAAAAGCTGCAGGCGCTTCAGAAGTAATCAATTCTTTGCATGAAGGAGCCAAAGAAAGAATTATCGAGCTAACTGGAGGTGGTGCAACTGCGGTTATTGACTATGTTGGAGCAGAGGCATCTGTAAGATTTGGTTATGATTTATTTGGTTTTAATAAAAATGGCCTGTATATATTAGTTGGTATGTTAGGTGGTAAATTTGAAGTGCAACTTCCATTAATGACATTTTCATCAAGAACTCTGAAAGGAGTCTATCTTGGAAGTATTAAAGAAATGGCAGAGCTTATGGAACTTGTTAAGGCTGGAAAAATAGAACCCGTTCCTGTTGAAACTAGACATATATCAAAAGTTAATGATACTATCGCAGAATTAAAGGCTGGAAAAATAAAAGGATTAGTCTCACTTATACATTAATTGACATGAAAAGCTTAAACAATAAATTATTTATTTTCTTTGCAGCAGTTCTTTTTGTAACAGCGGTTTCATCTGATCCATTAATCCATGATCATCTTGATAGCAGTAACTCAACAGTCGAATGTGAGTATTGTGAGAATAAAACATTCGATGCCTCAGAAGCAAAAACTCAAGTCGATAATACCTTTATATCTGAATTAACTTCTTGCGAAGTAAATAATGATTTCTTTTCCCCTTCTTTCCAAAATTTTCAATCAAGAGCTCCACCAAAAAGTTAAATTTCTAGTTTTTTAATTTAATTTTTTTTAAGGAGTTCATATGAACAAATATTTATTGTCGCTAATAACTTTTAGCGTATTTACTAACGTTTTACTTGCTCAAGATATGGAAGAGGTTGTTGTAACCTCTTCTTTAATTGACTCAAGTGAAATTACTAATCCTCTATACGTTATAGATGGGGATGATATTAATGATGACGCAACAACTAGCTTAGGTGAAGCAGTCGATAGTTATCTAGGTGTTTCTATAGCAGACTATGGCTCTGCTGTTGGACAGCCAATTATAAGAGGCATGTCAGGTCCAAGAGTTAAGATTCTTAAGAATGGAATGGTAAACCGAGATGTTTCTGGACTTGGAGCCGATCATTTAAATGATGTTGACTTAAACAATATTGAGCAAATTGAGATTGTAAAAGGTCCTTCCTCGTTGCTATATGCTAATGGAACAATTGGCGGAATTATTAATGTTGTTGATGATTGTGTTGCGCCGAAAGATTTCGATAAGCCTGAACTTTTTGTAACGCTTGAAAGCCAATCTGTTAATGATGGTGATACGCAAGCCGTCAATTATAAAAACAATATAAATGGCTTTAATGTTAATTTTGGTTACAAAGAATCTAAGTTTGGTAACTTCGATGTTCCAAATGGTGCCGTCATTCATGAAGAAGAAGATCACGATGAGCATGAAGAAGAAGGTCATGATGAACATGAGGAAAACTTAGGTTATATAAATAATTCTGATTATGCGGTTGAGGCTACAAAGTTTGGTATTTCAAAGGTTGGGGACTGGGGTTATGTCGGTTTCTCACTGGATAGTCTTCAAAGTGTTTATGGCATCCCTTTTCATGGAGATGAGCATGAAGAAGAAGGTCATGATGAAGCATGGAGATGAGCATGAAGATGAAGAGGAAGAACATGAAGAAGAAAGAATTTTCTCAACAACTGATTCAGAATCTTTTACTATCAAGGGTTTGTATAACGTAAATGGTAATTTAATTAATTCGATTTCTTATAACTACCGAGACACGGATTATTCTTTGGTTGAAGCACATGCAGAAGAGGAAGGTCATGATGAACATGAGGAAGAAGATCATGAAGAGCATGCACCTACTCTATTTAAAACTGATTCTGCAGAATATGGGGCTATCTTTGATATATCTAACGATAATATGACACAAAAAATTGCATTAAATCTTGTAGATGAATCTTCATCAATTGTTGGTGAAGAAGCATTTATGAATCCCGCAAAAAATGAAGAATTTACTCTTGGTTACTATGCGAGTAAAGATTTAGAAGCTTTTAAGGTTGATTTTGGTTTTAGATTAGATCAAATCGATAGAACTGGAAGTGTTACTGATGAAGATCATGGAGATGTGGATTATTACAGTATTGATGATACTACTAATAGTTTTGCAGTTAGTTTAGGAAGAGAACTAAGTAATACTTTAGATATGAGCATCGGTTATGCGAGTGTAGAAAGGCTCCCTTCAGTTATTGAGCTTTTTATGAATGGACCTCACTTAGCAACTGGAAGACTTGAAACTGGTAATCCTAATTTAAAAAGTGAAACATCAAATAATTTTGATATCACCTTTAATTTTGACAACGGAGATTATTATGGTATCGCAAGTTTTTATATTAATGATGTAGATAACTACATAACTCTTATGGATGAAGATGACGAACATGAAGATGAGCATGGAGATGAGCATGGAGATGAGCATGGAGATGAGCATGGAGATGAGCATGGAGATGAGCATGGAAATCTAATTCACGCGAATTACGTTCAAGAAAATGCAGAGTTTGATGGATACGAATTTGAATTTGGAAGAATTCTAAGCCTTGGGTCTGGTGAATTAACTTTATCCTTTGGTAGAGATGTCGTTAATGCAAAATTCTCAGATGGGCACTATGTTCCAAGAATCAATCCTTCAAGAAACATCTATTCTCTATCATATGCGCAAGATGATCTTGTCTTTAGGCTAAGTATGAAGGACGTTGACAAGCAAAATGACTTTGGTGAAGGTGAAACAGCTACTGATGGATATCAAATGCTAGACACAAGACTTACTAAGTCATTTGATATAAGTGGTAAGAGCAAGCTAAGGGTCTCTTTATTCGGGAGAAATCTTCTTGACGAAGCCGCTAGAAATCATGCTTCTTTTGTTAAGAATGAGGTGCCATTGCCTGGAAGAAATTATGGAATTAAATTTAACTTAACATATTAATTAATTTCATTAAAAATATATATTCTTAAAACCCATTATATAAATGGGTTTTAAGATATTTAAATTAAATTTATGATAAACACTCAATTAGCATCCGATAAATTGGCAATAATGTTATCTACGATTTGCGTTATTCATTGCTTTTTTTTTCCTTCTTTAATAATACTTTCCGCTGGTTTCTTTTCGTTCTCCTTAGAGAGCGAATTAATACATAGTTTAATTTTATTATTAACACTCCCAATTAGTATCTTTGCTTTAGCTCATGGATATGAGAACCATAAGACTATAACTTTTCTTTTAATAGGCATTTTTGGATTAACGATGCTTGTTGCTGCAATTCTTCTAGGTGAGAGTTTTTTTGGAGAATTTGGAGAGAAAGGGTTAACTTTAATGGGTTCTTTTTTTGTTGCATACTCGCACTTTAATAATTATAAAATTTGTTTAAAATCAGATTGCTCCTGTCACGATAAATAAAAACTCTTATAAAAATCGAACACAACTACTTTAAGAAAACATTGTCTTGTAAAATGTCTTTTTTATAATTCAAATTTCAATGCATATAAAACTTAGATTCCTATATTTAATATTATTATCATCCTTTGTCTCTTCAGATCTTCAGATTGAAGAGTTAATTGCCACAGGAACTCTTTTAAAGAATACAGAACAAGATTCCTCCCCTGTAGATGCTATTTCTGAAGAGGATTACAAAAACTTTAATATATCTAATATAGCTGAAATCAGTAAATATATAAGCTCATCTTCTGGCTCGCATTTTCAAGCAAATACCCTGGATGGAGTAGATCAAGGAATGGCTGCAATTACCTTAAGAGGGTTAGATCATTCAGCCACCCTCCTCTTAGTCAATTCAAAAAGGCAAACTTTTGCTGGCACCCCTTCTAATGAGGGAGAAGGATATATTGATATAAATATCATTCCAGAAATTGCTCTGAAACAAGTCGAGATATTGAAAGAAGGGGCAACATCTCTCTATGGGTCTGATGCCGTTGCTGGTGTTGTTAATATGATCACACATACAGATTTTAATGGGCTTAAATTTCAGGCTGGTCACCAAAAAACGTCAAACTATAATCAAAATGACTCAACAATGGGAATACTTTATGGATCTCAATACAGCAAAGGTAATTATGTATTGGGAATTAATATTTTAAAAAGATCCCCCTTGTCTGCATCAGAAATACCAGGAATTGCTGAGCTCGCAATAAGTGGTTTAGGCAGATCATTCATAATATCTGGTGATGCCTCTTTATCTACTGGAATTTGGGCTGGCGACTATTCTAAGGGACAAAAAATTCCAGATCCAAAATGTCTAGCTAATGGAGGAGTTTTAACAAACCTAACAACATGTGGTTTCTTGTATGGGGATAGGTTTAATGTAGTTAATGACGAGGATCATATTAAATTTTATTCAAACTTGAATCATCAAGGTGAAAATTTTTTGTATGAATTAATATTTATGTCTTCTCAAGTAAATGTAAATGATAATCCTCAATCTCCTTCTTACCCCGCCTTGCCATTTCTCTCAAGAATGATTCAGCCTGGAGAAGGAGGAAACCCCTTTAATGTAGCTGTAAAATGGTTCGGACGTCCTTTAGGATCAGAGGTTGCCTCTCCAAATTCACCAAAAAAGATTAAGCAATATCATCTAAGTCAAACAATGTACTTAACTCTTAAAGATGAAACGGATATGGAGCTTTCTTTCACTAAAAGCGATCATTCAAATGATCATTTCAGACCAGATATAATTGATTCTAGGTTTTTAGATTCCATCAATGGAACAACTTTGGGCTCCTCTGGAGGGGATATGGTATTTTGGAATCTTTTTGATTCATCGCAAAACTCACAAGCACTTATTAATTATGTAAGAGGCGCGGAAACTTCTACCAAACAAGCTGGTCTGGAAAGTTTAGATCTTATATTTAGATCTAATTTATGGACTGATTACTCATTGGCTTATGGAGTTCAAGTGAATAAAGAGAATTTAAATATCTCATATGACGAAATAAGTAGAGCAGAATTTGATGAAAATGGAAAAATAATAAAAACTGCAGATCTATTCTTCTTAGGCGGAGGGAAGAATGTATCTAAATCAAGAAATAAATATGCCAGTTTTTTTGAGATTGAAAAAAAATTTATAGATAGCTTAGATATTCGACTCGCAGGAAGATATGAAGATTTTGGAAATGACTCATCTTTTGATCCAAAGTTATCTTTTAAGTTCAATCCAATAGATAAAGTTTCAATTAGGGCCTCAAAAAGTTCTTCTTTTTCGATGCCTTCAATGGCGCAGATGTTTTCAAGTGATATTAATCTTGGAAGCGTGAGAGACTTCAATGGAAACTCTCCCTTTGTTAGACAAGCACAGATTGGCAATCCAAATCTCAAACCTGCCACATCAAAAAATAGCAATCTTGGGGTAATATTTAATAATATAAACTCTAAATTTAGCATTGATTTCTGGAATATTGATTATAAAAATAGAATAGAAGTTGAAAGCTCTCAGGCTATGCTTAATTTAAACCCTAATGGATCAAGTATTACAAGAAATTCTAACGGAGACCTAATAGGAGTTACTACTACCTACTTTAATGAAGAAAGCACTGAGGTCTCTGGAGTTGATGTGAGTTATGAAACTTTAATTAATTTAGAAAGTAAAGGTAGGGTGATGTTTGCAATTAAAGGTACCTCTATAAATAAATTTTTAACACCAGAGATTAAAGATGAGGATGGAGAAGAGCACATACAGATGGCCAATAGAGTTGGTAAATTTAATTATGATGCTAATACACACTCATTACCTAAAAAAAGAATTAATGCTTTCATAAACTGGAATTTTAGAGATTATGGCTTTAATTTAAATGCTCGCCATGTAGATGGCTATTCAAATGAAAGGCCTATAAATGATCTTGGGTTAACCTATGGATATAAAAATAAAGTTGACTCATTTCTTGTATTTGATTTTTCTGCAAGCAAGTTAATTAAGTTAAATAATGGTGAGATGGATCTAAAATTTTCTATTATTAATATTTTTGATGAGTCAGCGCCGAGACTTTACGATGCTCCTGATTTTAGTTTTGATTCAAGGGTGCATGATCCAAGAGGAAGAATAATTGGCTTAAATCTTGAATATAGAAAATAATTAAAATATAAAACTTAAAGGGCTCTTTGAGCCCTTTTTTATTGAATTTAAACTAAACTCTCCTAATGAATCACATAGAGACAGCAATATCCCAAGTAATAGAAGAAAATTACCTTCCCTATGAATGGAGTGAGCAGATAGAAAAAGAACTAGATAAGGTTTCTCTTGATGAGAATCTACCTAGAAAAGACTTAACAAATATGCCATTTATAACTATAGATGGCGCAGATGCGAAAGATTTTGATGATGCTATCTACTGCGAGCAAAAGAAATCTTCGATAGAGCTCCACGTAGCAATAGCTGATGTGGCAGAAATAGTAAGACTTGGAACAGCAATTAATAAAGAAGCTATAGAAAGAGGAACCTCTATTTATTTTCCGTCCAAAGTAATACCAATGCTTCCTGAAAAAATATCTAATGGTCTCTGCTCTCTTGTTCCAGATGAAATAAGAAATGTATTGGTATGTAAAATAGCTTTTGCAGCTGATGGTGAAAAAGAATCTTATGAATTTTTTGAAGCTAGAATTAAATCTCATAGAAGAATGACATATATTGAAGTTGAAAATCATTTAAAGAATCCTAATAACGAACTCCCTGACGCAGTTAAGGACTCAATACAATGCCTACATACTCTTACTAAAAAACTCTTAGTGAAAAGAAGTCATAGGGGCGCGCTTGAGATTGAAGGGCAAGAGCCTTTATTAAAAATAAATCGAGATGGGGCTGTCGAAGAAATAACATTACCTAGTAGGCTTTATGCTCATCAAATGATAGAAGAAGCTATGCTAGCAGCGAATGTATCTGCTGCAAGTTTTATGAAGAAACACTATAAATTTGGTGTTTATAGAAATCATGAAGAACCTGATAATGTTAAGTTAGAGAGCTTAAAGACTTTTTTCTCATTAAAAGGATTCTCCAAATCTTTTAAAAAGAGCCCTCTTGAGCTAGTAAATCAATGCTTAGGTCATGCAAAAGAGCATAAGTTGGATAAAGTTCTTCAAACTGTTGTTCTTCAAAGCTTAAAAAGAGCCGAGTACTCTACAAAGGAAGTTGGTCATTTTGGCTTACAGCTAGAAAGGTATTCACATTTTACATCTCCGATCAGAAGATACCCTGATTTGATGACTCATAGGATGATAAAAAATATCTTAAAAAAAGAAAATATAGTTTTTAATAAAGATGAAATAGAAGCAGATTGTGCCGAGATGTCTGATCTAGAAAGATTGGCTGAAAAATCATCCAGACAGGTTACTCAACAAATGATTTGTTATTTTCTTAAAAAACATATTGGAAAAGAGTTCAATGCAGTAGTAACAGGAGCAGCTGATTTTGGTCTTTTTGCTGAAATAGATAATTTTTATGTCTCTGGGTTAATTCATGTAACTGATCTTCCTAAAGATAGGTATTTTTTTGATAGAGAGGCAAATATGCTGAAAGGCAAAAAATCAGGAAGAGCCTACAGGCTTGGTCAAAATATTATTGTCAAGATAGCAAATGTACTCCCTGAAGAGAGGAAGATAACGCTAGTTCCAATAAAAAACCAGAAATGAGCAAAGATCAAAATGATATAAGAATAGGCTTTCATAGCATTGAAAGCATACTAACTCACAACCCCCATAAAATTAAAAAAGTACTACTTCCTGCCAATAGGGATGATGATCGTCTAAATAATCTTATTAAGCTGCTTCAAGGAAATAATATACCCTTTGAGATATCAAATAAAATCAAGCAAGAGCCTGAGGCTAAAATTTCAGCCGAACAAGAAAAGAACTTTAAAGATTTAAAGAATTTCTTAGATTTAGAAAGTTCTAACAATCCACTAATACTAATACTTGATAATATTATTGATCCCAGAAATCTTGGGGCATGTATAAGATCTGCTGCTGTAATTGGAGTTGATGCGGTCATAATAAACAAACACCAATGCGCACCAATAAACGCAGTTGCTCATAAAGTTTCTGTTGGGGGAGCAGAAGTTATAGATATATTTCATGTAACAAATTTAGTAAATTGCTTAAAACACCTTAGTGAAATAAATATCACCATATACGGGTTGAGTGAACATGCTGATAAAAGTCATACTGAATGTAGCTTTACTGGAGCTACTGCTTTGGTTATGGGCTCTGAAGAGTCAGGTGTAAGAGAAAAAACTCTTGAGAGGTGTGACAATACAATCAGCCTAAGTGGCAATAAGTTATTTAAAAGCTTTAATGTTTCTGTTGCAACTGGGATAATACTTTCAGAAGCGAGCAGACAGCGTCAGGGCTAAATACTCAAATCTAGAAAAAATTTAATACACCTAATAGCATGCTAAAACAAAGAACACTAAGAAACCCTATTAAAGCAGTTGGAATAGGCCTTCATACCGGCAAAAACATAACGATGGAATTAATTCCAGCAGAGATTAATTCTGGCATAATTTTTATCAGGACGGATATTGATGAGACGGTCCTAATTCCTGCAATAGCAGAGAATGTTGGAGATACAAGTCTCTCTACCGCCTTGATTAAAGATGGAATTAAAATATCAACTATTGAGCATCTTCTATCTGCTATAGCTGGGTTGGGCGTAGACAATTGCTTGATTAAAGTTAATGGTCCTGAAGTTCCTATTATGGATGGAAGCTCTAGTCCTTTTGTTTTTTTAATTCAATCAGCTGGTTTGGAAGAGCAGAATGCTCTCAAAAAATTTATTAAAGTTAAGAAAGAAATTACAGTTACTAGGGATGATGCATTTGCCTCAATCAAACCTTTTAATGGTTTTAAAGTATCATTTAAGGTAGATTTTGATCACCCTGTTCATAAAAAACTTCCAGCTGAAGCAATCATAGATTTTTCTTCCACTTCTTTTGTAAAAGAAGTCTGTAGAGCTAGAACCTTTGGCTATGAAGCGGAGGCTGCTTTACTAAAATCAAAGAATTTAGCTCTTGGAGCAAGCTCTTCTAACGCCGTTATATTTGGTGATGATAAAATCCTTAATGAAGAAGGGTTGAGATTTAAAGACGAGATAGTAAAACATAAAATGCTAGATGCTATAGGTGATCTATATCTTCTTGGTGGAAATCTTATAGGCGAGTTTTCTGGTTATAAGTCAGGCCATGCTCTTAATAATCAACTTCTAAGGAAGATTACTGAAGATCCAGATGCCTACGATGTCGTAGAGTTTGAAAATTCTGAGAATGCCCCCATTTCATATGTAAGACCTCCTTTTGGTGATATCTAAAATTACTAAGAGGTAGAATCTTTTTATTAAATAATAATTTATGTTAAATCTGTTTTCGAAAATTTTTAGCTCTAGTAACGATAGACTTATAAAAAAAATGATGCTGCATGTCAATGCTGCTAATAATCTAGAAGAAGATTTATCTCAAAAACCAGATAGCTATTTTAAAGATCTTAAGCAAGAGCTTAATAAAAAATATATTGAAAATAATAATGATATATATAGCATTTTACCTTTAGCATTTGCAGCAGCAAGAGAGGCAAGTAAAAGAACCCTAGGGCTAAGACATTTCGACTCTCAAATGCTTGGCGGTATCTCACTAGCAGAGGGAAATATTGCAGAAATGAAAACAGGTGAAGGTAAAACATTAGTAGCCACCCTTCCTGCATATTTAAACTCAGCAATAGGCAATAAGGCTATTTTAGTTACTGTTAATGATTATTTAGCAAAAAGAGATGCCGAATGGATGAGGCCTGTATACGAGTTTCTTGGATTAACCGTCGGAGTAGTGGCATCAAACCAGGAACTTCAAGAAAAGATTGCTGCATATAGATGCGATATTATTTATGCAACTAATAATGAACTAGGCTTTGATTACCTTAGAGATAATATGGCTCATTCTATTGAAGAAAGAGTTCAGTGTTCTTTGGACTTTGCTATTGTAGATGAGGTTGATTCTATATTAATAGATGAGGCTCGAACTCCTTTAATTATTTCTGGTCCTTCCTCTGAAAGTTCAGAAATGTATAAACAAATCAAAAAATTTATACCTAAATTAACCCTCCAAGAAAGAGAGCCAACTGATGAAGACCCGCTCGAAGAAAATGAAAGAGGTCATTATTTAATTGATGAAAAAAATAGAAGTGTTGAGTTAACTGACGATGGGTATATTCTTGTAGAAGAATTGCTTGAAGATGCAGGAATCATTGGTGGATCTGATGGTTTATATGCAGTGTCAAACTTAAAGATAATGAAATTTGTTCAAGCAACTCTTAGAGCTAGTTTCTTATTTAAGAAGAATGTTCACTATCTTGTAAGAGATAACGAGGTTCTTTTAATTGATGAGCACACAGGAAGAACAATGCCTGGAAGAAGAATGAGTGAAGGAGTTCATCAAGCGCTAGAATGCAAAGAGAATGTTTCAATTCAAAGAGAATCTCAAACACTTGCTTCAACAACTTTTCAAAACTTTTTTAGGCTTTTCTCAAATCTGTCAGGTATGACAGGAACTGCAGATACTGAAGCTTTAGAATTTAATCAAATTTATGGATTGAGCGTAATTATTATTCCTACAAATGTAGCTATGGCCAGACACGACCATAATGATCTGGTCTTCCTGACAACTGATGCCAAATATAATGCACTTGTAGATGAAATTATCATACTTAGAGAAAAATCAGCACCTATTTTAGTTGGCACAGTATCAGTGGAATCCTCTGAGGAAGTTTCAGAATATCTTAAAGGTAAAAAAATACCTCATCAAATATTAAATGCGAAACATCATGAAAAAGAAGCTGAAATTATTGCTAATGCCGGAAAGCCTGGAATGGTTACCATAGCAACAAATATGGCTGGAAGGGGAACAGATATTGTCTTAGGTGGTAAAAAAGAGGATCAGTCAGATGCTGACTGGAAGGAAGGTAACAGAAGGGTATTAGATGCCGGTGGGTTACATATATTAGGCACCGAAAGACATGAGTCAAGAAGGATAGATAATCAATTAAGAGGAAGATCTGGGCGTCAAGGAGATCCTGGGTATTCAAGGTTCTTTCTATCGCTAGAAGATGATTTATTAAGGTTGTTTATTTCAGATAGCCGAAGAGCTCTTTTTGATAAAATCGGTATGGGAGAGGATCATATAGAGCATAAGATGCTATCAAAAGGTATTGAGAATGCTCAAAGAAGAATTGAAAGTAGAAACTTTGATGCTAGAAAAAGTCTTCTTGAATATGATGATGTATCAAACGATCAAAGACAGGCTATTTACTCATTAAGAAATCAATTACTTGAAGAGTCAGATATTAGTCAGTCCATTGCTAACTTGATAGAAGAGCAATTTCAAAATATATCTAGTAACTATATCCCTCTTGAGTCAATTGAGTCCCAATGGAAGGCTATGGACTTAGAGGATTACCTTAAAGAGACATATAAAATTGAATTAGATATAGCTGATCAAGTTATTAATGACAAAAAATTATTGCCAGACACCATCGCTTTAAAAGTAATTGAATGTGCTGAAAGCGAGTATAAGAAAAAATATGAATTATTGGGTAAAAATAGATTACTGCTAGAAAAACAGGTAATGCTTCAAGTCCTAGATGTTCATTGGAAAGAGCATTTAGCAGAGATAGACCATTTAAGAAATAGTGTTGGACTTAGGGCTTATGCACAAAAAAATCCTAAAAATGAATTCAAAAGAGAGGCATATTCAATGTTTGAATCGATGCTTAAGGAAATAGATAGCGAAACTATTAGAATTCTTTTTTCATTACAAATATCTTCAGATGAGGATATGGCATCCTTAAATCCTGATCGCAGTGAATCTGAGCTAGTTATGAACAAGGAAGACATACCTTCTGGAATGAATACAGATAATAAGCAAACCAATAACCAGCCAAGTCCACCGCAAACCATAGTTAGAGAGACTCCAAAACTTGGAAGGAATGAAATGTGTTTGTGTGGTTCTGGTAAAAAATTTAAACACTGCCATGGAAAATAAAGATAAAGTCATTTCGCATCTGGTAGCTATATCAAATAACAACGTTATAGGTGTCGACAATAATCTTCCATGGAATCTAAAAGGTGACTTAGCTCATTTTAAAGAATACACCCTAAATAAAAGCATTATTATGGGAAGAAAAACATATGAGTCTATTGGTCGCCCCCTCCCTAATAGAAACAATGTGATCATCTCAAGAACTCTGAAAGATATTCCTGGAGCTTATGTATATTCAGACCTTGAAAGCGCTATTAGCTTTGTTGAAGATAAGAATAGAGAAGACGGCATTGATAATGAAATTGTAATAATTGGTGGAGGATATCTATTTAGAGAGACTATAGAATCCTTTAATAAGCTTGTCTTAACGAGAGTTGACTGTGAAATTGAAGGAGATATCTATTATCCAGATATTGATCTAACTAGCTGGGAGCTTGTCTGCTCTAGCTCCTTTAAGAAGGATGCTGACAATAACTATGACTACAAAATAGAAGAATATAAGAAACTATGAGCCTTGAGTCTGAATATACTCTCTTCTTAAAGCTATATTTTTAACTCTAACCTCTTCATTTTCTGTATATTTAATCCAGTTATTTGCCTGACTTTTAATAGTTTTAGTTTTATCTCTGGCGGCTATTCTAAATTGCTTTTTAGCTTCATCAAATTTCTGAAGTTCGAAATAGACTTGCCCTAGAGTTAAATGAACCTGTGATATTTTCTTAATATCTCCTTTCTTTAAACCTTTTTTAATTGCAACAACTGCTAAATCAAGCTTATCTTCAAATAAATATAAGTTGCCCAATAAAACATAAGCTTTTCCATCTTTAGATAATTTGGAGGCTTTCTCTAATACTGGTATAGCCTTATCAATCTCTTGGGCCATTCTCCAAGAGTCAGCAAGGAGTTTTAGGTTTTTATAGCTTTCCTTAATAACAGGAACTATTTTTTCTTCTTTTGTTTTTTCATCAACTATGGTGATCATTTTATTCTGCCCAGAAACTAGAACGTTGGCAGCCCAAAAAGGATTTTCATTTAGTAATAATAATTGTGCTAAAGCTAAATATTCTGATTCTTTGTCAAGAAAGTCTTTTGCGTGAGCTGCTTTAAGAGTGATCATATAATCTCTCTCTCTATTTAGCTGACCGTATGTTCCTCCTAGCTGAATAAAGTATAATTTTTTGGGGTATAAATTGACTAATATTTCGTATATATCGGCCTGAAGAAGCAAGGATCTCTTCTCCCCTATTTCATTTTTTAGCTCATTAATACAAGCTGCCATAATTACATACCAATTTTCTTTAGGCTTATAGCCTTCTTCTTCTGCCATGGAAATAGCAGTCTCCATGGATGATTTAGACTTTTTAAAATCTCCAAGCTGAAAATAAGCCTGTCCTAGTAATGACCATGATTGAGCAGTAACTGTCTCTACCTCTTCCATCCATTGAAGAATTAACCTAACGCCTTCTTTATAATTTTCTTGAACTAGATTTAATTGAGCCAATGTTAAAAGAGCAGAAACTCTTAGTGGTATTGTAACCTCAGGTTCATTAATAAGATTTTCGTAAGATTGCATTGCCAAGGCATATTTGCCGTCTGAGAAATAAACATATCCCCATGAATTCCACATTACAGATCGATCATAACTTTTTAAATTTGCAGAATCATTCTTCAGTTCAGTTAAAATTTCTAATACCGTCTCCATGTCTGGAGCTGGCTCTCCTTTCTCATCGACCTCTTCTAAAGCATCATAAACCTTTATCATTTTCTTAGAAACCTTAGGACTTAGCGCTCTAGATTTTTTATACTTAATTGGTTTTTTTGTTTTATTGTCTGATGACTGAGCTTCTACAAAATTAGAGGTATATGTAAAAGAAAAAGTTAAAATGGCAAATAAATATAAGAATGAAGATTTATTTAAAAAATTTTTCATTAGTCTTGCTCCATTATAAATGTAAATCTGTGAAGAACTCCCTCGACTGGAGTTGGTTTGCCATCAACAATTTTAGGCTTGTACTTTAATTTCTGAGCAGCTCTAGTTGATGCACTATTAAATATAGTACATGGTCTAAACTCAGTCTCTGGATTGGTAGGATCTCCACAATATCCTTCTAGAGGCTTTGCATCCTCTACAGTTCCAGATGCAGTAATAGTCATAGTAACAATAGCATACCCTTGAGTTCCTCTTTCTTGAGCTCTTCTTGGGTAAATTGGTTGAACTTTAAATAAAGGGATGTATTCCCCATCTCTAAAAAAGTTTCCTCCAGCTTTAAAATTAGCCTTCGGCTTAGCAATTGATACGTCAAGACCTGTCAGTGGTTGAAGATCAAGCTCTGGCTGAGCAATATCTTCTGGTTGCTCCTCAGGCTGCTCGGGCTTATCTACTTCAGCCATAAAAGTATCTATTTGCCTTTCAGGCATAACAACATCAGTAAGCTTTACAGATTTATCTTCCTTCATACCGCTATCTCCAAGCGAGATAAGGACTACCATTACAAAAAATAATGCAGTAGTAATAATGACTGAAAGGCCTATACCTGCAGCATATTTATTAGCATTGAATGCCCTATTATATAAATCCTGTACAGGTTTAAATATAGAACCAATTGTTGAAATGATTTGATTCATATAATGTTATTTTGGTTCAGAGGCTAGAGATATTGCATTCACTCCCGCTTCACGAGCCCCGTCCATGACTTTAATAATGGTATCTGCCATAGCTTTTTCATCTGCTTGAATTACCACCGAACCCTTTGGGTTATCTGCTAGTAATTTAACCACGTTAGCTTTAACCTGACGAACATCTATTCTTCTTCCATCCATCCAAACTTCACCTGTTGGACCTACAGCAATTAAGATCGCTGCATTTTCTTGTGTCTCAGCAGTATCAGAGTCTGGTCTATTAATTTCTAAACCTGGTTCTTTAATAAAATTAGCAGTAACAATAAAGAAAATAAGCATAATAAAAACAACATCCAGCATTGGTGTTAGATTGATTTCATCGCTTTCTTCCTGAACTGCACTTGTTATAGCATTTCTTCTCATAAAAATTCCCCTAAATATCTCTTTTTATAATTTGATTAAGTTCCGTTTCGTGTCTTTTACTGGTACTTGTTAAGTATATGGTTGCAAATGAGCCTGATAGCGCAGCGACCATACCGGCCATGGTTGGGAGAGTTGCCTTTGAGACACCTCCAGCCATTGCCCTTGCGTCTCCGCCTCCGTTAAATGCCATTACCTGAAAAACTTCTATCATTCCCGTCACTGTGCCAAGAAGGCCTAGCAATGGAGCTAATACAACACATGTTTGTATAATACTTAAATTCTTATTAATCTCTGACTTAGCTTGAGAAATCATTTTCTCTCTAATTTGAAGAGCATGCCAAGATTTTTTATCCGAACGCTCTTTCCATTGTTTTGCTAGGGTGCCTACATATTGGTTGTAAGCATGAGATAGGTACCATATTCTTTCGAAAATCATACCCCACATAAAGAAAACAAGTATTGCAATTAACCAAAGCACGCTTCCGCCTTGCTCCATAAAGTCTCTTATGGATGAAAATGCTTCAGATATTGCAAATAGCATATTAATACTTATTTAGTTTCTGCTCTCTCAGCCAGAATACCTGTACTTTGCTCTTCAAGAATACTGATTATTCCCCTTGCAGAAGACTGTGTGAAGGAGTGAAGTAAGCTTGTCGGAATAGCAACTAGAAGTCCTAACACTGTAGTGACAAGTGCTTGAGATATACCACCAGCCATCAACTTAGGATCACCCGTTCCATACAATGTAATCATTTGGAAGGTGACAATCATACCGGTAACCGTTCCTAGTAGACCTGCTAAAGGAGCTATAACAGAGATAATCTTAATAAATCCAATACCCATATCGATTGCTGGCCTTTCTGCCATAATTGCCTCAGCAAGCTTTAGCTCAAGAGTGTCAATATCTTTATTGAAGTTATCTTGGCCTACTTTTAATACTCTGCCTAATGGATTTGAAGGATCTGCTGCCTTGTTAGTAGTTTGTTTTCTAACTGCAGTTCCAGTGATGTATAAACTATATAACTTCCAGAATGAGAATATAACAGCTACCAAACCTACAGCAATAATTGCATAACCAACTTCTCTTCCTTGTTGAGCTCTTTCCATTAAAGATGGTGTTTGGATAAGGTTGGCGAGTAAACTTCCGCCAGTAGGACCAGTTGGATCAACTCCAAACCTTACCTGTTCTCCGACTTCTGCTTTTCCCACACCTTTTGCAGTCTTGGTAAATCTTCCTGCTGGCTGTCTTGGTAGAAACGCGTACTGACCTTTCGAGGATGCATATTCTAGATACTTTCCATCACATACAGCGTTGAATAAACCAACTCTAGTTACGTTACATTCTGAGGTTTCACCATCAACATCAATAACGTTAGTAGTAAAAGATACGACTTCGCCACTGGCTATCATTTCTCTTTGAAGCTCATACCAAAGACCTTCAATTTCTCTGATAGTTGGTAACTCAGTAGTTTCTGACATTTTTCCTGTGAGACTATTTAAGAATGCAACTCTATCTTGTCCATATTGAGCTCCAGTTAAAGATCCTGAGAACTGAACTGCGGCTTCACCTGCAGAACTTTGCAAATGACCAAAAAGCTCAACTAGTGATCCTAGTTCTTTCTTATAGGCTTCTTCCTTAACTCTTAAGATATCTTCATTTTTTTTGTATTCTGTTTCTAACTTGTCAGCGATTTTCTCTTGACGAGCTAGTTCTCTTTTTTCAGCAGCTAAAATTGAAGCTTGTTTGTTCTTATTTGCTGTAAAAGCATCTTCTCTTTGCGTGTTTGCTGCCTGTTCTTTAGTTTTACCTTCTTTAACAAGAGCAAGCAAAGCCTCAACAGTAGATATTTCTACGACCTCTTCAGAGGCATCTTGAGCAGAAACAAAAGTGCTTAAGCCTAAAGAAAATGCTAATAAAAGTGGGAATATATATAAATTTCTCATTACACTTCTCCTTTGATGACTGGCATCATTAGCATGTCAGTAGGAGCAAGCTTTTTAGCCATCCTTATGCCGTTTCTAATTGGTTTTCTGTAGCTTCCAGGAAGATCATCCCAAGTACCCGTTTCGTTATTCCATCTGCCACTTGATTGCTCATCTTTCGTTTGATAATACATACCGATTCTTCCAACAACTAATATATTTACAACCGTTCCATCGGCAAGAGTATCCTCATACGTATCAATTTTTCTTCCGTATTCAGCCTCAATATTATAAGCCTCTAAAACCTGACGAACCTGCTCAGAAGCTGTTACCTTTGGTTTAGCTAATGAAGATCTAACTAGATCAACCCTTTCTTGTCTTTCTTCTTTTCTAAAAGGAGTATCTAAGCCTATAAATGTTTCTAAACTTTCAAGCATTCTTTGGGCAAGAGGTGGTATTTGTCTTTGCATCACAACAACTTGAACAAGTTGCTCATCTAGCTTATCCATAAGATCTAGCTGTGCTTGGATTTGAATTGTTTTTTGCTTGTTATATAAAATAAGTCCTTCTACCTGTTTTGCAACAGCCTTCCATTCATTTACTATTTTATCTGCTTTTCTTTCGGTAGCATCAATATTTACTTGTGACACTGCGGATAGCTTTTGATTTTCTCTTCCCACTTCTAAGACACTTTCCATGTCCTGAGCATTCATAAAATTAGCAACAGAAACCAGTACAAATAAATGAACTAAATTAAACTTCGTCATAATAATCTCCCTATGTGAACGACATATTAACAGTCAAAAAACATAAATAAAACATTTTGTTAAAATATTCTAGTTATTTAAAAAATGTTAATAGCTTTTAAATACACCTATCAGTATTAAGCCTATTAACTATATGTTCTATTTTAAGTTAAAAAATAATCTTGGAGTCGTGGATTTATATTTTATATATTCCTCATTATGACCCCATTTCTTCTCACCTCTTTCTTCAAGCATTCTCACACCACTTACATATACTAATAAAAGATAAGTGAATATTGGCGATATTAAAGTCAAGTACTGCCACCCACTCAAGGATGAAAAAGATATAACCGCAACTCCCAACCATAAAAGAATTTCTCCAAGATAATTAGGATGCCTAGATTTAGCCCATAGACCAGTTGTTATAAAGCTATTTTTATTAGCTTCTATAGATCTAAATTTAGATTTTTGATTATCTGCAATAATTTCAATAGCAAAGCCAAATATAAATATTGCTACTCCTACATAAAAGAAAAGGTTAAGAATAATTCCACTTTCGGAGGAAATAGCTGTTAAGGCACACATTGAGCACAATGAAACCCAAAGACCTTGTAGTGTCCATGTCATAAAAAATCGTGATGCAGAAGGCTTGATAGTTCTGAACCTTTTGTCCTCTCCATCTTTTTTAATTCTTAAAAATAAAAAAGTTCCAAGCCTTATAGCCCAGCTAGATATCAAAAGCACAATTACAATATTTCCGATATTTGTTAATGTTGATTCATTTGATGAGCTCATTAAGGTGAACCAAATTACAGTTAGGTAGGTAATACTTCCCATTAGGTCATAAAATTTTTCGGTTTGAAAAATATAAGCTGGGATAAAAGCTATCCATTGAATTGAGAAAGCAATAAAAACTGCTTGAAGGACCAAGGAACTTCCTGATGCATTCGCTATAGCAATAGCTACAACAAAAACAACAAATGAAATAATAATATTGATTAATGATTTCATTAACTGCCCCAACCACATGCTCTATTTTCATTCTGCTTATCTAGCCACTGCTTCAGTGGGCGATAATAATTCATTACAGATGTTCCGCTTAACTCTCTTGTACCAGTAATTTTTTCAAAAGAGTCCTGCCATGGAACACTTTGACCCATAGCCATAGTGGCAATTATTTTTTCACCAGCCTTGGCATTTCCGTAGATAGAACATTCATGAAGCGGACCAGAAAACCCTATTTCATTACATAAAGATTCATGGAACTGATACTGCATAATTCTTGCAAGATAATATCTAGTATAAGGAGTGTTAGCAGGCACATGATATTTAGCACCTGGATCAAAATAGTCCTCAGATCTATCAACAGGAGATGTTATCCCTTGATAAGATTCTCTCATATCCCACCAAGATTGATTTAAATTATCCTCAGTGATGTCGCCGTTAAATACACCCGATCTCCACTTATCAAGCATTAATGCCCAGGGTATTACAACAACTCCTTCTAAAGCCTGCTTCATCAATAAACCTATTGCATCAGTTTTTGCATTTTCGGCTTCTGCCTCTGAGATAAAGCCAATCTTATTTAAATACTCTGGAGTGATGGATAGAGTTAATAGATCTCCAAATGCCTCATGGAAGCCATCATTGGCTCCTCCTTGAAATAAGGTTGGCAAGTGGTTGTATGCTTGGTAGTAAAAAATGTGTCCTAGCTCATGATGAATGGTTATAAAGTCTTCTTCGTTTTTTTCTATACACATTTTAATTCTAAGATCATTGGTTTCTGGATCAAGATTCCAAGCTGAAGCATGGCATACAACGCTTCTATCGACAGGCTTGATAAATAACGAGCGCTCCCAAAAGGAATCAGGCAGAGATTCAAATCCCATAGATAAAAAGAAGTTTTCTGCTAACTCAACCATGTTCTTTTCATTAATTTTTTTGTCTTCAATAATCTGGGTTACATCTACCGAGTTACTGCTGGCTTCTGTGTAGGCAATATCATAAATATTACTCCAAGACTGTCCCCACATATTTCCAAGCAAGTGAACTGGCAATGGACCTTCTAAAGAGACTTCTTCATCACCATATTTAGCATTAAGTTGACTTCTTACATGGCAATGCAGTGCTTCGTATAGAGGCTTAACCTCTTCCCAAACTCTATCTGTCTCATCTAAAAATTTATCTGCTGGCATGTCGTACTTACTGAACCATAGATCGCTCAAGCCATCGAAGCCTAAATCTTGAGAGCCTTGATTGCCAATTTCTACCATCCTCATATACATTGGCTTCATAGGTTTTCCAATTTCATGCCATCCCATCCATGCCCGTAATAGCTCATCTGGATCACGCGAAGCATCAATAATATTTTCAAAGGCCTCTAAATCCAAGCATGTCCCATCTTCATAACAATGTTTTCCAGTTCCATACATAGCTTCGAGTTTTGTAGAAATCTGAGAAAGCTCTCCGGCTAAATCCTCATCAAAAGGTGGCGGCATTACGAATGAGCTTTTTAAAAGTTCCAGCTTTCTTCTGTCAGATACAGATACTTCTAAATTATTAAAAGTTGATGCCTTTCTTGATGTCTCTAAAGCTTCTAACGTATTTCTTTTTCCATAGTCAGCAACTACTTTTTGAGAATCATAGGTAATAAAATTTGATCCTATCCAATAAGCGGAGCTCGCTATTGGGCCCTCAATCTTATTCTCCTCTTCCACAGATGCTAGAAATAAATCTAGGTCATCTAATGACTGAGATTGTTCGCCACTTGGTGCGCAAGAAGTTACAATTGCACTAATGGCAATTAACATAAATAATTTTTTCATAGTTTTCCTCGATAACTATTCATAAAATAACATAAAAATATATTCAAAATGAAAATTTCAACCAATCAATTTAAAAATGGAACTAAGCTATTAATAGATAACTCGCCTTGCTCAATAATAGAGCATGAGTTTCATAAGCCTGGGAAAGGTCAAGCCGTTATGAGGGTGAAGTATAAAAATTTACTTACCGGAAATACTAATGATAAGACATTCAAGTCTGGTGAGTCAGCTGAAACTGCTGATGTAGATCATAAGGATATGGAGTTTCTATATACAGATGGTGAAAGTTGGCATTTTATGGACTCTGTTACTTTTGAACAAATTGAAATTGGATCTTCTGAAATGGGAGACGCAAAAAAATGGCTTTCAGGTCAAGAGCCATGTCAGATTGTTTTATGGAATGAACAGCCTATTCTTGTAGACCCCCCTGTGATAGTTGAACTCAAGATCACAAGCTCTGAGCCTGGTGTAAAAGGAGATACTGTTTCTGGTGCAACAAAACCTGCTGAATTGGAAACAGGAGTGATCGTGCAAGTGCCTTTGTTTGTTAATGAAGGTGAAATAGTTAAAGTTGATACTAGAAATGCGAGTTATGTAGGAAGAGCAAAGTAATGATTGAAAGTATTAATTTAGAGATAGATAATTTTCTATCACTAATACCAAATATAAGTAGAGAGCAAACTGAATCTATTAAAAAGAAATACTCATCCAATGTAACTGATGATTTGTCCAAAGGGCATATAACTACAAATGCCTGCATGATTGCTGCCAGCATTCTCAAAACTAACCCAAAAGAACTTGCGGCTATAGTTGGAGCAACAGCTAACTCTTTTAAATATATACGAAAAAGTAGAATCTGCTGGTCCAGGCTTCATTAATATAACTTTGAAAAGATCTGATTTTTTTTCAGCAGTTCATTCAGCAAATAAAAATCCTGAAAATTTTGGTACGTCTGAAAAGAATAAAGGTAAATCTATACAGATAGAATTTGTCTCAGCAAACCCAACCGGGCCTCTTCATGTTGGGCATGGGAGAGGAGCTGCTTACGGAGATGCTCTATCAAGAATTTTAAAATCCTCTGGGTATAGAGTAGAGAAGGAATATTATATAAATGATGCTGGGAGACAGATAGATATCTTAACGGCTAGTGTTTTTATCAGAATATACCAAAAAGAATTTGAAGATTTCTTTCCTCAAAATGCATACAAAGGTTCTTATATATCTGAAATTGGGGATGCATTTGCTGCAAAAAATAACCCCTTAGGGATAGATGTGTTGGCATATATTAATGATCTTCCAGATGATGAAGAGAAAGAGATAGATGAAATTATTCTTAGGATTCAAAAGAGCCATGGGGAACTATGGTCTAGTATTAAAGACTTTGCTCTAGAGGAAGTTCTCGATTCAATAAGAAAAGACCTTAAATTATTCAATGTATCATTCGATCATTGGTTTTATGAATCTACCCTTGGTAGCGTTTCCGATGAAAGCTCACAAATTTCCTCAGCCATTGATAAGCTAAAAACTAAACAATTAGCATATGAAGAAAATGGTGCATTATGGCTAAATACAAACTCCACAGGGGACGATAAAAATAGAGTTCTCATAAGGGATGATGGCAGAGCTACTTATTTCGCCTCTGATATTGCCTATCATAAGGATAAGATAGATAGAGGTTTTGATAAATTGATTAACGTCTGGGGTGCCGATCATCACGGATATATAAAAAGAATAGAAGCCTCAATGGAAGGGCTTGGGTTCGATAAAGAAAGGTTAAATGTTCAGCTTGTTCAATTTGCAAATCTTTTTAAGGATGGAAAAAAAGTTAAAATGTCGACAAGGTCTGGAGAGTTTTTCTCATTGGCTGATCTGATAAATGAAATAGGTACCGATGCCGCAAGATTTTATTACCTTTCAAAACAGGCCGATCAACATTTAGATTTTGATATAAATCTAGCCAAATCTGATAGTAAAGAAAATATTTTTTATTACATACAGTATGCCCATGCAAGAATATTTTCTTTGCAGAAAAAGTATCTAGAAGATCATTCAGAGGAACCTTCAGATGCAGAATCTGTAGTCAGTGGTTCATATGCTTCTTGCGACAAGTTAATTCATGAGATCAATAAATATCCAGAGATGGTGTTGAGAGCATCAGCCTCACTTCAACCTCACATTATTATTTTTTATCTCAGGGATTTTGCTCAAGTATTTCATAGTTTTTATAATGACAATCATGTCTTTAAAGAGTCTGATGAAAACATTCAATCTATTATTTACACTTTAAATGCTGCTAAGAAAGTTATCTCAAACGGGCTTGGATTACTGGGAATAAAGCCTATGGATAAGATGTAATATCTATGAAAGATTTTGCAAATAGAGGGTCGTCGAACAGAAATATAAGAGCTCCAAAGAAAAATAAATTTAGATCAAAGAAAAAGAGCATTCAGGTATTTTCTCCAATTACCATAATGTCTCTTATCTTTATCTCTGCCTTGTTAGTTTTTATTTCATTTCTCTATTTTGAGACAGATATTAAAAGCATTGAGCCAAGGACGAATACCAATAATATAACAATAGATTTTCCAACTTCGCTGATGAATGGTTCTGTTTTGATAGAGTCTGAGATAAGTAATAATTTACTATCTTGTGAGTATTTTGTCCAAATAGGAGCCTATGGCAATAAAAAATATGCATACGAGGCAGAAAATACCCTTAAAAAAATAGAGCTAATTTCAATTAATGAAATATACAGCAGCTCTAACCCTGGAAAGATTCTGTTTAGTGTTCTAAGTGGCCCCTATCCAAATAGATCTGCTGCTAATAATGCTAAAGAAAAAATTACAAAACAAGGCTTTGATCCTCAATTGAGAACTCTATGCAAAAAGAGCTAGAAAATAATTTAAAAATTGTTAATTCAAGCATTAAGCTTGCATGTGATTCTTCTGGAACTAATTCTAAAGATATCCTATTAATAGCTGTTTCTAAGAAAAAAAGTTTAGACCATATTAAGTCAGTTATAAAAATTGGAGTTACAGACTTTGGTGAGAATTATTCTCAAGAACTTCAGGAGAAATCAGAAGCACTAGCTCTTGAGAATATTTTTTGGCATTTTATTGGGCCCATTCAGTCTAATAAAATTAAGATAATAGCAAAGCATGCTCATTGGGTGCATTCACTGGACAGAGAAAGTGTTGTTATAAAATTAAATGGTCAATGTGATGTCTTAATAAAACTATTAACGGGCTTATACAAATTAATATATCGAATGAATCTTCAAAAAGTGGCATTGCACCTGCTGAGATGGAAAATTTTGCTAAACTTATTGAGGCTTCGAAGAGCATCAATTTAAGAGGGATAATGGTTCTTCCAAAGCTTACAGATGACATTGAGGAAACTAAATCAATGATGAGGCTATCGAAAGATCTGCATGACAAATTAGTTAAAATATACCCTCATGCTTCATACCTCTCTATGGGCACTACATCCGACTTTAAAACTGCCATTGAATGTGGATCAAATATGCTTAGAATTGGCGAACTTATTTTTGGGAAAAGGTTATGAAAAAAATAGTATTTTATGGTGGTGGGAATATTGCTCAAGCTAATATTAAAGGTTTGATTTCCAGCGGCATTAAGAAGCAAGATATTTTATATATAGAAAGAAATATAAAAAATAAAGAAATACTAAACAAGATTGGTGTCAAAGAATTTTCTTTAGAGAAAAAATTTGATGTTGAGTTTTTTATCCTGGCTGTAAAACCTAAAGATGCATTAAATGCATATGCTGAAATATGCATAAATTACAATAAGCCTAAAATAATCTCCTTGGTGGCAGGAATTAAATCTAAGAAATACCTTTCAATAGCAAATAATGCTGAGTTAATAAGAGGTATGCCCAATACAGCGGCGGAGTTTAATAAAGCAAATACCGCTCTCATAAATATCTCATCCTCGAATGCATCATTCAAAAAAGCAAAAAATATTTTTTCAAAAGTTGGTATTATTTTAGAACTAGATAAAGAAAGTAAAATGGATGACTTTACCGGGTTAATAGGAAGTGGTCCTGCTTATTTTTTCTATTTACTAAAGGTTTATGAAAAAAGAATTTTAAAGATGTGCGATGGTGATATTAAAAAAACTAATGAGATAATAGGAAACCTTCTCGAGGGAGTTAGCTTGTCATCAAGAAATAATTTAAATATGGATGAGTTGATTGAAACAGTAGCTTCAAAAAAAGGAACTACCGAGGCAGGTATCAAGGAATTTAAATCTTTAAAAGTATTAAATTCTTTTGAAAAAGGTATTATTGCAGCAATAAAAAGATCAAAAGAGATATCAAATGAATCCTAACATTATAGAACTATTGAACATGGCTCTTGGAGTGGCAAGCTATGCATTTGTTATATTGTTTGTCTTTAATATATTAAAAGTGGATTACTTTAATCCAATTGTTAAAAGATTTATTGCTTTCTATAAACCCATATCAAAAATTTCTATTTTTAGTAACCAGCTTTATATGATATTTATCATAGCCTCCTTCTTAAATTTTATTAGTCTATATTTGGTATATTCAAGTCAGTATGACGAAGTTAGCTTGGGCTTTATCGCAATTGCCGAGACAATAAATACTATTTTTAGAATAATATTCTTTGCTCTTATTGGGTCAGTAATTTTGAGCTGGGTATCTCCTGGAAATAGTCATCCCTTCTTTCAATTAGTAGAAGAAATATCTTCAAAAGCCTTGGAACCGATAAGAAGATTTGTGCCTGCTTTTGGCGGTCTAGATTTTTCACCATTAGTTGCCTTAATTTTAATAAGGCAAATTGAAATTCTATTGGCTAGTTTTTTACGATTTATAATATGAAAGTGAAAACAGAATTAGTCAAATTTAAAGAAGGTATAGAGCTTGTATCGGGTTCTAAACTATCAATGTTTGAGTTAATGGTTGAGACTTATGGTGAGCTTAATGAAGAAAAATCTAATGGTATTTTAGTATGTCATGCTTTTTCTGGGAATCATCATGCTGCAGGTATTAGTGAAAATGAAGATACTTCAGGCTGGTGGGACCAGCTAATTGGCCCCAATAAAGCAATTGATACCGATAAATATTTTGTGGTTTGCTGCAATAACTTGGGAGGATGTTCTGGCTCAACAGGACCCACTAGCATTAACCCTGAAACAAATGAAAGCTACGGGAAAGACTTTCCTGCTGTCTCGGTCATTGACTGGGTAAATAGTCAAAAAATGCTAGCTGAGTATCTAGGTATCAGTAAATGGAGTTTAGTAGCTGGGGGAAGCTCTGGGTGGTATGCAAGCTCTTCAATGGGCCATTTCTTTTCCTGATTCTATAGAAAAATCTGGTATTTTTGCTGCTGCCTCCAAATCAAGCACACAGAATATAGCGATGAATGAAGTTGCGCGAGAATCTATAAGAAGAGATATAAATTTTCATGATGGGGACTATCTAAAACATGATGTAAAGCCAAAAAGTGGCCTGAAAACAGCACGCATGCTTGGTCATATAACCTATCTTTCAGAAGAGCACATGAACTTAAAATTTGGTAGAAAATTCCAGGACATCACTTCAAGGGTTGATGGTGATGTAGATTTTGAAGTGGAAAACTATCTAAAATACAAAGGTGAGAAGTTCTCTAACTCCTTTGATGCAAATAGTTATATTCTTATGACGAAAGCTATGGATAGTTACGACGCAGCAAGTGCCTTTTCTGGAGACTTAGAAAAAGCTCTAGCATCCATAAAAGCAAGGCTTTTAATTATTGGTTTTGAAACGGATTGGCTTTATCCCCCAAAAAGAGGAAAAGAGATTCAGCTAGCAGCAATGAATGTAAATATTCCCTGTTCCTATGTAACTCTTGATGGAGAGCAAGGGCATGATAGCTTTCTATTTGCTTCAGCGAGATATGAAAATATTATTAAAACATTTATAAAATCCTAATGGCTTTAGAAATATCAAAAATTATTACAGACTGGGTTCCTTCTCGAAGCAAGGTCATTGATTTTGGTTGTGGCGATGGCTCTTTACTAAAAGATTTAATCAATACAAAAAATATTTGTGGTTATGGTGTGGAGATTGATCATCAGATGATCGATAAATGCATCGAAAAAGGTATATCAGTTATTGAAAAGGATATAGATAAAGGTATTCAAGATTTTGAATTGTCTAATTTTGATATTGCAATTATGGCTAGCTCCATCCAGTGTTTAAAAAATCCAAATATAGCTATGCGTCGAATGTTAAGACTTTCAAATAAATGCATAGTTACTCTTCCAAACTTTGGGTATTGGAAATGTAGACTAGCTCTTCTAGCTGGCAAAATGCCCGTAACCCCAAGTCTTCCTTCGAGCTGGTATGAGACTGAAAATCTTCATCTTTGTACTATTAGTGACTTTGAAAAACTATGTTCAGATTCTGGTTTTATTATCGATGAGAGAATATTTCTTAATAGCTCAAGTAAAAAAGGTTTACTTGCTTCAATAATGCCAAATATATTTGCATCAGAGGGAGTGTACTTACTTGGAAAAAAATAAAAAAATTCTTCTTGCTACTTCTAACAAGGGCAAGTTAAAAGAATTCAATGATATTTTTAATAACTATGAATTGATATCTCAATCTGAATTAAATATTGAAGATGCTATTGAGGATGGTCTTACTTTTTTTGAAAATGCCTTAATCAAGGCAAGGCATGGGTCAAGAAATTCTGGACTATTTTCAATTGCTGATGACTCTGGTCTTGTTGTGCCTGCATTAAATTTTGAACCCGGAATTTATTCTGCAAGATATGCAAAAGACGGAGCTTCTGATTTAGATAATCGGAATAAGATAATTGCAGAACTTAAAAATCTCAATCTTGAATCAACCTCGGCTTATTATGTTTGTGTGTTGGTTGGAGTTCACTCGCCTGAAGATCCTATGCCAATATTTTCACTGGGCAAGATACATGGAAGAATATCTGTTCTTAGCTCTGGAGAAGGTGGTTTTGGTTACGATAAAATATTCTATCCAAATGAGCTAGATGTTTCTATGGCATCTTTAGAGGCTAGTTTAAAAAACAAAATTAGTCATAGAGCAATCGCTGCTCAATTATTTTTAAAAGAACTTGATAAAGATAGATCCTAATAAATCGCCTCTCTCGCTTTATATTCATTTCCCTTGGTGTGAGAAAAAGTGTCCTTATTGTGATTTTAATATTGAAGTAAACAAGAAGGATGGAGATGAAGAGCTTCTTCTGAAGGCTATTATTAAAGATTTAGATCAATCCTCGCATTACATTAATGATAGAAAGTTTGCCTCAGTTTATTTTGGAGGCGGAACACCCTCTCTTGTTTCAGTAAAAATTATCGAGCAACTAATTAGTAAATTAACAAATGAGGAACTGTTACAAGATAAATGTGAAATTAGCTTTGAATTAAATCCTAAAGAAGTTTCTGAAGACTACTTAAATGACCTTGTTGATGCTGGAATTAACAGAGTTTCAATTGGCATACAAAGTTTTGATCAAAAGACATTGACTAGCCTTGAGAGAAATCATAAATCTGAAGATTCATTTAATGCTATAAAGCTTGCGTCTAATATGAAGTCAGTTAATACGACTATTGATCTAATTTATGGAATTATGGACCAAAACTTAGATTCATTAACCAAGGATCTTAAAATTTTTTGTGACTATGATATTGACCACTTATCTTTATACCAATTAACTATAGAGCCAAATACTATTTTTTATAAAAAGGAATTACGTTTACCGTCTGAACATTTGGTTGAGTCAATGGAGTTTGAAGCGAAAAATATACTCAATAAAAACCAATTATTTCAGTATGAAGTTTCATCTTGGGCTCGCAATGGAAGCCAAAGTAAACACAATATGAATTATTGGATGTATGGGGATTATTTGGGGCTTGGTCCAGGAGCTCACAGCAAGGTAACTACCAAAGATAATATTAAGCGAATGGTCAAACTTAAAAAAGTGGCTTCTTATATTCTAGATCCATCGAAGACCGTAGATACAATTATTACACCTGAAGGATACGACTTAGACTTAGCAATGAATCTATTAAGAGTAAAATCTGGTCTTTCTTTTGACGAAATAAAAAATAATAATATCTTCATTCAAGACAGTTTTGTAGAGAAAATAGAAAAGGGAATTAAAGCAAACCTTTTAGAAAGAGACGGATTGAAAGCAACAGATATGGGTTATAAGTTTTTAAATGACACTGTAAATATATTTAATTAAATTACTTTAAGAGCAAAGGTGTAAATAGCTCTCCCTTCTTCAACTGCTCTTTTCTGAAATTTTGTTAGTTCAGAATTTTCATAAATAGATGAATCTAATTTTTGATACCCATTGGAATTATTAACTGCCTCGCCTATAGATTCAGCGTAATTCTCCCAATCAGTAGACATGAATAAATTTCCATTTTCTTTAATAATTGGATGAATGAGTTCCAAAAACTCTCTATTAAGCATTCTTCTTTTATGATGCTTTAGTTTTGGCCATGGATCAGGACAAATAACCACTACATCATCAAAAATTGGACTTTTTATGTCTTCAAATAATAGCCTTATATCCCCGGAGGTAATTTTTATATTATTAATATCGTCTTTTATAACCTCTCCTAAAAGATATCCAATGCCTGCCTGGTATACCTCAGAGCCAATATATAGAGTATCGGGGTTATTTTTAGCAAGCCTTAAGGTATTTTCACCATTACCAAAACCTATCTCCAAGACTAATTTAGAAAAACCTTCTTTAGAAGAGAGAATATCTTGATAGCTGGTAATCTCGAAATCAGAAAGGTGATTAAGATTATTTTCTTGGCTTTGGGTTATTCTGCCCCGCCTAGTTACAAAGGATGGAAGAAATTTATAACGCATTGAATTTTTGGCTGGGTTAAGCAGCAGTGACCATAAACGCTTTTAGTTTTTTTAATGCGCCGCTTTCTATTTGGCGAATTCTTTCAGCTGAAACATTATATTCATCAGCTAAATCATGAAGTGTAGCCTTGTCATCAGAAAGATATCTTCTTTGAAGGATGTCTTTACTTCTATCATCAAGCATTTTTAAGGCTTCTGTCAGACCATCATGATTTACCTCTTGCGCCTCGGCATTAGCAACCAAAACTTCAGGATCATATCTCTTGTCTTCAAGGTATTGAGATGGCGACATCATATCTTCATCATCATCAGAGGATGAAGGCCCATCAAAAGAGGAGTCATTAGAAGATAGCCGGCTTTCCATATGCAGCACATCCTTAACTTCAACGTTAAGGTCTTTAGCTATTTTTTCAGCCTCTTCTTTAGTTAGCCATTCAAGTGTTTTCTTTTTACTTCTAAGATTAAAGAATAATTTTCTCTGAGCTTTAGTTGTGGCAATTTTAACCAATCTCCAATTCTTAAGAATATATTCATGTATTTCTGCTTTTATCCAATGGACTGCAAATGAGACAACCTTCACACCTCTATTAGGGTCATATTTATCGACTGCTTTCATTAGACCAACATTGCCTTCTTGAATAATATCAGCCAAAGGAAGACCATAGCCTTGATAGGATCTTGCAATGTGAACTACAAATCTAAGATGATGAATAACCAACATTCTTGCCGCATCAAGATCATCTTCTTCATAAAGCTTTATAGCTAATTCTTGTTCTTGTTCTTTAGTTAAAATAGGAATTGCATGCACAGAGGACAAATAGGATTCTATATCCTTTCCTGGACTATTAAGCTGTGATGGCTGTAAGCTGTGTTCCCATTTATATATACGTTTTATTTATAATTAACTATATTGTTAATTAATCTTACTAAAGAATTATACCAATTTTTTATAAAATTCGCTTAAAAGTGGCATATATCTATCTTTTAAGTAGGTATTTCTGAACCCCACAAAGTATGGATTCAAGATAGTATCTTTTTTTGTATAAGCTAAGTGATCCCCTGAGCTCATTTGACATACTCTTCCACCTTTACTTATGAGATATGCATGTCCTGCTGCAATATCCCACTCACAAGTAGGTCCAAATCTTGGATAAATATCAGCCTCGTTGTCTGCTAGAGCATACTTTAAAGAACTACCCTTCTCAACAACTCTATAATGATATAGCGTATAAATTTTTCTTCTAAGAATTCTAAGAATATTTTATCTGATCTGTTTGATGACTTTTACTCATAACCAATCTTATTGGATCTATCTAAAGTTTTCCACCCAGACATCGCTGAGCAAATGCTTTTGTCCAACTTATTGATCATAAATAAGATTAACTAGAATATTTTGAGGGACGCTGAAAGAATGAGCCTGACCAAATCTTTCCAGTTGCTGGGGCTCCAACAATGCCAAAAACTGGAACAGCGTTTTCTATTAAAGCTATATTTACAGTAAATTCTTTAGATTTGTTTATAAATTCTCTTGTTCCATCGAGAGGGTCTACCAGCCAATAGGAGCTAATCGGGTTTTTATCTTCTTTTTTATAAGTTTCTTCAGAGATAATTGGGATTTGAGGTGTAATTTCTTGAAGAGCCTTAACTATTATATCGTTAGCGTTATTATCTGCCTCTGTCACCGGGGAACCATCTGATTTAATATCCAATTGAAAAGAATCTTTCTTATAGACTTCCATAATTGCATGAGATGCATCTATGACAGTTTGTTGCAATGGGTTTAAAATACCTTTTAAAAATTTATGCGTAATCTTCATTCTAATATAGTAACAAATGCCTCTGATATATTGCTAGATATTGATGGCGTGATATTAGACCAAAGTTTTGATAATTTATTTTGGCAGGAGTTAATTCCATTAAAACTGTCTATATCAAAAAATATTTCTTTAGAAGAGGCTAAGCTTGAGATTAAAACAACTGCGTCAAAGATTTACGGGACGCTCCCTTGGTATGAATTAGAGTTTTGGGAGAATAGGTATGATATTGATTTTCTAAGTGTTGCTGCTGAGCACAGCTCAAAAATTAATTTTCTGCCTAATGCAGAACAAACATTAAACCAACTTTCATCATTGGATAAAAGAATTATCTTGCTAACTAATTGCGATCCAAGGCTATTAAATATAAAAGCCGGTTCTGTTCCATTTATGCAATATGTTGATGGCTGCATCTCTTCGGTAGAGTTGGGAGTTGTGAAAGAGCATCAAGGTTTTTGGAGCAAAGCTTTTAGATATTTTAATATCAATCCAAAATTTTCTTTATTTGCGGATGATAATCTTTATGTAGTTAATGCAGCCGTTAAAGCAGGGATTGAGAATTCATTCCAGGTCTTGGAGCCAACAAGTAATGTCAATATTATTAATGAGCCAGAGGCGATTCTAACAATTAGAAATATTGGTGACTTAATTTAAGCAGTTTGAATTGGATAAATTGGAGTAATCAACAGCATCTAAGATTTTTGTGAAGATATCAGTGTTATCCATGACCCCTGTAAAAGCATCAGCTCCAGGGCCATATGCATATACACCTACAGGAATTCCTGTATGCCTGCCTGTTCCCCACTGAACTTTAACCTTGCCATTGTCCTGGCCTAGAATTTGAAGGCCCCCGGTCTCGTGATCTGCCGTTATTACTAAAAGTGTTTCACCATTATTGCTTACGAAATTTATGGCATTTTGAATTGTTTGATCAAAATCTCTAAACTCTTCTATCATTTTAGCTGAATTATTATCATGTGCAGCCCAGTCAATTTGACTTCCCTCACTCATTAAAAAGAAACCAGAGCATTCTTTAGATTTTAAAGATAAAAATTCTAAAGCTATATTGGTCATACTTTTCTGAGTAGGTTTATTCTGTGATCGCTCAATGCCATCTTCATCAAAAAGACCAATTATTTTTTTATAGTTTTGTATATTTTCTAAAGATAAAGCATCTTTCTCTGTTAGTAAAAAGGAATTTTCTTGGAGCTCATCTGTATCAAAAACTCTAACCCTCCTCCTAAAGCAATGCTGATAGGAGAACTTAGTAACTGCCTAGCTATTTCTTCTCCTTTATACCTTGAATCTACATGGGCATAAAAAGCAGCTGGTGTTGCATGTGTAATTGATGATGTAGCAACTAATCCAGATATGAAGCCTTTTTTTGATAAGAGCTCGGGAATCGTTGGGACTATATCTTTTTCAGGTGATATTGATAGAAATTTGTTGGTAGTTTTTATCCCAGCTGCCCAAGCGGTCGCTGATGCTGCAGAGTCTGTAATCAGACTATCATCTGAATGGGTTAATGAGATTCCTGAATAAGGCAATTGATCTATGGCAAGTCTAAAATCGGGACCTCCAATAGCAATTCTTGATAATGCTATCTGATTAAGCCCTGTCCCATCCCCAATTATAAGAATAATATTTTTTGGCTTTACATTTTTCTTAAAAGAATTAATTTCAATGAGATTGGGGCTAGTATTGCCAATAGGAATATATTCAATTTTAGTTTTACTTTGAACTAATAAAAAAAGCAAAACAAACAGACTTAGGACTAAGACAAGAATAGATTTGTTTTTCATTAAGGTTTCAGAGCTTCTAATCTCTTTTGAATCATTTCTTCTTGTGTTTCAGGATATTGATTACCGTATATAGAGCCCTCCCATTTTCCATACATTGGATTTGGGATCATGAACCATTTACTTCCCCACATATCTTTATATTTATTAGCAAGATCTTTTCTAGCCTCTGGCTCTAAAGTAGCTTCCTCTGTAGAGATAAAATCTGTAATTTGATCGCCAACAAGCATAATAACTCTATAGTTACTTGCTACAAGAGCTCTTCTTGAAACTTTATCAGAAGACCATCCTTTTTCACCTTTCATCAAAAGCACATCTTCATCATCATCAAATGGCAGGCCAAGTGCTTTAAGATTTACTCTAGTTGCATCTTCTAACTCTGCAACTCTGTTAGTCACATAGAAGATTTTAATATCTTTGCTTTTCGCATAAAGTAAAAAATCTTTTACGCCATCAATTGCTTCGGCAGAACTTTCAAGACCCCAGTCAATCCATCCGCATGGGTATGAACAGCCATTTAAAATTGATCGTGCTTGATGAGGAGTATTATTTAAAACTGTCTCATCTACATCTAAAATAATAGCTGGCTTTTTTAAAGAAAAATTGTCTTTCTGCTCCAGTGCTGCTGTCCAGCTCTTGTCAGATAAAGCCTCGTCTATTTTATTGGTTGCATTGGTATAGGTTTGTATATTGTTAGCAGCAAACTCTGCTGATGTTTGCATGTAAAGCACTGCAAGCAATGATTGTTTTTGAAAAGAGTTATCTACTGTTTCTTCCGATGAAACAAAATTAGTAAGTAGTAAAATACTAATTAAGGATGATAAATATATTTGATTAGGTGATTTCATAGTACAAGACCATTATAATGCTAATAAATTATTTACAGTGATAAAAATCATATGAACAATGAATTATTAGAAAATCTTAACAAGCTTCAAAAAATGTTTGTTTTGTTAAGTGAAGAAAGAAAAGTTGTTATGTCACATCATAAGACCTTTGAGCATGTTGAAGAAATGAGGGATATTCTTAATAAATCTATAGAGATAATTAAAAATGACTAATTACACATGTTTTGATGTAGAAATAAAAGATCATGTAGCTCATATATCTATGAACAGGCCTGATGCTTTTAATTCCATGATAAGAATTTTTTGGAAAGAGCTTCCGGACTTGATCAAAGATATTGATAAAAATTCTAAAGCAAGGGTCATAGTTCTTTCAGGACAAGGTAAGCATTTTTGTGCTGGTATGGACTTAGCAACTTTTGCTCCTTCAGAGAAAACTGCTGAAAAGAAAGATCCAGCTAGAGTTAGAGAGGCTTTCTATCATGAGGTATTAGAGCTTCAAGATGCCTTTACGGCCTTAGAAGAATGCCGAATGCCTACTATTGCTGCTATTCAAGGAGCTTGTGTTGGCGGGGCTATTGATATGGTTGCTGCATGTGACATGAGATATTGCAGTGATGATGCTTTTTTTAAAATAGCGGAAGTTGATATTGGTATTGCTGCAGATGTGGGTACGCTTCAGAGATTACCAACATTAATGCCTATTGGCGTTGTAAGAGAGCTTGCCTATACAGGAAGAAAGTTTGATTCAGCTGAAGCCAAATCTCTTGGTCTTGTTAATGAAGTTTTTGATTCTCAGGAAAATTTAGTTTCTGAAGTTAATAAAATAGCTAAAACTATTGCTAGCAAGTCTCCCTTGGTAACAAGGGTCATTAAGAAACAGATTAATTATGCAAGAGATCATTCTGTAAAGGACTCTCTGGATTATCACGCAGCATGGAATTCTAGTCTTCTTAGCGGAAATGACTTAGAAGAGGCAATGACTGCTTACATGAATAAATCTGTTGGCAATTTTGACGATCTTGAACCCAAGCATTCATTCTGGGAAAAAGATAAAGGCTTAGTTTAGTCTCTCAAGAAGACTGGTTCAGAGGCTGAAGATTCAGCTTTTGAAAAATAATAACCATCTGAATTAAACTTAGAGAGTTTTTCGAAGTCTTTGATATTATTTTCAATAATCCATCTTGCCATTAGGCCTCGAGCTCTTTTTGCATAAAAACTAATAATTTTATGCTTACCGTTTTTAAAATCTTTAAACACTGGGGATATAACGTTAACTGTTTCGGGCATCTTGCCTAAGACAGAAAAGTATTCTTTTGATGCAAGATTAATTAATAGGTCTGATTTTTGAGAGTTCAGATCATTTATGACATTATCCTTAACTGTACTTCCCCAAAATTCATAAAGATTTTTTCCTTTAGAAGTCTGGAGTTTTGTTCCCATTTCTAATCTATAAGGCCTCATTACATCCATTGGTCTTAAGATTCCGTATAAACCTGAAAGAATTCTTAGGTGCTTTTGAGCAAATTTTATTTGTTTGGCATTAAAATTTTCCGCCTCTAAACCTTGGTATACATCTCCTTTGAAAACAAGCATAGATGGCTTTGCATCTGAGGAAACTGTTTTAGAAGCTTTCCATGATTGATAGCGATCAAAATTTAATGAAGCTAATTTATCGCTCAACCCCATTAAGCTTGCAATTTCCTTAGGTTCCTTTTCTTTTAGATTTTTTATAAGCTTAGAGGATTGGCTTAGAAACTGGGGTGCAGTATGATTGCTTTTAGCATCAACAGAGTAATCTAAGGTTTTGGCTGGAGAGAGAACTATTAACATGATAAATATTCTAACTAAATCTTCGACATACTTCTAATGAATATTGTAGAAAAGTTCATAAATATTATAGGCGAGTATATTTCCTATCTCATCCCTTTAATGACGCTGCTCATGATTATTGTCATTGTAAGTAGGTATTTTTTTGGAATTGGCCAAACGGGCTTACAAGAATTAGTTATGTATTTTCATGCCCTTGTCTTTCTTGGTTGTGCTGGGTATGCCTTTAATAAAGATGAGCATGTTCGCGTTGATATTTTTTATCGCGATGCTTCAGCCAAGTACAAGAATTTAGTCAACCTTGTCTTGGGAGTTATATTTCTGCTTCCTGTAATGTTCATTATTGCGTTTTATTCTATAGATCTGATTGCTATGTCTTGGAAAATTCAAGAAGTATCAAATGAAGCTGGCGGCCTTGGGTATGTCTTTGTTCAAAAAACATTTATATTCTTATTTCCACTCACGCTTTTTGCAGCTTTTATAAACCAACTAATCAAAATTATATGGAAATAATACCTCTTATATTATTGATGCTAGTTTGTTGTGCTTTGCTCTTTGGTTATCCAGTAGCATTTACCTTGTCAGGTATATCCATCTTGTTTGCCTTAATATGCATTCCATTTGGTATCTTTGATCCAGCAATTTTTAAAAGTATTCCTTTAAGAATATTTGGCATCATGAATAACGTGACGCTTCTTGCAGTTCCCTTGTTTATTTTTATGGGTACTGTTTTAGAGAGATCAGGCATAGCATCTAAGATGCTTGAGAATATGGCTTTGGCTTTTAAGAACATTAGAGGGGGATTGAGTATTTCTATAATTCTTGTTGGAGCTCTTTTAGCAGCAAGCACTGGAATTGTTGGTGCTACTGTCGTAACTATGGGGTTAATGTCTTTGCCTGTTCTCATTCAACAAGGTTATAAAAAAGATTTTTCAGCCGGCCTTGTTGCATCAACTGGAACGCTTGGACAAATAATACCTCCTTCTATAGCTTTGGTACTTCTTGGAGATGTTATGTCTAATGCCTACCAAAGAGCACAAAATAATATGGGGATATTTTCTCAAAAAACAGTAACGGTAGGAGATCTTTTTGTAGGGGCTATTGTGCCTGGTATTTTAATTTGCCTTGGTTATCTTTTTTATACTCTTTATCAAAATAGTAAAAATGCTGATATTCAATTTGATCCCAATGCCCAATCAGCATCTAGCATGATGTTTTAAAAACACTTGCCATGCCTTTGCTTTTAATTGTTCTTGTTCTTGGATCTATCATTGCGGGTATTGCCACGCCAACAGAAGCATCTGCTATTGGCGCCATGGGAGCTCTGTTTATTGCTCTAATAAACGGAAAATTTAATTTAGCTTTTATTAAAGAAGCTAGTCAAAAAACAGCAATAGTCTCAACAATGATTTTCACTATATTAATAGGGGCCTCAATCTTTTCTTTAATATTTAGAGGAGTTGGTGGTGATGAGCTGATCAATCTTATTTTTGGATCCCTCCCTGGAGGTCCATATACCGCTTTAGTTTTTGTCTTACTATTTGTTTTCTTGCTTGGCTTTATTTTAGACTTTATAGAAATCTGCTATGTGATAGTGCCATTAGTGGCTCCACCGCTGTTAATGATGGGATTTGATCCTGTATGGTTAGCAATTCTTTTAGCCATTAACCTACAAACATCATTCTTAACACCGCCTTTTGGGTTTTCTCTTTTCTATTTAAGAGGAGTCGCCGACGAAAGTATCAAGACCTCAGATATTTATAAAGGGGTTATTCCTTTTATCTTAATACAACTATTTATCCTCATTCTTGTTCTAATATTTCCTTTTATTGTTCTATAAAAATATTTGATACTATAGGGAGATAGCTTTTAATGGCTTATTTTTAATGAGTAATTAATACTCATGTCTTATTTAGAAGTATGCTCTAATTACTAATAAGAGAAATTTTCAAATATGTTATGAAAATAGACCAAAGCTTCATAGCAAAAAATATAGGAGCTAAAGCACTACATCTGATTTTTATAAAAGAATCAATAGGAATCCCTGAGCTTATTATTCTTTCTGAAATAGCTGTTAGAATGCACAAAAATGAATCCCCTCCTAACGTAAAATGGTTTCAAACTACACTGCAGATATCATTTACTAAAGTAAAGGCGGTTCTTGACCCTCTTGAACAAAGACGTCTTATTATTAAGACTCAGGCTAAAGGTGATCATAGGGTTAAAGATATAAACCTTACTGAGAAAGGCTTTAAATTTATATCTGAAATCATGGATATACTTCCACGCAGTAAGAGATTGGACACTTAAGTCAATATTATTTTTTTATAAAAGAGGATCTGATCCAAACCTACCATCCTCTTCTTCGCCTTTTGAACAAAACCTAAAGATATATTTAAGTATCAAAAATATATATTCTTTCATTATCCTAGAGGTATTTCTTCTATTACTATTAACTAACTTATGAGTAACTTTAAAATCCCAAAAAATGGGAATGACATGATGCCATTTAATTTTGGTCCTCGAGCAACCAACCCCAAGGTGAGTGGTTGGTATAGAGACGTCACGATGATTGTGGTGCCATATCTCACAGATGCTAATATTCTTAGATCCATAATTCCTGAGCAATTCAGCATACCTGAAGAGCCCGTTGTTTCTATTGCATATGCTTGTAATAAAGATATTGATTGGCTTGCAGGAAGAGCATATAACCTAATATCCGTAAGTGTTGAAACAACTTTTAAAGGCACTGTTGACCAAGAGACAGCAGCTTATAATTTAGTATTCTGGGAGAACCTAACAGACCCTATTTTAACTGGTAGAGAGCTCCAGGGTATCCCTAAAATATATGCAGATATTGAAGACCATAAACTAGAATTAGGAACAGCAAGCTCCCATGTGTCTCATTACAATAATCCTATTTTAGATATTTCTATCTCTAACTTAACCAAACTGGATGATGATATTGTTAAAACAATTAGTGATAGTGAAAAGAATAAAAAAACCTTTGGTTATAGATATATTCCAAATGTTGATGTTACTAAAGAGCCGGTAGTTGCAGAACCTATACTTCATACTTCTCATAACTTTTTTAAAGAGATGCACTTAGGTCAGGGTCATGTTGACTGGCATTCATCTAGCTGGGAGCAAAACCCTACTCAAGCTCATATTATTAATAAACTTAAAGAGCTCCCTATTCTTGAATATAAAGATGCAGTATTTATAAAAGGCGCTACAAATCTCTTTATTCCAGAACAGCCTTCGAAAGTTTTAAAATAAATGAATTCAGAACCAATAAAGAAAGTATGTTTTATTGGCGCTGGAACAATGGGTTGCTTTAATTCTTTGATGGCTTCTGTTGCTGGTTATGAATGTGTAATTTATGACCCATCAAAAGAGTCTTTAGCTAGTAGAAAAGAAAATCAAAAAGCGATGGGTGAGTTTTTAAGTCATTCAAATTTTTTTAATGAAGTCGATCTAGATGCTTCTATTTCTAAAATAAAAAATGAAAGCAATTTAATAAATGCACTTGAAGGGGCTGATTTAATTAGCGAATCTATTCCTGAGAATTTTGATCTAAAAATTAAAGTCTTAAAAGAGGTTGAGTCTCTTATTAGTAAGAACGCCATTTTAACAACCAATACATCCAGCTTATCTGTAACAAAAATGAGCCAGCAACTTAATTCAAGCACGCGCTTTGCAGCAATGCACTTTCATCTAGGATCACGATTAATTGACCTAGTAAGAGGTGTTAACACCTCAGAAGCTACCATTAAATCTTTAGTAGCTTTTGTTGACAGCATTAATGGCCACCCTCTTGTATTAAAAAAAGAAAGTCGGGGCTATGCCTTAAATGCAATGCTTGGCGGCCTTTTTAGCCAAAGCATGCTGATGGTCATTGAAGGCTTGTATTCTATTGAAGAAATTGACGGAGCATGGAAAGAGCTGAATAAGAGCGAATTTGGTCCCTTTGGCATGATGGATATTTTTGGCTTAGATGTAGTCAAAGGCGCATGGGATGAAAAAGAAGAAGGCTCATCTCATATTATTTATAAAGAAAAAATCCTTGGATTATTATCTAAATATACAAGCAATGAATCTTTGGGTAAGAAAACTGGAAAAGGTTTTTATGACTACTCAAAAGTACAAAATGAGCATGAAAAATCTAATTATATAGATATACAAAAAGATCTACGTATTGGGATTATTGAGTCTGCCTTAGTCCTTTTGGCTGATGATATTTTAGAAAAAGATCAAATTAATAAAGCCTGGATAGTGGGAATGTTACTTGAACAAGGTCCTTTTGATATTTTCAATGCTATTGGGGTTAAAGAATTTAAAAAGCAATATAAGGAATGGCTTTCTAATTTATATATTTCTTCTGAAAATAGTCAAAAAATATCAAAACTTATTAACTATTAAGCCCTGCGTTATTCTTTTCTAAAGCTCTTTCGGCTCTATAACTAGATCTAACCATGGGACCAGAAACCACTTCAAGGAATCCTTTCTTAAGTCCAATTTCTCTATAGATTTCAAATTCCTCTGGGGTTACCCATCTTTCTATGGGCAGATGGTTTAGGGTTGGCCTAAGATATTGGCCAAGGGTAAGAATATCAACTTCATTTTTTATTAAATCATCCATAGTCTCTTCAATTTCTTGGTCGGTTTCACCCAAGCCCAGAATAAGACTTGTTTTAGTTAGAACTTTAGGATTAATTCTTTTTGACTCAGCTAGTACATCAAGCGTTTGTTTGTAGCCAGCTCTAATATCTCTAACCGGATGAGTTAACCTTTCAACCGTTTCAATATTCTGAGCAAATACCTCTAATCCACAATTAACAAGTGTATCAATAGAAGATGAAAGGCCTTTAAAATCCGGTGTAAGTGCCTCAACAGCTGTTCCAGGGTTTAATTCTTTAATAAGCTTTACGGTTTGTGCAAAGTGCTTAGCACCGCCATCTTCCAAGTCATCTCTATTTACTGAAGTTAAAACCACATACTTAAGGCCCATAACTTGAACTGCTTTAGCAGTATTCATTGGCTCATCTAGATCTAACCACCCTTTAGGATTACCAGTATCGACAGAGCAAAACTTACAAGCTCTTGTACAAACTGAACCCATCAACATAAAGGTAGCTGTTCCCGCAGACCAGCACTCAGAAATATTGGGGCAGTGAGCTTCTTCACAAACTGTATTTAATTTCTTCTCATTTACTTGGCTTTTAATTTTATGAAAGTTTGGATTAAATTCAGCCTTAACTCTTAGCCATGCTGGTTTTTTTAGGTTTGGTATATGTGAGTAAGGGTTTTTCTTTTGGCCATTTTTTACAGCCTTAACCCCATCTCTATTAATAATCTTTTGTGTGGGTATAACTTCCATAACTAAAATATAAGGCCTAAATGCTTAATGGCAAGTTGCTCAACCTCTTTAATAGTAATTTTTTCTTTAAAATCTTTTATTTGGGCTACTTCTAAACCCTCGTAACCGCAGGGGTTTATATTAGAAAAAGGTTCTAAATCCATATCAACATTAATACTAATGCCGTGATAGCTTTTACCTTTAGAAATTCTAAGGCCTATGGAGGCAATTTTTTTATCTTCTACGTAAACCCCAGGAGCACCATCAATAAAATTAGATTCTATTGAGAATTCGTTTAATAGATTTTTAGTAAAATTTTGAATGCTTTGCACTAGGCTTTTTGGTCCAAGCTCTAAACGTTTAATATCTAACATGAAGTAAATAACTAACTGGCCTGGTCCATGATAAGTAACCTCACCACCCCTGTCAGTTTGAATGATAGGTATATTTTTAGCATTTAAGATATGAGATTTATCTGCAGCGGTTCCTAAAGTAAAAACTGGAGGGTGTTCTACAAACCATATCTCGTCATGAAATTGTTCTGACCCTAGATGAGATCTCATGGCATCTAAGGTCTCTTGATAATCACAAAGACCTAGGGATTTAAAGGCAAGATCATTACTCACTAATCGTTTCTAGCCTCAACAAAGGCATCTTCGGAAATCTTATGATATGCAGAAACACCGTCTTTAAATTTTTTATATGATTGATAGACCTTATTAACAGTCTCATCATTTGCAGCATTTTCTTCTAAGATGTCGTTAGCAATAACTTTAAATTCTGCAATAACATCATCCGGCAATTTTCTTAATTGAACATTGTGAACGTTTACTAGTTCTACCAAGGCTGTATTATTTCTAGCAGTATATTCATCTAAGATATCCTGGTTAACAGCCTTTGAAGCAGTCTCAATAATTACTTGGAGATGTTTTGGAAGTGAGTTCCAAGCATCGATATTAATAAGCAGTTCGAGCATTGAGCCTGGCTCATGCCATCCAGGGTAGTAGTAATATTTTGCAGCTTGCTGGAAACCAAAAGTTAAATCATTATATGGACCAACCCATTCAGTAGCATCTATCACTCCTGTTTGCAGAGCTGTAAATAACTCTCCACCTGGAAGTGTTACTGGAATTCCTCCAGCTCTTTTAAAGACCTCGCCGCCTATTCCTGGGATTCTCATCTTTAATCCTTTTATATCATCTAAAGAATTAATCTCTTTGTTAAACCAACCGAACATTTGTGTTCCGGTATTTCCAGCTGGGATAGGATAGATATTAAAAGGTTCGTAAATCTCTCTCCATAATTCCAAGCCTCCGCCTCTGTTAGTCCAGGCATTTATTTCATCTGCTGTTAAGCCAAATGGAACTCCAGTAAAAAATTGTGCAGCAGGAACTTTTCCTTTCCAGAAGTAACCGCCGCTATGACCCATTTGATGAGAGCCACTTGATACAGCATCGAATACCCCAAAAGCAGGCACCTGCTCTCCAGCTCCAAAAACTGTAATTTGCATCTGTCCATCACTCATCTGCTCAACAAGTTGAGCGATTCTTTCGGGAGCCATTCCCAAACCGGGATAATTTTTAGGCCAAGCTGTAACTAGACGCCATTTATAAGTTTCTTGCTCTGAGACGGCTTCAGTATTTTCAATATTGTCTGAACAGCTGACTATAAATAGAAGTGCAAGTAGGTATAAGTAATTATTTTTTATCATAGTTTTTCAAGGTTTGCGTAAGCCATAACAAGCCATTTTGTTCCAGCTTTACTAAAATTAATTTGAACTCTTGCTGCCTCTCCCGAGCCCTCGTAATTGAGGACTACTCCTTCTCCAAAAGTTTTATGGGCAACTCTTTGTCCAAGTGCTATCCCTATCTCTTCTTCAAATTCAAATTTCGTTTCTGTGAAGTCTTTTCTATTATAAGGAATATTGGTTTGCGCTCTAGGTCTAATCTCATTTATAAGAGCTTTTGGAATTTCACGTAAGAATCTAGATGGAGGGTTGAAAGTATCTGAACCATGGAGTCTTCTTGATTCTGCATGAGTGATATATAACTTTTCCATTGCTCTGGTAATGCCGACATAACAAAGCCTTCTTTCTTCCTCTAACTGAGCTGGATTCTCCATAGATCTACCATGAGGAAATAAACTTTCTTCTAATCCAGTCATTATCACTAACTTAAATTCTAATCCTTTAGCCGAATGTAAAGTCATTAATTGAGCTGCATCATCATGTTCTGAAGCTTGCCTATCGCCTGAATCTAAAGAAATCATATCTAAATATTGTTCTGCAATTTCTTTAAAAGGCTTATCTTCCTTGATGCTTTGCTCAAAGTTGGTAGTTGCTGAAACAAGTTCCTGTAAGTTTTCTACTCTGGTTTTTCCTTTCTCTCCTGGCTCTTTTGCATGGTAAGCAACAAGACCAGATGTCTTGATGATTTCCTCCATAAGATCTGAGAGGGGATTCTCCTCTATAAATTCTTTGCATCTAGCAATAAACTCTAAATAAGACCTTAGCCCAGCACCGCCTCTGCCAGAAATAGCTCCTTCGTCAATGAGCTTAGCGGATGCCTTGATGTAGGAAATATTAAACTGCCTTGCAGTGCCTCTAATCTTAGCAAGAGTCTTTTCACCAACGCCTCGGGTTGGGTTTGATATTGATCGTTCGAATGCCGGATTATCAGAATGATTAAATATAATTTTTAAGTAGGCAATGGCATTTTTAATTTCCATTCTTTCGTAGAATCTTTGACCACCATATATTCTGTAGGGAATGCTTGCTCTTAATAAAGCTTCTTCTAATGCTCTTGATTGAGCGTTTGATCTATATAGAACAGCAGCGTCTTCATACATCTCACCTTTGCCCATCCAATCTCTTAAAACATCAGCAACAAACCTTGCCTCATCCTGCTCGTTATAAGCTTGATATAAAACTATTTGTTCGCCTTCTAGTTTTTCTGTCCAAAGATTCTTTCCAAGCCTGTCAGTATTATTTTCTATAAGGGCATTGGCTGCTCCTAAGATAATATTGGTAGATCTATAATTCTGCTCAAGACGAACAACCTCTGTATCGTCAAAGGTTTTAATAAAAGAATCTACATTCTCAACTTTAGCTCCTCTCCAGCCATAAATTGATTGATCATCGTCACCGACAGCGATAATTGTTGCCTGGTCTGATGCTATTTCAAGCAGCCAGTTATATTGAATAGTATTGGTGTCTTGAAACTCATCAACAAGAATAGATTTAAATCTTGAGTGGAAAAAAGTTCTAACAGAAGGATTATCTCTGACCACTTCATAGGATCTTAATAGAAGCTCTCCGAAATCAACTAGATTATCTCTTAGACAAACTGCCTCATATTCTTTATAAATTTTATTAATATTTTCTTTAAAGTGATCGCCGTGGTCATCAACCTGGGCGCTTCTAAATCCTTCGTCTTTCCATGAATTAATTTGCCACTGACTTTGTCTTGAAGGCCAGGAGGCTTCATCTAAACTCATTTCTTTTGCAATCCTCTTAATGATTCTTAATTGATCATCGGAATCTAAAATAGTAAATCCACTAGTAAGGCCCGCTTCTTTATGAAACCTCTTTAGCATTCTATGAGCTAACCCGTGGAAGGTTCCAACCCAAGTATCCATCATAGGGGCTTCAAGTAACTCTTCAATTCTTGATCTCATTTCTGCTGCTGCTTTATTTGTGAAAGTTACTGCCATAATCGTTGCAGGGTTCTTTCTTAGCGCTTCAACTTCCCAAGCAATTTTATGAACAAGTACTCTTGTTTTACCTGAGCCGGCTCCAGCTAAAACCATAAGATGTTGTTTTTCAGACGTAACAGCTTCACGTTGTTTATCGTTAAGATGTTCTAAAATATGCGATACGTCCATTTAGGGATTCATTTTTTTGCTTAAGAGGGATATTCTAACCTTTATGCCGACTAAATTATTAAGACACATTAAAAATACATTACCTGATTTACGAAAATCTGAAAAAATTGTTGGTGAATTTATTTTGGCAGATCCAAAATCAATTATCACCATGAAAACTGCTGAAGCCTCCTCAGCGATGGGCATCAGCGAACCAACTCTTATAAGATTCTGCAAGGCATTAGGATTCACCGGCTATCAAGAGTTAAAGATTAATCTTTCACAACAATTAGCAGCAGATGATTATTTTGTGATGTATGAAATTGATCAAAATGACACTATTCATGAATTATGTGAAAAAGTCTTTGATACAACCATAAGTGAAATTCTAAATGTAAGATCTCAAATAGATCAAAATATTTTATCGGATGCTATTGAGATACTGGCCAATGCAGGTCGGGTTGAGTTTTATGCATTTGGAGGTTCGGCGCCTGTTGCTATGGATGGGCAACATAAATTCTTTAGATTAAAAATACCTTCATCTTATATTTCAGATCCTCACATTCAATTCATGTCTGCAAACTCTTTAGGTAAAGATGATGTTGTAGTTGTTATCTCTCAATCAGGGACAACTTCTGCATTAATTGATAGTGTAAAAATTGTTAGGAAATCTGGTGTTAAGGTCATTGGCATAATGCCTGGGAACACACCACTGGCTAGTATTTGTGATTATCCTCTTGTTATTAATATTGGTGACAACAACCGAATATCTAAACCTCATACCTCAAGAATAGCTTATACCGCTGTAATTGATGTTTTGACAATGGGCGTTGCTCAGCTAAAACCAGAAGCTCAAGATCATTTATATAATATTGCTGACAGTCAAAGATCTTTAAGAGTTAAAGAGTAAAATTAAACCCATCTGCATTTTGTCTTTTTAGACAAAGAATAATTAAACTAGGAAAAAATGGATAAAAGAACAGAAGAGTTTCTTAACGACCCTATATTCCCACTTCTGGTTAAGATGTCAGCTCCGAATACGGTTGCTTTTTTTATTCAATCAATTGTGGTTCTTGCTGAGGTTTGGCTTATAAGCATGCTTGGAACTATTTCCTTAGCAGCCGTTACTTTAGCTTATCCAGCCGTAATGCTTACTCAACAAATGGCTTGGGGATCTTTGGGAGGCGCTGTTACTTCTTCTATATCTAGAAGCATGGGTGCTGGTGACAAACCAAGAGCTGAAAGATTGTTGTGGCATTCAATATTTTTAGCTTGCGGCGGTGCTTTTATTTTTATTGTGATATTTTTTCTTTTTGGTGAACAACTCTTAATGCTCTTAGGTGGGAAAGGAGCATTACTAGAAAAATCACTTACCTACTCTATGATTTTTTTATCTGGAGGTATAGTTGTTTGGCTTTCAGGAACACTGACAGCTGCACTCAGAGGAATCGGAGACATGCGCTTTCCTGCAATGCTAACCCTAGCAAGCGCAGCTCTTCAAACCATTCTCTCAGCGGGTCTTATTCTTGGGTTGTTTGGCTTCCCTAGACTTGAACTAGTTGGAGCTGCTCTATCTATAGTAATAACCGGGCTTTTTACTGCTCTTGTATTAATTATAAAACTATCCTGTTTTACCAATAGCATTCAATTAAAATTTTCGCGCATAACCCTTGAAAAAGAGCTATTTAAAGATATTTTTAGCGTCGCCTTACCTGCTTCCTTGTCACCGATATTTACAGTTGGAACAATCTTAATACTTACAGGCCTAATTGGGCAATTTGGAAGTTCAGCTCTCGCTGGATATGGGATAGGATCTAGAGTTGAATTTTTAATGATTCCTATAGTATTTGGAATAGGAACTGCTATGACTGCGATGGTTGGCACAAATATTGGTGCAAAAAATATAACTAGAGCTGAAAAAATTGGATTTACAGGAGCTATCTCTGCTGGATTGCTGTCAGCAGTTATTGGTGTGACTCTTGCTTTGACTCCTAATCTCTGGATTAATTTTTTTACCTCAGATCAATCAACATTTTTAGTTACCAAGCAGTATATTGAAATACTTGGCTTCTTTTATATTTTTCAAGGCTTTGGGTTGTCTCTATTTTTTGCATCTCAAGGTGCTGATGCTATGAAGTGGCCAATAATAGCTACGATTTTAAGATGTGTAATCACAGCAATAGGAGCATTCCTTGCGGTCTATTATTTTTCAAGCGGCCTTGCTGGAATTTTTTATTCATCAGCTATTGCTATGGCATTTTTTGGAATCATGATGATGGTTTCTTTAAAAATGGGGGCTTGGAGAAAAAAATAAATTCATAGTTCTACTTTAAGTTCTCTTAGAATGAATGCTAGGATACCCCCCATGGGTATATATAAAATTATAATTTTATCTTTTGTTTTAGCATTAAATGTTGATGCAAGGCCTATTTCATATTCTGGAGGATCAACTGTGATGTTGAAGTCAGATAATATGAGTAAATCAATCTATTACCATTACTCACCAACATATAAATATTCAGTTGGTATAGAAAATTTGGAAGATAAGTTTTTTAATAAAAATAAAAACTATCTCCGACTTACTTATTTGATAAATAGAAAAAATACTGATATTTCTCAAAGAAATTTATATTTCCAATCGGGTGTATTAGTAGATGATGCTGATGGCTTTTTTTATGGCATACATGGCGACTGGGAAACACGAAGATGGTTTTCTGGATTTGGCTACAAAGATACAAAGAATACTTTTGGTCAGGATTATACGGATCAGTATATCCAACTAGGTGTTGCGCCATATGTTGGTGACTATGGAGACCTGCACACATGGATAATGATCAAAACAAAGAAAAACTCACTTACAAATACTCAGTCTACTTATCCAGAATTGAAGTTTTTTAAGGGCCCTACTCTAGTTAAGTTTGGTTATAGCGATAAAACAGAATGGGATTTACACTTTATGTACAGATTTTAAAAAAAGGAGAACTTATGAAAAAAATATTATTAACTTTATTACTTGCCAGCCCTCTTGCTTGGGCTGAACAGGACCATGCCAATATGCATGATCATTCTCATGAAGGACATCTTCATGACACCATGGTTGATGGCAAAAATCTTGATGTTAGTGCTGAAAGGTTTGACGCATTTATGAATGAACTAACCAATGTTAATGTTGCTGTTGTTAGCGTTAAAGGAATGGTTTGTGATTTTTGTGCACGAGGCATTGCGAAAACATTTGAAAAAGACAAAACCGTACAAAAAATAGATGTTGATCTAGATAATGGAAAGGTATTAATTGCTTACTCTAAATCAAAAGACATTAATTACAGTGAAATTGAGAAAAAAATTCTATCCAATGGACAGAGTATGTCAGATTTGCAAATACTAGAAATTTAATAGTTATGGATGATAAGACTTCGAATTTCTTTTCTTTGTTTGCATCTTCTTCTACGCTGATATGTTGTGCCTTGCCAGCTATTTTTGTAGCGCTTGGAGCTGGAGCAAGTTTTGCAAGCTTAATAACAGTATTTCCATTTCTAATTACCCTGTCGCAATATAAAACCTACATAACCTTATTAGCTTTTTTAATGATACTTCTCGCTGGCTATATAAACTACAAAACGTACTATATGCCTTGCCCTGCTGATCCAGAACTGGGAAGAGCTTGTTCAGAAACTAGAAAAAAGTCGAGATACCTTTATTATGTATCCGTTAGTATTTTTATATTTGCATCTTTTTTTACTTATATAGTCCCGGGGTTTTTATAAAATATGAAACATCCATGCCATAAAGAACAATTATCAAACCTTAAAAGAATTGAGGGCCAGGTTAGAGGCGTTCAAGGAATGATTGAAGAGGGAAAATATTGTGTTGATATACTAAATCAAATTAAAGCACTTAAGAATTCCCTTATTACCGTAGAGGCTAAAATTCTTAAAACCCACCTTCGTGAATGCATCAAAGAATCCCTTGAAGGAGATGATCAGTTCGATAATAAGATTGATGAAATTATGAAGATCATGAAACGATGAACTTTGTTGTTCGTAAAGTTCATAAATACTTAAGTTTCTTTATTTCTATTCAATTACTACTTTGGACTATATCTGGAATATATTTTGCCTTCAATAAAATTGAATTAGTTAGAGGCGAGCAATACTTAAAACAAGTGGAACAGACAATTGATTTAGGTGAGTTTAATTTTGAAATCCTTGGAACTACTAATATTGATATCCAAAAAAGATTAGGCAAAAACATTGCCGTAATAAAAATTGATGGTGCTACCAAATATCTCAATACATCCGGTGAGCCTTTAACAAAACTTTCAATGTCTGATGCCATGGATGCGGTTGTTGCTAATACAAACCTTTCCCCAGTCTTAGTAGAAGAAATAGTTGATGAGCAATCAGGATCTGAATACAGAGGAAGGTCTCTCCCTATCTTCAAGGTTCAAAGTAAAACAAATGATGGCCTTGATATTAATGTTTACCTTAATGTCTTCTCAGGAGAGGTAGTGGCAATACGATCTAATAAATGGAGAATTTGGGACCTTATGTGGGGACTTCATATTATGGACTGGAAAGAAAGAGATAATATCAGCAACATTTTATTGAAGATTTTTTCTATACTTGCACTGGTCAGCTCAGTGACCGGGGTAATGCTCTTCTTCAAATTAGATTTTAAAAAACAATAAAATCTAAATTACAAAATAAAACCACCGACTCCTAAAGACAATTTACATAGGGGGATAGTAATTGCCTTTAGGGTTATTTAGAAAAACTAAAACATCTTGGTAGATAGAGTTACTAACCTAAAACTTATACTCGAGACCTGTTGAGATAAAAGTAATATTGTCATTACTGTCTTGTTTCCTGAGGCTTGAATAGTGGGCAAATATTTTTGTAGAGCTATTTATCTTATGAGAATATCCAATAGAGTTTTGCTTTCCAGATACTACTCTCATATCTGATTTTGCATTCTGGATATAAATACTGCCTTTATCTGATATTTTTCTTTTCATACTTACAACGTGACCTGAAAAAGATTTTCCTGATGATAGTTTTCTTGATGATTGGTATATCAGACCTAAGTCTATCTCCCCTAAAGGCAGCATGACACTAAATCTTTTCCCATCGTAACCTTTGATATTTTGTTCAATTGCAAATGACGCTTTTATATCATTTTTTGAGTAGTTAAAAGCAGAGGACTCTCCGTTTCCAGTAGACTGACTTATTGAGTTAATAGATACATTGAGGCCGTCTATAAGATCTGGGCTTACGTATCCAACAAAACTATTCATTCTATTTTCACCACGTAGAATGTATTTAATATCTGCTCTGGTGTCATTGAATAAATCAATTTTTAATTGAGATTTTTTAAATGCTGTATCGTGAGTTCCGGTATATAGTTTTCCAAGACTTCCACTAATGGCTATAAACGTATTTCTTTCTTTAAAGACCTTGTCTCCGTCTGCTCTAAGGTCAGTTGGATCTATTTCTTCTTCTATCTGGAATGATAATTTAATTCCTGGAGAAAAGTTATAAGAACCTTTTACACCTATTCTTGATGCATTATTTTGAAAATCTGTTTCATTTGCATTCTTTGAATCTACATCTTCCAAACTAACATTAATCTTTCCATAGAAATTTATGTCCGCATGCACTTGGTTTGAAAATGAAGATATTAAAACAAAAACAAAAGAGAGAGTTAAAAGTTTTTTCATGAAGTTACTCCTAGTTATATTTGTACTTATGATAGTGAGAATTTGTTACGTTATAGTTACGGGTTAATTTTTTTTTGTAAATATTAAATTACAAAAAAGTGAACATCATATTTGTTTAGCCTGTTCTTCCAGAAATATAATTTTTTGTTAGCTATGCCTATTTTACATACACGTCTAAGACCCTCTTTTTGCCATATCCTTAATTGCTAGACTGGTTCTTAATAGGTGTTTTATAGTACCCCTCAAGAGCACTGCCATATTTAAATACATCATCATAATAGTAACTATTAGATTTATTTTGAACTGCATTGAAGATAACACCATTAATATCAACGCCGCTCAGTTGGAAGCGATTTTTTGCTGCTAGAACGTCTCTAGATGAGCATGCATCAAAACGAGCAACCATCATATTAAGACTGCAATGATTACCTATAATAGAGGCATCAGTTACAGCGAGAATTGGCGGTGTGTCAAATATCACTATGTCAAATTGCTCATTTAATTCTTTAGCCATTTTCTCAAATCTAGAATCCATTAGTAATTCTGATGGATTAGCTGGTGTCTCGCCACGTGGCATGAAATAAAGATTATTTATCTCAGTCTCACGCAAGGCGTCGCCTAATTCCAAAGTTCCCGCAAGAACTTCAGCCAAACCATTTTGTGGTTTCACACCAAACATATGATGAAGATAACTCTTTCGCATATCAGCATCAACAATGAGAACGCGCTGTCCTGACTTGGCAATCACGGCCGCAAGATTAACTACTACAAAAGATTTGCCCTCAGCGGGACTTCCGCTTGAGATCATCATTAGATTGTTATGAGAATCAGACATTAAAAAACGCAAGCTTGTTCGCAAGCTCCTTAGAGCCTCGATTGAGAGGTCATCAGGATAATCATGCGCCAAAATACTGCAATCTAGCTTTCTCCTTTTAAGCTTTGGAGAGCTCCCTTGCTTTAAAGGAGTTTCCAATGGCCTTAAAGAAACTTCATTTTCAGAATAAGGAATTGTAGCTCGAACAGTAAGGCCTATTTCAGTAAATGCTTGAGGATCAATAATTCCCGCTTTTAAAAAAAAGCGTAATAATACAATTACAACGCCTAACATTCCTCCTAACAATATACCGAGCACTACAATGAGCTTGCGGTTTGGCGAAACGGCTCCAGGAATAACCCCAGCCTTGTCCAAAAGTTGGACATTGCCAACTGTACTTGCCTTTAAAATATCAAGCTCTTGCCGACGATTTTCAAGAGACATGAAAATTGATTGGGTAGTTTCTAAATCTCGCGTAAGAATTAGAATTTCTCTCTGCATATTTGGCAGTTGGTCTAGTTTCTTTGTAATTTTATCTTGCTGCGCTAGTAGGCCATCCTGTTGAAGTTTAAATGAAATATAGTTTGGATGTTCTGTCATGAAGCGTCTTGATATATCGGCCTCGTTAATGGACATTGTATTAATGCTTGCTTCAATTTGAATAAGACTATCGAGCGCTGCTTTTGTTTCTAATACAAGATCAACAGAGTTGTTTTCCCTCTTAAAATTGTTAAGAGCTTCCTCTGCTTGAAATAATTCTGTCTTCACTCCTTTGATCTGTTGATTTAAAAAAGTAAGACTATTTTCTGCTTCTAATGCAAGCCGCTTCTTACTTTGAAGATAATAATTTTCAGCCACTGAATTGACTATATTTACAATAGAGTCTCTATTACCTCCATTAACTGCAATCTCAATAATATTTGTACTTTTCCCTTTCTCTTTAACTGATAGGCTTGATTGGAGTTTTAAAATTGTATTATGGCGATTTAATTTTTGCACTTTAAATTGAGTGCCCGGTCTAGCAATTAAGCTATTTACCATAATTTCAAAATCACCTTCCGAACTATAGGCTGGCTTTCCTATATAACCCTTTAGCAATTCTTTCTCATTGTAAGATAGTGAAAATTTTTGGTCTTCTAAAGCAATAAGCGTTAGGTTTTTATCTAAATAGCCTTGCGGTAAATTTAAATATGAAACATTAATCTTCTCTCCTCCCCAAGCATATGTTTCAAATCCAAAAAGAGCTTCTGCAATCTCACTGCCATTCTGACGTCTGGCAAAAGCTGCTCCAATAAAGGGGAGATGAATAGGCTCGGCAGATATTGTTAGATTTAATTCATCTACCACTTTGCCAATAATCAAACGAGATTTAATAAAAAATAGCTCCTTAGCAGATGAGCTATCAGAAGTAATCATGTCAGCAGTGTTATCAAGACCTGGAACGCCCTGGATATTATCTTCAATAAGAACGAAGGTATTAGCTTTATATATTGGAGCTTGCAGTAAAGCATAAGTCGTAGCTAGAACTGCAAAAAATAATACTAAAAAAGTAATGATGTATCTTCCATCTAAAATTACGAAAAAGAGCTCCCGTAAGTCTATTTCGTCACTGGACTGCAAGTTAGCTCTCTCTTCTTGTATCGTATTATTCTTCATCATCAGCTATCTTCTTAAGATCTATTTTCTATAAGATCAATCTGATAAATTCCATTAAGGCTGCTTGTAAGCTGATTGAGTAGCTTATTCCAGCGCGCAACTGGAGCTGTTGTTACATAAACTATATCCATAGGCTGAAGCTTAAATTGCGTACTTAAAATTAATCTAGGGCCCATCGAAACATCTAGCTGATATATATCTACTAACTTTAAAGTAGAATCACTGGCTCTAAGAACAAATATGCCCGAGGCATTTGCAGATGCTTCATTGATACCCCCAACGTTATTGAGTGCTTCAGCAAGGGTCATGCCTCTTCGGCCAATTTGTTGAGTCGTTGCATCTACAACATCACCCATAACAAAAACCTTCAATGCATCATTTCGTGGAATATGAAGTACATCATTAGATTTAAGAAGTCTGTTTTGTTTTAAAACTCCTTGCTCTAAAAGGATAGACAGATCAATAGCTTCTGTGACTAGCTCCCCGTCATCAGTCGATGTCAAAGTCACAGAACTCCAATCAGCATCAGCAGCCATACCGCCTGCAAGACTTAATGCATCAAGTATTGTAGTGGGAACATTTTTTACTGGGATCATTTGTGGATTCTTTACAGCTCCTGAAACAAAGAAATGCTGAGAACGGAATGCTGCAACGTTAACATCAACTTGAGGATTGTTTATGTAGGTGCTTAAACCCTTAGTAATGTCTTCTCTTATTTGGGTAACTTCCCTCCCGATCACAGGAACCTTTCCAACATAAGGATAAAAAATAGTTCCATCTTTATGAACAAAATTTCCAGCTTCAGCTGCTGACCTTTGACCTGACTGAGGTATTGTAAGCTCTGGATGGTCCCAAACAATTATATTAAGAACATCTCCAACGCCTACCAGGTAGGTATAGTTATTCATTTCATCTTGAAGAGATCTATTTATAGCACTCTCGATCTTAATTTCTTCTGATTGCATCTTGCTGATAAGTTCTTGTGTAATTGGAATCAAATCAATGGCATTATTTTTAGAAAAACTTAAACCAGAAGTCTCTAGATTCGATATATGTGTTCCAGGAATAACTGTGCAGCTGGTTAATACAAATGCACACATCATAATTGCCGAGCGCCAAAGTTTTTTAAAGGTGCAAATAATCATTACTATCAGATTGCTTTTAGTCTATGGAAGGGTTGCTTGCAACAAAACTCAGAGGAGTGAGTATCAAGTGATAAACTTTCATCGAAGCAACCGTAGTAAATATTTTAAGTTTAAACATAATTTATATAGTTAAATTTAATGCATAATCAAATTTTATGATCAATAAAAAATGATTATCAATCAAATTTGTCTTATAGTCAAATTTGATTATATATAAAAACTATATTGATTATCTATAGCTCTTTATGTAAAATTAGATTATGGGGAAAAAAGAGAAGGTAATTGCACACGGAAACGTAGCTCGTCAGATAAATAAAAATTTACGTCGAGAGCGCATATTTAATATCGCAAAAAATCAAATAGCTAAAAATGGTCTAGAGGCTTTCACCATAGCTGAGCTTGCACAGGAAGCCGGAGTCAGCACACCAACGATTCACAACCTATTCGGAAAAAAAAGTGACATCGTTAAAGAATTGGTTTCGAATTTAATTGAACTAATGAAGGTTGCTACCGTCAACCCACCAATCGAACCTATTGAAAATGCAAAGTTCATCATCGATAACCTGGTTGCTTCAATCGAGCAAGATAAGGATTTTTTTCGCGCCGCACTTATGTCAATGGAGCAATTAAGACTGCTTGATCCTAGAATTCCGAATGGACTTTTCCAAAGAGCACGGCAAGTAGCAGCGCCGAGAAAGGAGTGGTACGAGACTGGGTTGTTGTTAGGCAATATCGAACCCAGCACAATTATGAAAGAAGTTCACAATACCAACCGGCTAGCACGAATTGACTGGGTTAATGGCTACATTGATTTGAATCAATTCCGCCATCAGGTTTTAGAGGGCGTACTTTTGGCGTACGCTTCCGATGCCAGCCCGGAGCTTCATGTTAGGCTGATTGAAGAAATCAATGGACTCAGCAAACTGTAGTTTGCGACATCACAATAAAGGCTGCATGAAAACCTCGCCGACGCTCCCAAACTAAGTCGCCATAATGGGTAACATCAGGTGATGCATACCTTCAAACTCCACCAATTTCCATCGGCCATTATGCTCGTATCGTTCTCTTCGTAGATCTATTCCGGTCATTCCTGCACTGAAGGCGCCTAAACACTCCTGCTAGACGGTGTTTCAGTGATATCTTTGCTAATTGAACTCGGTAAAATCGGCTCTCAGTGCGATCTTGGTGTGATGACGGAAGCGCTGTCGCCACTTTCGGCTGCCTGTTGTCGCTGTGACAGGGCCTGGCGAACTTCCAACTGACTGGCGTGACTCATATTCACTTTGAATGACATCCACACCGGTAACAGCATAATAATCGCCAGCCCCGGGCCCATAATCAGGCCCAGACCCCACGTTACCGTGCTGGATACTTCGCCTGGTTGCGCTCCAGCCTGCAAGCCTATCAGGTCCAGAAACGGGCCAGCTATCAGGTAGCCAAAGGCGCCCATGAATTTGGCGGAAAAGAAAGCCGCAGCAAAAACAACACCCTCTTTTCGCTTGCCAGTGGCTAACTCTTGCTCATCCACGATATCAGCTAGCATCGAGTGAACGGTGATCACGCGCAGAATAGTCATGGTCATATGTATTGCCCAGTTGAAGTAGATCAAGGCAAATACCACCGTGCTGTTATCTGGCAGTAGGTCAAACAATTTCAACGGTGTCAACCAGAGCAGGTTAATGCTGGTCAGGACACAGCTCAGGCGCAGTATCTGTTGTTTTTCAAACAGCCGATTCAGTGGTCTGGAAAACACGGCCGATAACAGTACCGCGAGAATAATGGGACCGGCAAACAATAAGGAAGTCTGGATCGCATCCAGTTGCCAGAAATAGATGTAAGTCACCATTAACAATGTAGCGGTAATGCTGCCGATACCGCCCACAGCCATATCCATCATCACCATGTATAAAAAGTTCTTATTGCGAAATGTGATGAATATATCGCGCAGCATATTACTATCTGCATGTCCTGTGCCACTGGCGAGTTTAGGAATGTATTGCCAAGTTCCGGCAATGCAGATGACGCTAAACAGTATGACAAGCAGGCCGTTGACCCAGCCAAAAAAATGGTAATTGTCGATGAGGAAGCGGCCGTCGAGGCCATTTTCTTCCTTAAATAAAAAAATCAGGGCGGTGGCCGAGACAAGAGTGCCGATAATCCAAGCCATATTGGTGCGCACCGCGGCCAGCTGCGTGCGTTCGTGATAGTCATCAGTAATCTCTGCACCCAAGGCTAGGTAGGGCACCATAAAAAAGGTCAGAGCTGTGCGTACCAGTAGAATGCTGATCAGCAGCCAGGTAAACAGCTGGCCTTGGTCGCTCAGCACACTGCCGGGTGGCCCGTACAGCATGACAAAACCCGCAGCCATTGGAATAACAGCGGCAATCATTAACGGGTGGCGGCGGCCAATACGTGAGCGCAAACGGTCTGACCAGGCGCCAACCAGTGGGTCGCTGATACCATCCCAGATAATTGAAATGCCGATGGCAAGACCGGTCAGTGTCCCCGACAGGCCCAGCACCTGCTTGTAGTAAAACAGGAACAAAGACCCCCATTGCCGCCTCTTTGAGTGCGTGACTGACAATACCTGAGCTATACAGCAGACGGTTATGCAAGCTAATACTTGAGACATTATTGGAATAAGCTAGAAAATTTCGCATTAAAAAACTATAAAAAATGTTCCCATTATTATACGGAAACTATGTGATATTGAATATAAAGAAAATTGCACAGTCCAGCAGCTCATTGTTTTAAAGGCGTAAATAACTCTAATATATGTCTCTTGAATCTGAGCTAATGGGCTAAAGACTTTGAAGCTTGTTCGCTGTTTTTTTAACAGGGCAAGCAAACATGAAATGATGGGCATTTAAAAGCTCCTTGTTATTAAAAGTATATTCTCTGATTTCTTTTAATAGCTCTGCTTCTTTTTCTTTTATGAAATTATTCATTGCTTAAATTTCTTATACATTTGATAGTAAAAGTATAAAAGTAAATGCATAAATTGCTAATTTTATCCCGCCCAAAAGACCCTCTGCACTTAACCATCTTACATATTGAATTATTAGGAATATGAAAACAAATATTCCAAGTGAAGATATTAAATAATATAAAGTCTCACTTATCACTATCTGCTTCCATTGCTGATTCGTCTAGATATGATTTTTCTATCGACCAATCCACATATTTATTAATTAATAAAATTAAAAATGCTGTGCCCAGAACGAGAAAGATGTAGTTGCCATAAAGGATAATTTGTAAACTAATATATATATACATTTTATTTAATAAATCTATGAATGTTGGTATCTGGCCAAGAGATCCATTTTCACCAAAAATATCAGGGGCATATCCTTCCAAGAAGCCTGCAAAAACTGCAAAAAGGAATGGAAGCACTATTAATATAAGTATTATTATGTCGTCATATTTTTTTAAATTTCTTTCCTCTAAATCTTGTGGCAAGTCCTGAGGAAGGGTTGTAATGTAGTTTTGAACCAAATTTTTCTTATTAAAAAATAATGGGAAATCTACAAATATTAAATGAATAAATTCTAATAAAAAATCTAATAGCCAAATAAGAATAAACATTAATAATCTTATATGCGCAGCTATGAAATAAGCACAATATTTTAAAAATTCAGTTGCTATTGCGAAAAGTGCAAAAAGAAAAGCTGACTTAGCTGCTTTTTTCCCCCTCAATTGTATGCCTGCAAGCTTAAATGAGGAACGGTTAGGCTTTGTCCAGTTAAATGTACCAAATCTACTTGAGGTTGATAATGTAAAACCAGACTTTGATAAATTAAGGTTTAAAAGATTATTCGAATTAGACCATCTGCCTCTTAAAATGGTCCCGCCTTTTCTTAAACCTACAGTTAAACCTTTAATGGTTTTTGAGATTCTAAAGCCATGCTTGGTGTTATATGTTGCATTTCTTCCAAGCTTGACTGATGCATTGATGCCTGATGTTCTTGAAGCCCTGAATCTAAGTTTTGAATCATCAGAATGAACCTTTACCTCTGCTCGTTTCAGAGGTTTGCCTTTAAAGATCTTTAAGAATTTCATTTAATATAATTGGCAAATTTCATGCTACAAGTATGCCAAAAAAAGGATGTGTTAAAAAGTGTGCTAAATATTTAACACATAAGATAACTGAAAACTCTGTGTGTTAATGTGTGTTAAATCTTAAAAAGGGAAGAATGTTGCAAGAATGGTGGGTCTGGGTGGACTCGAACCACCGACCTCACCCTTATCAGGGGTGCGCTCTAACCAAGCTGAGCTACAGACCCGTATTTCAACTGAAAGGCATTTTACAGCCTAAATTAAAAAGATAAAAGAGGTATGAGTATTCTTATTGCTTATTGAGTTTTAAAAGATCTATATAAACTGAAATAAACGTAACCCCAAGGGATAACAATAATATATTCCACTAGGCCTAAAAGTATATATTGAGCAATGCCAGGATCTAGCAACGACTGGACTACAGATGCAGCAAGCATAGTAATTGAAAAGAATAATAATGTTAATCCAAATAATATACCTCCATGCTCATCAGTCTTTTCCCATGATAGTTGTAAAGATTCTGTAATGCTTTTATTTTCAAGCATTATTAAAGGAGAAAATAATGAAAGCCTGCCTGCTATATAAAATGCAGGAAGGATGAGAAGAAAGGCACTAAAAAATATAGCTATTGATGCTAAAAGATAAGCACCAAGAATAGGAAAGAATTTTTTAAAACCAGCAAGTAAAGCCGATAAAGGTTCAATATCAATACCCTCTTCTTTGGCGTTATAAGAAACAAAAAGACCACCTATAAAAGAAATACTTAAAAGCATTCCTAGTATTCCAATGGTACCAATTGCAGTGCCGTTATCATTAATAAAGGTCATAAGATCTTCTGGCTGAGTAACGTTTTGCATTGGTGAAATAAGAGAGGCTGTGGCTATTTCAACTGCCATTACAGGAGCTGCTAGTATTAAAAAGTATTGCCAGTTATTAAAAGCAAAATTCCATGCGTGTTTAAATTGATTCATTAGATAATTGTAAAGTATTATGAAATCTATGCATAAAATAAATATACAACTAGTAGCAGTTATAGCAGTGAGCTATCATCGTTAGCTGTTCACCCTAATATAAAAGATATGAGTTACCCAGAATCAAAAAAAATAGAATTCAGTGAAAATCTTCACGGCTTTGAAGTTGAAGATTCTTACAGATGGCTTGAGGATTTTACCAGCGAGGAATCTGTAGATTGGGTTGAAAGGCAAAACGCCTTTACAAAAAAATTCATCGGCAAAAATAGTTATAAGAAATCTATAGCTAAAGATCTTAAAAAAATATGGGGTAATGAATCCATTAGCACTCCTTACAAAGTTAAAGATAAAACCTTTTATTCATTTAATGATGGCTCATGGCAGCAAAGTAAATTGATGGTTAAGGATTGTGACGACTGTGAGGAAAGAGTTTTACTGGACCCAAATAATCTTTCTAAAGATGGAACTATTTCATTGGGTGGAACAAGTGTTAGTAGGAATGGATCTCTATTAGCGTATTCCATTTCTGATGGCGGATCAGATTGGAGAACATGGAAAGTTCTGGATATAAATTCAGGCGAAGTACTTGAGGATAATATTGAATGGGCAAAATTCTCAAATGCTACATGGGAGAATGATGATTCTGGATTTTATTATCAAAAATATGAAGAGCCAAAAGATGAGCTTTTAAAAGAGCTTAATTCCAGTCCTGAGCTAATGTTTCATAAAATAGGTACTGATCAATCAGAAGATATTATTATTTATGAAAATCCTGATAAGCCACGATGGGGATGGGGTATAACGGTTGTTGAAGACTCTAAAATAAAATTTCTTTCTATCTCAGAGGGGACTGACGAGCGAAATAGGCTTTATGTTCAACTTGAACCTGGGGCAAGTTTTATTCCATTAATAGATGAGCTAATAGGCGCATATCAATTCTTGGGTAACAAAGAAAATATCTTCTGGTTCTATTCAACCGAAGGTTCTATAAATGGAAAAGTTGTTTCATTAGAAATAAAAAATGGTTCTTTTGTTTGGAATGATGTCATTTCTCAAACTGATAATTCAATAAGAAGCGTTAATCTTATTAATAACTCTATCGCTGTTAGTTACTTAGTTGATACATTTTCAGAAGTTCATTTCTTTTCTCTTGAGGGCGAATATAAAAACAAATTAACTACAGACAAGAAGGGAACTATTAGTGGATTTTATGGTGATCTTGAAGATACCTCTAGCTATTTTTCTTTTACTAATTTTGTAACTCCTAGGGAGATTTATAAGATTGATTTAACGGATCTTTCACAAGAATTATTCTGGAAAGAAGATTTAGACGGCTACGATTCAAATGAATACGTATCAGAATTTACATTTTATAAATCAAAAGATGGCACCCAAATACCAATCCATATCAACCATAAAAAATCACTAGTGATTGATAAAGAGACTCCATTACTTTTATACGGATATGGTGGTTTTAATATTTCTATACTTCCTGGCTTTAGCAAAGGCTATACCGCTTGGATGAATCAAGGTGGAGTAGTTGCTGTTGCTAATTTAAGAGGTGGCGGTGAATATGGAGATGCTTGGCACGAAGATGGCATGCTCCTTAACAAACAGAATGTTTTTGATGATTTTGCCTATGCTGCTAAGCACCTTCACAGCAAGAAAATTGGATCTCCGGAAACAACAGCCATAGACGGAAGATCAAACGGCGGACTGCTTGTTGCTGCAACAATGTTACAAAATCCAGATTTATTTAAAGTTGCTATACCTCAGGTAGGTGTCTTAGATATGCTGAGGTTTCACAAATTTACAATTGGCTGGGCTTGGGAGAGCGACTACGGATCTCCAGATGATAAAGAAGAGTTTGAAAATCTTTTGGCTTATTCGCCTTTGCATAATATAAAAAAAGGTGCCTGCTATCCGACAACTTTAGTAACAACAGCTAAAAGGGATGATAGGGTTGTTCCATCTCATTCATTTAAATTTGCTGCCAAACTTCAAGAGTATCAAGGTTGTGATAATCCAATCTTAATTAGAGTTGAGGGAAGAGCTGGTCATGGAGCTGGAACCCCTAGAAGTAAACAAATTAATCAGATTGCAGAAATTTATGGATTTGCTTTATTAACTATTAATCAAAAATAAAAAGTTAGTCTATTGTTTTAATCTACTCGATGTCTAGTAATTCGATATCAAAAATTAAGATAGAGTTTGAGGGTATGCCAGGCCTGCCCTCATCACCATAAGCCATACTTGGATCAATATAAACTCTCCATTTATCGCCAACTCTCATTAATCCAATAATTTTTTGACATCCTACGATAAGCCCTGACAATTGAACCTTTAGAGGCTCATTCATATCAACCGAGCTCCAAAATACCGTTCCATCGGTAAGAGTTCCATGAAAATGAGCTGTAATTACATCATTAAGGTCGGGTGATTGGGCTGTTTCATCTCCACTACTGATAATAGAATATTGCAATCCAGACTCTACCTGATTGATTCCATCTTGAGCTGCATTTTCAATGAAATATTGCATATTACCTATCTGTTTAACGTTAGGACTGTCTTGATTACAGCCTACTAGTATTAATAAAAGTGAGAATTGTAGTACTTTATTCATTATATTATTTTTATTTGTAGAAATTTTCTTTTGCCAACTTGATAGAGGGCTTCGGAACTTTTCTGGATTTCTAATTTCGGATCTTCAACTTTTACTGAATCTATTTTTACGCCACCCTGTTTAATTAGCCTCATAGCCTCTGAGGTACTTGAGACCATTTCAGAATTCTTGAGTAGGTTTGGTAATGGAATACTATCGCCATCAATCTCAACGGTTAAGGATGAAATATCTTCTGGGATTTGACCCTTTTGGAATCTTTGCAGGAATGCCTCTTTGCATTTGCTGCCCTGTCCATCTGAATGGAACCTATCCACTAGTTCCTCAGCTAAGAGGAATTTGATATCTCTTGGGTTTGCTCCCTCTTCCATTTGTTTCTTTAAAACTTCTATTTCTTTTTCTGGAATGAAACTTAAAAGCTCAAACCATCTCCACATCAGCTCGTCTGAGATAGACATGATCTTGCCAAACATATCGTTAGGCTCTTCATCAATTGCAATATAATTATTAAGTGATTTAGACATCTTATTAGTACCATCTAAACCCCTCTAATATTGGAACAGTTAGAACAACTTGAGGCTCTTGGTCATATGCTCTTTGGAGCTCTCTGCCAACTAATAAATTAAATTTTTGATCAGTGCCGCCACACTCTACATCAGCCTCCAATGCTACTGAGTCATATCCCTGAACTAGAGGATATAAAAACTCATGAACGGCTATGCTTTGATTGGCGTTATAACGCTTATTAAAATCATCGCGCTCTAGCATCCTAGCAACGTTATATTTTGAAGCTAATTTGATAAGGCCATCGGCACCTAGCTTATTACACCACTCTGAATTAAATTTAACTTCAGTGAGCTCTTTCTTTAAAATTTTAAAAACTTGTTTTTCGTATGTTTTTGCATTCGATACTAATTCTTCAGAGGTTAAGGTAGGTCTAGTTTTATTTTTTCCAGAAGGGTCGCCTATTTGACCGGTGAAGTCTCCAATAAGAAAAATTACTTTATGGCCAAGATCTTGGAAATGTCTTAACTTGTTTAAAAGTACTGTATGGCCGAAATGAAGATCAGGGGCGGTAGGATCGAAACCTGCTTTTACTGTAAGCTGCTTTCCAGATTCTAATTTCTTTTTTAAATCAGATTCTGTAAGAATTTCATCTGTCCCACGTTTAATAATTGCCAAGGCTTCTTTCATATTACTATCATAGTATTTTTAACCCATTAATAGAATCAGAATGTTGCTACTTGGTGCTATAAGATTAAAATAGTTGTTATGTTTTTTTCAGACAATAAATTTACAGCCGAATCATCAATAGTTCCAAAGCTAATAGAAGATTCTGCTTTTCTAAATACCGATACTATTTCAAGTAATGCGAAACAGATAATAGATGCTTGTAGAGCCAATAAAAAAGAAAGAACTATGCTGGATGCCTTTCTAAGTGAGTATGGCTTAGATAATAATGAAGGTGTTGGTTTGATGTGCTTAGCAGAGTCAGTTTTAAGAATCCCAGACAGAAAGACTAGAGATCTTATTATTTCTGAGAAACTTTCAGAAGGAAGATGGATAGACCACTTAAATAAAGCTGATAGTCTTTTTGTAAATGCCTCAACATGGGGGTTGTTGTTAGCTGGCAAGGTTGTTAATACTCCTGAAGAATGGACAAAAAGCCCAAATAAATTTTTAAGCTCCTTGATTTCTAAATCAGGAGAATTCCCCATAAGAAATGCAGTACTTGCAGCAATGCATATACTTAGCCAGGAATTTGTCATGGGAAGAGACTTCGATGATATTGCTAAGATAAAAGATATTGAGAGTGAGATTTACTCATTCGACATGCTTGGTGAGGCGGCTAGAAACTCTGATCAAGCTGAGGCATATTACTCATCTTATAAAAATGCAATTGATGAAGTTGGTAAAATTAACCTTATAAAAACTAGATCTAATGGCGTTTCAATAAAAATATCTGCTCTATACCCTAGATATGAAATGCTTAAATTAAGTGAAATTGAATTAACACTATTACCTAAATTAATTTCATTAATAGAATATGCCAAAGATAAAAATGTTGATATAACCATTGATGCTGAAGAGCAGGACAGACTTGATGTAAGTTTAGAGATAATAAAAAAAATTGCATATTCAGAAAAAATTAAGGAATGGTCTGGTTTTGGAATCGCACTGCAGGCTTATGGCAAAAGATCTATAGATGTTATTGACTGGTTAGATGATCTACTAAAGAACAGAGCTCCAATGCATCTTAGGCTAGTCAAAGGTGCTTATTGGGATTATGAAATAAAACATGCTCAAGTATCCGGCTACGAAGGCTATCCAGTTTTTACTAAAAAATCTTTAACTGATCTTTCTTACCTTGCATGTGCGAAAAGAATATTTGAAATAGAATCAATTTATCCAAAATTTGCCACTCATAACGCCCACACTATTTCAGCTATCTGTCACCTAGGACAGAATAAGAATTACGAATTTCAAAGGTTGTATGGAATGGGAGAATTGCTTTATAAATGTTCAGATGACATTTTAAAACATGGTAAAAAAGTTTCTATTTATGCTCCGATTGGAAAATACAAAGATCTCTTACCTTATTTAGTAAGAAGGTTGCTTGAAAATGGTGCTAATAGCTCATTCATTAACAGGCTCTTAGATCCTGAGACTGATTCAAGCTGGCTAGCAAGTGGGCCTCACGATAAAATAAAAGAAGAAAAGAAAGATATACCACTTCCAGAAAATATATTTGTGAATAGAAAAAATTCGAAGGGCTTAGATTTAACTCAAGCTCAAGAAATTGAAAAGCTTAATGATGAGTTGCAAGCATTCAAAGATAAAAAAATTCATGCTACTTCAATTTATACAGGCAGAGATTCTAAAAACACTCTTTCAAATAAGGTCTTATCTATAGCTGACGACTCAGAAATTGGATCAGTTGATTTAGATAATACTTCTGAGATCCTAGAAAGCCTTAACAAGAATCAATCCAAAGATTGGTCTGAAAAAAATGTAGAAGAAAGATCAGATATCTTGAAAGCTATTGCCAACGATATCGAGACTAGTCCATACGAGCTAATCTATTTTTTAATGCATGAAGCTGGGAAGACTATTTACAATGCTATGGATGAAATCAGAGAGGCGATTGATTTCCTTAGATATTATTCTGAAGAGATCATAAAAATTCATAATAGAGATTCAATTCTTGACGGCCCTACTGGTGAAATTAATACTCTGTCGTATTCTGAAAAAGGTCATTTTCTCTGCATTAGTCCTTGGAATTTTCCAGTCGCAATTCTTATTGGACAAATCAGCGCAGCGCTTGCTTGTGGTAATAGAGTTACTGTCAAACCATCTGAACATACCTCTATTCTAGGATATTTAGTAATCAAGAAATTTCATAAGCATGGAGTTCCTGTTAGTGCACTAGAACTTATATTAGGAGACGGAACATACGGAGATGCTCTATCAAATATTAAATCTATTAAAGGGGTGGCTTTTACGGGCTCGTTGAATACAGCCAAAAAGATTCAATCTAATCTAATTAATAATCATAAAGAGATTATTAGCTTAATTGCAGAAACTGGAGGGGTTAATGTAATGATGGCCGATTCAAGCGCCCTCCTAGAACAAGCAACTGATGACATTATTAGATCAGCTTTTGATAGCTCAGGGCAAAGATGTTCTGCTTTAAGGGTTCTATGCATACAAGATGATATTTATGATGACCTCTTAATAATGCTTAAAGGAAGTATGAGGGAATTAAAAATTGGTAATCCAGAAAGCCTTGATACTGATATTGGACCAATCATAAATAATGTTTCTTTTGAAAAATTATCTGCATATATTGAAAACTGCAAACAAAAAGGCATGCAGGTATATCAATCTACAGATGAAAATTACAGCAAACATATAGCCCCGACTGTAATTGAAATTGATGAATTCTCAGATATAGAAGAAGAGCAATTTGGCCCTATTCTTCATATTTTGAAATTTACTTCGAAGAAGATAGAGACACTTATAGATGATATCAATGGCAGTGGTTTTGGACTTACTATGGGAATTCATACAAGAATCGAATCAAGAGCAGATCTTTTTAGTCAGAAATGTAAGGTAGGAAATATTTATATCAATAGAGATATGGTTGGAGCTGTTGTTGGGTCTCAGCCATTTGGTGGCAGAGGCTTATCCGGAAGCGGCTATAAAGCTGGCGGACCAAACTATCTTTTACAGTTTATGGATGAAAAAGTAATTTCAAAAAATTCAGTAGCATTCGGCGGCAATGCAGAATTATTAAATATTCAAGAAGATAAATGATTGGGTTTAAGAGGATTCCAAAAAGGTTAGTACTAATAACCTTTGTATCTTCAGTTGTATTGATTTTACTGCTTTATGCTGACGTAAAAACCTATCAAAGTCTTCCAATTGAGGAAATAGAAATTAGCGAAGAGCTTATAACTCAACTTCCGGAGACTCCTTTATATCGCACTTCATCAAGTTAAGGACGGTGAGAGTCTTTCGGTTATTTTTGAAAATTTTAATGTCCCATTAAATACTGCCTACAAAATATTTAGATTAGATTCCCAAGATCTTTTAACGAAGATAAAGCCTGGAGATGAGATGCGCTTTAGCTATATGGGAGAGAAACTTACCAGTATTGAGGTTATGAAGGATAAGTTAAATTCTTTGCTCATAACAATCTCTAACGATATATCTATCAAGAAAGTTAAAAAAAATGTTGAGTTAATAAGCTCATTTAAAAAAGGCGTTATTGGAACTTCATTTTATGAGGCAGCTATTGAATCAGACATACCTGATAGTGTCATTATGGACTTTGCTTATATATTTGGATGGGACGTAGATTTTGTATTTGATATAAGAGAGGGTGATAAATTTTACGTTATTTATGAAACTCCTTATTCTAAATGGGGAGCAAGTAGAAAATGGTGATATCGTTTTTGCAAAATTTATTAATAATAAAAATACTTATTTTGCCAATAGGTTTTACAACGAGGACAGCAAGAAGGAGTATTTTGATTCCAAGGGCAATAATATGCAGAAGGCATTTTTAAAGGCTCCTTTAGACTTTGCCTATATAAGCTCGCATTTTAATCCCAACAGAATGCACCCAGTTTTACACACGATAAGAGCTCATAATGGCGTAGATTATGCAGCTAAAAGAGGCTCTCCCGTTAGGAGCACAGGAGATGGAACTATTTCATTTGCCGGAAGAAGAAATGGCTGCGGCAATGAAATTGTTATCAAGCATTCCAATGACTACACAACAAGATATTGTCACTTGCAGAAGTTTGAGAAGAATATAACCAATGGAAAGAAAGTAAGACAAGGAGATACTATAGGCTTTGTTGGTAGTACCGGTCTTGCAACAGGGCCTCATCTGCATTATGAATTTAAGATAGGTGATACAAGAATAGATCCTATAAAAGTAAGACTTCCTTCTGCTGAGCCTGTTTCAAAAAAATTAAAACCAAGTTTTGATACACTGATACAAGAAAATAACTTAATGTTAGAGAGCTTTAATGAGCTTTCATCATATGAAAATGAATAAATCAATATATATCGGGGCTATGAGCGGAACAAGTCATGATGCTATTGATGTTTCCTTTATCAGTGTTGATAAAAATATAACGCTTGAATTTTTTTATTCTTATAAACTGCCTAAATTACTAAGATTAAAAATAGCAAATCAAATTAGCTCTAATAATTCCTCACTTTCCGACTTAGGAAAGCTAAACAAAGATCTAGGATTGGCTTTTTTTAAAGCTATAGATATAGGAATCACAAAAAGTAAAATAACTAAATCTAAAATAAAATGTATTGCTATTTCAGGGCAAACAGTTAGGCATGAGATTCATGGAAAAACTTCTTTTTCAATGCAGTTAGGGGATCCTAATATTGTCGCTGCAAGAACAAGTATCCCTGTAGCTTATGATTTTAGAAATATGCATATCGCATTGGGGGGTCAAGGCGCTCCACTAGTTCCCGAGTTTCATGAAAAGATTTTTTTCAAAAAAAATAAACCTAGAATAATTTTAAATATAGGCGGTATTGCTAATTACACATATCTAGGTAAAAAATCTCAGCCATGGGGATCTGATACGGGTCCTGGAAATGCATTAATGGATGCATATTGCTCTTTAAAGCTAGGTACTAATTTTGATAAAAATGGTGCAACGGCCTCTAAGGGGAAAGTAATAAATAAAGAGTTAAAGAAACTTTTAAGTAATAAATTTTTTAAACTGCCATTTCCAAAATCGACTGGTAAAGAATTATTTAATTCTAATCTTATGACTAAGAGCCTTATGAGTAATACCACGAAGACATATTGGCAACATTATCAGAATTTACTGCAAGTCAATATCAGATGCTATTACTAAAAATAAGCACTCGAATGCTCAAATTATAATTTGTGGCGGCGGTGGCAATAATACCAATCTTGTTAATAGAATTAGGGCTCATCATGATGATCTCATGGCCTCAGAAGACTTAGGTTTTAACTCTCAAGCGATAGAGTCTATGGCTTTTGCTTGGCTTGGTTTCAAAAGATTAAATAGGCAAGTCTCTTTAATACAAGTTAGTAGGAAGAAATATTCGAAGGGTGTTTTGGGATCAATCGCCAGATCTAAACAGTAAAAGACTCTCCGCAACCACAGGTTGTTTTTGCGTTGGGGTTGTTTATTACAAATTTTGCCCCTGAAAGATCTTCAACATAATCTACCGTTGAACCATATAAATATGGATATGACATTGCATCGACCAAGATGGTGAATTCACTAAAGTCTATAACGTCATCGTCAAAAGCAACTTCTTTATCAAATTTAAAACCATAGCTAAAGCCTGAACAACCTCCACCGGTTACATAAACTCTAAAATTTGAATCCTTTTCTGCCTCAGTGACACTTCTAATCCTCTTTAATGCTGAATCTGACAAGGATATTGATTTATTTTGGTTAACTGAATCCATTAAATTATTTTATTCTCTTTACTTTGATCTGGATACCAGTTTCATCGTCTCTGAGCCAAAAACCACCTAGCCTGGCTTTCTTAATATTTATTTTGTTTCCTGATTTAAAAATTCTAGTTTTAGTTAGAGGCACAGAGGTAAAGGATTGCCATGTTTGTCCATTCTTTAACTTTATTGAGAACTTTCCAGTTATGGAAATTTTTGCATTCTTTATTAAAGAGCTGATACTGCTATCTTCTTTAAGGTTTTTTACTTCTTTGATCTGTTTTTGATTAAGACCAAAAAACTTATCTCCATCGCTCGCTTCTTTCTTTGCAACCGCCTCTTTGTTAGAGTTTATTTTCTGAGTTTTCTCTTGTGACTGCATTTTTCTAACGTTAGGTCTTTGCGGGATATTATTTCTAATGCCTGTATTTACCGCTGCTACCTTGGGTTTATAGAACTGGTCATAGCAGGCTAGTCTATTTTTATCATTTTCAATTGAAGCGCACATAACAGCCCTCTCATTAGCATCAGCAAGAAACGAAAGAACAAAAGTAAATGCAAATAAAACTCTAACCATGGTCTTTAATATTAAGATTATTTAAATTAAATATACTACAAATGAATTAATATTGTTTTATCTGAATTATTATCAATATACAATATAAAATATATAGATAGCCATACTTGAAGGTCTTTTAAGCTTGCTATCAATCTTTAATTAATACTGGGGACATAATGTGCACAATCTAATTATATATTCGACTACTGACGGACAAACCGTCTCAATAGCTGAGAAAATAGGTGAGGTACTAGAAAATTCTAAAGTGATTTCTATTGCTGATGCTAAAACCTTAAACTTAAATGATTTTGAAACAATTGTTATAGGAGCAAGTATTCGATATGGAAAGCATAAACCTGAGGTTTATAAATTCATAAAAGATAATCTTGGGCTCTTAGATGCTAAGAAAAATGCTTTTTTTAGCGTCAATGTAGTGGCCAGAAAACCTGAGAAAAATACACCTGATACAAATCCATATATGCAAAAATTTCTTGAGCTATCTAAATGGAGTCCAAAGAGTCTTAGCGTGTTTGCTGGGAAGATTGATTATCCTCAATATAAGTTTGTAGACAAGCAAATGATTCGTTTTATTATGTGGATGACTAAAGGTCCAACCGATATCAATGGAACATTTGAGTTCACTGATTGGAAAAAAGTTGAAAGCTTTGCTAAAGAATTAAAATCACAATAAAAATAGTTTATGATCATGAAAATTTTAACTAGAACACTTTATTTTTTAAAACATTGAATAAGATAGATAAATCCATAAAGCTTTTTGAAGAAGCTCAGCTTTTGATGCCTGGGGGTGTTAATTCACCAGTAAGGGCTTTTAAAAATATTGGCGGCAATCCTATATTTTTTGAGAAAGCCAGTGGTGCTTACTTATATGATGCAGATGGCAATGAATATATAGACTATATCGGATCTTGGGGTCCTATGATTATGGGCCATTCGCATCCAAAAATAGTTGATGCTATTAAGAGGCAGGCTGAACTTGGAACGAGCTACGGCGCACCTACGGGGATAGAGTCAGATGTAGCATCGTTAATAAAAAAATGTGTTCCTTCGATAGAAAAAATTAGAATGGTAAATTCTGGAACCGAAGCAACCATGAGCTCTATTAGACTTGCCAGAGGATATACAAATAGAGACAAAATAATAAAATTTGATGGTTGTTATCACGGCCATGTTGACTCTCTACTAATCAAAGCTGGCTCAGGCGTTTTAACCTTTGGTCTTCCAGACTCTCCTGGTATTCCTAAAGATCTTGCAAAGCATACGCTTAGTTGCGCTTTTAATAACAAAGAAGAGTTCTTGAAAGTATTTGAAAGTGTTAAAGATGATCTTGCAGCTGTAATAGTTGAGCCTATTGCTGGAAATATGGGCTTTGTCCCTGGAGATATAGATTTTCTCAAACTTTTAAGAGAGGTTACAACAGCAAATGGTTCTATTCTAATTTTCGATGAGGTTATGAGTGGCTTTAGAGTTTCACTTGGAGGAGCTCAAGAAGTCTTTGGCATTGTTCCAGACCTAACAGCACTTGGAAAAGTAATAGGAGGAGGACTTCCTGTAGGCGCATTTGGAGGCAAGCAAGAGATAATGGACCAACTTGCACCTCTTGGACCAATCTATCAAGCCGGCACTCTGTCTGGTAACCCTCTCGCAATGGCTGCAGGTTCAGCTCTACTAAATTTAATCATTAATGAGAATCCATACAAAGGACTTGAATCCAAGGCAGCTTCGCTTCTATCTGAAATGCAAAATATTATGGATTCTGCTGGCATTCCATTTTCTTCAAGTCAGATTGGAGGAATGTTTGGTTTCTTTTTTTCTGAGACGCTACCAAAAAATATCGATGATGTATCAAAAACAGATGATGATATTTTTATAAAATTTTTAAATGCCTGTATAGGAAATGGTATCTACTTTGCTCCTTCCAAGTATGAGGCAGGGTTTATTTCTACAAAACATACAGACCTGGAAATTGAAAAAACATTAACGATCATTAAGAAAATTATTAACAAAGGAATTTAATATGAAATATGACATAAGTGCTCTTGGAAATGCATTAGTTGATACTCAGTATAAAGTTAGCCATGAATTTTTATCCAGCATAGGAATGGAGCCTGACTCAATGACCCTGGCATCTGCCGAGGAGCAGAATCCTATAATAGAAAAATTAATTGAAATGGGCTCTGAATCAGTTTCTGATTGCGGAGGCTCTGCAACAAACTCCTTGGTTGCTGCATCTAATTATGGCTCCAAATGCCATCATGTTTGCAGAGTAGCTGCTGATAAAGATGGAGAAAATTATTTAGATAGCCTCAGATCTGCAGGTGTTGATCACATCGGTGTAAGTAATGAAAATACAGACATGCCTACTGGCAAATGTCTTATTCTAGTTACTCCTGATGCAAAAAGAACAATGATTAGCATGCTTGGTGTGAGTGCTTATTTAGGCTCTTCAGATATAGATTATGATGTAGTAGAAAATTCTAAAATCTTTTACATAGAAGGTTATATGGTGACAAGTGATGAAAATTTTAGTGCAGTCATATCCGTCCTAGAGCATCTCAAAGGCAAGGATGTATTAAAAGCTCTTTCTCTATCTGATGCTGGCATAGTTCATGGGTTTAAAGATAAGTTTGATTTAATCGAGTCATATGGCATAGATATGATTTTTTGTAATGATGATGAGGCTATAGCATTTTCAGGAAAAAATGATCTTGATAGTGCTATTGAGTTATACAAAAATAAATCTTATATGACTGCTATTACGGTTGGAGCAGAAGGAAGTGTGGTTGTAGATAAAGGTCAAGAGTATCGAAGTCCTGCTGAGAAAATTACACCAATAGATACCAACGGAGCTGGTGATATGTTTGCTGGTTCTTTTATGCACGCTCATCTTCAAGGTCACTCCTTTGAAGAATGTGCAAAATTTGGTAATTATGCTTCTTCTAAGGTTGTCGAGACTTTTGGACCAAGATTAGCAGCTGATGGTTATGCGGAAGTGTTAAATAAATTAAGAAAAGGCTAGCTAATTAGCCTAGTATCTGATATTTTCACCACCCTCAAATTTACTTTATCTAAAAAATAATGGTACAGAAAAAAGCAACAACTACAACGAAAGCACCGGTTAAAAAAGTAGCCCCTAAAAAGGTTGCAGCTGCAGCGACTAAGAAGAAAGTAGCAGTTAAAAAAGTAGCCCCTAAAAAGGCAGTAACTGTTGCAACTAAGAAGAAAGCACCTGTTAAGAAAGCAATTATTGCTAATAATAAATCAAAAATAGCTGCGTATAAGACAAAGAAAGGCGAAAAATATATGAGTGCTGCTATGAAAAAACATTTCGTAGCTGTTCTTTTATTATGGAGAGAGCATTTAACAGATGAAATGCAAAAAACATTCGATCATCTAAAGGCGAAAGGCGAGACTTATGCAGACCCTATGGATAGAGCCTCTCAAGAAGAAGAATTTGCGTTTGAGCTAAGAACAAGAGACAGAGAAAGAAAGCTCATTAATAAAATAGGTATTTCAGTTGAGAAAGTTAAACGGGACGACTACGGTTGGTGTGATTCTTGTGGTGACGAGATAGGTGTTAAGAGGCTAGAGGCTAGACCTACTGCTACTCATTGCATTCATTGTAAAACTCTTGACGAGATAAAAGAAAGACAGCTAAATGGATAGTGTCTGTAAATAAAAATCATGGTTCCATGTGCTAGATAATAAAAAAATAAGCAAGTTTGCTATATCTGTTGTAGAAGATCTTCAAAAAAATAATTTCCAAGCCTATCTTGTAGGTGGTTGTGTCAGAGATGCTTTAACAAATATCGTGCCTAAAGATTTCGATATAGCCACAAGTGCAACTCCTGAGCAAGTTAGAAAAATCTTTAAAGCCTCTAGAATTATAGGGAAAAGATTTAAGTTAGTTCATGTTTTCAATAGATCTGAATTATTAGAAGTTGCAACATTTAGATCTGGTGATACAAAGAAAGAAGATGGTGAAAATCTTATCACCGATGCATCTGGAAAGATTCTTAGAGATAATATTTGGGGCACTCTTGAGCAAGACTGTCACAGAAGAGATTTTACAATCAATGCGCTCTACTATTGCCCGATTACAAAAAAGATTGAAGACAATAATGGCGGCCTTAAACATATTCATAAAAAAATTATTGTTTCTATTGGAGATCCTCAAAGAAGGTTTGAAGAAGATCCAGTAAGATGTCTCAGAGCAATAAGGTTCAGTAACAAATTAGACTTTAAGATAGATAACGATATCAAAGAAGCCATCTATGACAAGGGGCATCTTTTATCTGATATTTCAAATGCAAGGCTCTTTGATGAGTTCTGTAAAATTTATCTTGGTGGAATGGGTGAAAAGAATTTTGTTAAGTTGAATTCTTTTAATCTAAATAAATACCTGCTTCTATCAGATCCAAATAAGAGTGATTTTGCTAACAGTGTCATGGTGCAAGCTCTCAGAAATACTGATGATAGAATTAAAAATGAGCAATCTACGACTCCTGGGTTTCTTATGGCAGCGCTTTTATGGCCAACATTACTTAGTAAATGTACTAGAAATGGAGAAGTAAATATTAGGAAATTCTTTAGATCGATGGATGATGTATTAAGAGATCAACAAAGATTAACGGCCATTCCTAGAAAATTTAATAGCTATATAAAAGATATATGGGTCTTACAATTAAAACTTCATAGCAGAATTGGCAGTCAGCCATACAAAACTTTAAGACATCCTAGGTTTAGAGCAGCTTATGATTTTCTTCTTGTTCGAGAAAGAGCCGCAGCAGATAAAGGCGGCTTAGGAAAATGGTGGACCGACTTTCAAAAAGATGACGACTCTCTTAGAGGATCAATTATTTCAAATATGAATGAAAAAGATGATGCTGAATCAGGAAAAATATTTGGCTTCTATAACGAGTTAAGATAATCTATTAGAAAAACATTTATCATTAAAAATGAAGCCAGCTATTAACGAAGAAGCACTTCCAAAATACATTGCAATCGAAGGGCCAATTGGCGTAGGTAAGACTACACTTGCAAATAAAATTGCTGAAACATTTAACTATGATGCATTTCTTGAACAGCCATCAGAAAACCCTTTTCTCAAAAATTTCTACAGGAACCCCAGTCAGTCTGCTTTAGCAACACAGCTTTTTTTCCTTTTCCAAAGGATGCAGCAAATTCAAGATTTAAAACAAAGAAGCCTTTTTGAGACAGTTAGGGTTGCCGATTTTTTAATCGAAAAGGATAGATTGTTTGCCGAAGTTACCCTTTCAAATGAAGAGATGGATCTGTATGACAAGGTATATGATCACTTAACCTTAGATGCCCCTACTCCGGATCTAGTCATCTACCTTCAGGCCCCTATTGATGTGCTTAAAGATAGGATAACTAAAAGAGGAAATATTAATGAGCAATATCTAACCTTGGATTACCTTGAGAAACTGAACGATGCTTATTCTAGATTTTTTCTAGACTACAATGCCGCGCCTTTGTTGATAATAAATGCTGCGGATATTGATTTAGAATTTAACGAAAATGATTATGAATCTTTAGTAACTTCAATAATGTCTAACCCCAAGGGTAAGAATTTTATCAATCCACAACCATCTATTATTTAGAAACTGATAAGAATGGCTAAAGATATTTATAACCCTCAATCAAATTCTAGCAATCCATATATAAAAGATATGGATGAATACAAGGATTTATACAATCAATCAATCACAAACCCTTCCAAATTTTTTGGAGATCTTGCAAGGAATGATTTGGAGTGGATCGAGGACTTTGATCAAGTTCATAATGATGAATTCTCCAACGCTAAATGGTTTGAAGGTGGAAAAACTAATGTAAGTTTAAATTGCATTGATAGACATCTTGATAAGCACGCAGACAAGACTGCTTTGATTTGGGAGGGAGATGATCCAAAAGACTCAAGAGAACTAACATATCAAGAGCTTCATGACGAAGTGTGTAAATTTTCAAATACCCTCAAAAATCTTGGTGTTGTAAAGGGGGCAAGGGTATGTATTTATATGCCTATGATCGTTGAGGCAGCATTTGCAATGCTTGCCTGTACAAGAATTGGAGCTGTTCACTCTGTAGTTTTTGGTGGCTTCTCTCCAGAATCTTTAAAAGATAGAATTCTTGATGCTGATTGTAGGATCGTTATTACTGCCGATGAGGGTTTGCGAGGCGGGAAAAAAGTTCCTTTAAAAGCGAATGTCGACAAAGCCTTAGAAGGCTGTCCTGATGTTAAAAATACTTTAGTTATAAAAAGAACCGGTGGTGATATCTCATGGAATTCTTCTAGAGATGTTTGGTACGAAGAAGCATCTAAAGAGGTCGCTGCTACTTGTGAAGTTGAACCTATGGATGCCGAGGATCCTTTGTTTATTCTTTACACGTCTGGTTCAACCGGAAAACCAAAAGGAGTCTTACACTCAACTGCTGGGTATTTGCTAGGAGCACACATGAGCTTCAAGTACCTATTTGGAATCAAGCCAGAAGATAAGTACTGGTGTACAGCTGATGTTGGTTGGATAACTGGGCATACATATATTCTTTATGGTCCTTTATCAAATGGTGCTACAACGCTTATGTTTGAAGGTGTTCCAACCTACCCAACTGCCTCTAGATGTTGGGAGATATGTGACAAATACGACATTAGTATATTTTACACAGCACCGACTGCTATAAGAGCACTTATGGCGCAGGGCGATGAACCTGTGCTGAAAACTAAAAGAAACTCTCTACGCATACTAGGAACGGTTGGAGAGCCAATAAATCCTGAAGCTTGGGACTGGTATTACAGGATAATAGGTCAATCTAAATGTGACATTATTGATACTTGGTGGCAGACAGAAACAGGCTCGGTATTAATATCGCCAATAGCTGGTATTACACCTACAAAACCAGGCTCAGCCACCCTTCCATTCTTTGGAGTTAAGCCAGCTCTTTACGATGAAAAAGGTAAGACGCTTGATGGCCCAAACTCTGGTAATTTAGTTATTGAAAGATCATGGCCAAGTCAAATCAGAAGCATCTATGGTGATCACGAAAGAATGATCGATACTTATTTTTCCATGTATCCAAATATCTACTTTACAGGAGATGGCGCGCGAAGAGATGAGGATGGCTATTACTGGATAACAGGAAGAGTTGATGATGTTCTTAATGTGTCAGGTCATAGACTTGGAACTGCAGAAATTGAAAGTGCGCTTGTTCTTCATACTAAGGTAGCAGAAGCTGCTGTCGTTGGTTTTGACCATCCTATAAAAGGCCAGGCTATTTATGCCTTTGTAACTCTTATGGTTGGCGAAGAGTTTAATGCTGAACTCAATAATGAGCTTAAACAATTTGTTTCGAAAGAAATAGGATCAATAGCCAGACCTGAACTAATTCAAAATGCGCCCGGTCTTCCAAAAACTAGATCTGGAAAAATAATGAGAAGGATTTTAAGGAAAATCGCCGAAGGTGATTTAACTAATCTTGGTGATACGACAACATTAGCTGATCCGTCAGTTGTAGAGTCTCTAATTCAGAATAAACAAACTCTATGAAAATACTTTTAACTATATTTCTTCTACTGGGAACAGTCGGCTGCTCATCTATAGGCCTGGAAAATGAAAAAATGCCGGAAACTAATACTGCTAACTATGGCGCTGCAATTATGAAATGCATGCAAATGATTCAACCTGGGCACCCATATCTAAGTGATAACATTTCTGCGATAATGACTGAAGAACAGCGAAGTCAAAATGAATGTATTGATCTAGCTGTTGCTAATGAAGAGATTGCTTTAATAATAGAAGCAAAAAATGAAAAAAGGGAATGAAACTTCAAAAAAAAGAATTTGAAAAAGCTGTTACTGCTAAACAAAAAGTTGCAGAAAAAGTTGTTTTCAAGTCTCAGAATCCTGAAAGATGGGTTAAGAAAACAGATAATTAGATCTAATTAGATTTGAGAAAATAAATAACTTCACAAGGTAAAATAGATTATGGAAAAACCAAATATATTTAGACGAATAGTAATGTCCATAGTAGATAAGTGGAGAGTTGTAATGAACGTGAAATACAACCCATTAAAATATATACCGGATCCAAGTCTACAAACTTACTTTATGTTGGTGTTGTTTACTATTTGGAGTATAACTTTTGGAGTGATAGCAATCTTTTGGTTAGGGTTTATTGGATATAGTATTCTTACAAGTATATTGGTTCATGCAGCAATAGTAATTCCACTAGCCTTTACTAATGCAATTTTTGTAGATGCCGAGAGAGATGGTGAGAACTGGTTAAAAGAATGGCGTGAGGAACAATCAAGATATAAATTAGTTATGAACAGGCTTAAGACTAAGAATTTAGTTTTATGGGACCCAAATAAAGAGGCTTAAATAGTCTTATATTTGTCAGCAACTAGAGTTACTTTTTTTTCTTCAATCAGCTTTATTAAGTGAGCTTGCAAACTAAATTTGGCTATTGGGTATAGCATCTCTGAAACATCATCATAAACAAGCTTCACTAGCTGGTCTAAGTCTGAACTTCCTGCCTCCTCAAGCCTTCTAAAAACCTTACCTTCTCTTGTCAGCCTATGTCTGATAATTGCTTGAATTGTCTTTTCAGGCTCATGCATATAGCTTCCATGGCCTGGGGCAAACGTATCAATCTTATAATTAAAAAGTTTTTCAAGGGATGAAATATATTTGGTCATATCCCCATCTGGTGGAGCAATAACAACTGTTGATCCGTCCATAATATGGTCACCTGTTAATAGGCAATTAATTTCTGGAATTAAAAAACATAAATGATTTGAGGCATGGCCAGGAGTGTGAATAGCTTCGATAGAATATTCGCTTGTTTCTATGGTATCGCCGTCGCTCATAACAATATCCGGGATAAAAGTTTCATCCTCCCAGAGTGAATCGCCGTCAACAAGCCTTCCATACATTGGAACATTAAGAATTCTAGAAATTGGGAGCGCAGCAGGCGAATGGTCCTTGTGAGTATGAGTTACTAAAATCCTTTTAATTTTTCCGTCTGCAATTTTTATTATATTGTCGATATGCTCTTCATTAGCCGGTCCGGGATCAACCAAAGTAAGGTCGTTTTTTCCAATTAAATAGGCATTGGTTCCGCCTCCAGTAAATACACCTGGGTTGGGAGCTGTTATTTTATTTAAAAGATTCATATCCATAAGGGTATATTAATGGTTTTTGTAGTCTGGGTCATCAGGCAATAAGCCAACCCAGTTACCATCTTTCTTAAAAAATTTAGGCAGTATTGCCGGTATATCTTCGCTTGTAAGTTTTTTCTGATCTTCTAAAAGCTTAGAGGCAGAATCATAATTCTCACATTGTTGAAGGTTTTTGATAGTTGGCATAATCATTTGGATATCGCCATTAAAAGCTTTTTTAAGAGCTTCTTTTGGATTAATCCACAAACTATCCGTTAATTCACTGCCGTCATGCTCCCCTGTTTGGTTGTCTGGAAGACGCGCTATAAAAAACCTTGTATCAAATCTTCTTTCTTCTATTTCCGGAGTAATCCAATGAGAGAATGGAGCTAAGTTATCCATGGTTAAGATAAGCGCTTCTGTTTTACATATTTCATATAGGCTGATTTCATTTTTTAGAAGCATTTCTCTGTAGCTTGTGTATTTTTCTTTTTCAACACCATTTAAATCTAAAAGACTTCCATCTCTTTTTTTAGCTAAAAGAATGCCGACTTCCTCAAAACATTCTCTTACACAAGCAACCCAGTAAGCCAATCCTCCTGAGCCTATTCCAAGACTCTCAGAAGCTTGCACATCATCCAAGCCCTCGCACAAATCTGCGATATTTTTTTCAGAGTCGTCTTGATCAACCTTTCCTCCAGGAAAGACAAATAAATTTCCAAAAGGAGGTCTTGCAGATCTCTTAACAAGAAAAACTTCCATGCCATTATCCGTATCTCTTAAGACCAATACAGTTGCTGCTGGAGTGAGGTTAATTTTTTTCATATATATATTTAATTTAGCTTAGAATACTGTTTATGGAAATAACTAACAATCTCCAAGACGACATTATTAATGCTCCCTCTTGGTTCAAAGAAGCTATTGGCAAATTGCCTAGTAATCATATTTTAGAAAATACCTTAGGAGATGTTTCCTACTCAAAATGGAATTCTGAAGACAATAATGAAAATCTAATTATTCTTATTCATGGAACTGGGGCTCATAAAAAATGGTGGGATCCTATAGCACCTCAGTTAACTAAAGAGTCAAACGTCATAGCCGTCGACCTTCCCGGTATGGGCGAGTCAGGGTTCAGAGAAAAGTACAGTATTAAAGATTTTGGTGATGCTATCGTTGAAATCATTGAAAAAGAAAAAGCTGAAAGAGGCTTTAAAAAAATCTATCTTGTTGGCCATTCGTTAGGCGGGCAAGTTGCAGGATACGTTGCTTCTGAGAATCAAGACTTAGTAACAAGCTTGATACTAATTGATACATTTATAAGACCCCCGGATTACGACTATGAAAGTGGAACAGGCGGTGGCGGACCTCTGAGAATGATTAAGCACTATCCTGATAAATTATCTATTCTCAATAGGTTCAGGTTAATGCCTCAACAAAAATGTGCTAATGACTGGTTTATGAGATACATAGCGGAGCACTCTGTAAAAGAAACTTCTGAAGGATGGAGGTGGAGATTTGATGACCTGATGTTTAAAGCTCTTGAAAGATTATTTGGCTATAAGTTCTCCTTTACCTGCCCAGCTCTCTTCGTGCATGGAGAACAAAGTCTGCTAACCTCTGGAAAGATTCTTGAGCATATAATTAATACTTATTCTGATAGCATGGACTTTATCGGGGTTCCTGATGCTGCTCACCATGTACCATTGGACAAGCCGCTGGAGATAGTTGCTATAATAAAAAAACGTTTATTCTAGTACCTGCGATATGAATTATTTTTATTTCTTCTTTTTTATTTTTCTTGCCATACTTGTCTTAATTAAGCCCTTGATGGTCTTGGTATCTGACAGAATCATGGCAGCTAAAGAACTTAAGCTCTTGGGCGTCATTACAGCTCTTCTTGGAATTTTTTGTCTGTATGTATCGACGAAAGACTCTATGTGGTTTGAGACTACATGGAAACTAGTAACATTTATCCTTGGTCTAATCCTCATTATCAGAGGCTTGGTCGTAATATTTTATTTTGAAAAAATAAAAAAAATTATCCCTATTTTTATAAAACATTACTTTAAGTTCTCTGCACCCATTTCACTGGCATTTATTTATTTAGCTTTTTTAATAGTCAGTAATGACTATCTTGGGGCTCAAAGGGATATTAGTAAATGTGAATCAGATGAAAGCATAGCTGTGATTTGCGGATTTCAAAATCCTGAGGATATTGTCATCACTCCTGATGAAAAGTATTTACTTATTTCTGAATTTGGAGGAATTGCTCCATATGGCGAAACAGGCCCTGGATACTTTGCTCTTTTAGATCTAAGTAATAATCAAAAAATTATTCCAGAAATTACTATAGATAAAAATATATGGGGTGAAGCATCTTGCTCCAGAAGTGAGGCTGATGCTTATGGCCCTCATGGGATTGATATAGTCCAAAGAGATAATGGCACTTATCAAATAGGAGTTATAAATCACTTTCCTTATGAGTCTGTAGAAATGTTTGAGCTATCCAAAAACACTGAGTCATGGGAACTTATATGGAAGGGTTGTATTGCAGTTCCTGAAGATCTTTATTTTAATGATATTGGCCTAAAGGCTGATGGAAGTTTTTATGCGTCACATATGTATAGAAGGGATATAACAGAGAATGAGTGGTTAATAAATTCCTTGTTCAAAAGCAATTCAGGGCATGTGGTGATTTGGAAAGATGGAGATTTTATAAAGGTTCCTAATACAGAAGGCAGCGGCCCCAATGGCATACTTCTTGATGAAGAATCAGACCTTCTATACATAAGCTATAACCAAGGCGATAAAATTTCAATTTTTGATCTATCCACCAACACCATGGGAGTTGATTACTTTGTTCAATCTCCTGATAATATTCATATTGGTAAAAGCTCTTTGTGGGTAACTTCGCTAGACTTTCAAGCAAATGATTTTGGAGACTGTAGTGAGAAAGTGGCTTGCTCTCTTCCATTTTCAATACATGAGTTAGATCAAAAAACTCTTAAATTAAAAAATAAGACATCTTTTAGCAAGACCGTATTTGGACTTCCCACTGTTGCAGTTCCAATAGATGAAATGATTTATTTGGGCTCTTTTCATTCCGATCGAATGGGTTATTTTATAAAAAAATAAATCCATGACAAAATTAATCTTACAAAATGATGATGCAACGAATAATATTGGCAAAGATATTGCTCAAAAAATTATTAACAGTAAGAATAATTCAATAGAGATACATCTTGAAGGAGATTTAGGAGCTGGTAAAACGTTTCTTACAAGATCGATCATCCAGAATAGTGGCTGGCAAGATATTGTAAAAAGCCCTACTTACACACTATGTGAAGAATATGAATTAAAAGATCTATTATTCCTTCATATAGATTTATACAGAACAAATGAAGCACAAGATATTGATATATTCGATTTAGAGAGATCCGTTGATTCTAAAAAAATTATAATTATTGAATGGCCTGAAAGACTTCAGGTTAAAAGAATATATGATTTAAAAATCACTTTCGAGCACATTGCAGATGGAAGGGAAATATCAATTACCTCTAATAATAATGATTTCAAGGAATGGAATGAAGATTATAAATAAACTTTTAATGGGCCTATTACTAATATCTTCTATTGAAGGCAATGAGTTAGTTCTTAAAGAAATAAAAGATGTTGGCGATAACAGTATCAGGATTACTTTTAAATTAGATAAAGTCTCTTATCTTAACTCTTACGCACTAAACAACCCCTCTAGAATTGTTATTGAAGTAAATCAATCAGAATTAGAGAATATTATAGATGAGCCCTATAACTATCCAATCAAAAAAGTAAGAGCATCATCAAAGGGTGATGTTTCAACAATAGTTGTTGATCTATATGAGTCTGTCTACTGGAAAAAACCATGGCAGGTTCAAACAAAAGATGGGGTATTGGTTAATTTAGAAATAAAAAAAGATAGAAATATAAAGCAAAATATTAGAGATATTATTGTTGCTATTGATGCTGGACATGGGGGCAAGGATCCTGGGGCGGTAAGTAAAAATAATCTCTTAGAAAAAGATATAACTTTATTAATTGCAAGGGAGCTAGAAAGAACTCTAAGAGATACCAAGGGCTACAGGCCGGTAATGATAAGGAAGGATGATAGCTTTATAGATCTTAATGATAGATATCAAGATGCTCGTAAAGTTGGCGCTGATATATTTGTCTCAATTCATGCAGATGCTTTTAGGTTAGCTTCAGTTAAAGGTGCGTCTGTATTTATTTGGTCAGAAGAAGCCTCTAGCATTACAGCTAAAAATCTTTCAAAAAAAGAGCTCAAGAACAATCCATCAATAAAATCAAAAATTGGTAAATTAGATGTGGATGATTTTGATGAAGATGCTGCTAGAACTTTATATCAGCTTGTTTACGAAGCCAAAATCAAAAATAGTAAGATACTTGGCGACAAGGTCTTGGAGCAACTTAAGAGAGATCCATTTACAAAGATTCATAAGAAACAAGTTGAATATGCTGATTTTAGAGTGCTCAAGTCAATTGATATACCATCTATTCTCGTTGAATCTGGTTTTATATCGAACCCAGATGATGCCAGAAGACTGAAGGGTAAAGCAGGAAGAAGAATGATATCTAGGTCGATTTTTCTTGGGATTCATAACTACTTTAAAGAAAAACCAAAGCCAAATACTTTTATGGAGAGTATGCCCGATCATGTAATCTATGAAATTCAGAAAGGCGATGTTTTATCAGAAATAGCTATTAGATTTGGGGTTACAGTTGAAGATATTAGCAATAATAATAATTTAAAAAATAAACCTATTTATCCAGGACAGCTTCTAAAAATATATATTTAATTTATGTCTACAGGGTCAATATCAAAAGACCATTTCACTTTCTTAGATTCTGGCCATTTATCAAATTCTATAACTAAAAACTTCAAAACTTTGTTAAGAAAGGTTTTCTTAGTTGCCTGTATATATACATGGTGCCTATAATTTCCTTTTGATTTTGATATCAATGAAGGAAGAGGCCCTATAGCGCTTACGCCGGGTTTATTTGATAAGATTTTAATAGTTTTTTCTAAAAAAACAGAATTACTTTTTTGAGTTGGAGAAGAGCATCTAAGCAAACAAATACTAGAAAATGGTGGATGATTCATTTTAAAGTTCTTATCAAGAGACTGTGAGGCAAAGCTTAAATAGTCGCCCGATTTAATTTCGTTTAAGTTAATATCATCTGGATATCTTGTTTGAATAATAACTTTAGCAAGATTATTGTTTCTTCCTGCCCTTCCTGAAACTTGGATTAATAATTGAGATAATTTTTCTAATGCGTTTATCTCAGGACTAACCAGTCCATTATCAGCATTTAAAATTACACTAAGAGTTACTTTTGGGAAGTCATGTCCCTTGGCTAACATTTGCGTTCCAACAAGAATGGCAGAATCAGAGGAATGAATTTTTTCCACTATTGCCTCCATAGCGCCAACTTTTTTAGTTGAATCTTGATCAACCCTTATAACAGGTGTATCAATGAATGTATTTTCTAGAACCTCTTCAACCCTCTCAGTTCCAGCTCCATGCATATGCAGATCTCTGGATGAACATTTTGGGCAGTTAGATGTAACTTTATATGCTGACTCACATCTATGACAAATCAACCTATCCCTAGATTGATGGAAGACTAGATTTGTATCGCATGCATGACAATCAGCAATCCATCCGCACCCTCCACATTCAAAAAGAGGTGCAAAGCCCCTTCTATTTATAAAAACTAAAACCTGATTTCCTTTTTTAATTGTTGCTTCTATTGCATCTATAGTTTCTAAAGCCATACCGCCAGTTAAAGGGCTATTGTTTATATCTAAAGTTATTAGTTTGGGTGGCTTCCTTCCATCTACCCTGCTTAATATATCTACTTGGGTAAATTTTTTCTCTCTTACTAATTTTAATGTCTGTAAGGATGGAGTAGCAGAGCCTAAAACAATTGGAATATTTTCCAGTTGGGACCTTTTAATTGCTAGATCCCTTGCTGAGAATTTAAAACCTTCGGATTGTCTAAAGGATTGATCATGCTCCTCATCTATAATTATTAAGCCAATATTTTTTAGAGGCATGAGTACAGATGATCTCGTTCCAATAACAATCCTTATTTCTCCAAACTTTGCCTTAAGCCAAGTTTTTAGTCTTCTAACTGATGTTTGTCTTGAATGGTATAAGCCTATGTCTCCATTAAACCTATCTTCGAACCTTGAAAATAATTGAGGGGTTAGATTAATCTCTGGGACAAGAATAAGTAAAGACTTATCCTCTTTAAGACATTGCTCGGCAAGCCTAAGATAAACCTCTGTTTTTCCAGAGCCAGTCACTCCATAAAGAAGAGAAGGTGAAAAAGTTTTAACTTTTGAAAGTTTTTTTACAGCACTTTCTTGATCAAGTGTTAATTCAAATTTTTTATCAGATTCTTTTACTGTATATTCTGAATGACCGCCAATAGGCTTAATAGTTTTTTTATCGACCTTTCTTAGTTCTGTTGGAATAAAGGTATTAAAAACCTCTCCTATTGGATGTTGGTAATATTCAGATGCCCATATAATTGAATCAAATAATGGTTTTTCAAAGACCGTTTCACTATCTTGAATATTCAAAATACTTTTTATAGTGCTTTTGCTATCTAAAGCATCAGGCTTTTGAATATTCCTAACAATTACCCCAACCAAAACTCTTTTTCCAAAAGGAACAGCAACTCTAGTTCCTTTTTTAATCTTTGTATCAAATTTATATGTAAAGCATTGCCTTAAGGGTATTGAGACAGCGATATCATAGTAAAAAATATTCATTTTTTGATTGTAAAGAGATTGTTTTTTGTTATAGTTCTCACCCAAATTTTGATTTTATTATGAAAAAAGATATACATCCTGAATACCGAGAAGTTCTATTCCATGACTCTAGTGCTGATAAGTACTTCCTCATTCGCTCAACTCTGGACACGACTCAAACTAAAGAGTGGGAAGATGGAAAAACTTATCCATATTATGCTCTTGATATTTCTTCTGCCTCTCATCCTTTTTATACTGGACAGCAGAAAATTATCGATACAGGTGGAAGAGTTCAAAAGTTTGAAGAAAGATTTGGTAAAAAGAAATAAATTAATCAATTTATTCCTGAACTTCCAAAGCCCTTCTCTCCTCTTTGAGTTTCACTAAACTCATCAACGATACTAAATTTTGCTTGTACAACAGGGACAATAATCATCTGGGCTATTCTATCTCCAGGATTAATCTCAAAATCGACACTAGACCTGTTCCAAGCAGGAACCATTAGCTCTCCTTGATAATCAGAATCAATTAAGCCAACCAAATTACCCAATACGATTCCATGCTTTGATCCAAGACCGGATCTTGGTATCACCATAGCTGCAAGTTCTTTATCTTCCAAATACATAGCAAAGCCAATTGGTATTAATTGAGACACCCCTGCTTTAAGAGTTATTTTATTTGCTATACATGCTCTAAGATCTAGGCCTGCTGATCCAGGTGTTTCATATTCTGGCAAAGGTATTGAAGAACCCATCAAAGGATTAATAATTTTAATTTTTATGTCTTTCAAGATTTAAGCTCCTTAGATTTGATAAATGATTTTAACGTACATTTTTTTAAAGATAAGTCTTTCCATGTATTTTCTATGCTAATTTCTGCCAAGGAGCATGTCGGAAATTTTTTAATGCTCCTATCTATCAGTCTTTCTAATAAAAGATGCATTGTTGGATTATGTCCAATAATTAAAATAGAGGACAATGCCTCATCTAGGTTTTGAATAAAATTTGTGATGGCATCGCAGTTGCCAAAATATAGATCTTCTGAATAAGTAGCATTCTTTATTGGGAAATTAAATCCATCTGAGCAGATATCAAAAGTTTGCTTGGTTCGAAGCGCACTGCTACATAAAACCTTATCTATTAAATAATGTTTTTCTTTGATGTGTTTAGACAGTAAATCAGCCTCTTTTATACCCCTTTTCGCTAGAGGCCTATCAAAATCTTGCTGATTAAGGTTGTCCCAATCTGACTTGGCATGCCTAAGTAGAAAAATTTGTTTCATAATAGTGTTGATTAGTCGGTCAGGGTTCTATAAAATCCTCGGACTATGAGTAAAATATGTCAAGTAACAGGTAAGATACCACAGTCTGGGAACAATGTTTCTCATGCTAATAACAGAACAAAAAGAAAGTTTTTTCCTAACCTGCACATGCATAAATTCTGGGTAGAATCAGAAAATAAGTTTGTAAATCTAAAGGTTTCAGCCAAAGGTATGAGAATCATAGACAAAAAAGGTATTAGTGAAGTTCTCAAAGAAATGAGAGCTAAAGGCCAAAAAGTTTAATTTAAATTCTATTAAATCCAGAGGCATGTTTTATAAAAAATGCCTTTATAAACATTGTCTTATTGACTGATTTCAAACCCCAATTTCTTAAAAGTCTTAGATAAAGGTTTTCACTATTAAAAGTATTAACAAAGAAATCCATGGACTTGAGCATCAGTAAGTTCATTCCCTTTCTTCTTATCTCATATTTTTTCAGCACAGCCTTTTCATTAATCGAAATACCTTTTTCATAAGCCTTGATGATCTCTTCACAAAAAATATCTGCATCTGCCAGACCTATATTAATTCCTTGACCTGCTAATGGATGAATGGAATGAGCTGCATCGCCAATGAGGACAACCGGACCACTAATATAATTTTTAAAATGATGATTTGATAATCCGAATTGTAAGATCTCCGAATCGAGAGCAAGACTTACCTTAAGCTTTGACTCGAAATAAGATAAGTTATCTTTTATGTAATCCATTGCATCCTGATTATTTAATTCAGAATTTTTAATAGACCAGACAACGGTATATCTATTAGTTGTTGAATCTTTTTTTGGCATAGGCATAAGGGCAAATATCCCTCGCTCAGAAAAAACCTGATAAGCTGTCGTTTGATCAGCGCCCTTAACATCAACTATAAATGTTAAAGCTGTTTGCTTATATTCACTGTAACTATTTGGCAGAGAGACAATTTTAGCAACATTAGAGTTTCTTCCGTCACATCCAGCAATAATTTTTGTCTTAATGCTTGTACCATCTTTTAGAATGACCTCCGGATCAGATTCTTTATTTAAATTTTGTATTGATTGAATTTCATTACTAAAGATAGTCTCGTCTCTACACATTCTAAGCAGTTCATTTCTTAAGTCATTAAATAAGACTACGTGGGAGAGACTCTCTTCACTGATATCTTCTGAGGAAAATTGAATATTACCAGTTCCTTCGCCATCTAGAACTTCAATTTTATTAACATCTGCAGCTTCTACGCTTAGGTCTACAGCCTTTAGCATTGCCATTGAATGATTGTTAAGGGTTAATGTTCTTATGCCCTCAGGCAAGGCCTGCGAATCTTTTGATTTTTCTATGATAAGAGACTTTATATGGCTTTTTTTTAATCTTAGAGAAATATAATTACCTATGATTCCGCCGCCAGAAATAGTTATCGGAGCATTCATAAATTTATGCCATTAAAGCTTCTATCTCTTGAGGATTTGATGGAACCTTGGCTGTTAAGTTTAGATTCCCAGACTCCGTTACAAGTATGTCATCCTCTATTCTTACGCCTATACCTTTCCATTTATCATCTACATCCATTGTACTGCTAATATATATACCAGGCTCAATAGTTGTGACCATTCCAGGCTTGAACTTCATGAAATCATCATCTTCCATGTAATCACCAACGTCATGCACATCCATACCCAACCAATGGCCTATCTTGTGCATATAGAAATTTTTAAATGCGCCTTCTTTATGAAGGGTGTCTACATCACCAGATAAAATTCCCAGCTCTACCAATCCTTCAGTTATAACTTTTTCAGAAATTAACTGAGGTTCCATAATGCTATTGCCTGATTTAACTGCATCAATTGCTGCAAGATTTGCCTTTAAAACTACGTTGTAGATATCTAGTTGTTCTTTTGAAAACTTGCCTCCAACCGGGAATGTTCTCGTTATATCAGAAGCGTACATTTGATATTCACAACCCGCATCTACTAAAATGAGATCAGATCCTTTTAAGTCTTTATCATTTTCAATATAGTGAAGAACGCAGGCGCTTTCACCACCAGCAACTATCGGAGTATAAGCCGGAAAACGACCTCCTCTTTTAGCAAATTCATATAGAAACAATGCCTCTACACCTTGCTCGTTATCGCCTGGCTTTATAGATTTCATAACATCGATGTAAGACTCAGCTGATATATCACAAGCTTTCTTCATAATATCAATCTCATGCTCATCCTTGATTAGTCTCATATTCCCAACTAAAGAAGAGCCATCAATAATATCTATTGAATTGCTATGTCTATCTTTAGAATTAGCAGCACAAGTCCAATCAATAACCTTTTGATCAAAGCCACTTTTTTTACCAATAGAGTAAAAAACTTTTTCCAAGCCTTGAAGTGCTTCTGGCATCAACTCATCAATTTTATTATTTTCGAACCCTTGATCAAAGAGGTATTCATCAACAGCGCCATCGGGCCCTGCTCTATACCCGTCCCATATTTCTTTAAGTTTATCTTTCTGTGGAACAAAAATTAGGGATTCTATCTTCTCTCCTGAGTTTATTAACACCATGACCGATGATGGCTCAGAAAATCCTGAAAAGTAATAAAAGCTACTTTCTTGTCTGAGCGCATAAGATGAATCTGCATTTCTATATTGAAGATCGGCTCCAGGAATAATTAATGCTGAGTTCTTTGGCAGTTTGTTTTTTAAAGAATTTCTTCGGTTTTTATATATTGATTTATCCATAGTTTATTTTACTCTTTTATTAAAGAAACTTTCCAATTGATTGATGTGCAATTAAACTTATAGGATGTCAGATAATACCGGTTCAAATATAGAAACTCTTAAAGAGAGAATAGATCTCTTAATTAAGCGCTTTGACGAACAGAAAGGTATTATTAATTCTTATGTTGGAAGAGAAAGAGATTGGAAGCAAAATAAAATCATCCAAAGCAAGGAAATTTCTGAACTGAAAAATCAAATAGAAATATTAACAACGAAGGTTTCTGATGAGTGAGATGGAAACATTATCTTTGAGAATATTTGGAAGAGACCTTACTCTCTCCTGCCCAGCTGAGGAAAAGAATCAGCTTATTGAAGCAGCAAATTTTCTTAACAATGAGCTAGACGCCATTGGCGATAAGAATAATGCACTCGTAATTGTTGGCCTAAGCTTTGCTAATAAACTATTATCAAATCCTTCTTTGCCTCAATCCGGAGATTCTGCAGATTTATTGCCACTAATAAGCAAAATAGAGGCTATTTTAGAAAAATAAACTTCCACTTGTAATACAACTATTCTATACTTTTTGTACATTCTGGTTCATTCGCTAATGTGTTTATAAAATTTGAACCGATAATATAAAATAGGTGATATTCCTCTATCATTGTTGTGCAGTACCTAATTAGGGAAGCCTGATCTGATATGAAATTCGCCACCTGACCTTTCGGTTCAGGTATGGCACATGGCGGTGATTTGGTTTGTTAGCTTCGGCTCAGTTTATGGAGAAAAATAAAATTAGAAAATTCCTCTTGGAGAAGGGGCATGCTCTTTCTGAAGAGTTTATTTCTAATTCAAATAAAGCTATTCAAGTTGCGGCATTAGAAATGCTTGATATTTCTCATATAAAAAACATACTTTTGTATTCTCCTTTTAGAAAAGAGGTTAGATTGGATCTGATCTTAAAAGAGCTGAACAAAACCTCAACAAATATTTATCTTCCTAAGATTCTGCCTAATAAAAATATGTGCTTTAATCTTCTAGAAGAATCTTCATATATAAAAAAAAATAAATATGGAATCAGCGAGGTTATTAATAAGAATTACCTTGATGCATCTGAATTTGATGTAATGATCATTCCATTTGTCGGGGTTGATTCAAACGGCTTGAGATTGGGCTATGGCTCTGGATATTTTGATAGGGCTCTTGAAAATATAAAAGATTTTACTAAGCGTCCTTTGCTGGTTGGTCTTGGTTATGAATATCAAGTAGCTGATGAGGCTTATGGAGAAGAGCATGATTTAAAATATGATTTAGTCATCACAGAAACTGATATACATGGATATGCAAAATCTATAAAATAGTCCCTTAAAAATAATGATTAAATATTTATATATCCTGCTTGCTTCTTTCCCTCTTCTATCAGAGGTTATAAGCGTTGATGGCTCTCTTGATGAGCCAGAATGGGAGAATGCCCAAGTCATTGACAGATTTTATGAAGTTTCTCCTTACACTCTTCAAGAAAGAGAGGAATCTGAAAGAACAATAGCGCTAATCTTTTCAAATAAAGATGGTATCTATGTTGGTTTTAAAAATTATCAAGATTCAGAATCTATGTTGTCTAGAAAATCAATGCGAGATGAGATGACCTCAATTAGTGAAAAAAACTCTATTAATATAGATTTTGATGGAGACGGCTCAAAAGCATATATCATTGCTGTCTCTTTAGCAGATTCTTTATTTGACGCCATTAAGGTTCAATCAGGAGGCTTCAAGACAGACTGGGATGGGGATTGGGTAGCAAAAACTAAACAATATGAAGATTATTGGGTTTCAGAAATTTATCTACCATGGGATATGGTGTTGATGAATCAACCAGAAGGATCTAAAAGAAAAATTAAGTACTCTGCTCTAAGATACATTGCAAAAGATCAGTCTTGGTTAAGTAGCGCGGGAACGATGGCCATGCGAGCAGATTATTTTGAAGAGTTAGACACACTTGAAATTGATAACTTTACAAAATCTAGGTTAGATTTCTTCCCCTACTTGTCCGCGAATGCCAATACTGTAACTAAGGTTGAAGAAAATAAAGTTGGTACAGAGATATTTTATAATACCGGCAAAGGTCAGCAAGTTAATCTAGCTATTAATCCAGACTTTGGGCAGGCTGAAAGTGATGACGTTGTCATAAATTTTTCAGCACAAGAAACATTTTATTCTGAAAAAAGAGCTTTTTTTTCAGAAAATCAATCTTTATTTAATATCAGTAATTACGACAGATACTCCGTTATAAACACAAGAAGAATTGGATCTGCTCCGGGATACGATTGTGCATTAGAAACAGATGAAACAAATTGCAATGAATCTAAAAAAAATTATTCTGATATAGACTTTGCATTAAGGCTCACACAGAAAAAAAATAATAGTGAAGTTGGCTTCTTTGCTGCGCAAGAAAAGGACGAAGCATATTCATTAGGGAAAGACTATTACGCATTTAGAGCAAGAACTAAAAAAGATGATAAAACAATTGGCTATATGTTGACTCAAGTTATAGATAACTTCACCAACACCACCAGTACTGTAAATGTTTTTGATTACATTCAGGTGAGATCTGATAAGTTAAAACTTTATACAGACTTACTTGCATCAGAAAAAGATAATCAATCTGGTTTAGGATTTAGAACACAATTTGTCTATCAGCCAACTAAATACTCTAAGACATCTGGAAGTATTTTATATTTTGAAGATGATTTCCAACTTAATGATTTTGGTTATCTCCAAAGAAATGACTGGTTTCATATTGGCCTTGGAGCCGACACTAAAAGAATAGACTTCGATGAACCATCAATTATTCTGCAAATAGATAGCGGTATAGATGTAAATTATGATTCTGATACAAAAGGGAATTCAAATCCAATACGGATTGATCAAAGAAATGAAATTTCATTTAAAGATACTTCAGTATTTGCATTAGATTTTGGATTTAGGTCATCAGGGAAAAATACCACCATAACAAGAAAAGATGAAATCTACTCTTATGTAAAAGTTAAAAATAAAGTTAGCATCACCGCAGATTATGAGGCGATAAACTATAAATATTGGACCTACGATTGGAGAGTTAGCTTTGATAGAGGGGATAAGTACGATACATGGGATTCTAAAGGCAACCACAAGAAGTTCTTTAAAATAGCTGGATCGTTTTTTCCAAATGATTTCATGAAAATTAATACTCAACTTAGGATCAGAGAAGAGAGTGAGTGGTTAAATTGGATAGATAGCAATAATTTAGCGACTTATGACCTTACACAAAAAACTATTTCAATAGATATGAATTGGTTTAAAGGCAATAAGCATGAAATTAGATTAAAGAGTCAATTTGTAGCTCTGGAAGCTGATAATCCAAGAAGTCTTGCATCAGATATTAATGGTTATTTAAGCCAGAGTAATAGTGAAGTTAAATCATTCACCAAAGGCATTGCTTCCTTTCAAATAAGATACAAGTACGAAATAGCTCCTCTCTCATACCTATTTGTAGTCTATTCAAAGGGAGGCGATGACTATGAAGATGAGACTGACAGAGGTACATCGAGTATTTTAAAAAGCCCTTGGGAAAATCCAAGTGATGAGCTTTTCTCTATTAAATTTAGGCTTAAATTCTAGAATCTTATTTTAAGAAGTCTCTATAAGCCTTATTAGAAGTTTCTTCTGTAAAGGTTGTTCCTGACTTGTCTAGATGCTTTATTAATTTAGATTTATCTTTTTCTTGGTCTTCGATACCAATTAATATTTTTGCAAACGCAGAACCAAGATTTCTATAATGAAAAAGAGAGATATTTCTTTTACTTCCAAAGTTTTCTAAAAATGAAAGAAGTGCTCCTGGTTTCTCAGGAAACTCACCTCTAAAAATTCTTTCGTTATTGCCTGAACCTAATTCATTATTACTTCTTCCTCCAACCATATGCCTTAAGTGATCATTTGAGATCTCATTTCTAGTAAAATCAGTGAAGGTAAATTCTGATTTCTTTAATTTTTGCTTTAATGTATTAAATGACTTTTCTGTTTTGGTTCTAATCCCTACCAACACAAAGGCATCTTTTGAATTAGATTTCCTATAATTAAATTCAGTGATCTGGGCATTAGCAAACATTCTACATAGGGTTAGAAAGCTACCGGCAATTTCAGGTATTTTAATACTTAATATTTTCTCTCTGTTTTCGCCCAATTCTGATCTATCAACTATAAAGCTCATTCTCTGGAAATTTACATTTGCCCCAGAACTAATTGCAATTAACGATTTATTTTTTACCTTCTTTGAATATACCTTTAAACCGGCCAAGGCTAGTGCACCTGCGGGCTCAGAGAGAACTCTAGTGTCTTCAAATATATCTTTGACAGCTGCGCATACCTCATCAACACTTACATTGATGACCTCATCCACGCATTCTTTAGCTACATCAAAGTTATTTTTTCCAACTTGAGCAACTGCGACACCGTCAGCAAAAAGACCAACCTCTTTTAAAGTAACTCTTTTATTAGCCCTTACAGCCTCTGTAAAACAAGCTGAATCTTCAACCTCTACTCCTATAACTTTTATATTCTTTGAATTTTGAGCAATCCAAGCGGAAACTCCAGCCAAGATACCGCCTCCTCCAACAGGAACAAAAACTACATCAAAATTATTTTTATCTTCTAAAATCTCTTTACCAATTGTTCCTTGGCCAGCAATTGTCAAAGGATCATCAAACGGGTGTACGAAAGCTAATTTCTTTTTCTTTGATAGGCTTAAGGCCTCTTTTACAGCTTGATCATAATTATCCCCATGAAGAATTATTTTGGCACCAAACCTTTTTACAGCTTTTATTTTTATCTCAGGCGTTGTAACTGGCATAACTATTAAGCAAACAATCTTTAATTTCTTGCATGCACTAGCAACACCTTGAGCATGATTTCCAGCTGAAGCTGCGACAACCCCTTTATCCTTCTGTGCTTTTGTTAAATTGACTATTTTGTTATACGCACCCCTATTCTTAAAAGAAAATACGGGTTGAAGATCTTCACGTTTTAGAAAAATTTTATTATTTTCTTTTGAGGATATATTAGGTGCAAAAGTAATAGGCGTGTTGATTGCTACATCGTAAACAGATGAATTATTAATTAGCTCTAGGTATTTTTTTGAATGCTTAAAATTACCAGTTTTTTTTATTTTTAATCTCAATTTATATATCTATTATTATTTTCAAGTATTATAACTGCATGAGTGGCTCAAAGATAAATGTTGCTAAACAAGCAATTGATTATATTAAAGATAAATTACATCCCGAGATGATTCTTGGAATAGGAACAGGCTCGACAGTAAATTTTTTTATCGAAGAATTAAAAGAGTTAAGAAATAATTTTGCCGGTGCAGTTTCAAGCTCTGAGGCTTCCTCAAGACTACTTAGCGAGAATGGTATAGAAGTATTTAACTTAAATGATATTAGTGAAATTGCTTTTTATATTGATGGCGCTGACGAAGTTGCTCCTAATAAGGAGCTTATCAAAGGTGGTGGCGGCGCACACACAAGAGAAAAAATAGTAGCCTCTGCCGCAAAAGAATTTATATGCATAGTAGATGATTCAAAAATAGTTACAAAACTTGGAGCCTTCCCTCTTCCGGTTGAAGTAATCCCAGAAAGCAGAAGCCTAGTCGCGAGAAGAATAGTTTCAATGGGAGGAGTTCCTGAATATAGAGCAGGGTTTACTACAGACCAGGGAAACCAAATTCTTGATGTTAAAGAAATTGACATATCAGACCCTGAAGAGCTAGAAACTTTACTAAATACAATACCTGGAGTGGTTGATAACGGAATCTTTGCTTTCAATAAGCCAAGTGTTGTTTTGGTATCTAAATAAAACTATAAAAGTTTTTCGATGTCTGAGATTAACCCAGGAGAGTTAGGCTCAACATTCTTTCCATAGGTTGAAACTATACTTCCATCTTTAGAGATTAAGTATTTATTGAAGTTCCAGGATGGCTGAACTCCAGATTCTTTTCTAAGTTTCTTGTAAAAAGGATGAGCTTTTTTACCTCTAACCTTTGTGGTCGCAAACATTGGAAATGTAACTCCGTATTCTGTTGAACAAAACTCTTTGACATCGCTTTCATCAGCTAGCTCTTGTCCAAGAAAATCTCTTGAAGGAACTCCAATAACAACAAAATCTTCGTCTTTATATTTTTTATATAAATTCTGAAGTTCTGCATATTGGTATGTATATCCGCATCTGCTAGCAACATTAACAACTAACATCGCCTTGCCCTCAAACTCGCATAAGTTTTTTGTTTCAGCAGAATCTAATAATCTCATATCAGTATCAAGAAGATCTGAACAAGCTTCAGAGTAGAATGGAGCCAAACAAAGAATAAGGAGTAATTTTTTCATATGAATATTATATATGAATATTCTTAAATAACTTATGAGATTGGCGTAATGGCGATTAGTGACGAGATAAAGATGCCCATCAAGGCAACTACTTCTAAATTATCTATATATTTTTTCATAAAAAACCTAATTGTTAATAATGGAGGGTAGAAACCCTCCATATAATTCCAGAGTATCGGCAAATTCTAATAGGGGGAGAGGAGTGCCGATGCAATTATTATACATACTTATAATATATTATCAATATAAATGATAAAATAAGTTAGAAAGATGCTTGAAATATAAACAATAACTAAAAATACCCCTCTTTTTATGTATAATTTAGATCTATTTTTATTAGGAGTTTAAATTGAAAGGTACAGTTTTATATGAAGTAAGAGATGGAGTTGCGCTATTGACGGTTGATAACCCTCCTGTAAACCCATTAAGTGATGGAGTTAGGGCTGGATTATATGAAGGTCTTGCGAAAGCTGAAGCAGATAGTTCAGTGGTAGGGGTTGTTCTTACTGGAAATGGCCGTGCTTTTATAGCTGGGGCAGATATCTCTGAGTTTGGCGGTTCTGGTGAAGGTCATGGACTTGCAGAAGTATTTAAAAAATTAGAGTATTGTTCAAAACCCGTAGTTGCAGCCATAAATGGACTTGCTTTAGGCGGTGGCTTAGAAACAGCTCTATGTTGTAACTATAGAATTGCCTCAAACCAAGCGTTTGTTGGATTACCTGAAGTTAATTTAGGTCTTTTACCTGGAGCTGGGGGCACACAAAGACTTCCAAGACTTGTAGGGCCTGCAGAAGCATTAAAGATAATGTTATCGGGAGCCCATGTGCCGGCTAAAAAAGCCCTATCTTTGGGCATTGTTGACTCTTTATCAGACAATGTTGTTGAAGATTCTATTACATTTATTAAAGAAAAGGCTGCTAATTCAGAGTCTCACCCTCTAGTAAGAGATCTAAATGACAAAGTAATAGAGGCAAGAGGTAATGAAAATATTTTAGTTGAAGCTCAGGCAATGACTGCAAAATCAAGAAAAGGTCAATTTGCTCCTGGTCAAATTATTAAATGTGTTGAAGCTGCTATTAATCTTGATGATTTTGATGAAGGTCTAAAAAAAGAAACTGATTATTTTATTGAGTGCTTAGTCCACCCCCAGCGTGAAGCAATGATTCATATATTCTTTGGTGAAAGAGCAGCATCTAAGGTATCTGATGTACCAAAAGATACTCCTATTATGGATATCAAGAAAGCAGGAATTATAGGTTCAGGAACAATGGGTGGCGGAATAGCAATGTGCTTTGCTAACGCTGGAATACCCGTTCATATAATTGATCAGGATGCTGACAACCTAAAAAGAGGAATCTCTGTAATTGAAAAAAATTATGAATTTATGGTCAATAGAGGAAGAATTACTACTGAGCAAAAGGATTTTGTTTTTGGGTTAGTGACCTCAAGTCTTGACTACAATGATGTTCATGATTGTGACATTGTTATAGAGGCAGTATATGAAAATCTTGAATTGAAAACAAAGATTTTTAAGTCTCTTGATGAAGCTGTTAAGCCAGGAGCAATCCTCGCAAGTAATACTTCTGGTCTTGATATAGATTCTATAGCTAACTCTACTAGTAGACCTGAGCTGGTAGTGGGCACTCACTTTTTTAGTCCAGCAAATATAATGAAGCTACTGGAGGTTGTTAGAGGAGATCAAACTTCTAATGAAGCGTTAGCAACGGTAATGTCTGTTAGTAAGAAGCTTAAAAAGGCAGCTGTTGTATCTTTAAACGCTCCTGGATTTATTGGTAATAGAATGTTTTTTGGTTATACAGCTCAAGCAAATATGCTTCTTCTTGAAGGTGCCCTTCCTCATCAAGTAGACCAAGCAATGGAGTCATTTGGTTTAAATATGGGTCCGTTTAGAACTATGGATTTAATAGGACTTGATTTGGGTTGGAGAGCGAGAAAGCTTGGAGGCATGGCATCACCTTTACATGCAAAGATTGGCGATGAGCTTTGTGAGCAAGACAGGTTCGGTCAGAAAAATCAAAAGGGTTACTACAATTATTCTGAAGGATCTAGAGCTCCAAACCCTGCTCCAGAAAATGAATCAATATATGAAAGAATATCTTCTGAAAATGGCTTTACTAGAAGAGAGATATCAGATGAAGAGATCGTGGATAGATGTATGCTTGCCTTAATTAATGAAGGGGCTGATATATTGTCCGAGGGAGTAGCTCAAAGAGCCGCTGATATAGATGTTGTTTATATTAATGGTTATGGCTTCCCTATTTGGAGAGGCGGTCCAATGCATCATGCAAATGCTATGGGTCTTGATGTTGTATTAGAAAAACTAGCTAAATATAAAGATCTAACTGGAAGCGATGTATTTGCTGCAAGTAGTCTATTGATTGAGTTAGCTGAAAAAGGTGGAAAACTTACTGACGCTCCATCTAAAGATGATAGAAGAGAGAGATTGAGTTTTGAGAAATCATCTGTAGCTAATAATTTCTAGAAAATATAATTATAAAAAGGGACTAAGTTCTTATTTGAACTTTTGTCCCTTTTTTTACAACATTGAAAAGGTCAATAGCATCTGAATTAAACATTCTTATGCAGCCATGAGATGCCTTTAGGCCTATTAAGCCCTCCTCATGAGTTCCGTGGATGTATATGTATCTATTGAATGAATCTATCCCCTTCCCCTTATTAATACCTGGCTCTATACCGTCTAGCCACATTATTCTTGATGTTACGTAGTCATCATCTGAGTCTAAAGGATGGTCAATAATCTCAGCCTGGCGTGAAGTATTAATCCTAGATTTAAAAATAGTATTAATTTTGGCTCCATCGCCTATCATTTCTTTTATAACGTGATCTCCTAGGGGTGTTTTGAACGAATTTGCTGTGCTGCCTTCACCGTATTCAGAGGATGAGATTGGATAACTGGATAGAATCCCATTATCCTTCATTACATATAGTCTTTGTTCAGATATATCTATTTCTAAAGCAACCTCTGAGGAAGCAAGATTAAGTGAAATGCTTAAGAAAAAAATTATAAATGTCTTTTGATACATAAATTTATTATAGCTGATATAAAAACTAACATTAGAGCAAGGTAATAAGGTATGAAGTAACCTCCTGTTGTATAAGGCGTAGCAGGTTTGTAGACCGTATCTATTGAGCTATTTAAAACACCAGATACACCTTTGTCTAATTTATCAACAATTGTTCCTTTATTTGATATTACTGCTGAAAAACCATCATTAGTTGCCCTGATTACCCACTTATCATTCTCTAAAGCTCTAACTCTGGCTATGGATAGGTGATGATATGGACCAATAGAATTACCAAACCAAGTATCATTACTTATATTAATAATAAAATCAGAACTTATATTGCTTTTTCGTACTGTATTTCCAAAAGCTATGTCATAGCAGATTAAAGGAGAAATACTATATTTTTGCTCATTATGAATAAAATCTATATTAGCTTGGTTGTCTTTGCCGTGACTTACATTGGACATTGGCATATCGAAGAAATCTATCAAGCCACGTAAAGATGGAATAAACGGTATATATTCTCCAAATGGGACTAAATGCTGTTTGTTATATATTTGATTAGTCTTAAGATTAACCATTGAGTTAAATAGCTGACTTCCCTCAAAATGCCATGACCCTGAAATAATAGTCTTTGAATTTACTAATCTATCTCTAAATAATGAAAACTCTCTGCTTTCAAATGCATAAGGAAGTTCAGCCTCAGGAAAAATTACTAAATCTGTATTCTTATCAATCTCCTCACTTAGTCTTATAAGATTATTTTCAATCTTTTCTTTATAGCTGTTTTCATATTTCAAAAAAGGATTTGTTGAGGGCTGAACTATTGAAATATTTAAGGTGGAGGGGGCATGTCTCTCTATTGGCTTTTCAGATGCAGGTATCAATAATAGGAAAATAAAACCTAGCGTTATAGCTGAGATCTTCTTATTTTTTTCCCATGACAATCCTAGAATTGTTGACGCTATATAAATAATATATGAACCTCCGGCAACGCCCAAAATAGGGAAGAGGGATTGGCTAATTGTATCTAAAAATATTACCCCAGGTATGAGCCAAGGAACTCCATTTAATAAAGAGTACATAGACCATTCATTGAGAATAAATATGCTACTTACATATAAAACAGTATATAAATTTCTATAGGTTAAATTATTAAATAAGTTTATTTTTAGAAGTAATAGTGGAGCTGAAAAAACTAAGGTAAGAATAGCAATAAGTAATAAAAATATTAGCAAAGATACTGCTATGTTTGTATTTCCATAATAGTAAACGCTCACTATTAACCATGACATTCCAAATCCCCAGTGGCCTATAGACCAATAAAATAATTTATTAAATGAGTCTTTGTTATTTCTTAAAAGCCCGTTAATAAGGTAGGCATAAGATAGAAAAATTAAGGGCTTAATAGAGAAGGGCGCAAACGATAATATGCCAATTAAACCAAATATAAATGGAGTTAAGTATCTCTTTATTTGCATCAAGTTTTTGTTATTGAAACCTTATCAATTTTTCTTTTGTCTGCATGAGTAACTTCAATATTTAAGTTCTCTACTTTAAGCTTATCTCCAACGCTTGGGAGTATTCCAAATTGACTAATAATAAATCCTCCAAGGGTCTCAGCATCTACTCCCATTGGATCGATTTTTAATTCAAAGAATTCTATAAATTCTTCAATTTCAACTTTGGCATCTGCAGAATAAAGACCTTCGGAAATTCTTACTATCTCCTCTTCATCGACATCGTGCTCATCTTCAATTTCGCCTACCAGTTCTTCCAATATATCTTCAATTGTAACCAGACCTGATATTGAACCGTATTCATCTATTGCAACTGCTAAATGAGATCTGTCCTTTTTAAATTCCTCAAGCAAAGAGTCTGCTTTTTTTGTTTCTGGAACAATATTTGGCTCTCTAAGCATTTCTAGTACGTTAAAGTTATTATTACCGGATACTATTTTAGGAAGAATATCTTTAGCGAGAAGAATTCCCATAACCTCATCTCTCTCATCACCTAAAACGGGATATCTTGAATGCCCTGATTCAATGATCCTTTCTATGATCACGCTAGTTTCCTCTCCTAGGCTTATAGTTACCATATCTACCTTAGGTACCATTATTTCTTTAATTGTTGTTTTGCCAAGCCTTATCGCCTTGTTGGCTATTGATTCAGCTTCCTTATCAATAATATTTAGATCAACTGCATCTTTTAAAAAATCTGTTATCTCTGAAACAGATTGAGTTTTTATAAAAAAGGGGTTTCTAAAATATTTTTTTATTTTGGTTAAAATTCCCGACGGGGGGTGGCTATCTTCGTTTTCTGATTTTTTATTCATTTCTTCAATTATATGGGTTTTTAATATGTAATTTTTCTAATATGTTTATTTCTTTAGATTCCATTATGCTCGCCATGGCTTCATCTGCGTGATCATAGCCTAATATATGATATACACCATGAGCTAACATGTGAATTAAGTGGTCATCAAAATTTTTATGCTCTTCTTTTGCTTCTTGCAACACAAAATCATAACTAATGGCTATATCACCAATGTTGTTTGTTTTTTCTATAGAAATATCATCATTAACAAAAGATAGTACATTGGTTGTTTTATCTTTATCTCTAAACTGTTTGTTAAGTTCCTGTATTTTTGCATTACCCAGGATTCTTAAATTTATCGAACTTTCTTCTGCCTCTTTTTCTTCAGTAAAGATAAGTTTGGTTATGTCTTGAAGTTTTTTTGAAAGTCCCTCATTGATTGAAAAGCCTTCCTGAAAAGATATTACTAGGCTCACTTAGCTATTTTTTCTTCAAATGCTTGATAGGCATCAATAATTTTTCTTACCAAGGGATGTCTTACAACATCTTGAGATGAAAATTCAGTAAAGCCTATGCCTTTGGTTTCTGCTAGCACCTGCATGACATGGTCTAGCCCTGAGGTAATGTGTTTTGGTAGGTCTGTTTGGGTAAGATCTCCATTGATTACGGCATAGGAGCCAAAGCCCATTCTAGTAAGAACCATCTTCATCTGATCAACTGTTGTATTTTGACTTTCATCCATAATGATAAATGAATTATTCAAAGTTCTTCCTCTTAAATAGGCTAAAGGAGCAATTTCAATAGCTTCTTTTTCAATTAATTTACCTACTCTTTCAGCTCCAACCATTTCATATAAGGCGTCATACAATGGTCTTAGATAAGGATCTACTTTTTGTGACATATCTCCTGGCAGAAATCCGAGCTTCTCACCAGCCTCAACAGCAGGTCTAATCAAGATTATTCTTTGAACCTTATCAGTCAATAATGCATCTATTGCTGCAGCCACTGCTATATATGTCTTACCTGTTCCAGCCGGGCCAATTCCAAAATTTAGTTCATATTTTGAAATTCTTCTCATGTAATCTTGTTGATTTTTACCTCTTGCTCTAATAATTTTTTTTGGTGTCTGTATCTTAATTTCAGTCTTTTGGATATCTTCTCCGCTATGCCTGGCAAGACTTAAGTTCAGATGTGATTGGATGGTTAAATGAACTGCTTCTTTAGTAAGCTCAATATTCTTCTTTGTTAAATTATATAAATCCAGAATAGCATCAGAGGCGTGCTTAATATTTTGATCGCTACCAGTAATATTAATTTGGCTACCTTTATGAAAAACTTTTACAGAAAATGTTTTTTCAATGAGTTTTAGGTTCCCATTAAGCTCTCCAACAAAAATTGCTATTCTGTCTGCGCTCGATGGTTTTAAAGAAATGTTTTTAAGAGCAGTTTGTATTTCTTGCATTAAAAATTAATTTTGTCCTGTTGAGTTATGCAACGTGCCTAGTAAAGAATAAGAAAAAGTCTCATCAATACTTATATCTACTAATTTACCTATAAAACCAATATTTTGGAAGTCAAAATTAACAACTCTATTACATTCTGTTCTTGCTTGAAGCTGGTGCGCACTTTTCTTTGATAAGCCAGTAACTAAACATCTTTGTATTGAGCCTATCATGCTCATACTATGCTCCTTGTGATGCTTATTTAGTTGTGCCTGAAGAATATCAAGCCTTTCTTTTTTCTCAGCCATTGGAGTATTGTCATCTAATTTTGATGCAGGGGTGCCTGGCCTTTTTGAATAGATAAAACTGTAAGAAGAATCAAATTTTATTTGATTCACTAAATCCATAGTGTCATTAAAATCTTTTTCTGTCTCACCCGGGAACCCAACTATAAAATCAGAGGACACTCTAAGATCTGGCCTGTGGGATCTAATTCTCTCAAGCGCATCTGTGAAAATATCAACTGTGTAATTTCTTTTCATCTTTTCTAAAATTCTATTAGATCCGGATTGAACGGGAAGATGAAGCTGGCTAACAAGTTGAGGAACATACTGATATACATCAATAAGATCATCGGTCATATCGAGGGGATGAGATGTTGTAAACCTAATTCTTTCTACTCCGTCTATATGACTAATTATTTCTATTAGGTCTGAAAGTCTAAGGATTCTATCCTTATAGGGCATTTTGTATGAATTAACATTCTGGCCAATAAATGTAATTTCTGAAACGCCTTGCTCTGCAAGCCTAGCAACCTCGTCAAAGATCTGGTCGGGCTTTCTACTTACCTCATCGCCCCTGGTATATGGAACAACACAAAAAGAACAATATTTAGAACATCCTTCCATTATTGCAACAAAACTGGAAGGGCCTGCTGAGGTTGGGGAGGGTAGTGAATCAAATTTTTCTTCTATTGGAAAGGTAATGTCTATTGCCTTGATACCTTTGCTTTGGTCTATATCTAAAAGGTCTGACACTCTATGAAGGGTTTGCGGTCCGTATATTAAGTCTACATAAGGTGCTCTTTTTTTAATATTAAGTCCTTCTTGGGTTGCGACACAGCCACCGACTCCAATTTTTAGATTAGGGTTTTTTACTTTGAGTTTATTTAGCCTTCCTAGTTCTGAGAATACCTTTGCCTCAGCTTTATCCCTTATAGAACATGTATTTAATAAGATAATATCTGCTTCTTCTATATTACTTGTAACTTCAATACCTCTCTTCTCTTTAAGGATATCTACTGTCTTTTCGGAGTCATATTCATTCATTTGACATCCGTAAGTTTTAATATAAAGTTTTGTTCCCATATAATTAAGTATTATGAAAATAAAGAGTGTTTACAAGATAATTTTTATGCAGCTTGGCGAAATCTATGAGGTTTTTGCTAATCAAATATATCAAAGTGAGATGTACGGTTTTATTGAAGTTGAGGATTATATATTTAACAAGGATAAACAGCTAGTTGTTGACCCTGCCGCTGAAAAACTTAAGAATGAATTTGCAAAAGTTGAGAGAAGCTATATACCGATTAATTCTATAATAAGGATAGATGAGGTCCAGGAATCTGGCGAGGCAAAGATAAAAGAAAATAAAAATAAAATTAGTCCTATCCCTCTAAATATTCACCCTATAAATAGCTCTGATTAGCTATCCTTCTGGTAAGAATAACTTTTTATAGAACTTTAGCTCTCCTACTGAATCCTTAATATCTCCCATGGCCCTATGTGATCCTTGTTTTTCATAGACCTGAGCTTCATTCATCCACCTAACTGCAACCTCTTTGAATGAAGAGACGTCGATATGCCTATAATTAAAATAAGATTCTAGTCGAGGCATGTACTTAATTAAGAAACGTCTGTCATGCGAAACAGTGTTGCCACACATAGGTGATTTATTTTGCCCTACGTATTTAGAAATAAATTCGAGGGTCTCAATTTCTGCCATTTGCTCTGTTACTACACTTTTCTTAACAGAATCAATCAAGCCAGATGATCCATGCTGATTTTGATTCCAGTCATCCATTCCTTCAAGAAGAGACTTGGGCTGACTGACAATAATATTTGGACCTTCAGCTAAAATATTTAGTTGGGAGTCGGTTACTAAAGTGGCTATTTCTATGATTCTTTCTTTTTCTGGATCCAATCCGGTCATCTCTAGATCTATCCAAATTAAGTTTTCTCTTGATTGTTGGCTCTTCATAACTTTTTATATTCCTTCCTTTAGTGTATTTTGTGCTTTATATGGAAAAAGTTCAAACTGGGTTGGTAATAGAATTCTACTCTAATAGCTGCTTGGTGCGAACCAAAGACGCAGATATTAGCTGTATTGCCATAAAAGATGTAGTAGTTGGAGATATTGTTAAAATTGAAATAATCCAAGATAGCAAAAAAATAAAAGGATTAATTCTTTCAAGAGAGCCTAGATTTTCTATTTTAGAAAAAAAAGAGGTCTTAAAATCTAAGGTTGTTGCTGCCAATGTAACCCATGTCGGTATTCTCGTTACGCCCGAGCCCAAGACAAGCACTGATTTTATTGATAAGTGGGTTCTAACTGCTAACTTATCTAATATAACTCCATTCATTATTAATAATAAAATTGATCTAGTTCAAAATGAAGAATATTTAACTAAGCTAGAAATCTATAAAAATCTTAAAATTGATTTCATTGATATTTCAGCAAAAAGTAATCAAAACCTTGGCCAGGTCTCTGATTATTTAAAAGGTAAATGTGTGGTTTTTGTAGGTAACTCTGGGGCTGGGAAATCAACTCTAACGACATCCTTGACTGGGAAAGATATTAAAACAAATGTTCTTTCTAATAATCAAGGTGTTCATACTACTTCGATCTCTACGCTTTATGAAATTGATAACGATACAAAAATTATTGATTCTCCAGGTGTTCGAGATCTATATATAACTGGATGGGATGATAAAGATATTATAAAAGGTTTCTCTGAAATCTATGCATTTTCAAGGTATTGCAAATTTAACGATTGCAATCATATTAATAATGACGGATGTCATGTGACAGAAAAACTAATTAATGGAGAAATAAACCAAAGCAGATACAATAATTTTATTAAATTTAGAGACAGAGAGGAAGATGAATAAAAAAACTCATTTTGGCTTCACAGAAGTAGACGCAAAAGATAAAAGTGCTCATGTTGGTGAGGTTTTTACCTCGGTAGCTGGGAGCTACGATGTTATGAATGATGCAATGTCGATGGGAATGCACCGATTATGGAAAAAAATTCTTGTTGAGCTAGCTGGGGTTTCCGATCATGACACTATTCTTGATATTGCTAGTGGTACAGGCGATATAGCTAAACTAATAGCTAAAGAATATCCCAATACAGAAATCTATATGTCAGATATTAATATGGATATGTTGGCTGAGGGAAGAAATAGAGCCATAAATGAGAGCTTTTCATCTAATACACATTTTTGTCAGTTAAGCGGAGAAACTATTCCTTTTGCAGATAACACCTTTAATTTAATTACTATTGGTTTTGGTTTAAGAAACTTTACTGATAAAGAAAAAGGCCTTAAGGAGATGAAAAGATGTCTAAAAGAAGATGGCAGATTACTTATCTTAGAATTTTCAAAACCTATCAACCCATTATTTTCAAAAGTTTACGACTGGTACTCATTTAATATATTGCCAAAGCTTGGAGCAATATTAGCTAATGATTCAGAAAGTTATAAGTATCTAGCGGAGTCAATCAGGATGCATCCTGGGCAAGAGGCTCTTCAAGAAATGGTTGTTGAGGCAGGGTTTGAAAAATGTAAGTTTTATAACTTACTTAATGGCATCGTAGCTATTCATGTTGCATATGGAAAATAGTCTTAGTCAAATTTTATCTAATCTTTTAAATGACATAGAAGAAGCTTCTCCTAATTCAAGAGGTTCGCTTTATAGCATTTACCCCATTAATTTTGTTCTAGCATTAAAGGGGCATAAAAGGATTCATGTTCATCTTTCAGAAGATCATAAAAGAATTTCCTTTAAAGAGCTTGCTTCGCCAAATTTTAAAATCCAAGCTAATGTGACAGAGATTCTTCAACTTATTTTTACAAAGAAAATAAAAAAGAGCATGCTTTCAGGAGATGTTGAATTAGCCACAGTGATGATGAGTATTTTAATGAAAGCTGATATAGATTTTATATTCCTAATAGATAAATATTTTGGGAATATTCCTGCTGTTTCAGCTCACCTTCTTAAAGAAAGGTTGTCTGCAAGAAAAAATGTTAATAGAAACCAAACCAATGAACTGCAGACTAGGTTGAGGAGCCTAGGAATAAGAGTTGATAGACTAGAGGCTATAAATAGCTTATGAATATAATTATTCTTATTTATCAGGGTCTAAAGATGTCTTTCTTAGGAATGAAGTTTGGGATTTTTAAAAATCCTGATGGCAAAAAACTAGCTAAATTTCTTGAATCGCTAGGTCCTATTTTTATAAAATTTGGTCAGCTACTATCCACTCGGACAGATATCCTAGATGTAGAAACAGCTAAAAATTTACAAGGGCTTACAGATAGTTGTATGCCATTTCCAGTGGCTACTTTAAGAGCAATTGTTGAAAAAGAGCTTGGTGATTCTATAGAGAACCTTTTCGATGACTTCGATGATAATCCTCTTGCTGCAGCTTCTCTTGCTCAAGTTCATTCTGCAAAATTGAAAAATGGTAAAGAAATTGTTATCAAGGTTTTAAGGCCTAATATTGAAAAAGAAGTTAAGAAGAACATTAGGCTTCTTAGAGCAGCTGCAAAATTTTGTACTTATGTTTATTCAGAAAGCCACAGATTAAGACCACTTGAGGTTGTGAGAGATTATGAGACCACTATTCTTAGAGAATTAGATTTAAAGCTTGAGGCGGCTAATACAAACCTGACTAGAAAGAACTTTGCTAATTCAGAAGAACTTTATATACCAGAAGTCTTTTGGGATATGACCACCAACAAAGTCATGGTTCTAGAAAGAATTGATGGGATACCTTGTACGGATATTGAGCAAATAGAAAAATATGGGATAAACAAAAAAAGACTTGCTGAAAATGGAGTAAAGATTTTTCTTAATCAAGTATTCAGAGATAATTTTTTTCATGCCGATATGCATCCTGGAAATATTTTTGTATCCAAGGAGCATCCGGAAACGCCAGGCTACATAGCAATTGACTGTGCAATAACTGGTTCCTTGTCAAATGATGAGAGATATATGCTTGCAAGAATGCTACAAGCAGTTCTAAAACAAAAATATAAATCTTTAGCTCAGTTATTTATTGGCTCAGGCTGGGTCAATAGTGATACAAACATTAATGAGCTTGAAAATACCTTAAGAGCTTGTTGTGAGCCTATTTTTGAAAAGCCATTATCTGAAATTGAATTTGGTAAATTGCTCTTATACCTCTTCCAAAGTACTAGACCTTATGGCCTATCTCTTCAACCATCCTTAGTACTTCTTCAAAAAACATTAATTCATATTGAGGGCATGGGGAGACAGATATACCCTGAATTAGACTTCTGGGGAATAGCAGAACCTTATCTTGATAATTGGCTTAAAGAACAATTTAGCCCACTCAAACTTAAGGATTTTATTGTTGATAATAAAGAGGATCTACTACTTAAAGCATCTGAGATGCCTGGATTTATATATGAAGCTCTTGATGAGCTTAGAGGCTATTCACATAATAGAAAATCCAATGACGATAAGCTTCATAAAATGGAACTACAGTTACAAAAACAAAAATACATCATATGGTTCTTTGGAGTTGGTATAATGATGGCATGGGGTATATTTATAATACTTTCATAGGAGATTCATATGGGCTTTGGTGGAATAAGTGTATGGCAACTACTAATAATTTTAGTCGTCGTTCTTTTAATTTTTGGAAGCGGTAAATTAAAATCTTTGGGCTCTGATCTTGGGGCGAGTCTTAAGGGTTTTAAAAAAGCTGTGAAAGAAGAAGAAAAAGAAAAAGACGAATAACAATTGTTTCAAATAGGCTTTCTAGAAATTGCGGTAATCCTTATCTTAGGGCTCATCATTGTTGGTCCGGCCAGACTTCCTGAGCTCATAAAAACTTGGCTCAAATTTTATAAGAAAATTCAAAAACAAATTTCTAATTTTCAAAAAGATATTGAAACAGAAATTGGTACCGATGAAATTAAAAAAGATGTATTTAATGAGATGCGAATGGAAGAGTTAGATCTTTCTGGAGAATCTAATAAAGATGAATAAAGAATCCATCTCAAGTCACCTCTTAGAACTTCGCACTAGACTCATCAGAGTCCTAATCTGCTTAGGGATCCTATCAGTTGCTGGAATACCTTTTGCATCTCAAATATATGCTTTTGTAGCTTCGCCACTGCTAGATATTCTTCCAGCGGGCAGCTCTATGATTGCCACTCAAGTAACTTCACCTTTTATGGCGCCATTAAAGTTAGTTCTCTTTTCTGCGCTACTAATAACTATGCCTTATCTATTTTATGAAATATGGATGTTCATGTCCCCTGGGCTTTATAAGAATGAAAAGTCATTTGTAGCTCCATTGATGGTTTCAACAATTCTATTATTTTCAGCAGGGGTGGCTTTTGCTTACTTAATAGTACTTCCAATAATCTTTAAATTTTTTATTGGTGTTGCACCAGAATCTATACAAGTAATGACAGATATCAATCAGTACTTGAGCTTTGTGATTAAGCTCATTTTTGCTTTTGGAATAGCATTTGAGATTCCAATAGCTACTTTTTTGCTCATTAGAACCGGGATTGCAAAAAAAGAATCTTTGATTAAGGCAAGGCCTTATCTTATTATTCTGTTCTTTGTAATTGGAATGCTGCTAACTCCACCAGATATTTTTTCACAGCTATTTCTCGCTATACCAATGTGGATATTGTTTGAGCTTGGTTTGTTATTCTCAAAAAATAAATAATTCTGAGTTAGACTTTAAAGTCCTATTCTATTGGTCCAATCGTCGTCCGATGGCCTTTTATTATTAATAACTCTATCAAGCAAGTCTTCACAAGAATCAGAGATAATTAAATCACTAAAGTTTGCTTGAGATATAAATCCTTCCCCAACTGCTTTTTCCATCCATGCAATCAGATGATCATAGTATCCAGCTGTATTTAGCAGCGCTACTGGCTTGTTTATCAAACCCAGCTGATTACTTGCCATAATTTCAGCAAGCTCGTCTAAGGAGCCTACACCACCAGGAAGGACTATAAAAGCATCAGACCTTTCCATGAATTCATCTTTTCTATCAAGAAGAGTGTTAGTAACAATAACTTCTTTTACTCTAGGATTTACTAGCTCGAGATCAACTAGAGATTTTAAGGATATCGCAATAGCATCTGCTCCATTATCCATCGCTGTATTAGAAACTACGCCCATTAATCCGACCTCGCCTCCACCAAATACAACGTTAATTCCTTTTTTTGCCATTAACTCTGCCATTTTTTTTGCTTCTTGAGCGTATATAGGGTTATTGCCTAAGTGAGCACCACAAAAAACTGAAATATTTTTCATACTAATCCTCTAATCCTTTATCCCACTGCCCAAGAGCAGCCAGTTGATTCATCTTAGCCCTATGAGACAAAGCGTCTTGTGCTATAAAAATATTCTCTGGTTTTCCCATCCAAGCCTTAAGCGTTGGTGCTTGAAGTGCTCTCCCGTATGAAAAGCTTAACTTCCAATCAAAGCCACCAATTTTGTTCATAGCGTCTAAATGAGCTGTGGCAAGAAGCTCTGACTGTCCACCTGATAAAAAAGTTATTGCTGGAAGTTCTGATGGAACATTAGCTTTTAAACACTCTAAAGTTTGTTGAGCTACTTCATCTATGCTTGCTTGATTAGAGCAAGTTGACCCCGATGTAACCATATTAGGTTTCAATATTGTTCCTTTAATATTTACTCCATTTTCTTTTAAATGATGAAAAAGGGACTTTAAAGATCTTTCACTTGCTGCGAAGCATTCTTCTATGGAATGATCGCCTTCCATTAAAACTTCAGGCTCAACCATAGGAACCATTCCATTATCTTGAACAACCTTAGCGTAATCAGCCAAGGCCTTCATGTTTGCATCGATACAATTATCAGTAGGTAAATTATTACCAATCTTTATAACAGCTCTCCACTTAGTAAATTTTGCTCCAAGCAAAGAGTACTCTTTAAGTCTTTCATCTAGACCTTCCAAGCCAACGGTAACTGTCTCATCTGAATCTCCTATAGGCTGAAGTCCTTTATCTACCTTTATTCCAGGTAATGCGCCTTGGGAGTTCATAAGGTCTACTAGAGAAGTTCCGTCTTTAGCATTTTGTCTAATGGTTTCATCAAAAAGTATTACGCCTCCGATATTACCTTGGATGCCGCTTGATCTGAAAAGCATCTCTCTGTAATCTCTTCTGCTCTCTTCTGTTGACTCTACTCCGATAGTATCGAATCTTTTGGTACAGGTTGGGTTGCTCTCATCTGCAGCAAGAATTCCCTTACCATCTGAGACTATGTAAGAGGCTATTTCTTCTAAAGTATTTAATGACATTTTTTTCTCCTTTCTAATTCTTTAACTTTAAGGCTTTAATAGAAGGTAGATCTCTTCCTTCCATGAACTCTAAGAAAGCTCCTCCGCCCGTTGAACAGTATGATACATCATCTGAATTGATAAACTTATTAATGGCGGATACAGTCTCACCGCCACCTGCAATAGAAAATGCTTTCGATTGCGCTATTGCCAATGAGAGCTCTTTTGTTCCTTGTTCAAATAAAGAGTTTTCAAAGACGCCCAGAGGACCATTCCATAATATGGTTTTTGAAGTATTGATTATTTGTAACATTTCTTCGCTAAGAAGTTGGTCTAATATCATTTCATCTTTTTGTACTTCGTTGATATTTTTTTTGGCGACTTCGCTGCCCTCAAAAGTAAGGGAAGTAACAACTTTTTGTGGAAGAATAATTTTGCCTCCATCTAATAACTCCTTGGCTATACCCAGCATGGATTCTTCAAATAAAGATATTCCCACTTCAAATCCAGCAGCTTTAATGAATGTATTGGCAATCCCTCCACCAACGACTATATGGTCCGCCTTAGTATTAATATTTTTTATAAGCTCTAGTTTTGTGGATACCTTTGAGCCTCCTATGACTGCAGTATATGGACCCTCATATTTATTTAACGCCTTAGTTAAAGAGGCAATTTCGTTCTGGAGTAAAATTCCTGCACATGCTTCATTTGAATAAGTAATTGCGGAGTGAGTAGATGCTTGTTCACGATGCGAAGTGCCAAAAGCATCAAATACGTAAATATCACACAAGGATCCCAGCAGCTTTCCTAGGGCAGGGCTATTTGATTTCTCCCCGTCAAAAAATCGTATATTTTCAAGAACTTGTATTCTTGCCTTGCTGTTAAAAATGGAAGGATCATGAGGGCTGGCTATTAGGTCGACTTCCTCTTCAACTATATTTTTTAAAGATTCCACCACCGGTCTTAAAGATAATTTTTCATCAAAAACACCTTCTTTGGGTCTTCCAAGATGGGAGACTAAAAGAACTTTAGCTCCTTGCTCTAAAGCATGATTAACAGTTGGCATAGATGCCAAGATTCTTGTCCTATCATAAACAGCGCCATCTTTAATGGGCACATTCATATCAACTCTTATAATAAGGTTTTTATTATTTAGATTTAAATCTAAAAGATTATTCATCTAATAATGATTTCGCCATTTTAATAACGTTTGGAGTAGTAAAACCAAAATGGTCTAATAAGATATTAGCAGGCGCTGATTCGCCGAAAGTCTCTATACCCAAGACCTTGTCTGTTTTATTTAATAACTTATACCAAGAATTGGGATGTGCTAATTCAGCAACCAATATTGGAAGATCTTTTTTTACAATTGAAGATTGGTACTCGTCTGAACTAGCTAAAAATATATCCAAGCAAGGCATGGATACAACATTAGAAACTATACCCTCTTCGTTAAGAGCATCCGCGGCATCTAGCATCATCTGTAACTCGCTTCCAGAGGCCATTAAGGTTATCTGGGCCTCTGCGCTCTCCCTAATAAAATATCCACCTTTTTTAATATCAGAAATTTGATTAGCATTTCTTGTTATAGGCGATGTATTTTGTCTACTGAAGATTAAGCATGTAGGAGTATTTGTTGAAGTAACAGCATTTTCCCAAGCAACAGCTGTCTCTACTAGGTCTGCAGGCCTCCAATTGTTAAGATTAGGTGTCGATCTTAAGGTAACCATGTGCTCAACAGGCTGATGGGTTGGGCCGTCCTCGCCAAGAGCTATTGAATCATGTGTGTATACAAAAATATTTGGTATACCCATAAGAGCTGAAAGCCTAATAGCATTTCTTGCATAGTCAGTGAATACTAAAAATGTAGCCCCATAGGGCTTAATGCCGCCATGAAGAACCATTCCATTCATAATTGCTGACATTCCAAACTCTCTAACTCCATAATTAATATGGTTGCCCGTAGGGTTTTCATTTGAGAATGTGGTACTTGATTTTGAGAAAGTATTATTTGAAGGTGTTAAATCAGCAGAGCCTCCGACAAGCTCTGGCATTTCTTTTACAAAAAAATCTAAACATACTTGAGATGCTTTTCTTGTAGCCATTGAAGCATTTTCTGTATCGCAATGCTGGAGAAAATCATTATATTTTTTTTCAAAATCTTCAGGCAGGTCTCCAGATATTCTTCTAGATAATTCATTATATTTTGCTAGATTCTCTTCTTTCAAAGAAGCCATAATAGAATCCCATTCATTGTTTTTACTCTGGCCATCTGAAACTGCATTCCAAGACTCGTAGATAGATCCTGGAATATCAAAAGGCTGGTGTATCCAACCAAGAGCCTCTCTTGTCTTTAAAATTTCTTCATCGCCCAATGGGGAGCCATGAGCATCAGAGGTTCCAGATTTATTTGGAGACCCAAATCCAATGGTTGTTTTACAAAAAATCATCGTAGGCATTGCACTTTCTTCTTTCGCTAATTCAATGGCGGAACTTATTGCATCTACATCGTGGCCATCTACACTTATAGTCTGCCAACCGTAACTATCGAATCTTTTTACCGTATCATCAGTGAACCAATTCTCAATTTCTCCATCAATAGAAATTCCATTCTGGTCATAGAAACAAATTAATTTTCCAAGCTGATGGGTCCCAGCAAAAGAACAGGCCTCATGGGATATACCCTCCATTAAGCATCCGTCCCCCAAGAAAGTATATGTATAGTGATCTATTGGGTTTAAGTTTGACGTGTTGAACTCTGCTGCTAGCATTTTTTCAGAAATAGCCATTCCAACTGCGTTAGCTATGCCCTGGCCAAGTGGGCCAGTGGTTGTCTCAATGCCGAGATCTAAATCAAACTCTGGATGGCCTGGGGTTTTTGATTTAAGTTGCCTGAAATTTTTTAGGTCATCTATAGATATGTCATACCCGGTTAGATGCAGCAAGCTATATAAAAGCATGGAGCCATGGCCGTTAGATAGAACAAATCTGTCTCTGTTAAACCAGTGTGGATTAGATGGATTGTGGTTTAAATGTTCTTTCCATAAAGCGGTGGCAATTTCTGCCATACCCATAGGCATTCCAGGATGACCTGAGTTGGCTCTTTGGACGCCATCGATTGAAAGAAATCTTAAAGCATTGATTTGATCTGGATTGTTCAATTTTTTTCCTAGAGTTTGCCTGGTTGATTGAATAATAATGTTTTAATAGAGATAAATATAGGTGTTTTATGTGTTTTTAAGATAAAATGCTCGAAATGTGATTTTCTAATTTTTTGCATACATCTATACTGCTAAAAAATTCTTAAATATTCATCGTTTAAAGCTTTTATTTTGGAGAGAAAAAATGAGTTATATATTTACATCTGAGTCAGTTTCTGGAGGTCACCCAGATAAAGTTTGTGATCAAATATCTGATGCAGTGCTTGATGCCTACTTAGCTGAAGATCCTAATAGCAGGGTTGCTTGCGAAACAATGATTAAAAATAATATGGTCTTTATTGCTGGGGAGATAACCTCTCTTGGGAATCCAGATCTTGAGCCTGTTGTTAGAAAAACAATTAGTGATATTGGTTACAACACAGATGAATATGGCTTTAATGGCGATACGTGTGAGTTTACAAACCTTGTATTCCAACAATCTCCTGATATTGCTCAGGGTGTTAACGAAGGCGAAGGAGAAAATTTAGAACAAGGTGCCGGCGATCAGGGTCTTATGTTTGGGTATGCTTGTAAAGAAACTGAATCCTTAATGCCTCTTCCAATAGATCTATCACACAAACTTGTGAAGAGACAAGCTGATGCAATGAAGAGTGGAGAAATCTCATGGCTTAGACCTGATGCAAAAAGTCAGGTTAGCGTTATATATTCTGATGATGGCAAAACAATTGAGGGTCTTTCTGCGGTAGTTCTTTCAACACAACATGATGAAGATGTAACCCAAGAAGAAATAAAAGCAGAAATAATGGATAAAATTATTAAGCCAGTAGTTCCTGAAGAATGGATTCTAGATTCTACTAATATTTACATCAACCCAACCGGCAAGTTTGTTATTGGTGGTCCAGTTGGCGACTGTGGTCTTACTGGAAGAAAAATTATTGTCGATACTTATGGAGGCATGGCGCGTCATGGGGGCGGTGCTTTTTCTGGAAAGGACCCTTCAAAAGTAGATAGATCAGCTGCATATGCATCTAGATACGTTGCTAAAAATATCGTTGCTGCTGGTCTAGCAGACTATTGCGAAATTCAAGTTTCTTATGCAATTGGTGTCGCAAAACCAACATCTATAAATGTTAATACATTTAATAGTGAAAAAATCTCAAAAGCTGCCATTGAAAAAATAGTTGAAGAGCACTTTGATCTTAGACCTAAAAGTCTTATCAATATGCTAGACCTGAAGAGACCTATTTATCTTCCAACTGCTGCCTATGGACATTTTGGAAGAACGGACATTGATCTTAGTTGGGAAAAGACTGATAAAGCTTCAGAAATCTCACAATAAATAAAAACATAAAAAGGAAATAAAATGGAAAACGATTATAAAGTAGCTGATATGAGTCTTGCAGATTTTGGTAGAAGAGAAATCTCTCTTGCTGAAAATGAAATGCCTGCACTTATGGCATTAAGAGATAAATACAGAGCGGACCAGCCTCTAGCTGGTGCAAAGATTATGGGATGCATCCATATGACGATACAAACAGCAGTTCTAATGGAGACTCTGATTGATTTAGGGGCTGAGCTGAGATGGTCATCTTGTAATATCTTTTCAACTCAGGATCATGCAGCAGCGGCAATGGCAGCTAATGGAATACCAACATTTGCATGGAAAGGTGAAACAGAAGAAGAGTTTGAATGGTGTATAGAACAAACTATTCTTAAGGACGGCGTGCCATGGGAAGCAAATATGATTCTTGATGATGGTAGTGATCTAACTGCTATGGTTCATGAGAAATTTCCAGAAATGCTGGAAGCTATTCATGGAGTATCTGAAGAAACAACAACTGGTATTCATAGATTAAAAGATATGCTTTTAAAGGGAGAATTAAAAATACCTGCTATTAATGTAAATGACTCTGTAACAAAAGCTAAAAACGATAATAAATATGGATGTAGACACAGTCTTAATGATGCTCTCAAAAGAGGTACAGATATGCTTCTTTCAGGTAAAAGAGGTTTAGTTATTGGTTACGGTGATGTTGGTAAAGGTTCTGCTGCCAGTCTTGCTCAAGAAGGAATGATTGTAAGTGTTGTTGAGTCAGATCCAATATGCGCAATGCAAGCATGCATGGATGGTTTTGCAGTTGTCTCATGTTACAAAGATGGCGTTGTAACTAGAAACGAGGCTGACATCAATATGCAAGTTATGGGACAAACTGACTTAATTGTGACAACAACTGGTAATGTAAATGTTTGCGATTCAGCGATGCTTAATACTCTTAAAAATTGTGCAGTAGTTTGTAATATTGGTCATTTTGATAACGAAATTGATACAGCTTATATGAGAGAAGCATTCTATTGGGATGAAGTGAAACCCCAAGTTCATAGAATTTTTAGAGATACAAACCAGATGGGACTCCTAACCTTTCAAGTAAAAATTTCCTTATCCTTCTAGCTGAAGGAAGGCTTGTTAACCTAGGTAACGCTACAGGACATCCAAGTAGAATTATGGATGGTTCTTTTGCTAACCAAGTATTAGCTCAAATTCATTTATATAAACAAGGTTTTGCAAATATTAATGATGCTGACACAAAAGCTGAAATGATTACTGTAGAAGTCCTACCTAAGAAGCTAGATGAAGAAGTAGCAGCATTAATGGTTGCAGGTTTTGGAGGGGTTGTAACTCAACTTACTCAAGATCAAGCTGACTATATTAATGTTCCTCAAGAAGGCCCTTTCAAAGAAGACGCCTACAAATATTAGTCTAAAATTGTGCATTTATGGGCATTATTGCCCATAATGTGCACTATGAAAATAGTCCGAATCATAGTTTGTGTATTTACTAGTGCATCCTTAGTGGGCTGTGGTGTGAAAGGGCCAATTATTAATTCAATCATTAATATCTTATAAATGGATTTTTTTAACTACAAAGACGGCAAGCTATTTTGTGAAGGCGTAGACCTTTCGCTTATTTCAAAAACATTTGATACACCTGCTTATGTATATTCAAAAAAAACTCTTGAAAGGCATATAGATGCATATATCGAATCTTTTACATCCTCTAATAATTTAGTCTGCTTTGCTGTTAAGTCATTGAGCAATATTTCAATTCTTAAGATACTTAAAGATAAGGGTTGCGGCTTTGACATTGTTTCAGGAGGTGAGTTACATCGGGTCATGTTGGCAGGCGCTGATCCTAAAAAAATAATATTTTCAGGTGTCGGTAAATCCAAGAGTGAGATAGCTTTGGGAATAAAAAATGATGTCTTATCGTTTAATATCGAGTCTTCATCAGAGCTTTATAGAATAGAAAAGGTTGCTAAAGATCTAGGAAAGATTGCTCCAGTATCAATTAGATTCAATCCTGACGTAGACTCAGGCGGGCATGATTACATTACAACGGGTAGAAAGGGAGATAAGTTTGGAATTTCCTCAATTGAAGATATTTTGAATCTAAGTAATCATATTTCAAACTCTGACAGTCTAAAAATTGTCGGTGTTGCCTGTCATATAGGATCTCAGATACTTGGATTGGATAGTTATAAAGCTGCGGCTAGAAAAACTATTGAGCTTGCAGATAAATTGCTTGACCTTGGTATTGAGCTTGATTTTTTAGACTTAGGTGGTGGCTTGGGTGTCCCCTACAATGGCGAAACACCTCCGTCTCCAAATGAATTGGTTGCCTGTCTTGAAAGTGAGCTATCAGAAAGAAAAGAAAGAATCATAATAGAGCCAGGAAGAAGTATCTCTGCTAATGCCGGAATACTTCTTACCAAGGTTGAGTACATTAAAGATGAATTTTTAATAGTAGATGCGGCAATGAATGATCTTCTTAGGCCAGCATTATATAAAGCAGAACATGATGTATGGAATCTAGATAAGAATAACGCCCAAGAAACTAAAGTTTGGAATATTGTAGGTCCTATTTGTGAATCCTCAGATTTCTTAGCAAGGAATATTAGCATTCCTGCTAAAGAAGAAGATGTACTAGCAATAAAATCGGCTGGAGCATATGGCTTTGTGATGTCTTCAAATTATAATTCCAGGCCAAGATGTCCTGAAATTCTTGTAGATGAAGATAAGTTTAAGCTTATAAGAAAAAGAGAAAGTTTAGATGATCTTGTTCGTTCTGAGATAAATCCGGATGATTAGTTTTGATAAAATGCACGGTAATGGTAATGATTTCATTATCTTAAATTCTATTGAGAAAGATTTTGCGCCCTCAAAAGTATTTATTAAAAAAAATTCGGACAGAAAATTTGGAATAGGATTTGATCAGCTAATTTTAGTAAAGCTGCCTAATAAAGAAGATTCAGATTTCTTTATTAAGTTTTATAATGCCGATGGCGGAGAGGCTGATATGTGCCTTAATGGAATAAGGTGCGCTGTTTCGTATATTTGGAAACATAGGTTTGCCCCAAAAGGACCCTTAGTTCTTGAAACAAATAAAAAAACAGTAATCTGCAAGCCTTCTGGAAAAAATATTCAAGCATCATTTCAAATGCCGCTAGAGGTTAGTAATGACAAGCTTCACTCATCTATTAAAAAACACCTTAAAGATGAAAAATTTTTTATAGTAGATGCTGGAAACAAGCATTTATGTATTAAGAAAAGAAATATTAAAAAAGAAGATCTAAATTTACTTTATTCAAAATTAGAAAAAATAATTAAGCCCTATAAGATTAATTTATCAATCTTTAAACAGAGCAAAGAGCTTGTGGAAATAAGAACATATGAGAATGGTGTTGGAGAAACTCTTTCCTGCGGTTCGGCATCTGCATCAGTATCGTCTTTGTGTCTTGGTGGTAAGATAAATAAAGTTACTGTTGTATCCTCTGGTGGAGAAATAAAGTTTACCAAATCTAACCATGATATTTTAATGACTGGGCCATCGGCTCATATATTTTCAGGAGATATTGATGAGTAAAAAGCTAGATCCAAAAGATGTGGAATTATTTCTCTTAGATAATATAGATTTTTTTGAATCGAGGGAGTCTCTAGTTGGTGAGCTTAAGTTTAAGCACTCATCAAGTTCTGCATCTTCTTTGTTAGAACGTCAAATTATGAAATTAAGAGATGAGCAAAAAGACCTTATGGATCTTCTTTCATCTTTTATAAAAACGGCATCGCTTAATGAAGATTTATTTAATAAATCAAAAGATTTAACTCTTTCGATACTAGGATCATCCACCAAGGAAGAGGTTATTAGTAAGGTTCAGGATGATTTCATGAAAAACTTTAGTGTTGATAACTGTATCCTTGAATTTCTTGAAAATACAAAGATGGATGAAGTTGAAAGCAAAACGGGAATGTCTTTTCACAAAGGAGCAATTTTTTGTGGATCGTATTCTAACGAAAAAATGGAACTCCTCTTCGGTGACAGTAAAGTAGAATCAATGGCGATCGCAGTAATAGCAGGGGGCAAAGATCTAGCCCTTTTAAAATTAGGAAGTTATGAGCGAACTAGATATCTCGGAGATGAAGATACTACTTTCATAGAATACATAAGAGATATTTTAGATAAGAAATTTTCCTCTTTTGATGTCTAGCGACTATTTTGTCTCGAAAGATGTAAAGCTTTACATCGATTATATTTCTGAAGTTAAGAATCTTTCAATTAATACAAGCTCTTCCTACAACCGAGATCTTCAAAAACTAATTAAATATCTTCAATTAATAAATATTACGAACTATTCTGACATATCAGATGATGTCTGCTCTGGCTGGATTGGTAATTTATACTCTCTGGATATCAACCCAAGAAGTATCCAAAGACATCTATCTTCTGGCAAAGGTTTTTTTAGGTTTCTAAAAAAAAATCATAGAATAGATGCTTCTCCATTTGAACTTGTTAAGGCTCCTAAAACTCCCAGCTATCTTCCGGAAGTTCTTTCTCCTGAAAGTGTAGAGCAATTATTAAACTTTAAGCCAGACGGACCTCTTGAATTGAGAGATCTTGCTATTGTGGAGCTAATGTATTCATCGGGATTGCGTGTATCAGAAACTGCAGGCGTTGACTTAGATCATTTTGAAGAGGAAATGTCATTTCTAAGGATTTTGGGCAAAGGCTCAAAAACAAGACTAGTGCCCCTTGGCAGATATGCAATAAATGCCATCAAAAATTGGGTATATGAAAGATCTAAATATTCTGGGGAATCTGGTGCTCTTTTTATAAATCTTAAGGGCTCTAGACTAACTGTAAGAAGCATCCAGTTAAGATTAAAAAGACTGGCAACAAAGCAAGGACTTCCTCCAATACACCCGCACATGCTTCGACATAGTTTTGCTACGCATATGCTAGAGTCGAGTGGTGATCTTAGAACAATTCAGGAATTACTAGGTCATAGCTCACTCTCTACAACACAAATTTATACTAAATTAGATTATCAACATTTAGTTAAGATTTACGATAAGGCACACCCAAGGGCAAAAAAATGAAAGATATTAAGTTAATAACCTTTGATCTTGATGATACTTTTTGGGATATTGAGCCAGTCATTATTAAGGCTGAAATGGAAACAAGACATTGGCTTGAGGAAAGGGTTGGTGTTGTTGAATGGGGTTCTATGAAAGATCTCCTTAGCTTCAGGAAGGAACTCATTTTAAAAAATCCTATTTTAGAATGGGATATAAGCCTTCTTAGAAAAGAAATTTATAGAGATAAGCTAAAAAATATTATTACAGATGATTTAGAAAGAGAGGAGGTAGTCGAAGAATCTTATAAAATTTTTATAGATAAAAGACATGATGTAACTTTTTATGAAGGTGTATTTGATGCAATCAAGCAACTTTCTAAAAGATACCCTTTAGGAGTTTTAACTAATCGGCAACGCTGATATATTTAAATTTGATATTGGTAGGTATTTTGATTTTTCTATTTGCTCTTCAGATGTACAAAGTAATAAGCCTGGAAAAGCACACTTCATTAAAGCGTTGGAAGGCTATAAAAATATAACTTTTAATGAGGTTGTTCATATTGGTGATGATCAGGTGAACGATGTTTGTGGTGCTCAAGATCTAGGAATTAATGCTTTATGGTTTAATAATAAAAATGCAAAATGGGACCAAGATAATGCTGTGCCTATTGAATTTAATCAGTGGAACAAATGCATAGATATAATAGAGAAAATTAATGAGTCAAAGTGAAGTTACAGAAGCTATTTTAAATATTCTAAAAAAGGAAGTTGGTGCGCTAGAAAAGCTTTTGCCATCTGATATTTTAAAATCTCTGGAAGAAAAGATTAATCCAGAAGTAAATAGAATTATTGAGGGGAGCGGTTATATCAAAAAGACAAAGTATGAGGCTCTTAAAAATAACATAGACAAGCTAGAAAAAAGAATTATAGACTTGGAAAAAGAATTATAAAGTAACTATATATTTTGATAGGTCTTTAATATCTTTATCAGACAAGGCTGCCGCCTGAGCGTACATCAAAGCACTTTGGGCGCCCCTTTCTTCTTTGTTTTTGTATTGAACAAGAGCAGCTGCTATATATTCACTCTTTGAGCCTTTAAAGGATGGGCCAATGCCGCCTTCTCCTTGAGCTCCATGACATGCAATACATCCAGCATATAGCTTAGTTACTTTAGAGTCAGTTCCTGATGAGGCCTGAGCAATTGCCGCCGAAGAGCCACAGTCCTGACCCTCAACACAAATATTTACTTTAAGACTAAGTCTTTGTATAACTGAGTCATCGTACTTCTTTCCATTAAATAAAAAGAGTGCGCATAGAGGTAAAATATAAAGATAGTATTTATTTTTCATTTTATTCCTAAGAGTTTGGTCTTTGTAATTCAACAACGTGATCAACAACTTTTAACATATCAGCAAGGCTTCCTTTCGACTCAATAATATATGTACCATCAACTACAATCATGGGTACCGATGAGATCTTAAGTTGCCTTGCATACTTAATACTCCTATTAACTTTTTGCTTTACTGTAAAAGATTCTAAATATTGAGCCGTTACTTCTGGAGCAATGCCGAATTTAGATAAGAAATCTTGAATGGCTTTTGGGCTTTGGAGGAAATTACCTTCTTTATGAATAGTTACAAAAACAGCAGAATGAGTAGCCTGGATCTAGTTTTAATGCCTCTATAGTATAAGAATAATGCTGCATGAAGCTGGTGAATTGGGCCCCATGTTATCGGCATTTTAATTAATATAGTATCGTCTGCTTGCCTGGCTTCCCAAGAATTTATTGAGGGCTCAAAAGAGTAGCAATGTGTACAGCCATACCAAAATGACTCAGTTACTTCTACTATGCCATCTCTTTTAACCGGAAGAGGGTTGTCAACTAAGCGATAATCTTTTCCCAGCTTATATTCGGCACTTACCGAAACTGCAAAAAAAGCTATTAGAAATAATTTAGAGAATTTTTTTAAATATAATGTCATTTGTATAGTCCGTGCATGTAGTTTGATAAAGCATCAATTTCTTTATCGGTTAAATTTTCAGCAATTGATTGCATGACAAGGGCTTGTTCGCCTGCATTCCTTTCCTTTGATCTATATGCTTTTAATGTGGATGTAAGATAACCAACTTGCTGTCCTGCAAGTGATGGGAATCCTGCAAGACTATTACCGTCCCCATAAACTGAATGACATGCTGTACATGCTGGAATAGCTTTTTTCATATTGCCTGATCTGTATAAACTTTCACCAAGGGCAAGAAGCTCTTCGTCGTTCTTGGCTTTGCCAACTGTTGCCTCTTGTGAAGAATAAAATGCTGCTATATTTAATAAATCATCATCCTTAAGAGATTGAAGGTATGGGGTAACTGACATCATAAGAGCATTATTTCTTTCGCCATCTTTAAAATATTGAAGTTGTTCGTATACATATCTCTGGTTTTGACCAGCTAATTTTGGCCAGTCAGAATTTATACTATTACCATCTGATCCGTGACATGCAGAACAAGTTGCAACAAGTTCGCTTCCTTTGTCTGCATTACCTAGTTTAAAGCCATGAGGCATGTCTTCAGAATGCGACGCATTCTCAGCTGCGCTGATATTAAATGTCATGCTGAAAGATGTAATGATTACGAGAAGTAATTTCATATGTTTTAAATAAGTATGTCTTAGTGATGTGTATTATAAACATAGGTTGGTATGATATAAACGTTTAAATGAAAAACCTTTTTAAAGAATCCGAATTCATGCTTGGTGTAACCAAGTTCAAAAATCTTCCTGAAGATGAAGGTGTGGAAATATTATTGGCTGGGAGATCTAATGCTGGTAAGTCTAGCGCTCTAAACGCACTTACTGAGAACCCCAAGCTTGCACGAATAAGTAAGACTCCTGGAAGAACTACTGAAATAAATTACTTTAGAGTAAATGAAACTTTAAAGTTTGTTGACTTGCCTGGCTATGGTTTTGCTAAATCAAGTTTTCATAAAAGAAAGGATTGGGCGCCTCTTTTAGAAGAGTATTTTGCAAAGAGGCAGTCCTTTAAGGCCGTAGTTATTTTTATGGATATTCGACACCCGCTTAAAGACAGTGACAGAGATTTAATTGATTTGTGCAATAACTCAGATGTTGCTTTTATCCCTGTACTAACAAAAAGTGACAAGCTATCAAACAATCAAAAAGCAAAAGCAGTTGCTGCAGTTAATAGACAGATGCAGGATTGTGAAGCTATAGCTGTTTCTTCTAAAGATATTGTGGGCTTTGACAAGTTAACAAGGGCCATATTAGAATTCTGTTAATGCTTGAATATCAAAAACAGGACTGCAGCTTAACTATAGCTGAAGGTCTAGAGTGCTATTACAATTCATTCCCCAAATCTAAAGAGGTTTTTAAAGACAATCCTCAATCAGGGACTTTGCTAAGAGACCATGACTGCACACATGTTATTTTTGGCTTAGATATAAGCCTAGAACATGAGGCTGTCCTCGATTCTTGGGTGCTTTGGGGCTGTTCGTTTAAATGGAAATATTTACTAGGTTATAACAAGCTTCCTGAGCTGAAAGAACTGAATAAAAGACTTTTCAAGGAACTTGGTGTCATTGGTTTCATAAAGCTTTATTGGAAGGTCGGTGCAATTAAAAGAAAGGTAATTTATAGAACTTTTAAAATGCAAAAGAAATGGCCATTTAAAGTTCCTGAACAATATTTATCTATGAAGATATCTGACCTTAGAAAAATGCACGGAATTAAAATTCTTCTTCAAGAAGAGATGAATTACGAACCAACAAAATGGTCTGGGTCTATAAATAACTGATAAGAATTAGGTTTGTGCCACCTTGAATAATTAAAGAAAAATTAATTAATAATAAAGTTATCCAAATTTTAGTGCGCTTCATTCCAATTAACTCCTATAGCTGCATCGGCAATTAGAGGAATATCAAGCTTTACAGCTTTTTCCATCATTGCCTTCATTGTTGATAGAACTTCTTCAGCATTTTCTTTGGGTGCCTCAAATATTAATTCATCATGCACCTGCATAATTACCTTAACTTTTGGCATTTCTTTCTCAAGAAACTCCTGAATATCGATCATAGCCTTCTTGATAATATCAGCAGCTGAACCTTGAAGAGGCGCGTTAATAGCTGCCCTTTCTGCCGCCTGTCTTCTTAATCCATTGCCTGCATTAATCTCGTTTAGGTATAGCCTTCTTCCCATTATTGTTTCAACAAACATATCTTCTTTTGCCTGAGCCTTGGTATTGGCTATATAGTCCTTAACTCCGGTATATCTTTCAAAATATGTATCAAGGTATTTTTGAGCCTCTGCTCTTGGTATATCTAGCTGGCGAGTTAAGCCAAAGGCTGACATTCCATACATTAAGCCAAAGTTAATAGCCTTGGCACTTCTTCTTTGGTCTTGGGTAACATCCTCAAGACTCACACCAAAAACCTCAGCTGCAGTCGCGGAGTGAATATCCAAGTTATTATTAAAGGCATGCGTTAGGTTTTTATCTTTTGATAGATGAGCCATGATTCTTAATTCAATTTGAGAGTAGTCTGCAGAAATAAGAACATTCCCTTTCTCAGGCACAAATGCCTCTCTTATCCTTCTTCCTTCAGCAGTTCTAATTGGAATATTTTGGAGGTTTGGCTCTGTTGATGAAAGCCTTCCCGTTGAAGTTACTGCTTGTTGATAAGAAGTATGGATTCTCTTCGTCAAAGGGTTTTCTATTTTTATTAAGCTATCTGTGTAAGTAGACTTTAATTTAGCAAGCGTTCTGTATTGTAAGATTATGCCTGGAAGTTCGTATTCCTCTGAAAGCCTTTGGAGGGTTTCCTCATTCGTAGATGGCTGGCCTTTAGGTGTTTTTTTGAGAATTGGCAGCTTAAGCTTTTCATATAAAATTTCTAGCAATTGTTTTGGTGAATCTAGATTAAATTCTTCACCAGAAATAACAAAAGCCTGTGCTGATAAATCAGCTATTTTTTCTGAAAGTTCTTTTGAATGTTCGGCTAGTTTCTCTTTATCTATTTTTGCTCCGTTTTGCTCTATCTTCGAAAGAACATGAACTAAGGGATATTCAATGTCATTTAATAATTTTAATTGTGTTGGCTTATCTTTTAAGAGATCTTCTAGTTTATTAAATAGTCTCAATGTGATGTCTGCATCTTCAGCCGCATAATTAGATGCAACCTCTATCTCAACTGCAGAAAAATTTATTTGCTTGGAAGCTGTCCCTGTTACCTCTTTATATTTAACAGTGGTGTAATTTAAATAAAACTCCGCCAGCTTATCCATTCCATGTCTTGTTGCAGTACTGTTAAGAACATAGGACATAAGCATGGTATCGGCATGAAAAGTATCTAGAGCTATCCCATGTCTAGCTAAGATTGGTATATCAAACTTAAGATTTTGGCCTACAGCTTTGTGTTTATTTTGCTCTATAGAAGACCCAATAATGCTTACTGCTAATTCAAGATCTATTTGAATGGGACAGCCTTCATACTCATGCTTTAGTGGGATATAGCAACCTTCTCCCTCTTTAACTGATAATGATATTCCAACTAAATTTGCTGATACTGTGTTTAGTGAGTCTGTTTCTGTATCGATTGCAAAAACCTTACAAGCATCTAATTTTTCTGACCATTCCTCTAAATCTTTTTTGTTTAGAATTGTTTTGTAAGCTCCTATGGGTTTAGAGGTGGCTAGATTCTGAGCGACCTCTTGTACATTAACAACTTTTTTATCTTCTTTGTTGGCGGGTTTCTTTTTAGGCTTCTTAAATTCTAAGTCTGCAAAAAGCTCATCGAGTGTTTCTTGGTTTCCATTGAGCTGCAAAAGGCTCTCAAATGTAACGCCAATATCAACATCATTTTTAAGGGAAACCAATTCAACATTTCTATCTAGATCGTTTAGCGAGTTTCTTAAATTCTCTCCCACTACTCCCTTTATTGAATCTGCATTAGATTTAATACCTTCGAGGTCTCTAAATTCGTTCAGCCATTTTGCTGCTGTCTTTTGGCCAACTTTTGGTACTCCGGGGATGTTGTCTGAGGTGTCTCCTGTTAGAGCAAGCATATCTCTTATTTGATTTGGCTTAACACCAAATTTTTCAAATACTTTTTCCTCATCAAATATTTGATGAGTCATAGTGTTCATCATTTTTGCAGAAGGGTCTTCAACTAACTGCATTAAATCCTTATCCAAAGATGAAATAACGCTTTTGAAATTATTTTCCTTAGCAATTCTTACTAATGTTGCGATAACATCATCTGCTTCGACTCCCTCAATCTCTATCAAAGGAAAGCCTATAGCCCTACAAACATTTTTTAGCGGGACTAGTTGTTCTCGCAAGTCATCTGGCATTGGTGGTCTATTTGCTTTATACGAATCATATATATCGTTTCTAAACGTCTTTCCTTTGGCATCAAATGTAACAATGATTGGAGAGCCTTCGCTATCCTTTTTTAAAGTCATCAGCATGTTTGTTACGCCTTTAATAGCGCCTGTTGGTCTACCATCCGAAGTAGTTAGTGGTGGCATGGCATGATATGCCCTATAGAGGTAGGAAGAGCCGTCAATTATAAAAATTCTATCTTTCATATTTATCTTTATTTATATGTATTATGGCATGGGGTTTTTATATACTATATAAAGAAAATAACCCAAAGATATGATTAGACATCTTATTAACTTTATTAAAACAGTTTATCAAAACTATTTTGAAATAGCGTCCTGTTTAGGAGCAATTTCTATAATCTTATTAGCTATCTTAATGGATAATCTTCTTGGTCTAGAGGCTTGTCCTATGTGCATAATGACTAGATATGCCTTTGGGGCAATTGCTATAGTTTCTTTTCTTGGGATAGTCACAAAAAAACTTTTTAGATTGAATAAGTTTTTAGTTGTCCTGTCTTCCTTAGCTGGTATAGCCGTTACTGCAAAGCAAGTGTATCTTCAGAATCTTAGTCCCGAGGAAATTGCTAACCTTGCTATGGGTTGTGGCATGCCATTAGAAACTCAAATAGAATATTTTGGCTTAATTGGAGGTATTGCGAACGCATATAAAGGGGGTCCTACATGTGCTGCAGAGAATTGGAGGTTTATTTTCAATTTTGCAGAATGGGGATTAATATTCTTTATTATTTTCTTCTTATCTTCAGCTTCCAAGCTCATAAAGGGTAAATAAGCTACTTTCTGTAATAAAACTACATATAAATACCTTTAAAAGTACTGTTCTTATAATATAAATTGATTTTATTGACTTTTTTATGCTGATATATTTTACTTCACTACATGAATATGTAAATTTTTAACAAAAACTTATAATTGTTTCTATATAATAACCTCCCTAAATACTTTAAATAGCTAACTTTAAAAAATATGAACGACCAAAATCACACCTCTCAAGTCTTTGAACTTTCAACAGAGGAATTAATAAAAAAAGCTGTTGAAAATGGTGAAGGAGTTATAGCCAGCAATGGTGCTTTTTCTGCTATTACTGGAGAGAGAACTGGCAGAAGCCCAAATGATAGATTTATAGTTCAAGAATCAGGATCTTCTGATTTAATAGATTGGGGCTCTGTTAATAAGCCTTTTGATGTTGATAAATTTGATAAGCTATGGAATAAGGTTGAATCATACATAGCTGAAAAAAATAGATATGTCTCTAAGGTTCATGTTGGCTCTCATGTCGATCATTACCTTCCCGTGAAAGTTACTACTGAAACAGCTTGGCATGGCTTGTTTGCTAGATTGATCTTTGTTGTTCCTGAGGTCCATAATCCTTCAAATAAAGACCAGTGGGAAATTTTAAGTGCTGCAAATTATGAATGTAATCCTCATGAAGATGGAACTAATTCAGAGGGATGTGTAATCATCAACTTTGCTCAAAGAAAGGTTTTACTTGCAGGAATGAAATATGCAGGAGAAATGAAAAAATCTATGTTTTCTGCACAAAACTTTTTATTACCAGCTAAAGATGTCCTTCCTATGCATTGTTCTGCAAATGTTAATGCCGATGGAAACGTAGCATTATTTTTTGGTCTCTCTGGAACAGGCAAAACAACTTTATCTGCAGATCCTAGTTGTTCACTTATAGGTGATGATGAGCATGGCTGGGGCAAGGACTCAGTCTTTAATTTTGAAGGTGGCTGTTATGCCAAAACAATTGATCTATCAGAGAAAAATGAACCTGTGATATTTAAGGCCATCAAGCACGGCAGTGTAATTGAGAATGTTTTCCTAGATGAAGCTGGAGTGCCTGACTATTCGAATACTTCTTTGTCAGAAAATGGGAGATGTTGCTACCCAAGATCACATATAGATGATGCAATTGATGAGAATGCAGCAGGAGAACCTGAAACTGTAATCTTTCTGACTTGCGATTTAACTGGTCTTATTCCTCCTGTGTCTATTCTTTCAAAAGAAGCTGCTGCTTATCATTTCCTGAGTGGATACACAGCAAAAGTTGGATCAACAGAAATGGGTTCTAACTCGGCTATTGAATCAACATTTTCAACATGTTTTGGAGCGCCTTTCTTTCCAAGACCAGCTGGAATTTATGCTGATCTGTTAATGAAAAGAATTGAAGGCTTTGGCTCAAAAGTATTTTTAGTAAATACTGGCTGGACTGGTGGTCCGTATGGGGTAGGAACAAGGTTTAGTATTCCTACAACTAGAAGAGTTGTTAATGCCATTCAAAATGGTGAGCTTAATAATGTTGAGACTCAGCATATACCGGGTTTAAATCTTGAAGTTCCTCTCTCCATAGAGGGTGTTGACCAAAATCTTCTTAATCCGGTTAAGACTTGGGGAAGTGAAGAGGAATATCAAAACTACCTTGCAGAACTTGTTACTAAATTCAATAATAATTTTGAAAAATTTGATGTAAAAGCTGATATAGTCTCCGCAGGACCGAACCTATAGGGAGTAATGTGGATTTCCACAATCAGCTACAAAAACTTAAAGATAAAAAATTCTTTGCCACACTTGGTATAGAGAGAGGTATAGAAAAAGAATCTTTAAGAGTTACAAGTGATGGCTTTATATCTGAAAAAGCTCATCCATCTTCTTTAGGTGCATCATTTACCAATCCTTCTATCACAACGGATTTTGCCGAATCACTTATTGAGGTTGTGACTCCTGTTTTTACTAATGTTGATGATCTTTATGAATATTTATTAGGTCTCCATATTTTTATTGCTGATGGGTTAGAGGACAATGAATTGCTTTGGCCATTTTCAATGCCTCCAGAAATTACCGATCCATCAAAAATAAATATAGCCACGTATTCAGATACAAATATTGGCAAACTTAAGCATATATACAGAAAAGGCCTTGCGATTAGATATGGCAAAACCATGCAATGTGTTTCAGGAGTTCACTTTAATTTTTCACTAACTGATAATTCGTTGGCAATAATATCTGGATCAAGCGCTCAAAAAGATATTGATAATACTTACCTTGGCCTAATCAGAAACTTTAAAAGACTATTTTGGTTTGTTCTTTACGAGTTTGGACATTCCTCTGTAGTTGATAAATCTTTCGTTGATGGAAGAGATAATGATCTAGAGCCTTTAAATAATTCTGATCTATTTAAAGAGGGTGCAACTTCTTTGAGAATGAGTGAGATTGGATATCAAAGCAAAGCACAGGAAAATTTAAACATAAAATATAACAATCTAGATGAGTTTTTAGAGGAAGTTAAATCTGCAATTAAAACTCCGTATCCAGAGTTTGAAAATTTAGGGCTTAAAGATTCAGAAGGAGACTTTCATCAAATATCTAGCGGCATACTTCAAATTGAAAATGAGCTATATGACTGTATAAGACCAAAGAGAGCAGGCTCAAGCGGTGAAAGACCATATGAGCTCTTAAAAAAAGAAGGTATAAAATATTTAGAAGTTAGGGGTATTGATCTAGACCCAGATGATGTAGCTGGTATATCAAAAGATAAAATTCTTTTACTCGATTTAATTATGCTTTATTGCGCTATTAAACCAAGCTCTTTGATGAGCGATGCAGAAAAATCTATTATTGAGAGCAATGATATTGCAACTATTAAAAATGGAAGATTGCCGGAGACGATGATCTCATATAAAGATCAACCAACCTCCATAAGTGAATCAAGAATAGATGTAATAAAAGATCTAATGCAGCTAGCCACTGCAATGAATGACCCTAAATATATAGAAGTTGTTTCAAGTATAAATAGTAGAGTTAATATATTTAATCCTGATAAATCATTCCATAGCTTAGGGTTAGAAAAAGCGCGTGAAAACGCACTAGATCTTAAATCTAATAAAGAAATTGATACTCTTAAGTTTAAGGAAGAGGCGGAGACATCCTTGTTAAAATTTGAAAAAATTCAAGCAACGGCAAATTTTGATAAGATAGATGAATTCATGAATTCATATAACACTAAAATATAGGTAGGATAAATTATGAGAGCTTTGCAATGCACAGAATTGGGTGGGCCAGATAAACTTGAAATAAATGAGGTTGAATCTCCATCAGCCATTCCGGGGAATGTTGTCATAGATGTTAAGTCAGGCAGTATAAACTTTCCTGATGTTTTGATGATTCAAGGACTTTATCAATATCAACCTCCTCTACCTTTTACTCCAGGCGGTGAATCAGCAGGAATCATTTCAGAAATCGGAGAAGGTGTAACTAAATTTAAAGTTGGTGATAAAGTTTTTGCTATGACTGGGACCGGAGCTTTTGCAGAAAAGATATTGGCTCATGAGGGTAGCTGCACAATAATACCGGACTCAATGGATTTTGATTCAGCAGCCGCTCTGTCAATGACCTATGGAACTAGTCTGTATGCGCTTAAGCAAAGAGCAAATATTCAACCGGGTGAGACTTTGCTTGTTCTCGGTGCCTCAGGTGGAGTGGGTATAGCCGCTATAGAACTTGGGAAAGCTATGGGTGCAAAAGTAATTGCAGCCGCATCCACTCAAGATAAAATTGATATGTGTATGGCTCATGGAGCTGATGAGGGTTTTATATATCCAAGTGGTAATCTTGATAGAGATCAGCAAAAGCAACTGTCAAATAAGATTAAAGAATTAACAGGGGAATGGGCGCAAATGTTGTTTATGACCCAGTTGGCGATAGTTATGCCGAACCCTGCCTTAGGGCAACTGCTTGGGAAGGTAGATATCTGGTTATTGGGTTTGCTGCAGGCGAAATACCAAAAATTCCTCTGAATATCACTCTTTTAAAAGGATGTCAGATCGTTGGCGTTTTTTGGGGAGCATGGGTTGGCCTATTCCCAGATGAAAATAAAAAGAATTTTGATGAGTTATTTAAATTACATGCAGAAGGAAAAATAAATCCAGAAGTTTCGCAAAGATTTGCCTTAGAAGACTCTGCTGAAGCCTTCTCGCATTTAGCAAATAGAAAAGCTAAAGGGAAAGTAATAATTAATATCTAGTCTTGGGTAACAGATTGATAGGTCAGGGAAAGTCTTGAGATATCGAATGGCGGTCTAAATATTCCTGCAAAATCTCCGTCTGGATTTAATAAGATAATATTATTAGCATGGTTATCTAAATGTTTATGTTCCATGCCATGGCTATTGCTAGGCATAACATTATTTACAGATAATTGAGTTGCGAGACTCAATAACATAGGTCTTGTATTAGAAACGCCTATAAAATCCTCATCAAAGCCTTTGGCATAGTTATCTATAATCTTTGGGCTATCTCTTTCTGGATCTATGGAAACAAGAACCCACTGCTTATTGTCTAATTGGTAGTTTTTTTCTTTTAATACCTTAATTAGCTTTGAAAGTTGATACATTGTTGTGGGGCATTCGTCTGGACATCTACTAAACCCAAAATACATTAACGTCCATTTCCCAATTAGGTCAGATTTTGTAAAAGAAGAGTCAGAGGAAAAGAATTCGAAATCAGATATCTGCTTAGGCTTCTCAAATAAAAATAGTCCATTTACTAAAAGCTCATTATTATTTAGTACTCGTGGTGTAGTGAGCTTGCTTATAAATAAGCTCATTACAATAATAATAAATAGAGCAATTAAAATAAGATTTCTATTTATAGCGTTCATTGAATGAGATAGTGGTCGCATAGCAGGGCTACGAATATTAAGAATATATAATATATTGAGAAGTTAAATGTCTTCATTGCATAAGAGTCGTCATCGCTTAAATAAAGCCTGATTGAATAATACATAAATATTGAACTTAAGATAACTGCCGAGATTAAATATATAGCTCCTGACATTAAAACAATATAAGGAAGTATGCTTACTATAAATAGAATGATTGTATAAAGAACTATCTGCAATTTTGTGAAGGCAACTCCATGGGTAACTGGCAGCATAGGAATTGATTCCTTTGCATATTCATCTTTTCTATATATTGCCAAGGCCCAAAAATGAGGCGGAGTCCATGCAAAGATTATTAGAACAAGAAGAAGGGCGAAAGGTTCAATAGTGTTACTAATTGCTGCCCATCCTAAGAGTGGGGGCGCGGCTCCTGCGAGTCCACCTATAACAATATTCTGAGGTGTGGCCCTTTTAAGATAAATTGTATAGATAAAGGCATATCCGATAAGAGAGGCTAGTGTTAGTAACATTGTTAAAGTATTAACAAAGAAATATAAGATAAGCGCTCCCATTAGGCCAATAACAAAAGCAAAACATGACGCATGAAATGGGCTTAACTCTCCTTGGGGAAGAGGCCTTTGGTCGGTTCTAGTCATTGATGCATCTGCCTTCCTATCAACAACTTGATTTATAGCTGCAGCAGAGCCTGAGCATAATGCTATACCCAATAAAGATATAATTATGTTGCTAACCGAGCTAACGGAGTCCTCTGCTAGAAGCATTCCAACTAAGGCACATATCAGCATCATATAAACAACATTGGGCTTACATAAGATGTAATAACTTTTTAAAAGTTTCACTTTTTCCATGCCAAATAATTAACCATAAATATGGTTGCTAACAATGTTGCCGCAATTAAGTTGTGAGCAATGGCAATGTACAAAGGAAGTACATATACGACGTTTATAATACCTAGGCTAATTTGAGTTAAAAGAAGGACTCCAAGAGTAGATGCTAAAGGTGCTGCAGGTGAAAACCAAAGCTTGGACATTAAAATTACAAAAACTATTGTTACCAATATTGCAGTAACTCTATGCGAGTAATGAATTGCAACTCTTGCTGGATTATCCAGCAAGCCATATAAATAATTTGGTCCCACTTCTTGAGCCATATTAAAACCATTTTTAAAATCCATTTCAGGAAAATAAGTACCCTGGCATGTGGGGAAGTCCGCGCAAGCCAAAGATGCATAATTTGTACTTGTCCAAACCCCAAGAAATATTTGAATCGCTAAAATTATAAATGCGAGTGCGGCAATGCCTTTTAAATTAGGTATTCGCATAACCTCCAAGCTTTTAAAATTACCGGACATTAAGAATATATAAAAGAATAATATCAACGTTGTGAAACCACCAAAGAGATGGCCTGTAACTATAATTGGTAACAGTTTTAGACTAACGGTTAAATAGCCGAACAGCCCCTGGCAGCAAATAAATGCTAACAGACCGATAGACCATCTTCTTATAGACTTGTTTTCATTTTGCTTAAAAGATAGATAAACCATAATGATTGCTACAAGACCGAGCGTTGCTGCAAAGTATCTGTGAACAACTTCTGGGATGGCTTTATTAATATCATATGGGAAAGTAGGAAATCTACTTTCAGCTACGACTATATCCATTTCACTGGTAGGAAAAACGATGAAGCCATAACAGCCAGGCCAATCAGGGCAGCCCAAGCCAGCATCTACAAGCCTAGTCCAAGCACCAAGTGCTATAACAACAAAAGCAAGGCATATTGCAAAGAACGATAAATTTCTAATATTAGTCATTAAATTAACACCTTAAGATCTTTTAATATTTTTTTAGGGTCCATATTGGGCTTAAAGTACATAACAGCTCTTCCATATGGATCAATGATAAAAATTGGATTTTCATTGTTCATATCAATTTTAGAATTTTTTTGAAGTACATTAAGCAGGATACTATTGCTATCATTAATTAGCTCTGTTCTTGGATACTCAGTTATAAGGTTTTGTACATCATCTTTAATTAACTCATTTGAGTAAAATGCGACTCTTTTAACTCTGTATATGTCTCTATTTAGAGCAACATTTAACTGCCTCATTAGATATAAAGATTCTGATGATTTATCGGGATTGGTTATGTAGACCCCCATAACCCACTTCCCGTCTTCAAACTCAAGTAAAGATTTTTTTTCATTGCCTTTAAACTGGTCGAAATTAAAATAGCTCTTAAAAAAAGTTCCATTATTCTTGGTGCCCTCTGGGGACATCCCAGTCGTAAAATACAAAGAGGAGAATGTAACCACTAAAATAGGAGTTAATAATATTATTGCGAGAAAAATTTTATTCTTCATTTTTTTTGAATCCTAACCAGATATACATTAAACATAAAACTAGAAACATCGTGAACCATTGAGCTGAATAACCATAATGTTTTGAAGGCAGCATGTTGGTAGGAATAATTTTTATATATTCCAGGCTATCTTTAAGAACTGGGTCAGCGACTAAAATAAAAGGTTCTATAGTCGATATTATATTCTTTACTAACTACATTTAGGTGTTTTGTTTGCGAGATTTTTGGCCAAGTTGACGTAACCAAGTTATCAGATAGTACGAACCCAAGCTCTGGATTTTCAAGAATGCCGCTAACTGAAATTTCATTTTTTTGAACATCAATATCTGGCAATTCATTCCTAAATATATTTTGGGCAATCCATCCTCTATCTACTAATATTACTCTGTCATCATCTTTGATTTTAAGAGGGGTTAAAACCTTGAAGCCTGCCACCCCTCTGTTAATACTGTTATCTACTAATATCTGTTTTGACTCATCCCAAGTTCCATCTACAAAGACTCTGTCCCACTTTTTTAGAAGTGTCTGAAAGATAGGAGGGATCTTGATTTAGATTGTTATTAAAATCTGCAATTAACTTAGCTTTAGCTTGGCCTCTTTCTATTTGCCAAAGACCTAAAAGAAAAAAAAGCGAGGCAAAAAATATAAAAAATATACTAATTTGCTTTCCTGGTTTAAATTTACTTAATTTCATATCTATAAATCCATGCATGCCCTAAAATTACTCAATGATAAAAACCCTTATATACATTGATGTATTTCTAATAATAATATCACTTGCGAGCGGTCTTGTTTTTCTGCTTATTGATCAAGGAAAAAAAGATAGCAAGAGAACAACTTACAGCCTGGGTATTAGGGTTGCATTGGCTGTAATACTAATTATCTTAATTGTGATCGGTCTTATAACTGGTGAGCTTGGTAATAGCGTCCCCTGGGACGGTTCTTGACTACAGTATATAAACAAATAAGAAAAGCATTACCCAAACAACATCAACAAAATGCCAGTACCATGATGCTGCTTCGAATCCAAAGTGGTCATGAACCTCAAAGTGCCCTGCAAAAACTGATCTAGCTAGCATTATCGCAAGCATAATACCGCCCATCATCACATGGAAGCCATGGAAGCCAGTCAACATAAAGAAAGTAGATCCATAAATACCAGAATTTAGCGTCAAGCCATAATGAGCATATGCTTCATAATATTCAGCTGCTTGAAGCCCAACAAATATAAGTGCCAATGAAACAGTAATTCCTAAGAATAAATTGAATTGCTTTTTATTTCCATTTTTTAAACCTAAATGGGCAAAGTGAACTGTAACGCTAGAGCTTAAAAGAACAATAGTGTTCCACATTGGAAGCCACTCTAATGCGTGACCCCAGCCAGGCCAGGCCATACTTTTATCTGCTAATTCATAAGACACGCCTTGATCTGGAGTAGAGATAACAGGCCATGTTGATTCAAAGCCTTTCCATAACTCTATAGCCGCAACTCCAACACCTTTTTCACCTTCACCAGCCAGCCATGGCACAGCAAAAGTTCTTACGTAGAAAAGAGCACCAAAGAAAGCAGCAAAAAACATAACTTCTGAAAAAATAAACCAAGCCATGCCATAAACATAAGATGTTTTTAACTGATTGCTATCCAATCCTGCAATGTGTTCTTGTATGACCTGTCTAAACCAGAAAAATAAGGTTGTAAATAGACAAGCAAAGCCAATGTAAAGGATATAAACAGAATTGCTTTCAGCATTTCCTAAGTTATTAATAGTGCTTGAAGCACCCATAACTAATAGAAAAAGTGAGAAAGCAATAAAAATAGGAAACCTACTTTGATCAGGTACGTAATAGTTTTGTGTGCTCATAGTATTTTAGTGCTGTCCGCCGTGATTATTCATGTTTTCGTGATTCATTTCGTTATTTGCCAATGAGTCATCTTCATATTCTGTGATATCAAAAATTGTATACGAAAGGATTATATTTTTAATATTCTTAGGTAGCTCATTAGAAACAAGTAATTTAACTGGGAGCAAAGCCTCTTCCCCTGGCATTAATACTTGCTGCTCAAAACAAAAACATTCTAATTTTTTAAGATGAGATGCGGCATTTGAGGGCGCAACACTAGGAACTGCCTGAGCAGTCATTTTTTTATTCGTTGTGTTTTTTACATAGAATGTGGCTGTGTAATATTTCCCAGTGGAAATTGTCATAACCTCTTCAGAAGGAGTAAATACCCAAGGCATATTCTCATTGTTAGTTGAGATAAATTGAAGTCCTATTGGTCTTCCGTCCTCGATAACTAATTTTTCAACATCTTTTGATTGAAAAACTTTACCGTTTATTCCAGTAACTTCACAAAAAACATCATATAAAGGAACAAGAGCAAAACCAAATGCAAACATTAAAGGGACTGCAACAAGCAGTCTTTTTAGGGTTTTTTTAGCTCCTTCGTTCATTAGTCTATTTTTGGAGGAGTTGTGAATGTATGGTACGGGGCTGGTGATGCAACAGTCCATTCCAGTCCTCTTGCTCCTTCCCAAACCTGATCAGTTGCTTTTTTACCGCCCATTACTGTCTTAATGACAATGAATAAGAAGAATACTTGCGATAGTCCAAATAAGAATGCTCCAACACTTGATACCATGTTCCAATCTGCAAACTGCAGTGCGTAATCTGGAACCCTTCTAGGCATACCTGCTAATCCAATAAAATGCTGAGGGAAGAAAGTAACGTTCACTCCAATAAATGAAAGCCAGAAATGTAACTTTCCAAGTCTTTCGTCGTACATATTACCTGTCCATTTAGGTATCCAATAGTAGACTGCAGCCATGATAGAAAAAATAGCACCAGGAACAAGAACATAGTGAAAATGCGCAACAACAAAATATGTATCATGATATTGAAAGTCTGCAGGTGTTATAGCTAACATTAGTCCCGAGAAACCTCCCATTGTGAATAAGACCACAAAGGCGATGGCAAACAACATTGGGGTTTCAAATGTTATTGAGCCTCTAAACATTGTCGCTATCCAATTAAATACTTTAACTCCAGTTGGAACAGCAATTAACATTGTTGCCCACATAAAGAATAATTCAGCTGCGAGAGGAAGCCCAACTGTGAACATGTGGTGAGCCCAAACAACAAAAGATAGGATTGCAATTGAAAGCATAGCCCAGACCATTGAGGCATAACCAAAGAGCTGCTTTCTAGAAAATGTTTCTATAATATGCGAGACAATTCCAAACGCTGGAAGAATCATTATATAAACCTCTGGGTGACCAAAGAACCAAAATATATGCTGGAAAAGAACTGGGTCGCCGCCACCAGCTGCATTAAAGAAACTTGTGCCAAAATGTATGTCCATTAACATCATTGTTACTGCTCCTGCCAAAACAGGCATAACAGCGATAAGAAGATATGCGGTAATCAGCCAAGACCAAACAAATAAAGGCATTTTCATAAGGCCTACACCGGGGGCTCTCATGTTCATAATAGTTACAACAATATTAATGGCTCCCATAATAGAAGAAGCTCCCATGATGTGGACTGAAAAAATAAAGAAAGTAACACTTGGAGGTGCATAAGTTGTAGAGAGAGGTGCGTAGAATGTCCATCCAAAATTTGGAGCTCCGCCTTCCATAAATAATGAAGAAAGAAGAATGAAGAAAGCAAAAGGTAGTATCCAGAAACTTAAATTATTCATTCTTGGAAGCGCCATATCTGGTGCCCCAATCATCATTGGCACTAACCAGTTTGCCAAGCCTACGAAAGCTGGCATTACTCCACCAAAAATCATTATCAGACCATGAAGGGTAATCATCTGATTATAAAACTCTGGTTCTATTATTTGCATACCTGGCTGAAATAGCTCAGCCCTAATGACCATAGCCATAGCTCCACCGATTAGGAACATTGCAAAACTAAACCATAGATATAGAGTGCCTATGTCTTTATGGTTTGTTGTATATAACCATCTTGATAGTCCTTTTGCTGGGCCATGATGATGATCTTCGTGATGATTTTCTATTACTGCGCTCATAATTATCTTTCCTTTCTACTATTAAATCTTTGGTTTTTTGTAATCTACAATATCTTTCGGTATTACTATCTCGCCATCTCCGCTTTCAGCATTACCCCAAGCCTGTCTTGTGTATGTAATTACAGCTGCAAGCTCAACTTCTGAGAGATAGTCAAATGAGTTCATGGCCGCTCCTTGAACTCCTTCCATTAGTATTTCGATGTGTCTTGCTTTGTTATTTAGAGCAATATCACTTCCGGCAAGTGCTGGAAAGATTCCAGGTATTCCTTGCCCTGCAGTTTGATGACAGGCAACGCAGTTAAGTGCATAAACATCCTCACCCCTAGAGACAAGCTCTTCAACACTCCAGTCTTTGGTTGTTAATTCTGCCATTTTAAAAGCTGCTTCTTTTTTTTCTCCAACCCATTCATCATATTCATCTTGCTCTACAACCTTTACTACTATGGGCATAAAACCATGATTCTTTCCACAAAGCTCTGTACATTTACCACGATAAATACCTGGCTTGTCTACTATAGTCCATGCTGTATTTACAAACCCTGGGATTGCGTCTTGCTTAATAGCAAATGCAGGCATCCACCATGAATGGATAACGTCATTGGCCGTAATTAGAAATCTTATTTTTTTGCCGACAGGGATTAGAACCATCTCATCAACTTCTTGCAGATAGTTTTCACCCTTGGGAACTAAATTGTAAATCTCATCTAAATCAGTAGCTGGATTTGCAAAAAAACTAATATCATCCTCTAAATATCTATACTGCCATTTCCACTGATACCCAGTAACTTGAATATTAACGTCGCCAGCTTCGTCATCATAAATACTTACTAAAGTTTTTGATGCCGGGATCGCCATAGCAATCAAGATTAGAAAAGGGATAATTGTCCAAGCAATCTCTATCTTTGTATTCTCGTGAAAAGTAGCTGCTACTGGATTTTTCTTTTTAGTATGTGCATACATTGAATAAAACATTACTGAGAAAACAACTACTCCAATAGCAACGCAGATCCAAAAAATAAGCATGTGCAATTCGAATACTTCATTACTTATATCAGTAACCCCTCTTGTCATATTCAAAGCAAACCAATCGGCTTTAGCTGAATTTGTAAAAAGAATGAATATAAAAAATAATTTGTTTGGGAAATTCTTTAAAGATTTTAGTGTCATATTTCTAACCTGTGAAAGTGCTGAATAAAATAAATTTTGCGTATAACTTATTATAAGCTATTTATATAGTACAAACAAAAAAATTTAGTAATTAATTTTGTGCGTATGATATCTTTTTGTTGGGTTATTTACTAGTTTTTGGCTTTGAAAAATCTTGGATATTTACAGCCTTAATTGCATTGTTTTCCCTACTTATTGCTTGTGGTCTTTTTTCAAAAAAATCACACTTTACACAATAAATCTCATCATCATCTGAATTAATCGCAATGGTATCTTGCGCCTTGCAAGATGGACATATTGCTCCTGCGATAAATTGAACTAATTTTTTCATTTGTTTAAATTTTGAATATCTTGAAAAATATATTCCGTTGATGGGGCTTCCCCAAACCAAAGCTTAAATGATTGTGCTGCTTGATATATAAGCATTCCAATTCCATCAAAAACTTGCGAAGAATGCTCTTTGGCCCAACTGCAGAAAGGGGTAGATTCAAGTGAGTAATTCAAATCATAAAAGCAAGTTGAGTTAGATAAATTTATTCCCTCTGGGGCGATGAATTCTCCTGTTAAACCAGCAGAGGTTCCATTGATAATAAGGTCATAATGGATATCCTCTTTTAAACATGATCCTAGGCTTGTATATTCAACGTATTTTTCAACCAAGGTTTCCGCCTTGTCTTGAGATCTATTTAGAATAGATATTGTATTTGGATTTCCAGTTACTAGTTTGTATAAAATACTTTGAACGGCTGCTCCTGCTCCTAGTATTAAAATATTCTTACCTATAATATCTATTTTTTTTGATCTTAAATCTTCCATAAATCCCACCCCGTCAGTGGAGTCAAGAGACAAGGCGCCATCGATCTTTGTTATAGTATTAACTGCTTGAAGATGTTTTGCTTCCTTAGATATATTACCCGCTATCTGTGCTGCAAGATTTTTTAAAGGTAGGGTTATATTTAAACCCCTAGCAAGTGGATCAGAAAAGAAATCAACAATAAATTCATTAAAATTGTCAGGTTCTACTCTATATGGCATATAACTTAAATTAATTTTTTCCTGTTTTGCAAAACGCGAGTGGATAAAAGGAGATAGAGAATGCTCAATTGGATTTCCTGCTACACCTAATTTATATTTATTAGGCATTCCAGTCCTTGCCGATATATTTTAAGACTTCTTTTTCCATCTTTATATAATTCTTATCTTTTTTATAGGACCATTTAACGTCTTTTGGCAACGATGCCAATATAGATTCTATTCTTCCATTAGACTGAAGACCAAAAGCAGTGCCCCTGTCGTAAATTAAGTTAAATTCAGCATATCTTCCCCGTCTAAGTAACTGAAACTCTTTTTGCTCTTTAGTGAATTTACTAGTCTTTCTTTTAGAAATAATGGATTGATAAGACTCTAAATAGGTATTTGCTATGCCTGAAAGCATATTTGTACTTTTTTCAAGGGTCATATTGCTAAGATTATCAAAGAAAAGCCCACCGATCCCCCTTCTCTCTTTTCTATGGGGTATATAAAAATACTCGTTACAATTTTTAGAAAAATTCTTATAAAAACTTTTATTGTATAAATCTAGGTTTTCTTTTGCTTCTTTATGCCAGTTAATGCAGTCATCTTTGAAGGGAAGGTAGGGTGTTAGATCATATCCACCTCCAATCCACCATTTTTTAATTGTGTTATTAATTCCCATTACGCAAAACAATCTGATATTCATATGACTAGTTGGAATAAAAGGGTTTTTAGGGTGGGCAATAACCGAAACTCCCATTGCGCGATATCCATATTTTGATGACTGTGATATTGATTTTCCCAAAGCTGCTTTTGGTAATTTTTTACCTGCTATTGAAGAAAAATTAACTGCACAATTATCAAAAAAATTTCCATCTTGGATAACAAAAGTATGACCTCCTCCACCCTCATCTCTTTTCCATTTGTCAGATGTAATAATTGATTTATTAGATTTCTCTAAGGAGGTAAAGGCATCCATAATTTTTGCGTGACTGCCTATGAAAATATTTTCTAAATCTTTAATCATATTATTCTCTAATAACCTTTCTTGATTCTAAATCTATGATTGAAGAAGGCTTTGTTTTTTCTCCAGATAGCGCATCATAATATGCTAAATCTATATCATCAAAAGTATCTATTATTTGATTGGGGTTTTGTAGATTCTTTTGGCCTGATATATTTGCTGATGTTGATATCATAAAACCATTAAAACCTTTCAATAGTTGTTTTATAGGTAAGTGATTACTTACTCTTATAGCTATCTTGCCGTTATCATTACATAGGTGACTAGGTAAATTTTTATTGTATTTAACTAATACAGTTGTGTGGCCAGGCCATATTTTATTAAGAAAATTTAAGTCCTCTTTAGACAAGGCTATGAGGTATTTTTTAATGCTGAGGATTGAAGGAATTAATAAAATAAAACTTTTATTTTGTGGTCTTTTTTTCAAATCATATATCTTAGAGAAGCTACTTTTATTTAGAGCATCACACCCTAAACCCCAAATTCCCTCTGTAGGATGTGCTAGAATTTTACCAGCAGAAAGCCACTCAATTGATGAGTAAATATCTAAGGATTTTTTTTGCAATTAGGAGTTAAGAGCTTGATCTTTTTTAAGCACTTCTTCCCTCATGTTATTTTTATAATCATGAAGTTTTTGAGCAAACTCTTTGTCAGATGTTGCAAGTATTTGAACGGCTAAAATGGCGCTATTTTTGGCACCACTTTTTCCAACTGCAACTGTTGCGACTGGAACTCCTGGCGGCATCATTACAGTAGAAAGTAATGAGTCTAATCCACCCATTCCACCTGACTCAATTGGTATGCCTATTACTGGACGAATGGAATGAGCGGCAACTGCTCCTGCTAGATGCGCCGCCATTCCAGCCGCTGCGATAAATACTTTACAGCCATTTGTTTCTGAGGTTTTAATCAGCTCCATTACTTCGTGCGGGGTTCTGTGTGCTGACATTACATTTTTTGTGTATTTCACACCGAAAGAGTCCAAAACAGAGAAACATGCCTCAACAATAGGAAGGTCTGAGTCTGAGCCCATTATTATTGCTACATCTATAGTTTGATTTGTCATAATTTATTTATTGTATATGTGAATGTGGATTATAATAGGTTAATTATAATGTATTTATGAAGATATCCAAAAGATGAAAGATGAAAAACTAAAAATCTTGAAATTTCCAGATCCTCGTCTGAGGACTGTTGCTGTAAAGGTTGATAAATTCGACAAAAGTCTCGAAAACCTTGCCAAAGGAATGCTAGCCCTTATGTATAAAGAAAATGGCATTGGATTAGCAGCCTCTCAAGTAGATAAACACATAAGATTGATTGCTATGGATCTAAGCGAGGAGCGTAATGAACCAATGTTTTTTGTTAACCCTGAATATAAGATTGTAGATAACCACAGTACTGATTCTTATGAAGAAGGTTGTTTATCAGTGCCTGGTTTTAATGAAACGATAACTCGTCCTGATCAAATTGAGCTTTCATGGCAAGATCTAAAAGGAAATCACCACAACATAGTACCTACTGGTCTCTTAACTATCTGTATACAGCATGAAATGGACCATTTAGAGGGCAAGTTAATGGTTGACTACATAAGTCCTTTAAAGAGGGATAGGATAAGAAAAAAGTTATCTAAGTAGATATTTAACAGATTATAAACGAATATAGAGGTATTTTAACTGATTTTATGAACATTTTATTTGCGGGCACCCCAGATCCATCTGGTAAAATACTTGAGTATTTAGCAAGTAGTTCTGTATATAACGTAAAAGGAGTTGTAACTCAGCCTGATAAACCGCAAAAGAGAGGTAATAAAATCCTAGAGTCGAGCGTATCTAAGATATCCCAGAAGTATGAATTTCCAGTTTTTAAACCCACAAACCTAAACGACCCTGACTTTATTAAAGATATTGAAGGTATTGATTTTGATTTTCTTGTGGTCGCTGCTTATGGAAAAATTATTCCAAACTGGTTGCTTCTCTCTCCGAGCAAAATACCAGTAAATGTTCACTATTCAATTTTGCCATCTTATAGGGGAGCTTCTCCAATTCAAACATCTCTTTTAAATGGAGATAATTTGTCAGGTGTTACTTTTATGGAAATGACTGAAGGCCTGGATGAAGGAAAAATTATTAAGATTTTTACCCTAGATATTGTTAAAACTCACAATAAAGTTTCTTTAGAAAATGATCTTTGTGATCTTGCTATAAAAAATATTGATGATGTTTTAGATTTACTGTTCTCAGATAATATTTTGCTCAACGCCCAGGACGATTCAAAAGCATCTTACTGTTCCAAGATTAAAAAATCTGATTCAATTATCGATTTTGCAGAAAATGCAGAGGTGATTATAAATAAATATAGGGCTTATTCTGAGTGGCCTGGCTTGTCTTTTATGCACAAGGACGTGTTAATAAAAATACATGGTATGCGTCTATATCATGAAGATTTGTCGGGGATACCTGGCACAATTATTAAGTTTGATAAAACTGGTATCTATTATAAAACAAGCTTAGGAACTATAGTGATTACTTACTTACAATTACCTAATAAAAATAAAATTAGTTCTGCTGATGCTTATAATGCGTACAGAGGTTTTTTTGTATAATTATTTTATTTGCTCTAGAAGCTTTTAATTGTATTAAAAGAGGTTTAATTTACTCTTTATGAAAATAGTAATTTTAGGTGCGGGGAAAGTTGGCGGCAGTCTTGCAAGAAATTTATCAAATAGTGACTATCAGGTTTCTATAGTTGACGAGGATAAATCAAAACTTTCTGCCCTTGAAGAAAGGCTGGACATAATGACGGTTGAGGGTCATGCGGCAAAGCCCAATTCAATAATGAAGGCTGGTGCTGATGAAGACACAATAGTAATTGCTGTAACATCCAATGATGAAGTTAATATCATTGCCTGTCAGATTGCTAAGAATATGTTTAATGTTAAGAAGACAATATGTAGATTTAAAGATACTTCTTATTTGGAGCATTACAAAATTTTTGGAGAGGGTATTATTGATATTCCTATCTGCCCAGAAAATGAAGTTACATCTCATCTTAAAGAGCTTATAAACCATCCAGGTGCAGATCAAATTGAGCACTTTGCTGGTGATAAAGTTAAATTAGTTTCTGTTAAGGCTAGGAAAAAAGGAAAGCTTGTTGGCAGGGAGTTAAAGTATATCAAGGATGATATGCCAAATGTTGAGGCATATGTCCCATCCATCTATAGAAAAGGTAAGCCCTTCATACCAGAAGGCGATACTGTTATAAAAGAAAATGATGAGGTCTACTTTGTATCATCTGCAGAACACATTGGCTCAATCGTGGATGAGTTTAGAGACCACGAGGATGCTTATTCAAGAATTATGATAGTAGGAGGCGGGAGAGTCGGATTCTCATTAGCTAGAGACCTAGAAAAGACATATAAAGTTAAATTAATAGAATCTAATATAGATAAATGTAACTTATTGTCGAAAGAGCTAGAAAAAACTATAGTCTTAAATGGATCAGCAACTGACGAAGAGTTGTTAAAAAGTGAAAATATATCAAATATAGATATATTTTGTGCTTTAACTGATGATGATGAGACAAATGTCATGTCTTCGCTACTGGCAAAAAAAATGGGCGCTAAGAAAACAATGATTATCTTAAATAATCCCTCTTATCTTGGTTTAGTGCCTGGTTTTATAGATATCTATATAGCTCCTTACAGGTTAACTGTATCCTCTGTACTTCAAGACTTAAGAGAAGGTGATGTTGCTCAAGATGTTATGCTAAAAATGGATGCGGGGGCAGAGGCAATAGAAGGAATAGTTCATGCCAATGAGTTCACATCCAAGCTTTTTGACAAGCCTATAAAAGATATTCCCCTCCCAGAGGGAGCCTGTATTGCAGCTATTGTCAGACACGGGGAAGTTATAATGCCCAGCTCTTCTGTTGAGCTCTGTCTGAATGACCACTTAATTATATTTCTGGCCGATAAAAAGGCTGTTAGCGAAGTAGAGAAACTCTTTAAATCAAATTAATGAACCCAAAAGCGATAATTAGTCTATTTAGTATCCTGGTGATGTTTTTTAGCGCCTCTTTCGTGCTGCCTATAGCTGTATCTCTAATATTTAAAGACTCAGCTCTAATGATCTTTGTTAGCACTTTTTGTCTAGTTTTCGGGCTAGGTTTAATGGGATGGCTTTTTTCTAGGGGAGATAATGACGAACTAGGTCAAAAAGACGGCTTTATTATCATTACTTTCTTTTGGTTGATATTGGCTATTGCCGGGTCAATACCTTTTGCTTTAAGTGGCATGCCTTTTGTTGACGCTTTTTTTGAATCAATGTCTGGCATCACGACAACAGGGGCAACTGTTATATCAGGACTCGATAGCATGCCGCAGTCACTTCTATTTTACAGACAGCTACTTCAATGGATGGGGGGAATGGGTTTAATTGTTTTAGCCATAGCTGTTATGCCCTTGCTTGGTATAGGAGGCGGCCAGCTCTATAAAGCGGAAATACCTGGTGCAATGAATGACCAGAAACTAACGCCTAGAATAAAAGAAACAGCTCAGGCCCTTTGGGCTATATACCTTGGGTTAACTATTGTGTGCGCTTTTTTATATTATATTGGTGGAATGTCTGGCTTTGATGCTATTTCACACAGCCTCAGCACTGTCTCTATTGGAGGATTTTCAACCCATGACCAAAGTATTGGTTATTTCAATAGCGGTTTTATTGAGTTTGTATGCATAGTGTTTATGGTACTTTCAGCTCTAAGCTTCACCCTTCATTACTTTGCTATCTATATGCGCAAGCCGCTCAAATATCTTGCAGATCCGGAGCTCCGTTTTTTTATATCCATATTAACTATAATTTTTTTACTTTCTGTTTGCATAAGCTTATTTTCAAAGTCTGGGGATATTTCAATTAGGGAGCTTTTATTTCATTCTGTTTCAATAGTAACTACCACAGGTTTCTCCATAGGTGATTCTGGTGATTGGCCTATTTCTATTGGCTTCTTATTTCTTTTAGGAGCTTTTATTGGAGCTTGTTCTGGATCAGTCGGTGGAGGCATTAAGTCATGGAGAGTGTTAATTATGATTAACTATGCCTATATAAATCTTATGAAGCTTGTTCACCCAAATGGTGTTTTCTCTTTAAAAATTGGATCTAAGACTGTTGAGGAGGATGTTGCTTCTTCCGTTTGGGGATTCTTTTCTATATATGTAATTTCATTTGTTATCCTGCTTTTGGCTTTGCTTGTAACTGGCTTAGATTTTGAATCTGCCTTTTCTGCAATTGGCGCTTGTTTAAATAATCTGGGCCCAGGTCTCGGCGATGTCTCTCAGACATATGAAAGCGTTACTCCATTTGGAAAGGCTATATTAGCCTTCGCAATGATACTTGGAAGATTAGAAATATTTACATTGCTTGTTTTATTTATGCCTATTTTTTGGGATAAGTAATTAAATATTTAGGTAGGGATTGCTTATTCCTGTTGGTGGCTTTTTAAATCTTTTGTATTCCCAGGAATAATCAGAAGCATTTATATTAATTAACTTTTCAATATCTTTATTCATAGATAGTTGGTGCTTACTATCATTGTATATATCTGAATTACTATTTATTAAATTAACTTCTAGTTTTTTATTTACATTTAAATTTAGGCTTATAAAGACCACCGGCTTATTTGTTTTTAGCGCAAGTGATGGAACTAGTGTTGTGGTGTAAGAGTCTCTATTAAATAATTTAACATACTCCCCCATGCCATCTTGTGGAACCTGGTCCGGAGCAAGACATATCACCTTGTTTGAAATTAACGCTTTATATAATTGTCTTACGCCCGAAATAGAAGCCTCAAAAACTTTGTTGTTATTTTCCTCTCTTTGGGCTCTAACAAAGGAGTCTAGTTTTTGATTTTTTACTTTTTTATAAAGCGTGGTGGTATTAGATTTTACATTAATCCACTTAAGCAACATATCAACACTTCTACTATGAATAGCAGCAATTATTAATCCATTATTATTTGATATATTTTGTGTAAGCAGAAACTGATCTGTGATTTTAAATATATTTTCATGTGCATGATGTGTCTGTCTTGACCAGCTGGTAAATGTTTCAAACCCGCTTACCAAGCTTTCAACAAAGCTCTGTTTTGCAAGATCTTTTTGTTCCTTATTATCAAGAAGGGGGTAAGCAATTTTTATATTTATCAACGTGACTTTAAACATTGAAGATCTTTTATAAAAACCGAACAAGCAGTAGAGTTTAACTAGGCCTCTTATTGTAGAGCTTGGTGGGGTTGATATTAAATAAAATAAAGCTTTCATTCTGATTACTTATTCTTTGATTGTTATATAATCTTAATAGATTTTATTAATATAGGTTAATTAATATTTAAATCAATAACCTATTATTTAAGAGCTAGGCATTCTTTAAGTAGACATATGTCTACTTATTATTAACAGGAGATGAAATTGACAGCTAAAACAATGGACGAGCTTGTAGCACTTTGTAAAAGAAGGGGTTTTATCTTTCAATCTGGCGAAATTTATGGCGGATTACAGGGAATGTATGATTACGGTCCCCTTGGTGTTGAGTTAAAAAATAATCTTAAAAGAGCATGGTGGAATTCCATGGTTTACGAAAATGATAATATAGAGGGCTTAGACGCTGCAATTTTATCAAACCCCCTTGTTTTAAAGCATTCTGGCCATGAAGATACTTTTTCAGATCCAATGGTTGACTGTAAGTCATGTCAAGCAAGATGGAGGGCTGATTTAGTTGAGGATTCTAAATGCCCGGCTTGCAAATCAACAGATCTAACTGACCCAAGACCATTCAATCTAATGTTTAAGACTAGCGTTGGGCCGGTCGATGATGGGAAGTCTTTTGCCTATCTTAGGCCTGAAACTGCACAACAAATATTTACTAACTTTAAGAATGTCGTAGACTCAACTGCAAAATCATTACCCTTTGGGATCGCCCAAATAGGAAAAGCATTTAGGAATGAAATTACGCCTAGAAACTTTATTTTTAGAGTAAGAGAATTTGAACAAATGGAATTAGAGTTTTTTGTTGTCCCAGGTACAGATGAGGACTGGCATAACAAATGGGTTACAAGTAGGGTTAATTGGTGGGAGGAACAGGGTGTTCCAGAAAGTAGTCTTGAGTTATATGAGGTTCCTGGTGACGAGCTTGCGCATTACTCTAAGAGAACTGTTGATATTATGTATAAGTTCCCTCACGGGGTCGAAGAGCTCGAAGGTATTGCAAATAGAACTGATTTTGATCTTGGCTCTCATACAAAGAATCAAGACGAGCTAGAAATTTCTGCAGATGTTATGCCCAACAAGGCATCTAACGCCAAGTTAGCAATTCAAAATATAGAAACAAAAAAATGGGTAGTTCCGTATGTTATAGAGCCATCCGCTGGAGTCGATAGGGGTATATTAGCAATTTTAAATGAATCTTATGATGTGCAAGAGTTAGATGGCGGTAAAGAAAGAACTGTTTTGCATTTGAAACCACACTTATCGCCTATTAAAGCTGCCGTGATACCTCTTAAAAAAAATAATGAGGACCTTGTTAAAACTGCATCAGATCTCAAGAAAGCTCTTCAAAAGCTAAACTTGGGAAGAGTTGTTCTGGAGAATTCAGGAAATATAGGCAAGAGTTACAGAAGACATGATGAGATCGGCACGCCTTTATGCATAACTATAGACTTTGATACACTTGAAGATGGCTCTGCGACAATAAGGGACAGAGATTCAATGAAGCAAGAAAGGGTAAGCCTAGACTTAATTCCAGAATACCTTATCAAGACTATAAATAGCTAAGTAATGAAATTTATTAGAAGTGCCTCTTTTAATGCGGCTTTCTACTTAACTCTTATTCTATTTACGTCGACTATAATTCTGCTATATCCTTTTTTGTCGACAAAGAACCTTCAGTTATATGCCTCGAAATGCATTATCTTTGAACTCTATCTTTTAAAATTTTTTTGCAAGGTTAGCTGGAAAGTTGAAGGCATTGAAAATCTTCCTAAAACACCCTGCATACTAGTCTCTAATCACCAGGGACAATGGGAGTCTTTATTTTTACAGACCCTGTTAGTGCCTTCATCAAGCATTGTTAAAAAAGAGATATTATTCATTCCTTTCTTTGGATGGGCAGTATATTGCATGAGCCCTATATTGCTAGATAGGTCAAATAAATTAAGTAGTCTTAAAAAAGTAATTAAGGTTGGTGGTGAAAAGATTAAGTCTGGGTTTTCTATTATATTATTTCCAGAAGGCACACGAGTAAAGCCTGAGGATGGTATTCAGTTTTTCTCCAGTAGTTGCGGAGTCCTGTCTGTTAAAAATAATGTTCCCATTATTCCTATTTGTCATAACTCAGGAATTTTTTGGCGTAACAAAGAATTTATAAAACAAAGTGGTGAAATTACAGTTAGGATAGGCAAGCCAATGAAAGGAGCTGACGCTAAAAAGCTTTCTAATCAGGCATATGAATGGATTTCAGATAACTATAAAGAGATTTATTAAATATCCAGGTCTGTCACAGTTAAGGCATTCTCGTCTATAAATGCTCTTCTGGGCTCAACGTCGTCACCCATTAACATTTCAAATGCATGATTAGCATCTTGAACATCGTTAATATTAACTTGCTGCATTCTTCTTTCTACTGGATCCATAGTCGTATCCCATAATTGCTCAGGGTTCATCTCACCAAGCCCTTTATATCTTTGAACCTCTAGACCTCTTGTTCCATTTTTTGAATACTCTTTTACTGCAGCCTCTTTTTGATCTTCGTCTGAAGCATACACAAACTCTTTTCCTTTTGTTATTTTGTATAAAGGTGGAAGAGCTATATAAATATGGCCCCTTTCAACAATCTCAAACATTTGTCTATAGAAGAAAGTTAGTAAAAGGGTTCTGATATGAGACCCATCAACATCAGCATCTGTCATGATAATTATTCTATGGTATCTAAGCTTATCAATATTAAACTCATCTTTCCCGATTCCGCAGCCAAGGGCTTTGATTAAAGTGCCCACCTCTTGGGAGCCAAGAACTTTATCTATTCTAGCTTTTTCAACATTGATAATTTTTCCTTTTAAAGGAAGAATCGCTTGATTTTTTCTATTTCTGCCCTGCTTTGCAGAGCCTCCAGCAGAATCTCCCTCAACTATATATATTTCAGAAAGAGCAGGGTCTTTTTCTTGGCAATCTGCTAACTTTCCAGGTAAGCCGGCTATCTCTAGAACACCTTTTCTTCTTGTCATTTCTCTGGCTTTTCTTGCTGCCTCTCTGGCTAGAGCTGCCTCAGCAACTTTTGCGTAAATACCAGCTGCATCTTTTGGGCTCTCCAGAAGGTAATCATTAAAATGCTTACTAAATACTGAACTTACTACACTCTCAACTTCTGATGAAACTAACTTTTCTTTTGTTTGTGATGAGAACTTAGGATCTGGAACTTTAACAGAAATAATTGCAACTATGCCCTCTCTGACATCTTCACCAAGAAGATCTGTTGGGGACTTCTTCGCATTTTCTCTTTTTATAAATGCCTTTAAAACCCTTGTTAAACTTCCTCTAAAACCAGCTAAATGTGTTCCTCCGTCTTTTTGAGGAATATTATTTGTGTAAACAAGAACATTTTCTGTATATGAGTCTGTCCATTGAAGTGCTATTTCAACACCAACATCATTCTCTGTTCCCGAACACTCAAATATTTCTGTTACGTGTTTTTTAGTGCCCTTTAGGTAAGTTACATAACTTGAGAGACCGCCGCTATTTTTAAACTTTTTAGACTTTCCTGTCCTTTCATCTTCTACTGTTATGGATACTCCGGCATTAAGAAATGAAAGCTCTTGTATTCTTTTATGAATTCTATTTATTTCAAAAGTTACTGATGAGAATGTTGTGCTAGAAGGATAGAAAGTTATTTCTGTTCCTGTTTCTTCGGAGGGTCCAAGTTTTTTTAGCTTGGCTAATGGTGCTCCGTGTTTGTATTCCTGGAAGTACTCACCCCCATCTCTACAGACTTTTAAAATTAATCTATCAGACAAAGCATTAACAACCGACACCCCAACTCCATGGAGACCGCCTGATACTTTATAACTATTGTCATCGAACTTTCCACCTGAATGGAGTGTTGTTAAAATTAACTCAGCCGCTGAAATTCCTTCATCTTTGTGAACGTCAACCGGAACACCTCTGCCATTATCCTTCACTGTAACGGAGCCATCTTTATTAACTATTACATTTATATCTGAACAATGCCCAGCCATTGCCTCATCTATACAATTATCTAAAACTTCGAATACCATGTGATGTAGACCGGATCCGTCATCCGTATCACCTATATACATTCCCGGTCTTTTTTTAACCGCCTCTAAACCCTTTAAAACTTGGATATTAGATGAATCATAAGTTGCTTCTTCTACTTTTTTTGGCATATTTTTTTATCTTAATTGTTCCACGTGGAACTTTTTAAATTCTCTAAAACTGGACTCTATTTTACTACTAAAATGATCATCTATACAGGAAAAAATTATTTGATTGTTAAGTGTGTTTAGAAGCTCTAAAAAGATATCAAATGTATTGGTATCTAGCTCTGATTTAATATCATCTATTATCAAGGTAGCGTTGATATTATGTTGTTTTCTGAGAACTTCGTGTTGTGCGCAACACCATAGTATTGAAAATAGTTTTTGCTCTCCTCGCGAAAGGATTTGTCTAGCATCAACATCGCCTATAAGAAACTTAATATCTGCTTTGTGCGGTCCTTCCGTTGTTGATCTTCTCTTAAGATCTTTAAATCTATTATTAGTCATTATACTAATAAGCTCAGATGACTTATCCCAGCCTGGAAAAAAATCAATAATAATATCATTTAAGAAATTTACTGAGGAGGAGTGTTTGATAGTATTAATGAGGATGTTTAATTCCACTAAGGTTGCTTTAAAAAAATCTTCTCTTTTAAGGTCTAACTTTTCACCTTCTTCAGAAATTTTTATATCCCAAGGTTCTATATTTAAAATAGAGCCTGATTTAAGAAGGCTATTTCTTTGCTTTAAACATCGGTAGTAAGCAAACCAATTTTCTAGAAAACTTTTATCAGATACAAAAAGAGATCTATCTAAAATTTTTCTTCTAAAATCCGGGGAAGCGTCTGCGAAGGAAAACGTGTTGTTATGTATTGCAGTTGACGGGAACTCTCTGATCAGTCTGCTGGAGGTTGTCTTGGTATTGTTTACTAGTATTGAGATAGATTTATTTTTTTCCTTTGTTACAGAAAGGATGTACCCCTTGTCAACGTCGTAGCTTTTAAGGGAAAAAGAATCTTCGCCTTGGGCAATTAAAGCATGAAGGTTTGAGCTTTTAAAAGATTTGCCACTTGAGCAAAGATGAATAGCCTCAAGTAAAGAGGTTTTACCGGAGCCATTTTTACCATAAAAGAAATTAATTCCAGGAGATAGCTCTATTTTTGTTGATTTAAAACACCTAAAGTTATTAAGTGTTAATTCTTTAAAGGCCATTTTTAGATAAGCAGAGGCATTACAACATACTTGAAGCTATCAGAGCCTGGGTTGGTTATTAAACAACTTTTATCTGAGCCGAAGAAATGAATCTCAACATTATCATTGTCAATTGATGAAATTATCTCTTGAAGGTAGTTAACATTAAAAGCTATATCCATAGCCTCGCCTGCGTAAACACAGTCAACACTTTCTTCTGCCTGTTCTTTTTCAGGATTATTGGCTGATATATTAATTTTATTGTCTGAGGTTATTATTCGTATTCCTCTATACTTTTCACTTGAGAGAACACTTACTCGACTTAAACTTTCAGATAATGTTTTTTTGTTAATGGTCAATGTTGAGCTATCTCCTGATGGGATAACTTGCTCATAATCTGGGAACTTACCTTCAATTAGCTTGCTTGAAAAAGTCGTACCTGAAACATCAACAGTTATAGAGTTTGCGCCTAACTGAAGAAGAATATTTTCTTTTTCATCTCCCACAAGCTTCCCTATCTCATTAATAGACTTTCTTGGCACTATGCCTGTAATTTGCTCTGAAACGCCCTCATTAAGGCCTAATGAAGCAAGTGCTAGACGATGAGCGTCAGTAGCAACACTAGTAATCTGCGTATCTTCTATTGAAAGGTATAAGCCGTTTAAGTAGTGCCTCCAATCTTGATTCCCCATAGCAAAAGCAGTTTTACTGATTAGGGATTTAAGGTTTTGAGGGGTAATGTTTATTGAGTTTGATTTTTCTTCTTTTTCAAAAACAGGAAAGTCTTCACTTGGTAGTGTTGCTAAATTATATTTACCGGAGTCTGTTTCAATTCTTAAGTTGTCGCCATCTAAAAAGAAGTGAACCTCTGACATGTCTGAAAAAAGTCTACACAACTCACTAAGCTTTTTTGCTGGAGCGGTTACCCTGCCCCCGCTTTTAAAGTTTGTTATTGTTGATATTGTTGATATCTCTGACTCTAAATCTGTGGCTGTAAGTCTTAAAGTAGACTCGTCCACTTCAAATAAAACATTTGCTAAGATTGGGAGAGTTTGTCTTTTTTCAACAACACCAAGGGTTGCTGTAAGAGATTTTACAATCTCCTCTTTTGATATATAAAAATCCATAATTAATTTGTTAGTGCTCTATTGAGGTTTCTGTAGTCTTCTTCTTGTGATGGGTTCTCTTTTCTAAGTTCTTTTATTTTTTTACAAGCATGTAAAACTGTTGTGTGATCCCTTCCATTAAAAGCTTCTCCTATTTCTGGCAGGCTGTGGTTTGTTAGCTCTTTAGTGAGCGCCATGGCTAACTGCCTTGGTCTGGTGATTGACCTGCTTCTTCTTTTAGACAGTAGGTCTGAAAGCTTAATATTATAATACTCTGCAACTGTTTTTTGTATGTTCTCAATACTAACCATTTTAGCTGATATTACAAACAGGTCTTTAAGGGCCTCTTTAACTAACGCTAGATCGATTGGTTGATTGGTGAAGCGGGAATTAGCAACAACTCTTTTTAGGGCGCCCTCAAGCTCCCTGATGTTAGATCTTATTCTTTGTGCGATATAAATAGCACAGTCGTTTGGAAGCTCGACACCCATGGATGAGGCTTTCTTTAATAAAACGGCGGCTCTTGTTTCAAGTTCTGGGGGATCTATTACTACCGGCAAGCCCCATCCAAGCCTAGATTTTAGTCTTTCCTCCAGCCCGTCTATTTCTTTAGGATATTTATCACATGTCAATATCATCTGATTGTTTCTGTCTAGCAGGGCATTGAATGTATGGAAGAACTCCTCTTGGGACTGCTCCTTTCCAGCAAAAAACTGTATATCATCAATCAATAAAGCATCTGCATTCCTATAAAAGGATTTAAACTCATTCATTGCTCCCAATTGAAGAGCCTTCACCATGTCTGAAACAAACTTTTCTGAGTGAACATATACAATCCTCTTATCTGGATCATTTTTGCGGATTTCATTGCCCACAGCATGCATTAAATGGGTTTTACCCAGTCCGACTCCACCATATATGAACAAAGGGTTGTAATCTCCCTTGGGGTTTGAGGCTACTTGTTTTGAGGCTGCTAGAGCAAGATGATTAGACTTTCCCTCAACAAAAGTATCAAAAACATAAGAATCAACTAACTTAGATTGGCCTGATTCACTACCTTTTTTATATTTATCAACAAATGTTTCCTTTGTATGTGTTTTAAAAACTAAACTTATGTCCTTTTTTGATTGGTTTTTAACCATTTCCGTGATTTCGGTTGAAAGGTTTGCTTCTACATAATTTAAAATAAAGTCATTTGGAGCCACAAGCTCTAGTATATTATCGCTTAAATTAGCTTTTAATGGTCTGATCCAGGTGTTAAAATCGTCCTGGGTAAGTTTATTTTCGAGCTTTTCTGAGCATTTATTCCAAAATTCCAATCTGTTCTCCTCAATTATGAACATCTAGTCTATTAAAAAACTAACAAGATATCTACAGGATAACACCATGAATTTTCTGTGGATAACTTGTTGATATAAATTATTCATTTGTTTTTGGTGAATTATGTGAAATGTTTAAATTATTGGGCTATAATGCCCCACTATTTTTTGGACAGCATATTATGAAAAGAACATTTCAACCTAGCACTCTTAAGAGAAACAGAACTCACGGCTTCAGAGCTAGAATGGCTACTAAGGCAGGTAGAGCTATATTGTCTGCAAGAAGAAAAAAAGGGCGTAAGGATTTAACAGTATAAAACTTGGTGCTTTCAAAGCTTCCAAAACAATTCTATTCGTCTAAAAATTTTAGAATTTTCTTTCTAAAAAACGACAAAGAATCCCTAAGAATATCAATATCTAAAAAAAATTTTAAGCTTGCTGTGTCGAGAAATCTTATAAAAAGACGTATCAAGGAAGTTTTTAGAATTAATGAATTGAAAGTTGAACAAGGTTGCTTTCTTGTATTTGTTTTTGCTCCTTTTTCTAAATTAAAATACTCAGATGCTTCTGTTGAAATCGTTAACGCTGTAAAATCTCATAACTTATAACAATATCCTGTCAAATGAATATCAGAAAAATTTACGTTGGTTTAATTGCTTTTCTATTGATGGCAATGTTTTATGCCTGGACCTCTGAAACCAGAGCCCTATCGACATCAACCCAATTAGCAGAAGCAAAATCAGAAAATGCATTACCAGCTGTTTCAAACAACGGGGATTACGTAACTATAGAGAATGATCTATTAAAAGTAAGGGTTGCTGTTAGTACAGGTGCAATAGTCGAGACAAGGTTAAAAGAATACAAGGTTGAGAACATCGAAGGCTCCCTAGGGTCCAGGGTTTTTGGATCTGATGAGTCTAGTTTATTCAAATATTATTTTAAAAGCGGCTTCACAGGACAAGATGCGAACTATGAGTTAGATTCCTACTCTGATGATTTTATTGTTCTTATTGATAAGACTAGGGGTTTAAGCAAAAAAATATCATTTCTTCCTGAGACTTATGAGCTTTCAATTGCGGACTCATCTTTAAATGGTTTAAGTGGCAAGGCTTATGCCTCTCTATACCGAACAGGTGGAAGGTCTTTAGACTTAAAAACGAACATGGCAGATGGTGGTTTTATGAACAGCAGTTCATACGAGGGCGTGGCGATTAGCACTCAAAATGACGCCTATGAAACAACAAGGCTGAGGTCTTTGGATGAGCCAATATCTGAACTTTCTCGGTCTGGTTGGATAGCCTTTATTGAAAAATACTTTTTTGCTGCCTTGTTAGGTTCTGAGGGTGTTATTTATAACTATATTGCTCAGCCGGCAAATGCTGGAATCTATAGCATGGGTTATACGGTTGAAAAAGCTGAAACACAAAACCTTGTTTATGATCATAAGCACAGGTTGTATATTGGGCCAAAAATTAGAAAAGACCTTTCTGAAAGGGCAGAAAATTTAGAGCTTTCAATTGACATGGGTTGGTTTTGGTTTATATCTCAGCCGATGGTTTTATTTTTAGACTTAATTAATGGTGTTGTTGGTAGTTGGGGGCTTTCAATTATCATCTTTACAATTCTTTTAAAGCTGCTTTTGTGGCCTGTAACAGCAAAAGGTTATGCTTCGATGGCTGGTATGCGAAAGGTGGCTCCAGAAATGAAGGAGCTTCAAGAAAGATATAAAAATGACAGACAAAAGCTTGGCACGGAAACAATGGCTTTATATAAAAAACATAATGCAAACCCTGTGGGTGGCTGCCTGCCAATGCTCGCTCAGATGCCATTTTTTATAGGCTTCTTTTTTGCCTTAAGGGAAATGGTGGAGCTAAGGCACGCATCTCTTGGTTTTTGGCTTACCGATCTTTCAGTGCCGGACCCGCTTTTTATACTGCCTATACTTTTTGGAATGGTTATGGTTCTTACGCAAAGACTTAACCCGCAGCCTCCCATGCAAGACCCAACTCAAGCACAGGTAATAAAATATATGCCGGTGATGTTTTCTGCTTTCTTTTTTGTTATGCCTTCTGCTCTTGCTCTTTACTCTGTAATCAACAGTGGGGTCTCCCTAATTCAACAAAGGTTGATTTATAAAAAACATGGTGCTGTTGTTGATGAGTAGTGGTTTTGTTTTATGTCTATAGTTTTTGCATTAGCTACTCCAGCTGCAAAATCAGCTATTTGTATTTTTAGGGTTTCGGGAGAGGGTTGCTTAAAATCCTTGAACGAGCTTATTGAAAAACCCTTAGACGGCCATAGGGTTTTTGGGGTTAGGCCTATTTATTTTAAAAAAAGACTTTTAGATACTGTCGGGGTGATCTCTTTTAAGGGTCCTGAGAGTTACACCGGGGAGGATTCTTTTGAGGTATATGCTCATGGCGGTCTTGGTGTTATGTCTTTATTTGTTGATCTTTTTAAAAGCGCTGGCTTTGATGAGGCGCCCCCAGGAGAATTTACTAAAAGGGCGTTCTTAAACGGTAAATTAAGCCTTAACGAGGCCGAAGCTGTTGTTGATGTTATAGACAGCTCAGCAGAAGAGGATGTTTTTTTGTCCTCACAATCTTTGTCTGGGGAATTTTCAAAAGCTGTTGTTGGTTTTGCCGAAGATATAGACTTTATTCGTGTGCGCGTTGAAGGGGAGATAGACTTCTCAGACGAGGGAGAGGATTTTTTAGACGGCTCTCTTTTTAACGATCTTGATAATTTGATTAGCAGGTTTGATCTTTTTGTTGGGGGTTGTCTCAATAAAAAAAACAGGCTTGTTAAAAATAAAGTTCTTTTTGTTGGGCCTGTTAACTCTGGTAAATCATCTGTTTTTAACAGGCTTTTAGGTTTTGAAAGGGCCTTGGTTTCGAACATTCCTGGCACAACAAGAGACTTAATTGAATCTGAGGTTTTTTATAACGATCTTAGTTTCTCAATATTTGATTCTGCTGGTCTTAGAGAAACCGATGATTTAATAGAGGCGAAGGGGATGGCTTTGGCGGTTGATGAAATTGGAAGTGTTGATGTTGTTGTTGGTGTTTTTGAAAAAAACGACCCTGTGGTTATGGCTCAATTTAGTGAGATGGCAAAAAATAAAATATACATACGGGTTTTGAATAAGATTGATCTCGGTGGCTCTGGTGTAACTGGTTTTGATTGTTGTCTTTCGGCAAAAACCGGAGAAGGTTTTGATTTTTTTAAGGCTGCTCTTATAGATGCTTTTGCTGCTGAGGACTCGCACAGCTCAACCTACCTTGTTCGTGAAAGACACATTAGCCTTTTTGGAGAGTCTGTTCTAAGTTTAAAAGGGGCCCTTGGTAGATTAAAAAAAGCTGAGGCTATAGAGCTAGCCGCTGAAGATTTAAAAATAGCTAGGTCTTGCCTAGATGAAATTGTTGGTTTTAAGAGTTCGGATGATTTGTTGGGAGATATTTTTAGTACTTTTTGTATTGGAAAGTAGTTAACCTGTTAATAATCTGTGGTTGTTTTTAGGCTCTTTTTTTTATCAACAGCTTTTAATCAGCTTAGTTAATGGTGTATGGGTATGTTTAAACATGGTTTATACATCTCTAAGGCCCTTTTGTTTTGTGGCCTTTCTTTAGTTGTTAACAGAAAAGGGCTTCTCTAATAGAAATAACAATAAGTATATAATATAGATATTATTGGTTTTAATAAGTATATGAATAAATATGATGTGGTGGTTGTTGGTGGAGGGCATGCCGGTGTTGAGGCTGCGCACGCCGTCTTTCGATCGGGCTTAAAGTGTGCCCTTGTAACTTTTGATGCAGAAAAAATTGGGCAGATGTCCTGTAACCCAGCTATAGGCGGCCTTGGTAAATCTCATATTGTTCGTGAGATAGACGCAATGGGCGGAATCATGCCAATTGCCACAGACATGTCAGGAATACAGTATAGAACCCTTAACACAAGAAAAGGCTTCGCCGTCCAAGCCCTAAGAGTTCAGTGTGACAGAGAGCTATACAAAAAAGGAATACAGAAGCTATTAAACCAAACAGACATCGATATTTTTGAGGACGAGGTTGTTGATATTGTTGTAGAGAAAGACTCTGTAAAAGGCGTTATTACCAAAACAGGCGAGGTTCTGGCAGAGAAAACCATCTTAACAACAGGAACCTTTTTAAACGGAATTATGTACACAGGCCAAGACTCAGAAAAAGGGGGAAGAGTGGGAGACAGCTCGTCCATACCTCTGTCGAAAAAACTTTATAGCCTAAAACTCCCAATGGGCAGATTAAAAACAGGAACACCAGCAAGAATAAAACTTACCAGCCTCAACACATCAGCAATGGAGGAACAGCCGGGCGACACACCAACACCATGGATGTCACTAACAAATAAAGTTTCTGAACATCAAAAACAACTCTCCTGTTTTATAACCAGAACCAGCAAAGCAACACATAAAATAATTGAAAAAAACATTCACCTCTCTGCAATGTACTCAGGAAACATTGTTGGCATTGGGCCAAGGTATTGCCCATCAATAGAAGATAAAATATTTAAATTTAAAGACAAAGACAGCCACCAAATATTTATAGAACCAGAGGGTATCAACAAGGACCTTGTATATCCAAACGGCATTTCAACAAGCTTACCAAAAGAGGTTCAAGAACAGTTTATTTTATCTATTAACGGAATGGAAAACTCAATAATTGAAGAGTATGGATATGCTGTTGAGTATGACTTTATTGACCCGAGATCTCTCCATCAAACCCTAGAGACTCATTTTTTTAAAGACTTTTACCTAGCAGGTCAAATAAACGGGACAACCGGTTACGAGGAAGCCGCAGCTCAAGGGCTAATGGCCGGAGTTAATGCGGCGCTTTCAATAAAAAAAGAAGGTGAGTTTGTTTTGGATAGGAGCGAGGCCTATATAGGCGTAATGATAGACGATCTCACAACCCACGGCATAACAGAGCCCTACAGAATGTTTACAAGCAGGGCCGAACACAGACTCCTTTTATCGCAAAGCAACGCCGAGCAAAGACTTCTTAGAAAAGCGCATAAAATAAAGTTAGTTGATGATGAGAGAATGGCAGCCTTCTGCCAAGACGAAGAGGAATATAAAAAGTTTGTAACAAACATCCTTGAAAAAACAAAAGTCACAGAGTTCACCAACAAGAAAAAAGAACTAATCAAACTAAGTGAGAAAAAAAGCATAGCCACTATTTTAACCAGACCAGATATTGACGAAAATACAATATTTGAAACAACCAAGGAAAATAAAAAACACTTAGCAAGGGCTGCTGTTGAAATTAAATACAAGGGCTATATAGAAAAACAACTACGAGAAATACATAAAAACAAAAAACAAAACCATAAAAAAATCCCAACCAACTTTTCCTATGCAAACTTAAGCGGCCTATCAAACGAAGTTGTAGAAAAACTCTTAAAGGCAAAGCCAGAGACAATAGGCTCAGCCTCCAAGATAGAAGGAGTAACCCCAGCAGCCATAAATCTAATTCTAGTAATGCTAAAGAAAGAAGAGATACAAAAGGCTCATGCATAAAAAACTAGAAGATCGTATAAAAGAAAGCCTACCAAACCAATCGGACGATGAGCTAAAAAAAATAAAAGTTTTTGTACTAAGGGCTATAGAATTTAACAAGTCCCACAATATATTTGTTAGAGAGATCGCTGAAGAGGTTTTTGAAAAAGACATATTGGACTGTATGCCTCTCATAGAAAAAATTAATCATGACGAAAAAATATTAGACATGGGTTCCGGAGGAGGGTTTCCAGGTCTATTAATTGCCATCTTGCGACCCGGATGTGAAATACACCTATTAGAAAAAAGCCAAAAAAAATGCTACTTCTTAAACAAAATAATCCATGAGCTAGAATTAGCAAATGTAAAAACCTTAAACACCCATATTAGACCAAACAATAAATTAGGGACCTATAATCTAATAACATCAAGAGCTTTTTCTTCTACAGAGAACACCTTAAAACTTTCAAATAAAAACCTTGAAACAGGAGGAAGATACATTCTTTTAAAGGGTAGAGAAGAGAAAATAATTGAAGAAACTCAATCTCTAGACACAAACAAATATAAGTGTGAAATAATCAAAATAGAGAACACAAAACACGAAAGACATTTGGTTGAGATAAAGATTAATGAATAAAATACTAGCCATAGCCAATCAAAAAGGCGGAGTTGGCAAGACAACAACCGCAGTCAACTTGGCAGCAAGTCTTGCTGGTACAAAAAGAAAGGTCTTACTCATTGACCTAGATCCCCAGGGAAATGCCTCTACTGCAGCTGGAATGAACAAAGGAGAAACAAACACCCTTGCAAATATTTTTTTTGACCAAACACCCATAAATGAATGTATTTATAAATCACCCGATGGTTATGATGTTATTCCTGGAGGGCAGGATTTAATTGCCCTAGAGGTTAGTATCAGATCAGAAGGAAAACAAACCTTTTTAACTAAAGAATTAAAAGCCCTTGAAGGCGATTATGACTACACAATAATTGACACACCCCCAACACTGAACCAATTAACAATTGAGGCTTTATTTGCTGCCTCTGGCACACTAATTCCACTTCAATGTGAATATTACTCCCTTGAAGGAGTAACAGGCCTAATGGACACAATCCAGACACTTTCTGATAAAAACTTATCTTCAAATAGGGTGCTTGGAATAGTAAGAACAATGGTTGATATGAGAAATAACCTTGCAAGAGAAGTCTCCAACGAACTTGAGACACATTTTTCTCATTTAGTATTCAACACGCTTATACCAAGGAATATAAAACTTGCTGAAGCTCCCAGTCACGGCGTATCAGGGGTAAAATATATGCCAAATTCATATGGGGCAAAAGCCTACCTCGCTTTAGCGGGGGAGTTAATAAGGAAGGTTGAATATGTCTGAAGACAATAAAATTCTGAACCGAGGGTTAGACGCGCTTTTAGGTGGAGGCGGCTCTAACCAAAGAACAGTTAAAGATATAAATGTAAGCAATATCAATGCGGGAAGATTCCAGCCTAGGGCAAATTTTGACGAGACTAAACTAGAAGAGTTAACCAACTCAATTCAAAAGCACGGTGTTCTTTCTCCAATTCTTGTAAGGGAGCTTGGGTTAAATAAGTATGAGGTTATAGCAGGCGAGAGAAGATTGCGGGCTTCTAAAAAAGCAGGGCTAGAGACAATACCTTGTTTAGTAGATCAGAAAAAAGATCAAGATGCTCTCGAGTCTGCCTTGATAGAAAACCTACAAAGAGAAGACCTTAATGCTGTTGAAGAGGCCAGGGGTTACGACAGATTAAAAAGAGAGTTTGGGCTTACGCAAGATGATGTTGCAAAGTCGACCGGCAAAGCAAGAAGTACGATTGCTAACTCAATAAGATTACTATCACTTCCCGCAACTGTTTTAGACCTTCTTTCATCAGGACAAATTGAAAAAGGTCACGCAAAGCTATTAGCTTCGCTTGATCCGTCCGAGGCAGAAGCAGCCGCTCAAAACATTATTAAAAACAAACTTACAGTCAAAGATGTAAGCAACCTATCCGGTAAAAAAACTAATAAAAAAACATCACCAACCAAAACTAAAGATAAAGATCTTCTAAACATAGAAGAAGAAATGTCAGAAGGTTTTGGACATAAAATAGAAATCGAAGCTAGAAATAAAAAATCAGGCAAAGTAGCCATTTCTTACAACACCTCAGACGAGTTAGAAAATATTATTTCCAAACTAATAAATTAACTAAAGAAATCTTAAAATTAATCACCAAACACCTTGTTTCTAACGGCATATATTTCTATAATTCTCGCCAACTAGTTCACAAAAAATTTAAAATTTAAATCTCTTGAAAAATTTAAAAATAATATCAACGCTTATTGCTATCCCAGCAATCATTTATTTTGATTTAAATCTTTTTATAATTATGTCCTCATATAGCATTTCTCTATATTTTATCTACTCTTTGGGTAATAAAATTAACAATGAGTCTATTTACATATCTTATAACTGGTCGGCTAAATGGGTTCTTTTTTCTGCCTTCCTGATAATGACTATTTCTAATTTCCCAGAAGTTTATTTTTACGCTATGACATTTTTTATTGTGACAAATCTTCTGTTTAAGCCCACTTCAAAAATGGTGGCAGCGTAATGGCATCAGCATACGGAGTAGAGCATGTCGTTGGAGCAGCCTGTAAAGAGCCAGAGCTAACTGTTACCGGGTATATCCAACATCATCTTACCAATCTTACTCTTGGTAAACTTCCATACGAATCAGAAGTTTGGACTTGTAACGCAGACAGTCTTGTTTGGGATATGCCAAAAGTAGTCCCTGCAGATACATGGACATTTGCCCATGGGTCTAGCCAGGCCGCTGATATGGGTTTTTGGGCGCTCCATGTGGATTCGATAGGATGGTCAATTTTTCTTGGGATAGTTTTTATCACAGTATTTAGATTTGCCATAGCAAAAAATACAGACACACCAACAGGACTTCAAAATTTTGTAGAAATGTGCGTAGAGTTTGTTAATGATAATGTTCAAAGTATATTTACTTCGGCTAAGAACCCATTAATAGGGCCTTTAGCTCTGACTATTATGGTCTGGGTATTTCTCATGAACTTAATGGACCTAGTGCCTGTAGACTTTCTTCCTGAGCTGGCAAAGGCAGCAGGCATAGAATACTTCAAGGTCGTACCAACAACTGATCCAAATATCACATTAGGAATGGCGCTCGGAGTTTTCATTCTAATTATTTATTACAGCATTACCGTCAAAGGACTAAAAAACTTTGTAGCTGAATTAACTCTTCATCCTTTTGGAAAATGGTTAATGCCAGTTAACTTTATTTTAGAAATGGTTAACTTCATAGCTAAGCCAATATCCTTAGGCTTAAGGTTATTTGGCAATCTTTACGCAGGAGAGATGATATTTATTCTAATTGCATTAATGCTATTCTTTAGCTCTTTTGCAATTGGTATGATGGGTTTTGGTTTACATTTATTATGGGCATTATTTCATATTCTGATATTAGCCCTACAGTCGTTTATTTTTATGGTGTTAACCATTGTTTATTTAGCAATGGCACACGAAACAGAAGATCATTAATAGATCTGATTAACTTGAAAGGAGAGTGATATGGAAGATTTAAATATATTAGCCGCAGCGGTAATCGTTGGACTTGGAGCTGTTGGAGCTGCTATTGGAGTGGGTGTTTTAGGAAGTAAGTATATCGAGGGTGTTGCAAGACAGCCTGAATTAATACCATTACTTAGAACTCAGTTTTTTATTGTTATGGGTCTTGTTGATGCTGTACCAATGATCGGTGTTGGTCTTGGTATGTACATGCTTTTTGCTATATAAAAAAACATGAATATTAACGCCACCCTGATTGCCCAAGCACTAGTCTTTGTAGTGTTTGTAGCTATATGTTGGAAATACGTATGGCCTCCAATCATCTCAATCATGGAAGAGAGAGAAAAAAGAATCTCGGATGGTTTAGAAGCGGCAAAAAAAGCAGACGATTCATTGGAAGAGGCGAAACTAGCCTTCGACAAAGAACTTAATCAGGCTAAGTCAGAGGCAGCTGGAATTCTTGAAAAAGCCAATGCAAGAGCATCTCAAATTGTTGGAGATGCGTCATCTAAAGCAGAGGCTGAAGCAGAGAAAATAATGACCTCAGCATCTACAACCATTGAAAATGAGACCAACAAAGCCAAAGAAGAATTAAGACAGCAGATGTCTGAGATTATCATTGATACAACTCAAAAGATTCTTGGCGATGAAATCTCACCAGAAAAGCATGATGCTATTCTGAAAAAGGCAGCAGAGGAACTCTAGATAATGATTGAGTTAACTCCACTCGCAAGACCTTATGCAAAAGCCTTGTTTGCAACTGCGCTTGAGATTGAGAAATTGGAAGATATGGCTAGCGAACTAAAGATCATGGCCATTGTTTCTGAGTCGGTGGAAGTAACTAACACTATTGAGAATCCAACACTGTCAAGACAGCAACTGGTAGATACATTGGTTAATCTTTTTGAAGATAGTATTACAGATACATCAAAAAGACTTCTTTCTATTTTGGCAGAAAACAAAAGATTAAATCTTCTTCAGCCAATTTATTCAATCTATCAAGAGCTTCTTGAGAACCATAAAGAACAGAATTCTATCGAGGTGTTTGTGGCAACTGCACCAAGCGACGAAGCCAAAGAAGGCATTGAGAAAAAGCTCAGATCTTCTTATGGCAATGATGCAAATATATATTTTTCAGAAGACCCAAAGTTAATGGGCGGTTTATCTATAAAGGTAGGCGATGAAACACTAGATCTTTCCATAAGAGGAAAGGTTAACAAGCTTGTAAACCAATTAAATTTTTAAGGTGAAAAAATGAGTCAATTAAACCCATCAGAAATTTCCAGCGTACTAAAAGAAAAAATCGCTGGTCTTGATCTTTCAGCAGAAAGAAAAAATGAAGGCATTATCGTCAGTGTTTCTGACGGAATTGTAAGAATACATGGCATGGGCGATGTTATGTACGGAGAAATTATAGAATTTGAAAACGGATCAAAAGGAATGGCTCTTAACTTAGAGCAAGATTCAGTTGGTGCTGTTGTTCTGGGTGACTACCTGGAACTTGTCGAAGGACAAAAAGTTGTCTGTACAGGAAAAGTTTTAGAAGTACCTGTTGGAGAAGCTTTGCTTGGAAGAGTAGTTAACACTTTGGGTGTTCCAATTGATGGGAAAGGCGAAATAAAAGCAGAAAGAATGGCTCCTGTTGAAGTTGTTGCCCCTGGAGTTATTGCTCGTCAATCGGTTGATCAACCAGTTCAAATTGGATTAAAAGCTGTTGATGCTATGGTGCCAATTGGAAGAGGGCAAAGAGAGCTTATTATTGGAGACAGACAAACCGGTAAAACAGCTGTTGCAGTTGATGCAATTATTAACCAAAAAGGTACAGGCGTTAAATGTATATATGTTGCTATAGGACAGAAGCAGTCCACCGTAGCTAACGTTGTTAGAAAATTAGAAGAATACGGTGCCATGGAACATACAATCGTTGTTTCAGCTACAGCTGCAGATCCAGCTCCTATGCAATATTTATCAGCTTATTCAGGATGCTCAATGGGTGAGTACTTTAGAGATAAAGGCGAAGATGCATTAATCGTTTACGATGATCTTTCAAAACAAGCTGTAGCGTATAGACAGGTTTCTTTACTATTAAAAAGGCCTCCTGGAAGGGAAGCGTATCCTGGAGATGTTTTCTATCTTCATTCAAGACTTTTAGAAAGAGCGGCTAGAGTAAATGCGGAATATGTTGAAAAAGCTACTGGTGGAAAAGTAAAAGGAAAAACAGGTTCTTTAACAGCTCTTCCTATTATCGAAACATTGGCTGGCGACGTATCAGCATTTGTTCCAACCAACGTAATTTCAATTACAGACGGTCAGATTTATCTAGAAACAGAATTATTTAATTCAGGCATTAGGCCAGCTATTAACCCAGGTCTTTCAGTATCTAGGGTTGGTGGAGCAGCACAAACAAAGATAATGAAAAAATTAGCCGGTGGCGTAAGAACTGCGTTAGCTCAATATCGTGAACTAGCAGCTTTCTCACAGTTTGCCTCTGATTTAGATGATGCTACTAAACTTCAGCTTGCAAACGGTAAGGCGTTTACTGAACTTTTAAAACAGAAACAATATGCTCCTATGAGTGTTGCACAACAAGCATTAAGCTTGTTTGCCGCTGACAGAGGGTATATGGGTGACGTTGAAGTTGATAAGATCCTAGCCTTCGAAGAAGCATTACACGGTTACCTAACTTCAGAGAAAGCTGAATTAGAACAACAGATAAATACAACAGGCGACTGGAATGATGACATTGAAAGTCAATTCACAGCTCTTGTTGAAGACTTTAAGAAAACACAAACTTTTTAATTTATAAAAGAAATGGCTAACACTAAAGAAGTAAGAAAGCAGATTGCGAGCATTAAAGGCACGCAGAAGATTACTTCAGCTATGGAGATGGTTGCTGCGAGTAAGATGAAGAAAACTCAAGATAGCATGCTTGAAGGAAGGCCTTATTCTTTAAAAATTAAAGATGTGATAGCTCATATAGCGTCTGCTAGTTCAGAGTACCCGCATCCTTTTTACCAAGAAAGAACTCCGAAAAAAGCTTGTTTTATTGTTATCTCATCAGACAAAGGTCTTTGCGGCGGCTTAAATACTAATTTATTTAGACAGGTGATAAATAAGTCAGCTGAATTAAATAAAGAAGGTATAGAGTCTTGCTTTGCTTTAGTTGGAACAAAGGCAGCTTCATTCTTTAAGGGTGTTGGCGGTCAGGTTGTAGCTGTTGCCGACAAACTTGGCGATAAGCCAAACCCAGACGATCTTATTGGACTAACGAAAGTCGCTCTAGATATGCACAAAAATGGGGATATTGATCAGGTTTACCTATGTTCAAATAGTTTTGTAAATACTATGACCCAAGCTCCAGGTGTTCAGCAGTTAATTCCATTAGCGCCAGCTGAACAGGATGAAGTGATTTCGACACACTGGGATTATATTTATGAACCAGAGGCAAAAGAACTTTTAGACGGCTTGCTAACTAGGTACATAGAGTCCTTGGTTTATCAGGCAGTGGTAGAAAATAATGCATGTGAACAGGCAGCAAAAATGATTGCCATGAAAAGTGCAACGGATAATGCAGGTGACTTGATTAAAGAATTAGAACTTTTATATAACAACGTAAGACAAGCGGCTATTACTCAGGAACTTTCTGAGATAGTTGGCGGCGCAGCAGCAGTTTAAGGAGAAAATTATGAGCAACGGATTAGTTACACAGATTATTGGAGCGGTTATCGATGTCGAATTTGATAAAGATAATATTCCAAAGATATATGAAGCTTTATTGATTGACGAGAGTGGAACAACTCTCGAAGTTCAGCAGCAATTAGGCGACGGTATCGTTAGAACAATTGCAATGGGAGTAACTGAGGGTCTAAAAAGGGGCTTGGTTGTTTCAAGAACAAACGCACCTATATCAGTTCCTGTTGGAGAGAAAACATTAGGCAGAATCATGGATGTTCTTAGGAAATCCTATAGATGAGAAGGGGCCTATTGGCGAACAAGATAGAATGCCAATTCACAGAAAGCCTCCTAGTTATACAGATCAATCTTCATCTAATGAGCTTCTAGAAACAGGTATTAAAGTTATCGATCTAATGTGTCCATTTGCTAAAGGTGGAAAAGTTGGATTATTCGGTGGAGCCGGTGTTGGTAAGACAGTTAACATGATGGAGTTAATTAACAATATCGCTTTACAACATTCAGGACTTTCTGTTTTCACTGGAGTTGGAGAAAGAACTAGAGAAGGTAATGACTTTTATTACGAAATGCAGGAATCTGGAGTTGTAAACGTAGAGAATCCTGAGATGTCAAAAGTTGCCATGGTATACGGCCAAATGAATGAGCCTCCAGGAAACAGATTAAGAGTGGCCTTAACAGGTCTTACAATGGCTGAGAAATTTAGGGATGATGGAAAAGATGTTCTTTTATTCATCGACAACATCTACCGTTATACATTAGCCGGTGTTGAAGTGTCAGCACTACTCGGAAGAATGCCTTCAGCGGTTGGATATCAGCCAACACTAGCTGAGGAAATGGGCGCGCTTCAAGAAAGAATTACATCAACCAAGTCAGGATCGATTACTTCGATTCAGGCTGTTTATGTTCCAGCTGATGATTTAACAGATCCATCTCCAGCAACTACTTTTGCTCATTTGGATGCAACAGTTGTTCTTTCAAGACAAATATCAGAATTAGGTATTTATCCTGCTGTGGATCCTCTTGATTCTACAAGCAGACAGTTAGATCCTTTTGTTGTTGGTGAAGAGCATTACGCAGTAGCACAAGGAGTTCAAAAAATATTACAAAGATATAATGAGCTAAAAGATATTATCGCTATTCTTGGAATGGATGAGTTATCAGAAGAGGATAAAGGGCTAGTTGCAAGAGCACGTAAGGCTCAAAAATTCTTATCACAACCCTTCTTTGTTGCTGAAATATTCACAGGAACACCAGGTAAATACGTATCTTTAGAAGATACTATTAAAGCCTTTAAAGGCCTTTTAGTAGGGGATTACGATCACTTACCAGAACAAGCTTTCTACATGGTTGGAACTATTGAAGAAGCAGTAGAAAAAGCTAAGACTCTATAAGTATGAGTACTATTAAGATCAGCATAGTGTCCTCAAGTGAGGAAATTTATTCCGGTGAAGCCACTATGGTCTTTGCCACGGGATCACTTGGTGAGCTTGGTATTGCTCCTGGTCATACACCTCTTTTAACTGGACTAGCTCCAGGACCCGTAAGAGTTCAGAATGGCTCAGAAGAAGAAGCATTTTATTGTTCAGGTGGCTTTATAGAAATTCAGCCCGACTTAGTAACTGTTTTATCGGACACAGCAGAAAGAGCAGATAATTTAGATGAATCTGAAGCCATTAAAGCCAAAGAAGCAGCAGAACAAGATCTTGCCAATAAAGATGCAACTTTAGACTATGCAAAAGCGTCAGCTCAACTAGCCGAAGCGGTAGCAAGACTAAAAACTATTCAAAAACTACGCAAAAACCAGTAAGGTATTCATTTACCTTTAAAAATATTGTGAGCGTACATACCATAATACTTGCAGCCGGACAGGGCTCAAGAATGAAATCTAATAAAGCAAAAGTCTTACAGCGCATTGGTGGAACCTCTATGCTTGAGAAGATTTGTCATACAGCCGGGGCTGTAAGTTCGGATATCACTTTAGTCGTGGGCTTTGATAAAGAGTCTGTTTTAGAAGAGGCCGGTAACTATAATCTAAATATAACATCAAGCCTTCAACCCAAGCCTATAGGAACAGGCGATGCTGTCAGGTGTGGGTTAGATAAAGTACAAAATGACTCAAAGGTTCTAGTTTTATATGGCGATGTTCCGCTTATCAAAAAAGAAACCCTACAAAATTTAATAGAAAGCTCCAATTCAGGATTATCTATTTTAACAACTGTTCTTGATAATCCATTTGGGTATGGAAGGGTAAAGACAAACGATAATAATGAAGCTCTTGAGATAGTTGAAGAAAAAGATGCAACTGATGAAGAGAGGCAGATTCAAGAAATTTTTACAGGAGTTCTTTGCGGCTCAAAAGCCCTAATAGAAGAAGGACTTTCTAAAATAACTAATAATAATGCTGCCGGTGAGTTTTATTTAACAGATTTAGTTTCTATAATTAATGAAAAAGGGATTAGAATTAATACATACAAGGCTTCAAACGAAGAAGTTAAGGGCGCAAACAGCAAACAAGAACTTGAACAATTAGAGACCACATACAGAGCAATGAAAGCAGAAGACTTATTTGAAAAAGGAATTACCATCACCGATGCATCAAGACTTGATGTTAGAGGAAGTGTAGAGTGCGGAAGAGACTGTTCTATTGACGTAAATGTAATCCTTGAGGGCAATATTATTCTTGGAGACAACGTGTCTATTGGCCCCAACTGCATTGTTAAAAATACAAACATAGGCAGCAATACAAAAATAGAAGCTTTTTCTCATATAGACGGAGCTAAGATTGGAGATAGTTGCGTTATCGGACCTTATGCAAGATTAAGAGAAGGCAGTCAAATAGAGAGTTCCGCTAAGGTTGGAAATTTTGTAGAGATCAAGAACACAACACTTGGAAAAGGCTCTAAGGCAAATCATTTTACCTACCTTGGAGATACGGTTATTGGCGAGGGCACGAATGTAGGTGCTGGGACTATCACTTGTAACTACGATGGCAAAGACAAACATAAAACCTCTATAGGCGATAACAGTTTTATTGGAAGTAACACCTCGCTTGTAGCACCAGTAACGGTTGGTTCAAATACTACTATTGCTGCTGGATCTGTTATTACAAAAGATATACCTGATAATGCCCTTGGGTTTGGAAGAGCAAAGCAAGAAAATAAAGAAAACTGGTCTAAGAAAAAGGATTAACTATGTGTGGAATAATTGCAGCTGCATCGACAAGGAATGTCGGAAAACTTTTAGTTCAAGGTCTTCACAAGATGGAATACAGAGGCTATGACTCTGCCGGTATAGCCCTTCATCAAAACGAATCAATTGCGCATTTGCGTGCCTTAGGAAAAGTTCAAATCCTTGAAGATATGATGGTTGCTGAAAAACCTAAAAGTAAGCTTGGTATAGCGCATACAAGATGGGCTACCCATGGCGAACCTTCAGAAGCCAACGCCCATCCACATAAATCAAAAGATTCTGTTTATATTGTTCATAACGGAATTATTGAAAACTACGTTGAACTAAGAGACTCACTCATTAAAGACGGTTATGACTTCACCTCTCAAACCGATTCAGAACTTATTGCCCATTTACTTGATTATTATTTAAGCCAAAACAACAGCATGATAGATTCTATGTATTTAGCCAAGGCTAAACTAGAGGGTGCTTATGCAATTGCAGCAATAGATATCAAGGATGATAAAAATCTGGTTGTAGCAAGAAATAAGTCACCGCTTTTAATTGGCATTGGAACCGATGAAATGTTTGCAGCTTCTGATCCTCTGGCCATCGCTCAACTTACTAATGACTTTGTATTTCTAGAAGACGGCGACGTTGCAGAAATTTCTGCAGAGAGCTATAGAATATTTGATGACTCTAAAACAGAAGTAACTAGAGATATAACCCGTATAGATATTTCAAGCCAAGCAACCTCAAAAGGCGACTACAGGCATTATATGGAAAAAGAGATATACGAGCAGCCAGATGCAGTTTCAAACACTATTGATGGCAGAATTGGAGGAGAAGACGTTCTTGATAATATCTTTGGCCTAGGCTCTAGTGAGCTTTTTTCTAAAGTTAAGCGAATTCAGATTGTTGCTTGCGGAACAAGTCTTCATGCAGGCAGAGTTGCAGCAAACTGGTTTTCATCCATTGCTGAACTGCCTTGTCAGATAGATTATGCCAGTGAGTATAGGTATAGAAATCCACACGTTGATGAAAACTCTCTTATCATTACTATTTCACAATCCGGTGAAACGGCTGATACTTTAGCGGCTTTAAATTTTGCCAAAGAAAAAGACTACCTAGCTTCACTGGCTATTTGCAATGTTCCAACTAGCTCCCTTGCCAGAGAATCTGATTTTGTATTATTTACCAATGCAGGACCTGAAATTGGCGTAGCTTCAACAAAAGCATTCACTACTCAGCTAGCAGGCCTTATGCTTCTTAGCGCTGTCATTGGCTAAAAGCAGAGACTTAAACCCACTACTTAGAGCAAGAGTTATTAAGGGTCTAAGACTACTTCCAGAAACAATTACAGAAGCCTTAGAGTTAAGAGAAGAAGTTGCAGCTATAGCCCCAAGCATAGCGAGTAAAGATAACGCGCTGTTCTCTAGGAAGAGGTATTTTTTATCCTATAGCCAAAGAGGGTGCTTTAAAACTTAAAGAAATATCATACATTCACGCAGAGGCATATCCAGCCGGAGAGTTAAAGCACGGTCCTTTAGCCCTGATAGATGAAAACATGCCCGTTATTGCACTAGCTCCTGAAAGTGAAATAGCTGAAAAGTTAATCTCTAATCTTGAAGAGGTTAAAGCAAGAGGCGGAACCCTTTATGTCTTCGCAGATCCTTCAGTCAAGATGGATGTTAAGGCAGGCAAATTAGTTATATGCCAAAATGCGATTTCTTACTAACACCCATTGTTTACAATATCCCACTTCAGATACTTTCATACGAAGTTGCTCTTTTAAGAGGAACGGATATTGATCAGCCAAGGAACTTAGCCAAGTCAGTCACTGTCGAGTAATTTCGAACAGTGAATTAAAAAGGAGAAATGATGGAAGGATTAGCAGTCATGGGATTTATTTTTGGGATAATGGGAGTGGTAGCATTTGCCCGACTAGAAAAACTTACAAAGACTCTAAAAGAAAAAGGAATTCTAGAAGAGAATTACAAGGAAGAGTAATTCACTGTTCGAACTGAATCAGTCACTATGGAGTCAACAAAACAGATAACTAAAGGAAATAGTTAACATGGCAAAAATCATCATTACACAATCAATTCTTTGGGCAGCAGCAATTATCAGCACTGCTCTAGTTGCTCCTAGTGATTCAGGTTGGTTGCTATTAACTGTACTAGCAACAATATCAATAGGTACTCTAAAAAATGGAATCAACTCTATCAAAAATGGGCAAGAGGAGTGATGTACTGCTCGAAATCTAATCAGTCATTGTCGAGTAGTTTAACAGATAATTATAAATATTTAGCAGCAGGCGCGCTCATAGTTCTAGCACTGATATTTGGACCATCCTTGTGGGTGAAGATGGTTATGAGGAGGTATTCATCGGAAAAGCCTGAAATGCCAGGCACTGGGGGAGAGCTCGCAAAGCATTTGATCGAGCGATTTTCTTTAAAAGATGTGAAGGTCGAAGTAACTGAGCTAGGAGATCATTATGATCCAATTGAAAAAAAAGTAAGGCTTTTGCGAGAACATTATGAATCTAAATCGCTAACTGCAATTGCAATTGCGGCTCATGAGGTTGGACATGCGATTCAGGATCAGCAAGGTGATAAACGTCTAGCCACTAGAACAAAGATGGTCCCCGTTGCTAATAACGTGGCTCGTTGGAGTGTTATCATTATTTCTTTATCGCCGGTGATCGGTATTATTACGCGGCATCCACTGCCATTTTCTTTATTGCTTTTTCTAGGGCTTTCCGGTTTTATCGCTCGCATGATGATTCATGCGGTGACTCTACCGATTGAATTTGATGCAAGTTTTTCTAAAGCGCTCCCTTTATTAAGGGAAGGGAATTACGTATCGCAGTCAAACGAAAAAGCCGTTAGTAGTATTCTTAGGGCAGCAGCCCTTACTTATGTCTCAGCCGCGCTAGCCGACATTTTAAACCTTGGTCGTTGGATTGTTATAATATCAAGGCGATGAAACAAGATAGAATTCACAATCGATGAACGTATTGAAAAAAGATAATATCATTTATATGAACCTTAATAAAGATATAAAAATGAAAAGATTATTTGTATTAACAATGCTTACATGCATGATTCCATTCGCAGTTGCGGATCATCATAAAGATGTAAAATCTAAAGAGAAAAAGATGAATAACCCAAACCATCTGTTGAACTTTGCTGAGTGCAAGGAGATAAAAGAAGGAATAGGTGGAATATTGTCCATGAGCGGTGGAATATGGAAAGAAATAGAGAAAAATCCTGAGGACAAAAAGAAATGGGGAGAAGTTATTGCTCTTTCTGATTTAGCTGCAAATTACTCTACTGTTTATGATGTATGGTGCAAAGACATGATACGCAAAAGAATGAAATCACGAGATAAAGCTAAAAAAGAAAAGAAACACAAGAATCACGAAAAGCCTGATAATTAAAAAGAATAATTCTAAATCTCTATTTTATTCAAGTTAATTGGGGTGGAATAATATAAAAGAAGAAATGAACCTTCTATTTGATTGACCGCAGGCATCTAAGTCTATAACCTGCAGTCATCTGAACACTCTCACCAACCCTATTTAAAAAATGTCATTCAAAGAACTCGGTTTATCTGAACCAATATTAAAATCTCTAGAAGAGCTTGATCATTCAAAGCCTTCTGAAATTCAACAACAAGCAATCCCCGTAATTCTTGCAGGCAAGAACCTTATGGCTGCTGCCCAAACAGGTACTGGTAAAACAGGAAGCTTTGTTCTCCCAATGTTAGAAATGTTGATCGAAAAAGCAAAGCCTTATGATAAAAATGTTCATGCCCTAGTTTTGACTCCAACTCGAGAACTAGCAGCTCAGGTCAGAGAGAATGTTCATAAGTATGGAAAGTTCACTAATATCAAATCAACAGTTGTTTATGGGGGGGCCAAAATTTTCCCTCAAAAATCTAAGCTTAAAAAAGGCGTAGATATTCTGGTTGCAACGCCAGGAAGATTACTGGATTTGGTTAACCAGAAAGCAGTCAAGCTAGACCGAGTTCAAATGCTCGTGCTAGATGAGGCAGATCACATGCTAGACATGGGCTTCATCCATGATATTAAAAAGATTATCGCGATGACTCCGCCTACAAGACAAAATTTACTCTTTTCAGCAACCTTCTCCCCAGAAATTAAAAAACTAGCTCAATCGCTGGGTGATGAATTAGTAGAAATCAATGCTCAATCACCAAATACTACTGTCAGTAAAATAAAGCAGATAGTTTATAACGTTGATAAAAATAAAAAAACTGACTTGCTGGCTCACATGATCCAAGAAGAGCAATGGGAGCAAGCGTTAGTTTTCTCTAGAACCAAGCACGGCTGTGAAAAAATTGCTGATTATTTAAATGCAGCAGGAATTGAAACAGAAACTATTCATGGTGATAAAACTCAAGGAGCAAGAACTAAAGCTCTAAGAGAGTTCAAAGGAAAATTTGTACGAGTGCTTGTTGCTACAGATGTTGCTGCTAGAGGAATTGATATCAGCAATCTTCCTTTTGTTGTTAATTTTGATATGCCTACTTATCCAAATGATTATATCCACAGAATTGGTAGAACAGGTCGAGCAGGGCAAGAAGGAACCGCTATATCCCTTATGAGCTCAGATGAGCATAAGTTTTTAAGAGGGATTGAAGGGCTATTAAAAATTAAAATTGATCAAACTAGCCATGAAGCTTTTAAGCCAAACGACAAGCCTTCGGGTGGAGGTCGTGGCAATCCTAGGTCAAGAGGCCCAAGAGGAGGAAAGCCAAGTTTCTCAAGGAATAGACGAAGCTCTGATGATAAATCTGGAAACAGTTTTTCTAAACCAGGTGGAAGTAGCTCAAGACCAAGCAGTGGTGGTGGAAGACCAAATACTAGCGGAGCCGGAAGACCAAGTTACGGCGGCAAGCCAAATACTAGCGGAGCTGGAAGACCTGAGCGAAGCGGATCTGGAAGACCAAATACTAGCGGAGCTGGAAGACCAAGTTACGGCGGCAAGCCAAATACTAGCGGAGCTGGAAGACCTGAGCGAAGCGGATCTGGAAGACCAAATACTAGCGGAGCTGGAAGACCAAGTTACGGCGGCAAGCCAAATACTAGCGGAGCTGGAAGACCTGAGCGAAGCGGATCTGGAAGACCAAATACTAGCGGAGCTGGAAGACCTGAGCGAAGCGGATCTGGAAGACCAAATACTAGCGGAGCTGGAAGACCAAGTTACGGCGGCAAGCCAAATACTAGCGGAGCTGGAAGACCTGAGCGAAGCGGATCTGGAAGACCAAATACTAGCGGAGCTGGAAGACCAAGTTACGGCGGCAAACCGAACACTAGCGGAGCTGGAAGACCTGAGCGAAGCGGATCTGGAAGACCAAATACTAGCGGAGCTGGAAGACCAAGTTACGGCGGCAAGCCAAATACTAGCGGAGCTGGAAGACCAAGCAGCGGTGGCGAAAGACGTGGTAGTAATACAACAAACAAATCATATAATAAAAAAATAGGACCAAAGCGCTGATTTAAAAAACATTTTCCTTATATAAATTCTATACAAACTTTTTTTAGATGCCTTGGATGAACTAAATAGTCTTCTGTCCACAGACATAATCTAAGGTTTATACTTAATATCACTCTGACTTAACTAATGTCATTAATAATTCAAAATTAAGGAATATAGAATGCAATTAAATATTAAAAATACCTTCGTACTATTTCTGCTGTGTGGATTTACATCGAGCGTAACTTCTAATGAAGTTCAATCTCCTTATAGCGCAACAATAACAAGAGATATATTTGGCGTTCCTCATGTTCATGGCGCAACAGATGCAGACGCTGCGTTTGGTCTCGCCTATGCACAAGCTGACGATGACATAAAAAACATCTTAAGCACTATTGATTTAGCGAGTGCCAACTCAGGCTTAAAATCAGGCCGTGATGGCGCAACAACTGACTATCTTATTAAAGCATTAGGTATAAGCGAGTTAGTTGAAGCAAGATATGAAGAAGATTTATCGTTAGAAGTTCAAGCAGTCCTAGAAGGCTTTGTTGCAGGATTAAATTATTGGCTCTCATTAAATCTAAATAATGAAACTAAAGATTATTACCCAGTTAATAAAGTAGATTTAGTTGCAAGTTTTGCAATTCAAAATATATTCTTCGCTCAAATCGATAGTGCTATTAAAGACCTTATGAATATGCCAAAAGAGATAAGCACAGCAGAGCTAGATAAAGGCGGGGAATCATTAAAGGTAGCTAGTTTAGTAGCAGGTTCAAACGCTTTTGCGCTTAATTCTAATAAAACTACAGATGGAAAAACTAGACTTATTATTAATTCTCATCAGCCTCTTGATGGCCCAGTTGCTTGGTATGAGGCTCATATCTCAAGCGATGAAGGCTGGAATATGATGGGAGGACTATTTCCTGGATCGCCTTTTGTTTTTGTAGGATTTAATGAAAATCTTGGGTGGGGCATGACAGTTAACAAGCCAGATCTAACAGATGCATTTAAGCTTCAAATTAATCCAGATAATGATAATCAATATTTACTTGATGGAAAGTGGGAAGATTTTGAGACTAAAAATATTAAGCTACCCACTAAATTATTGGGACCAATCAGATGGACCTTTAATAGAGAAGCAAAATATACGAAACATGGTTTAGTGCTAGAAACAGACTCAGGCTCTTATGCCTTAAAGCTTGCAGGCATGAACGACATTAGACAAGCTGATCAATGGTTTCGTATGAATAAAGCTCAAAATAAAGAAGAGTGGATAGATGCAATGAAAATGCGAGCTATCATATCTTTTAATGCAGTCTATGCGGATAAAGAAGACAATATTATGCTGCTGCACAATACAGCAGGGCCAATTAGAAATGAGGCGTATGATTGGACGCTTCCAGTTGATGGAACCAAGTCAGAACTAATTTGGGATCAGATAACACCTTTTGATGAAATACCTCTATTAGTTAATCCAAATTCTGGATGGATTGTGAGCGCCAATCAAGATCCATTTAGAGTTTCAGCAATTACAGATAATCTTAAACGAAGCGATTACTCAAAAACTCTTGGTATAGAAACTAAAATGACAAACCGCGCTTATAGAGTCATCGAGATTTTTGATAATAATAAAAAATTTAATGAACAAGACCTTCTGGATGCAAAGTTTGATAACCAGTACTCTACAGAATCAAGATCTGTAAAATATCTAAAAAATATTCTTGAAACAGAATATGAAGATGAAGAGCTCAAAGATGCACAAAAAATATTAAATGCTTGGGACTTAAAAACAGATTACAACAACAGATCTGCTGCACTTGGTGTTTGCATACTCCAAGAAGAGTGGAGGGCATTTATGAATGGAATAGATGCTCTAGATTCTAAAAAAATGTTTGAGGATTGCATTGATCAGATCAAAGATTCATTCGATCGAGTTGATCCGCTTTGGTCAGAAGTAAACTTTCTTATGCGAGGAGATCTAGCTTTACCAATTCAAGGCGGGCCAGATACTCTAAGAGCTGTTTATGGAAGACCTCAAGACGATGGCACTCTAAAAGCAGTTGCTGGAGATGGTTTAGTAGTTTCATTAGCTTGGGATTCTGTGGGCAATCAGGAAAGCCGAAGTATTCACCAATATGGTAGCGCTACTCAAGATTCAACATCTAAGCATTATAATGACCAGGCTAAGTTATTTGTGGACGAGCAAATGAAGCCCACATTCTTTAACAAAACAGAGCTTAAAAATAACACTGAGAGCGTAATCACAGTTCCATTTAATAAATAAAATTATATTAACTGCAGTTGTCATTAGAACCATGATCACTATTCCGCAGCAAAGCTCTTTTTCTTGATATGATTCGCGAGATCAATTAGTTACAACAGAACAGTAATGGTATTAAAAGACCTTATCTAGGAATACCTATTCTAAGTGTTATATTTTGTAAGGTAGGCTCTGTTATTGTAAATTTTGCTTGATCAAATGATGGTGCTGACATTCTGCCCATTACATTATTAGAAAATCCATATTGCTCCTTTGGAATCCCGAGAAAATTTTTATCCATTTTGAAATTTCCATTAGAATCAACAAAAAAAGTTATTGCATATTCTCCGTGAGGCAACATGATATTTATTTCAAGGTCTTGAGGGTTTATTTCTCCTGAATAGGTAACGCAAGACTCTTCCTCAGATTCATTTTCAGTCACTCCCTCAAATCCTGCTGCACTGTCGCAGACAATAAAATACAAAACTCCAGGCTTGTTTAAATTCAAAATATTTATCTTTAAGTTTGATTCTTCAGAATAAGACTTAGGTGTAAATACCATACAAGTTAAAATAAGAGGAACAGCCCAGCAATACCTCACATATTTTGATAGAATTTTTTTCATATTTTTATTTTATACTGGTATATTATTTGCCATCAATATGGCCTAGCTTTGCTTTCATTGAAATAATACTATCACAAGATTTTAATATTTATTCTCTATTAAAACAGATCACTTTTGATTGCGTCATTTCTTGTATTGCATAACGCACGCCTTCACGCCCTAAGCTGCCACGTTTATAACCGCCAAAGGGCATGGCATCAAAGCGGAAGTCGGAAGAATCATTGATCATCACGCCACTTGCTTCTAAGCTATCTGCTGCTTTTAAAGCCGTTTCCAAGTTAGAAGTAAAAATACCTGCATGCAAACTATAATCTACACGATTTGCCCAAGAAATTACCTCATCAAAACAATCAAATGATTCCAAGATAACGACTGGAGCAAAGACTTCTTTCATGCATAATCGAGATGTAGTAGGAACTTTAGTCAATACTGTTGGGGTATATATATTATCGTTACGTTGATGCCCTGTTAGTAACATAGCGCCTTGCTTAATTGCATCCTCCACCCAAGATTGGATACGCATGGATTGCTCAGGCGTTATCATCGGTCCAACATCGGTTGCCTCATTCATAGGATCACCAACATTGAGTGCTTTTGTTTGTTCGACAAATGCTGATAAGAATTTATCGAAAATACTGTGTTCAACAAAAATACGTTGGGTACCGATACAATTTTGGCCTGATGCCCAAAAAGATCCAGAAACCGTTGCTTTTACTGCCTTATCAAGGTCACTGTCCGCCATAATAATTACGGGTGCATTGCCTCCCAAATCCATTGCTATTTTTTTTAAGCCAGCAGTCTTTGTAATTGCTTCACCTGTTGCCATTCCTCCTGTAAAGGAGACCATACGAATATCATTAGCAGATACTAGTTCCCTTCCAATATCGGCATCGCCAATCACCACAGAAATAATATGCTTATTTAATCCTCCGCGTACAAACGCATCAACCAGTTTAATAGAAGATAGTGGAGCAAGTTCTGACGGTTTTAAAATAACAGAATTACCAGCAGCAACTGCAGGCCCTAACTTGTGTGCAACCAGATTAAGAGGATCGTTGAATGGAGTAATCGCCAATATAATACCTAGAGGGTCGACGTGGGTGTAGCCTTGTCTTCCGCTGGCACCCTCAAAGGAATCAAAAGGAATTATTTCACCACTTATTCTCTTAGCTTCTTCTCCGGACAATTCCAATGTATTAATGCACCGGGTAACTTCTTTGCGGGCCTGCATAATAGTTTTTCCTGCCTCGTTCACTATTAATAAAGCAAAGTCTTCTAGCTCATTACGCACAATGGCAGCCGTTGCAAATAAAATATTGGCACGCTGATAACGAGCTATTTTCCGACTGATTTCAAAGCCGTGTTTGGCACTTACTAGCGCAGCCTCAACATCTTTTGAAGTTGCCGCAGGAATAGAATCAATAATGATCTGTGAAAAGGGGTTTATTACATCAATCATTTGTTGATGCTGTTTATTTTTCTCAAGCGGTTCAGTATTAAAGGATTTCATACTAAACATTCACATGCTGATGAATTGCAATAATATCTGACAAGATAGCGTATGCGGTCTCAGTTCGTCCTGCACCAGGTCCAGAAATCGTCACATCACCTAGCATTCCTGAGGTAAAAGTAATTGCATTAACCACGCCATTGATACCACTAAGTGGATGAAGTAGGTCAAGCTTCTTTGGTGAAACACTTGCAATAATAGACCCATCGTCTTTCTTGCTAGCCTCACCTATAAGCTTCCAATGCTGACCTTCCGCAACGGCTTCTTTTATCATAACTTCAGAAAGGGAAGTAATGCCTTCACACTTAACATCATCTTGAGTTAAATTAGCATCCCATAAGCGATTCGCTAAAACTATAACCTTTAACATTACATCCTTACCTTCAACATCAGCACTAGGGTCCGCTTCAGCAAATCCTTGTTGCTGTGCAGAGGTAATAGCATCTGTAAAAGTTTGACCTTGCTCAACCAAACCCAAAACATAGTTTGCAGTGCCATTCATGATGCCAGTGAATTTATTAATCTCACTGCCCTTCATTAATTTGTCTGCAAAGCGAAGGACTGGTGTGCCGCTCATCACAACACCCTCATATTCAAAACTGACATTATTTTTTAGCGCTAAATCTATTAACTCCTTTTCTGCAAAAGCAAGAGGGCCTTTATTTGTAGTTGATACATGCTTGCCATTAGCTAATGCCCAGCGACAATGCGAGATAGCAGCCTGTCCTGTAACTGAGTCAGTTACCGTGGCCTCAACAATAATATCTGCATTGCTATTTTTAATAATATCTTCATTGTCTGCCTTTGCATTCCCATTTCGCAATGAAGCAAAAGCTCCTTTAGCTACCGGCAATTCGTTAAGTAAGTCTAGGTCGATACCTTCTGGTGAATACACTGATCCTAAAAATATATCTGAAACTGCAACAATACATATATTAAAACCCATTTCACGATAAAATTTTTCTGGATTTATTGAAATAATGTTAACTAGAGCTCTATTAACACCGCCAAAACCAATAAGTGCAATGTTGTAATTGATTTTATACATAATGCGAAACCTCTAAAATTGAATTTTCGCTATTATTACAAAGGTGGCTCCAAAAGACTTGCGCTAATCAACCAAATATATGGTCATTTTGACCAAAATTTGGTTGATTAGCTAATGAATTTTTGAAATTTTTTTGTGATAATAATTTAATTCCTAATCATATAAATATGAAAAAATTTCTTAGCTATACATTAGTTTCAACGTTCATCCTTGCTAGTTGTAGTGGTGGTGGTGACACTTCAGGTGGTTCAAGTAATTCAAATGACGCTCCAATCTTTACTAATACCTCTATGTTTATTTCTGTTCAAGAAAATCAAACAGGAGCTTTTACAATATCTGCGTCAGACTCCGACGGCGATGCTATTACCTTTTCTATCTCTGGAACTGACAGCGCTTTATTTAATGTCACAACTGCAGGGGTCATTACATTTAAAACTGCTCCAGATTTTGAGGCTCCATCTGATGCAGATGTTGATAATGTTTATGTTTTAGTTGCACAAATTAGTGACGGAAAGTTAAGCGCCTCATTGGAACATTCAGTTACAGTCACTAATGATACGTCTGATGATGATGTTACATCAAGTAATTTTGATGGCGTTTTGATAAGAGATGGTTATGTTCATTCTGCAACTGTTTGTAGGTCCTTCCCACTTGCAGACGGAACTGATACTTGCCGTTTTGTGCTTGCTGAAAATAAAACTACAACAAATATGTTTGGTTCGTTCTCATTAGAAATTGAAGACAGGGACGGCCCTATAAAATTAATAGCTAGAAATGAGCTTGGTTTAAATCCCGTTTTTGACGCATGGTCAACCGGCTTGGGCATAATTGATCCTACACGAGAACAAAATTTTGTTATTTCACCATTGAGCACATTGGTATATCTTGATGATAGATTTTCTTATGAATCCGTAAAGGAAAAGCTTGGTGTTGATTCAAACTTTATGGTTCGTTTTGATGACCCTTATCTCAGTATTAATAATGCCGCATCAAATAAAGCTGCTTTAGTAAATACTCAGTTGCTCATGATGTTCGAGGTATTGGCTTGGGTGCAAGATTATTCAGGTGGTGCTCCTGGCAACGAACTTGCTAAATCCAAAGTTATGGATGCTATTTTTAATCGAGACGCGTCAACTGAAACCTCCCTTGGTGATACCACTTTAGTAAGAGACGTATTCCTTAATCTTGCTCTACCTAACTATACAGTTACAAATGCACAACTTGAGAATCTATCAGGAAGTTTTTCGTCATTCTTACAAAAAGTTTATGTTGATTCAAATAATGAGCAGACTTATTTCTCCATGACAGCAAAAGATCATGTAATTCCGCTTCTTATGGGAATTTTAGATGATACAGTTGATAGCTCTGAAATTGATCAAATAATGTTTGACACCTTACAGTGGGTCTCAGATAAAAGCTCAAGAACAAATCTTACAGATGTTGAAGACTTTAGAACAACATCCTATACAGTTGGGAACAGCGGGTCTGCATACTACACAGTTGATGGAGTAAATGCAGATTCAACTGCTTTGGTAATATATGCAAAAGTTGGAGATACTATAGTCTTTGAACCAACCTCATCAAGCGTTTTCGCTGGACATCCATTCGAAATATCTACTTCTCAAAATGATACCGCTGGTAATAATAATATTGGTTCGAATGAAGGATGGAGCCAGTCAAGCAATAGCCTTACTGTAACGGCAGATACCCCAACAGTTTTATATCCTCATTGTGGCGTTCATTCAGGTATGTATACAAACGGAAGAATAGAAATAGTGACAACATTTGATCAATCAAAACTAGATATTAATCAAGCTTCTGGTGCATTAGAGGTAAATGGAACTGTTTCTGTAGGCCCATTCAAAGGCGCCTCAGGATTTACACATAAAGTCTATCTGAGAACTGCTGATGCTGGGGATAGTCAACATGCACATGAGTTTAAAGAATATCCTGGAATAACTTTCTATATGCCAGCTGGTCAGGGCTATCATGGACAAACTTCAAGTTCCGGAGAGCTTAGTTTTAAAACTAAGTCGCATTATTAAATAATATAAATATGAAAAAATTTCTTAGCTATACATTAGTTTCAACGTTCATCCTTGCCAGTTGTAGTGAAGGTAGAGATTCAGGAGGTGGTAACTTTTGTTCAAACGCTCCGAATTCCGCCCCGGTAATTACTACTAGCAATGATGATTACATCTATATGCAAGAAAACCAAACAATTGCATTTACCGTTGAAGCCACTGATGCGGATGGAGATGTAATAAATTTTACTAAAAATCAAAGTGCTGATGGAGGTCTATATATAAACGGTAGCACGTTTTTTAATAGCGAAGATTTAATAGATATTGATATATCTACGGGAGTGGTAACTTTTAATGAAGCTCCAGATTACGAAAATCCTGTGGATACTGATGGTGACAATATTTATAAAATCTACCTTAGTGTTAACGATGAAAAAGATTGCTTCACCCCTTACGTACGAAACCGGATTTATAAGATCTTTGAGATAAAAGTAACAAACGATCCTTCAGATGATGATGATGAAGCTTGGTCTCCATGGGATGGAAATCTGATTTTAAACAATGACTATGCGCCTTATGATAAACATCTAACGTCATATGGGCTCATCGTTGCAGGCCTTCCAGATGTGACAGAAGATTTCATGAAAAAAATTGGAGATATTGTAAATGCTACTTTACGTAGAAATGGTATAACAACCGATCCTGACAGAAATTTATTGCTAGGTAACATCATTTACTACCAAACCTTGCAACGAGTGGGGTCAACGGGAATGAGCAGTTATGACCCGCCTTTAGATGAAACAAACTATCCAGGATGGGATTATGTAAATGACAACTATGAAGTTATTGATTTTATTTGGGAAGCCACTCAAAACTCCTCAGAAGACGAAAAGACAAATGCGGCTCAGGTCAATGCAATTATCAAGCCTCTCTTGCATACAATTACGTTAATCCTAGAGAAATCATTTACTGCATGGAGTTATGAAGATCCTTCATCTGAACTAGTACTAGCTATGAATGAAGCCATAAATGGAGGCTATTATGATCCAACTGGCAAATTTGGAGACCTTTCAGAAACAGACCCAACTGCATATAAAAGAGCAATAGCCGAAGATTTTGCATACTGGATGATTTATACTGCATGGGGCTCATATTCTTCTTTTTTACCAGGTGATTCTCCAGAATGGACAATTGAGACTCTTGATGAAATGGAGTCAAATACTCCTTTAGCTTATGCACTTTATGACGATTATATTTATCGTATCTTAGGTAATCCTATAAGATACTTAGAAGCATTAACTTTTGAATTAACTCAAACAACACTAAACTAAATGATATGTCTTCCCAACCATTAATTTCGATATAAAAAATGAAAACTATTGAGTGAGAGTATAGAAATCGTTTGAAACCCCTAAAAATATAAATTATTTAGTTTGAGACAAAACAAAAACTGTATTTGTATCTTCAACGCTTTTTAGATTACTTATACTTTGCCATATTTCATGAATCCGCTTTTGTGAAGGTGCTTTTATAAGAAGAAAAATATCATGCTCACCACTTACAATGTAACAAGATTGTACTTCTGATATCTTGTTTGCATAGTCAATCACTTCGTTATTTCGCATACGATCTTTACGATAAACCATAATAGATGCAACTACTGATTTGTCTTCAGCCAGCTCATTACCCAAGATCGTTGTGTAGCCCTTAATGATGCTTAATGTCTCTAGTCTTTTTATGCGATAAGTTATTGCATTGCGAGATAAATTTACAATAGAGGATAATTCAGTTATTGATATGCGTGCATTGTCTGTCAATGCTGTGATAATTTTATGATCAATATGGTCTAGCTCTTTTTTCATATTTTTCCTATTTTGGAAGCTCAAACAGATCCTCAACTTTGCACTTAAGAATCTTTGAAATCTTCAAAGCCAAAACAGTTGAGGGAACATAAATGCCATTCTCAATAGCATTGATGCTCTTCCTAGACACTTCAGCATTTTCAGATAGAGCTTGCTGAGTTAAGCCATCAGCCATGCGAAGCTTTGCCAGATTATTTAAAAGGTTTTTATGATGCTTGCCCATTAAAACATGTCCTTAGTTCTTTTCAAATTTTGCAACTGCTTTATCTATCTCAGAACCTGCATTAGGATAGATATATCCCGCAACCAAGGAACCAAAACCAATACAGATAATCAATAGACCTACTCCTATCAGGAACTCTATTTGTACTAGGCCAAAGACAAATAATCCCAATCCTATGAACATGGTAATAACCCCATTTCTTCTGTAATCCATTGGCTTTTTATTTTCTTTAAAATTTTCTAATAAATCTTCAATCTCAGAGGGATCTTTTAAGTTTTTAGCAATCTCTACCATAGCCCCATATTTATCTTTTTCCATCTTAGTACTGTAGTACAAGATTACCCAAATAATAAATACCGGCATCGATATTGCTGCATATGCAGTTCCTTGTTCCATCATTAAATGTATTTCATCCATAAAAGCTCCTTAAAATAGTTAATTTTTCTAAAAATGTAACGCAAAGGTATCATCAATAATGTGTGAAGTAAAGGTTACATTATAAATATTTCTTTATAGTGGAATTAAACACAGCAGTTCATTAGAATTAGTTTATGAAAAAAATAATAATAGGATTAGCTCTTCTTGTAATTCTTTTACTTGCTTCAGGTCGAATTTTTCTTCCTTCTTGGCTTGATAAACAAATGAACCCAGTCTCAGATCACTTACCTTTTGTAGTTTCAGACAAGGCTAGAGATTTACACAAAACATTATTAATAGGCGATTGGCACTCAGACAGTGCTTTATGGAATCGAAATTTAAGTAAGACCTATGATTATGGCCATGAAGATATACCGAGAATGCAAACAGGAAATATAGCTCTGCAGATGTTTACAACGGTAACTAAATCACCTTCCGGTCAGAACTATGACAGCAATGAAACGGCCTCTAGAGACAACATTACTTCATTGGCTATTGTTCAAGGTTGGCCAATTAAAACCTGGTCAAGCCTTACAGAAAGAGCAATTTTTCAGGCCGAAAAAATTCGCGATCTATCCCTTCGTGATTCTAAAAATTTAATGTTAATAGAGTCTCAATCTGACCTGAAGCAATTTATGATTAAAAGGGAATTAAATCCAACACTTATTGGCGCACTTATTGGCACTGAAGGATCCCATGCCTTGGATGGAGATTTAAATAATATAGAACGACTTTATAACAAAGGGTTTCGAATGATGAGCCTGCATCATTTCTTTGATAATAAGCTTGGAGGATCATTGCATGGCATAACCGGACAAGGGCTAACTGATTTTGGAAGACAGTCGATAGTTGAGATGCTTCGCTTAAATATCATCATTGATGTATCTCATTCCTCTGAAAATGTTGTCAAAGATGTTCTGGATATCACCAATAGACCAATTGTTGTTAGTCATACAGGTTTTAATGGACATTGTGAATCTCCTCGAAATATTAGCGATGGTTTAATGCAATCAATTGCTAAAAAAGGAGGGTTAATTGGTGTTGGTTTTTGGGATGGAGCAGTCTGTGACAATACTCCTAAGTCAGTTGCAGAAGCTATTGTTTATGGGATTGAGCTTATTGGTGTTGATCATGTGGCGCTCGGATCAGATTTTGATGGAGCTATTACTCCAGGTTTTGATAGCTCAGAGCTCGTAGCTATAACTCATGAATTACTTGAGTTAGGCCTAAGCGACTTTCAGATTAGAAAGGTAATGGGTGGGAATATGTTCGCTTTCTTACAACAGAACCTTCCTACTAATTAACAATGGTTAATACCCTAGACCACCTTATTGTTGCTGTTGAAGATTTAGAAAAGGCAGAGCAAAACTATACCAAAATATTTGGCATGCCTCCTGTATGGAAGGGCGAGCACAAAGAGCTAGGCACCGCTAATGCCTTATTTAATTTTCAAAATACTTACTTTGAACTTCTAGCAGTCAAAGGAGAGGGGCTTGGAGCAGCACTTGTTGACTACTATCTAGAGCAAAGTGGAGAAGGCCTTATTGGAGTAGTGCTTGGAACGGATGATATCTCTAAAACCACAACAGAAATCCGAGATAAAGGGTTTGCTGTTGCAGACCATACCGAAGGTGAGGGAATAAATTTTAAAGACCAACAAATAAGAAAATGGAAAAACCTTTTTCTACCCCCAGAACTAACAAGAGGAATATTTTCATTTATTATCCAACATACAGAAGGAGAGCTTCCCCCTTTCAAAACGCAGGAGCCATCCGTTATAAATAAGCTTGATCACCTTGTCATCAATACAAATGATGCAGATGGCTTTATAAAAATTTATAAAGATATTTTTGGCATAAGGCTGGCCTTAGACAAGGTAATAGATCATTGGAAAAGTAGAATGCTATTTTTTAGACTGAATAAAACAACGATTGAGGTAATAGAAAAAAAAGATGATCAAGATAGCAATGATAGATTATGGGGTCTTTCATGGGAGGTTGAAAGTATAAAAGAGGCGCATAAAAGGCTTGTAGCTGAGGGTGTTAAAGTCACCCCTATAAAAAAAGGGATAAAAGAGAATACTTTGGTGATAACAATAAAATCTAACACGCATAACGTTCCTACCTTGCTCATTGAGCACATAAAGGGTTAAATTAAGTTAACAGAACTAATTACATTACAAAATACTATGAACAATTTTAAATATATATACGGCCTAACAATTTTTGCATTGATGATCTCATTTGTGCCTTTCCTTAATTCTCATGACCTTCAAAAAGCTGTAGCCAGTGACAGCCGAACTCCAGCCAATGTGGCAAGAGATTCTTCAAGGCATCCCATGGAAACACTAAGCTTTTTCCGAATAAAGTCCGACATGACAATTGTTGAACTATCTCCAGGAGGAGGATGGTATACAGAAATACTGGCTAATTTTTTACATGAGCCTGGAAAACTTATAGCTGCTCATTTCGACCCTAATTCAGAAAGAGCTTACTACAAAAGGAGTAGAGCTAACTTTGAAAAAAAGATGAGTTCAAATTCTATGTATGACAATGTTGAGATGGTAGCCATAAATTCAAATTTAGCGGAACCAAATAGTGTGGATGCAGTTCTAACATTTAGAAATCTTCATAACTGGCTTGGATCAGATATGGACTTAATCTTTTCTAATTCTTATAAAGCCCTTAAAACTGGAGGGTTATTTGGGGTTGTTGAGCATAGGGCTAAGCCTGGAACTTCAATGGAAGCAATGAAAAAAAGCGGCTATGTTTCTGAAGAGCATGCAATAGAGATAGCCAAGAAGCATGGTTTTGAATTGGTTGATAAATCAGAAATTAATGCAAACCCAAAAGATTCAACAGATCATTCTGGCGGAGTATGGACTTTGCCTCCAAACCTAAGACTTAAAGATGAAGACAGAGAAAAATATCTTGAAATAGGAGAGAGCGATAGAATGACCCTCCTATTTATAAAATCTTAAAAAAGAGCTTATTAAAAACCAACGTAGGTAAGCAGCTCACTGTTATCAGCTCGAACTGAACGCACATCGTTAGCTGCAAAGGTTTCGTCTGGATATCCCATTGCTATACATATCATTATATTTTGATCGTCCGGAATATTGGCATGTTCTCTCACTATGTGAGATTGCATTATTCCCTGCCCATTGATGACGCACCCAATACCCTTTTCCCAGGCAGACAAGACAATGCCATAAGCCAATGAACCAAGACCAAAGTGAGTAATTCCTGCGGGTTCAAGATATTTATCGTAGGTCAGGACAAGTGAAACTGGAGCATCAAATTGACGAAAGCCTCGAAGCATCCAATCCATTCGCTTTTCTTTATCGTCTCTTTCTATGCCCATTGCCTCGAATAGCTGGATTGCTACATCAATTTGTTTCCGTCTATGCTCTCCTTCATACTCTTCTTTGTATGCAAAATCACGAACATGCGGTTTGCCAGCCATAGTCTCATCTACATTACCCTTTCTTATTTTATCAAGAACATCACCAGTAACGGCATGGATATGCCAAGTCTGAGTGTTATATGATGACGGAGCCCATTTAGCACCACTGATTATTTCTTCTATAACCTCTTTCGGGACAGGCTTGTCTAAAAAACCACGAACACTTTTTCTTGATTCTGCAAATTCACTAAATTTCATAATGCTACTTTTTAAAAATTAATATGCATCAAAGTTTGCCATAGTTTTTTAAATTTATATATTCAATTTCTGTGCAAATTTGATCAGAATATATGGAATTTTTATAACTTAGTTATGGCAACATGCCCAAGATCAACCAGATCATCAATCGAGGAATCACTCCACCCCAATTCAATAAGAATATTGCGACTATGTTCGCCCAGCAAAGGACTTGGCTCTGCTTGAGAGGTTGACTCACCTCCAAATAGAGCTGGTGGAGTCGGTACTGTTAACTCTCCCAAAGTCTCTGTGACATAGGTTTCCAAGGCCCCAATAGCCTTTATTTGATCAATTGACTCTATATCATCTCTTTTCACACATGGCGCACAGGGTATGTCAGCCGCAGCTAAAACTTCCATAGCTTTTTCAACGCCTATATCTAAACGAGGCTCTTTCATGACATAGGAGATACTACTCATATTAGTCATCCTTTGCGGAATTGAGGCAAAGTTTCCTGTTCCAACTAATTCTGGATAACCAAGCATTGGCAGAAGAGCCTCCCAATGAGAATCTTTTAGTGGAGCAACCGCAACCCCGCCATCGGTATAGTTAATTGTTTGGAAGTAATCTGATCCAGGAGACATTTCAATCTTGTCATCATCTTTTAGTGTTCTATGCATCATTCCATCTGGCCACATAAATGCTAAGCATGAGTGAAGCATGGAAATATCAATATGTTGACCCTTGCTAGTAGTAGCTCTTGCTAATAAGGCTGCTGTTGCTGCTTGGCAGACTGTGTAAGCTGTTACTTTATCGCAAAGAAATGTACGAATAAAATCAAACTTATTATTCTCCGGGGCTTGTAAATCAGTAAAACCTGCAAGACCTTGTATTACATGATCAAAGGCTGGAAGGTCGGCCATGGGGCCTTTAGTGCCAAAGCCACTTACCGCTACATAGATTAATTTAGGATTTATTTCACGGAGAACATCTGATCCAAGACCAATTCTATCCATAACTCCTGGACGATAATTATGAAGAAGAACATCTGCACGAGCTGCTAATTTTTTTACAGCTTCAACACCAGCTTCAGACTTTAAATCAATAGCTAATGATCGCTTGCCCCGATTACAGTTATGAAAAAATCCCGATACTCCATTTTTCTGAGTTCCCAATGGACGCATTTGATCCCCGCCTAAAGGAGGTTCAACTTTGATTACATTAGCGCCCTGAGCGGCCATTGTCATAGCGGCCAGCGAACATGTAATCATATTAGATAATTCAATAACCTCTATGCCTGCAAGCGGCTGATTAGCAGTTGGAAAATTTTTCATGAGACCCCCCTCACTTTCTTGTATTAAAATACTAGCACATTTGATAACTTCATCATTAGAACTCTCTATTGTTATCTCGTTCTACCTTTTTACTTCGAGGAGATAAAAATGATAATATTAATACAATGAAAACTCTAAAAGAAATAACTACCTTCAATTGTTCAGCAGATCATTTATGGAGCATTTTATCTGATGTATCACGATGCGACTGGGTACCAACAATAGATAAAATTCACTTAGAGGGAGATTGCAGAGTTTTCGAAATGGAAGGCATGGGCAGCGTTAAAGAACAAATATTACTTCTTGATAATGCTTCTATGAAGCTTCAATATTCAGCCATAGAAACTCGTACACCTCTTGATCATCACTTAGCAACAATGCAAATATCAAAGATTGATGAAGGCAGCTGTCAACTTGAATGGACTACTGAAATAGAGCCTGAAATATTTGCAAGCGCCATCCATCAAGGCATGCTTATTTCTATAGACGGAATTAAGAGCGTTATATAGACAATGGTTCTAAAACAGATTTTTGATACTGATTCATCAACCTACTCTTATATTCTTGCCTCTAATGAAGGCAACGCCATAATAATTGATCCAGTTACAAAAGATTTAGAAAAGTATAAAAATATTTTCCAAGAGCTTGATGTGACTTTAATTTTCTCCGTTGAAACTCATACCCATGCAGATCATATCTCTGGCTCAGGCGCATTAAATGAAATATACGGTTCAAAAATTTTAAGTTCTTTAGATAAGATGGACTCAAGAGCACATAGAATTCAAGATGGCGAGATGATTGAGCTGGATGAAATAAAGATTAGATGCCTTCATACACCAGGACACACAGATGACTCTTATTGTTTTATTCTAGAGTCAGAAAATCCAAATATTTTATTCTCCGGTGACACGCTTTTAATTGGAGGAACTGGAAGATCAGACTTTCAAAACGGATGTCCATCAAGCTTGTATGAATCTATTACTAAAAAACTCTTCACCTTAGATGATAAAACACTTGTCTATCCAGGCCATGATTACAAAGGATTAACGGTGAGCAGTATTGCTCATGAAAAAAACCACAATCCAAGACTGGGTAATAAATCAAAAAAGGAATTTATTGAGATTATGGCAAATTTAAATCTTTCATATCCTAAAATGATAGATGAAGCAGTCCCCTTAAATAAAAACTTTGGGATGCCAGATAAGGATTAACAAGAGAAGCCTTTCACCACTCTTTGACATCAATAAATCTTATCTGTTATAAAAGGCAATGATTTTAAACAAAGACCACCAAGCCATTCGTGATACCGTCTCCGGTTTCATTGAAAAAGAAATTAATCCTTATACAGACCAATGGGAGGAAGAGGGAATTTTCCCTGCCCATGATCTATTTAAAAAAATGGGTTCACTCGGATTGCTTGGTATATCAAGACCAGAAGAATTTGGTGGCATGGGATTAGATTACAGTTATGAAACCGTTTTCTCTGAAGAGCTCGGGCTCATCAATAGCGGCGGTGTTGCCATGGCTATAGGGGTTCAGACCAATATGGCTACTCCTTCATTAGCTACACATGGAAGTGATGAGTTACGAAGAGACTTCCTTATGCCGGCTATCAGCGGAGATATGGTTTGCTCTATTGCGGTAAGTGAGCCCTCAGCCGGTTCTGATGTATCTGCAATAAAAACAACAGCAAAAAAAGACGGAGACGACTACATTATTAATGGCACAAAGATGTGGATTACTAATTCAACTCAAGCTGATTTTATTTGTTTATTAGCAAATACAGGAGAGGGAAATCCTCACTCAAATAAATCTTTAATCGTTGTGCCAATGAATCTACCTGGAATAACTTTATCTGAAAGGTTTAATAAGCTTGGAATGAGATCTTCAGATACAGCACAAATCTTCTTTGATGATGTAAGAGTTCCTCAAAGATATTTAATAGGCCAAGAGGGCAACGGATTTCGTTATCAAATGGAGCAGTTCCAGGAAGAAAGAATATACGGAGCAGCAGGCGCTTTAAAAATGCTTGAAAACGTTATCAAAGATACCATTGAATATACAAGCCAAAGACAAGCTTTTGGTAAATCTATACTCGACAATCAAGTCGTCCACTTTAGATTGGCTGAATTACAAACAGAGGTTGAATCTTTACGAGCGCTTACCTACGGAGCTGTAGAAGGCTATATAAATGGTGAAGATGTAACAATGAAAGCATCTATGGCAAAGTTAAAAGCTGGAAGACTAGGAAGAGAGGTCACGGATAGCTGTCTTCAATATTGGGGTGGAATGGGTTATATGTGGGATACCCCTGTTTCAAGGGCATTTAGAGATGGACGTTTAACCTCAATTGGCGGAGGGGCCGATGAGATAATGCTTGGCATAATATGCAAACATATGGGAACTCTACCTAAGAGATAGATCTATATAAAGTTTTCTGCGTGGAAGTCTTTGATTGCTGAATCAACCAAGGCATCTCGAACCTGAAGCTCTTGATATAAGTTCAAAGAATCCAGAGTCTTACATCTGCTAAGAGCCACATAAGTCTGACCTGTTGCAAAAGCTCCTTGTCCTAAGTCTATAGAACAACTCTCTAGTGTTAGACCTTGAGCTTTATGAATAGTTACTGCCCAGCCAAGCTTTAAAGGAAACTGTTTGAAAGATGAAACAACTTCTTCCTCCATCTCATCATGATATTCATCGTAAACATATTTAACTTTATTCCATTCTTCTCTCTTAACTTTAAAGATATCTTTTCCAACCTTAACTTTTATAACCTTTCTATTTTTATCATTACAATTTGTAACGACACCAACGGTCCCATTAACCCATCTTCCTTCACTGTCGTTCTTAATAAACATAACTTTAGAGTCTTTTTTAATTCTTAAAACACGAGGAGCAGGTAAGTCATTTTCATTTAATTCGCCGTACTCTTCTGATTTTGCGGCAGTGGCCGGACCTTCAATTAAATTTAACATCTCTTCATTTATTTGCTCAGCACGATACTTTCTTGTTGTGATGATCATGGAAGACTCATTGGTGAATTCCGGGTTGTAGCAAGCCCTATTAATTTTATCGATCGACTCTTCTAGATCATTGCCTAAACGAATATTATTTAATAACGAGTAAAAATTCTTATCCTCACTTTGTCTAAAGGAGTAAGTGAGTTCAAAGAATGATGGAGCCTCTATTTCTTTGTAGCTCATGGCACTAAAAAAATAAACTGACTCATATTTTTCATCAATAGCATTAACTTCATGATCTTTAACCACTGGGGGCAGCTGAAAGAGATCTCCGCAAGCCAGCACATGAATACCACCAAATGGCTCAGATGAATTTCGATGCACCTTCAGAGTTTCTGATATGGCATCTAGCATAGGAGCTCTAACCATAGATATCTCATCAATAATAAGAAGCTCTAGCTTCTTTAATAACTTTTTAAATCTAGGGTCGTTAGACTCCTGTATTACAGGAAAAGTATCAAAACCAATACGAAATGCTGAATTGATAGTGCTTCCACCGATATTTAAAGCAGCAACACCAGTGGGGGCAACCACCATTTTTTTAAGTGAACATTCATCCACAACCCTCTCAATAAGGGTAGTTTTACCAGTTCCCGCAGCACCTGTGAGGTATATAAATTGCTGCTCTTCACCGTCTAGCAACTCAACAACTTGATCCAATGTTTTATCAAATGAATCAGCAGGATTTTCTATTTTTTTTGTTACCATAAGTACAAACGATTTGAATTTTTGTAAAGATTTGTTTTGATCTTTTTATCTAGTTTAGATGTAAGATTATAAGCTAAAGAGAATAAGGGAAAACACTTACATATGAAAAAAGTAGCTATTATTGGAGCGGGGCCATCAGGGATAACTGCAATCAAGAATTTTGCTGATCTTGGTTTTGAAGTAACGGCCTTTGAAAGATGCGGGGGAGTTGGAGGGAATTGGAGATTTAATGATCCCTCAGGCCATTCAAGTGTTTTCGAAACCACTCATATCATTAGTTCAAAACACACCTCTTTTTATGAAGATTTTCCTTTACCAGAATCAGCCTCCGACTATCCTTCACATAAAGAGTTACTAGATTACTTTAATGGTTATGCAGATCATTTTGATATAAAAAAGCTCATAAAATTTGGAACTGAGGTTGTGAGCTGTAACCAGAGAGAAAATAGCTCGTGGGAAGTTGAGTGGAAGAATATAACTTCAAACGAAGTCACTATAGAAATCTTCGATGCATTAGTTGTCTGTAATGGCCATCACCACAAACCAAGATATCCTGAATATCCAGGTGAGTTCTCTGGAGAGCTTATTCATTCTCATGATTTTAAGTCTTCTAAGCCATTTAAAGATAAGCGTGTTTTGGTTATAGGCGGAGGAAACTCAGCATGTGATGTTGCCGTTGAGACTGCAAGAGTTTCTGCATCAACTTCTATAAGCTGGAGAAGAGGGTATTATTTAATACCTAAATTTATGTACGGTCTTCCAGTTGATTTGTATGCATTGAAGAACAGATGGATGCCTACTTTTTTAAGGGAATCATATACCAAAATGATGCTTGAGATATTTCAAGGTAAAAATGAAGATATAGGCTTACAGAAGCCAGCTCAAAATTTATTTGGCACTCATCCTACTGTAAATTCAGAACTTTATTATGCAGTGAGACACGGAAAGGTAGTGCCTCAAGTTGAAATAGAGAAATACGAAGGAAATACAGTCCACTTTAAAGACGGCAAGAAAGGTGAATATGATGTAATTATTGCTTGCACTGGATTTCAGATCAAACATGATTTCTTTAAAAAGAGTTTTATAAATTATGAAGAAGGAAAAACTCCCTTGCTTCATAAAATGATTCCGGCAGATATAAAGAATCTTTACTTTATTGGTCTTTTTCAGCCCTTAGGCTGTATCTGGCCAGGAGCTGAACTTCAATCAAAACTTGCTGCTAAACATTTGTCAGGCCAATGGACACCCAACAAGCCCATTAAAGAATTGATTAAAAAAGAGCTAGCAAATCCAGACGTTAAGCAAATAGATACTCCAAGACATACCATTACGGTTGATGATTATTCTTTTAGAGCTCGTCTCAAAAAAGAACTTAAAAGATCAGTAGCATAAGAAAGTCCCAATGAACAAATGCATTGTTTGCGAGAGCGGCCTTATTGAAAGCTTTTATACATCAGATAAAAAAAAGCATTGGAAGTGCAATACATGTGCAGCAAAGTTTCTAGATACTATTCATTACGTTGATGAAGAAACCGAAAAAGGTCGCTACCTAGAACATAAAAACATTATCGATGATCCGGGGTATAGAAAGTTTTTATCAAAATTATCAGATCCATTAAAAGATAAGCTGTCCCCTAATAGCAAAGGTCTTGATTTTGGCTGTGGCCATGGGCCTGCTTTAGAAGACATGTTGAAGTCAGATGGTTTCGAGGTAGATTTATACGATCCATTCTTCTTCCCAAATCAGGATATTTTTACAAAGCAATATGACTTTATAACCTGCACAGAAACTGTAGAACACTTCTTTAATCCTTGTGAGGAATTTAAAACACTAGATAAATTATTATTACCTGGTGGCTGGTTAGGTGTTATGACAGATTTTATAACAACTGAAGATGCATTTGATCGTTGGTATTACAGGCGAGATCCAACCCATGTAGTATTTTATTCTGAAAAAACGTTTGAAGTTATAGCAGACCAGCGAGGCTGGAATTGTGAAATACCATCTAAAAATATAGTCTTATTCAATAAATAGAAAAGACTTATTCAGCTAACTTTTGTCTTTAGTAGACAAGACCAATAGACCAGCAGCTATGGCAGTATTTTTTACAAAATTCTGCAATTCATGGGCGAATGAAGGATCTGAAGATAGATCCCAAAAGTTATGAATATATATATTTATCAGAACTGTGAGGCCAAATAATATTAACGCACTTTCCCTGAGATATTTATTAGCAATAATAGAAACACCTAGTCCAACTTGAAGAAGAATAACAATAGGCAAGGCGATTGATGCAAGAGGCACCCCTTTTGATACCATTAAAGAGAGCGTATCAGAATATCCAAATATTTTTGAAATACCCGGAAGTAAAAAATAAATACCAAGAAATGATCTACCAATTAAAAAGGCTACGCTGTCTAAGTTTTTTATATTCATAAAATATGATAACTTAAATGCATGACAAAATTTTTTCTAATCAGCCTGTCCATCATTTTAGTAATTGTGGGATTTTTTTACGGCCCAAAGATTACAAGACTTTATAATTTGAGCAATCTATATAATGAAGAAAAGATAGCAGACAATTTTATTAATATAGATAAAATATTTCTTGTCTCAGATTCTATTTCTCCTTCAAGCTCACCACATAAATTTAATACTAAACAATATGACTTACCAGAAACTTATTTATTTGAAGGAGAGGAAAAAAATCTACAAGAAGACCTGGCTCACTTTAAAACTGATGGCCTGATGATTCTCCATGAAGGAGATAAGTTATATGAAAACTACTGGAACAATAACTTAGCTTCATCTAAACATATAGCATTCTCTGTCTCTAAATCTTTTCTATCAGCCTTAATCGGCATCGCAGTAGATGAAAGTTTAATAGATAGCATAGAAGATCCTATAACTAAATATTTACCAGACTTTAATGGAACGGGCTATGAAGGAGTTTCAATAAAAAATATTCTTCAAATGTCATCAGGTGTTGAATGGAACGAGGACTATGCAGATCCAAAATCTGATATCAACAGATTTGGAAGAGCTGTAGCCAAAGGTGTTTCGTTTAGAGACTTTGCAAAGACATTAAAGCGATCAAAAAAGCCAGGCACTTATCATCATTATGTGAGTATCGATACACAGGTTCTTGGATTTCTTTTAGCAGAGGTTACCGGCATGCCTCTAAAAGAATATCTGCATGAGAAGATTTGGAGCAAGATTGGAATGGAAGACGGTGCTTATTATATTATTGATAATACTGGAGAGGAGATGGCTCTGGGAGGTCTTAATGCAACACTAAGGGATTATGCAAAGTTTGGACAGTTATTTCTTAACAAGGGAAACTGGAAGGGTGAGCAAATAGTTCCAGAGGCATGGGTAAAGGCATCTTATGATACAGACGGACCGCACTTAATACCTGGAGAAAGCGATCTCTCATCTAGTCCTTGGGGCTATGGTTTGCAATGGTGGGTACCTGGGTTCCCAGATACTGACTATACTGCTGCTGGTGTTTATAACCAATATATATACATAGACCCACTTACAAATATTGTAATAGCCAAGACTTCATCTAATCATAGATATACAGCTGAAAAAGAGTATTCAAAAGCAGCTCATATGGCTATGTTTAGGGCGATAGCAAAAGATATCAATCAAAACTAGGAAACTTTTTAAATGTATTGTCCTGTTAGATGATTGCTAATCATTAAAATAAATACGATCTAACCGCACTTTAAAATATATGAATATAAGAATATTGAGAATTATCTTTTTTATACCGACTCTCTTTCTAATCGCTTGCCAGCCTCCAGCCGAAGTTAATAAATACACTCCCCCAATTAGTAAGGATTTTTTTCAAAACAGCCAGGTGATAAATAAATCCTTCGACGATTTATGGGATATGGCTGGTTTAATCTCTAATGATTCATATCAGCTATCTGCTGAAGATAAAGTCTTAGGTGAGATGGTGTTTACCTTTAGCTCAGATGATGTATCAAAGTACATTGACTGCGGAATGATGAATGATGAAATATACGTAGATTATATCTATAGAATTTTTGAATCATTATTGGATGGACAAATAAATATAAAGTTTGAATCCATTAACCCAAGTTCAACGAGGCTAAGTGTAAACATTTTATATAAATTTATTTCTAAGGAAACAGGAACTAGGTGGATGTTTGAAACTAATAAGCCAAAGTCTATATTAGTTGGCAACCCGGCATACGGAGCAGACCCTTATCGAGAATGTCGCTCCAAACATTACTTAGAAGCAAGTGTTATTAACCAAATCGATGAGTTTTGACTTATAGACCACACTTTAGAGTAGCGCATATTTCCTTCTAGGACTTTTACTATATATACTTTAATTGAATCAAATTATTCAATGGAGAAGATTATGAAAAAATTATTCACAGTATTAACCTTATTTGGAGCAGTAGCTATTTCAGCAGGGCACCATGAAATGGGTCATGCAGACCATGAGCATATGGGCAACTCTGCAGACTGGCAAATAGAAGCTTACAGTTCAGCTGCACCAGCTTTTATTGGAAATAGCGCAACTATTATTGGCACTTCTGGAAAAGTTTTAAGAAAAGGATCTAATGGCTGGACGTGTCAGAGTGGCAATCCAAGACCCTTACCAGAAAAAGGCTGGAAGAATGCTCATGAAGCAATGGCAGTTTGTCATGACGATGAAGGCATGAAATGGATGATGGGCTATATGTCTGGCACTAAGCCAAATATGGAAAGAGATAGTTATATGTGGATGCTTAACGGAGATATGGGCGAAGATAATACTACTGCCGGAGTATTTGATAAAAAAGATTCAACTCCCGGACAATGGATAGAATCAGGACCTCATTTAATGTTAATGCCAAAGGACCCTTCATCTTTAGATAACTTTTCGACTGATTTTACTACTGGAGCACCTTACGTGATGTTTGCAGGAACTGATTATGCCCATCTTATGATCCCTGTTGAAGGATATTATATGTATCAACCGGAATCTTCTCCTAAGTAGCAAAGGCACGGCTTCAAGGAGATAAGATTTTTTACGTAACTCTATTTGTTTCTTTAAATAAATAGAGTTATTGTAGATTGTATATTTAGGGGGAATTAGCTATGGAACGATATACAAACTTTAAAGATTTTTATCCTTATTATTTAAGTGAACACGATAATAAGTACACAAAACTTCTTCATTTTATTGGTACAACAATATCAATATATTTTTATGTAAGATTCTTTATGACATTTAATTTTATGTTCTTGCTTTACTCATTGTTAGCAGGATATGGATTTGCTTGGATTGCACACTTTTTTGTAGAGCATAATAAGCCTGCAACTTTTAAATATCCTTTGTGGAGCCTTATAGGCGATCATAAAATGTATTTAGAAATACTTCAGGGTAAACACAAAATTTTCTAGTTCATAGGAAGGTACCCAAATTCCTATTCCTTTAAATAGAGTAAAATAAATAAACATACTGCGGGGGGTATTTTTATGTTTGGTGGAATTTCTTATATTGGTTGGTTTCATACTATTCTTGGCACAGCCGCTATCGTTATCGGGCTCTACCTCTTGATAAGAGATAGATTTATTTTCATGGATACCAAGCTTGCAAACTTTTATTTGTTTAGCACAGTAGTTACATCAGCATCATCATTTCTTTTATATCAGGCAACGGGCTCTTTCAATACAGCTCATTGGCTTTCTGTAATAACTATTCTGGCAGTACTATTCGCATTAGCCTTACAGAGGTTTAATATTTTTGGTTTTTTAACAGTTTATTTTAAACAACTCGCTTTAACAGGCACCGTATTTTTTAGCATGCTTCCAACGACAGCAGAAGTTTTACAAAGACTGCCTCCGAGCAATCCTATAGTTGATTCTATTGAAGATCCCTTGGTTCTAAAATTCTATATGTCGTATGTTGTTCTTTTTGGTGTCTTTGGAATTTATCAGGTTATAAAAATATCTCGGGAGGATATAGATGGAGTTTAAAAGTCACGAAGAGCTTGTTGGAGCCTCAACGAAAGCTGCTAAAAAATGGAGGTTAGTTCCTGCCCCTCAAAGAGGAGAGTTTATAAGACAATTTGGAAATGAACTAAGAAATCAGAAGACTGAGCTTGCAAAAGTCATTACCAAAGAGGCAAGAAAAATTGTTACTGAGGCCGAAGGAGAAGTTCAAGAAGCTATCGATATGTGCGATTTTGCTACTGGTTTAAGTAGGCAGCTATACGGCCTTACTATGCCAAGTGAAAGGCCAGATCATAGGCTTCAAGAATTATGGCAGCCCATCGGTATAGTTGGATGTATCACAGCCTTTAATTTTCCTATGGCAGTATTTGCATGGAATTTTTGCCTAGCATCAGTGTGTGGCAATAGCATTATATGGAAACCAAGTCCCCACTCAAATGGATGCGCAGATGCTATTAAAAAAGCTTGGGATGAAGTTGCCGGAGAACACAAAGATCTTCTTCTGGTATTAAAGGGTGGCAATGCAGAGGCTACAGCTCTTTGTGAAGATGCCAACATATCACTCATATCTGCAACAGGCAGCACTCAAATGGGCAAAGAGCTCGCCCCAATAGTGTCAGCAAGGCTTGGCAGAACTTTATTAGAGTTGGGCGGCAACAATGCAGCAATTATTTGTCCTTCTGCTGATCTAGACCTAACAGTTAAAGGCATTACTTTTTCAGCCTGTGGAACAACTGGGCAAAGATGTACAAGTTTAAGAAGAGCATTTGTTCATGAAGATATTTATGAAGACTTCATGCAAAAACTCCATGCTTATTACTCTAGTCTCAAAATTGGGGACCCATCTGTTTCCTCAAACCAAATAGGACCGCTAATTTCAGAAAGAAGTTATAACGACATGCAAGGAGTTCTAGAATCAATTAAAAATAAAGATGTAACCGTTCACGGAGGTCAAAGATTAGAAGTTGGAGACCCTGAAGAGTTTTATGTCATGCCAGCAATTGTTGAAGTTTCACAAATCGAAGACGAAATGTTAAATGAAACTTTCGCACCAATATTATATGTGAAGAAATTTACAGATCTCACTAACGCAATTGAAATGCAGAATAATGTTAAGCAAGGTTTAAGCAGCTCGATTTTTACAAATGACATGAGAGAGTCTGAGTTATTTTTAAGCTCAGAAGGAAGTGATTGCGGAATAGCAAATGTAAATATTGGAACAAGTGGTGCAGAAATAGGCGGCGCTTTTGGCGGAGAGAAAGATACTGGTGGCGGAAGAGAATCTGGTTCAGATGCTTGGAAAGCTTATATGAGAAGAGTCACAGCAACAATTAATTACGGAAAGGATCTTCCTCTTGCTCAAGGGGTAGAATTTGATGAAAGCTAAAATTGCAATTATTGGAAAAGGAAATATCGGCTGGGCCATTAAAGAATTGCTCAAGGAAGATTATGAAATTAAACATGGAGATATAACGGAAGGACTTGATGCCAGAGACGTTGATCAGGTTAGGACTTTTTTAGAGGGAGCGGATGCTGTTATTTCTGCAGGCCCTTTTGCAATTAATAAAAATATTGGAACTGTTGCTGCCGAAATGGGCATAGGATATTTTGATTTAACTGAAGATGTTGATACAACAGAATTTATAAGAACCATCGATACTGCAAGCGTTATGATGCCTCAATGTGGGCTTGCCCCTGGAGCAATCAATATTTGTGCAGCCAGCATGATGAATCAATTTGATAAAGTGAATGAAGTTATGATGAGAGTAGGCGCTCTACCAAGATTTACAAATAACGAAATGAGCTATTACCTAAGCTGGTCTACTAACGGGCTCATAAACGAGTATTGCAATGAAGCTGATGCTATTTATGAGGGCAAAGCTATTAAAGTTATGCCATTAGAGGGAGCTGAAAAATTAACAATAGACGGCGAGTCTTATGAGGCATTTAATACTAGCGGAGGTTGTGCAACTATGTGCGAGACCTATGAAAATAAGGTAGATAACTTATCCTATAAGACTATCAGATACCCCGGCCATTTAAATCATATGAAATTTCTATTTAACGACCTCCATCTTAAAAAGAACAAAGATATTTTAGAAAAGCTTTTTGATAAAGAAGTCCCAAGAACAACAAATGATGTAATTGTCTTTTTTGTAAAGGTAATCGGTGAGATAGATGGAATACTCCAAGAAAAAACTTATTTAAAGAAAATATATGGAGATGATAAATTTAGCGCAATCCAATTAACTACAGCATCTGGTGTTTGCAGTGTTTTGGATATGTATATAAATGGGAAAATATCTTCCGAAGGATTTATCAAACAAGAATCAATATCTTGGAATGATTTCGTAGACAATAAGTTCGGAGAGGTTTATACCTAATTAATCCTCGTATATAAAAATCTTATCAATAGGAAGTTCAAAGCAGTGGGTTAGCTTTATTGCCAAGGTAAGAGAGGGATCAAATTTCCCATTCTCAATAGAGTTAACTGTCTGTCTACTTACAGATAAAATATCAGCAAGAGCACTCTGACTTATGCCTTTACTAGTGCGAAGCTCTTTTAATATATTTTTCATATTACCGGCTATTTTATATGTAATTTATAAAACCTATAACCATTGATGCAAGCACCAATAGCAAATCCTAAGAAAAGATCCACAAAACCAATTTTGTAACTTATGAGAGGTGACACTGCAGCCATGGGTATGCCTATTAAAATGAACCCTAAAGCACCTCCAATCATCGACATTTCATTATATTTTTGAAACAATATATCTTGATTTTTTAGTACCTGTATATAGGTGTACACCGCAGTATAAATAAGAACAATTTCAGCAATAGCAAACCAAATGTAATTTTGTTCGGTCATGCTGCCAAAAGTCTCAATGTTATCAGCTGAAAGCGAAACGCTAAACCAGCCTGCAATTCCTCCAGCTAGACCAGATGTTACTAAGCATGTAATCCAATTTCTTTTGTCAGCTCCTTTTAAAGATTTAATATCTATCCAAAATCCGTAACCAGTAATTTTTGCCATCTTAATATTCCTCATGTAAGTTGGTACCAATATAGTCCCAAACTTTTTTTATGTCAAGTAAACTTGACATAACTAAATAGAAATTCAATAGTGAAATCCATTAAAAAAAGTGCAATACTTACATCATGAAAACAAAACAATTATTCTCAGCCTTATTTTTATTAATTCTTTTCTCTGGATGTGCGCTTATTACCGATGAGTATCAAGCAAATCAAAGAAAAGTTATAGCATATCTTCTTGAGGATCTTCCATTACCAGATGATGCTCAGATTATAAAAGCCCCAACTGTTCTTCTCGGAACAGGCGCTTCAATATCTGGAAGAATTATTATGACTTCTAGTTATAGTCCTGCTGAAAACTTAATATTTTATGGAACAGAAACACTTTCTACTGGCTGGCAGTTAATCTCATCTAAAGTTGGGGAAGAGGTCACCTTGGTATATTCAAAAGCAGGAAGATTCGTGACTATCTATATTTCTCCTAAAAGCACTGTAGGTGGCTTTATGACCGGTGATTATGGCAGTGATATAGATATTTCAGTTGTTCATCCTGATTCAATAGGCATTCAAAACCCTTACGAGAATCTTGACTACGAATCTTTACCAGAAGCTCCTTAATATAAGACTTCTCTCATAAATAGATGAGCCCGTTAATCTTATTAAGCCCATCGCATATTATTGTCTGCATTATTTGCCTTGCAGCTATCATTTTTATACCAAAGTATTTTAAGAATTCCTCGAAAGCCACTCACAACAATTTGGCCTATGTAATTATCTGCATAATATTGATAAATCAAAGCATGGATCTTTATAGAGAAGGTTATATGGATGTCTGGAAACTTGGACTTCCTCTTCACTTGTGTGATTTTACTTCTTTCGCTTCACTAATATATCTCTTAACAAAGAAAAGGGATTTTTTTCTATTTGCATTCTTTTTTGGGATAAGTGGAGCAGGGATAGCAATTCTTACGCCAGATACAGTATATGGCTTTCCCTATGTAGGATATATTCAAAGCCAAGCTGGCCATACAGCCATATTGATGGGAGTTTCTTACGGAATAATTATAGACAACCAAAGGCCTTACTTTAGAGATGCTGCTAGAATGCTTGGATTTGCAACGATTATATTAGGCTTTATGTATGTAGCTAATTATCTTCTTGGGCCTCCAGCAAATTACTGGTTCTTAGTTGAAAAACCTATTGGCGACAATATCACCTCATTTATGAGGTCCGAGCCTTTTCATATAATAGATTTATATGGTTTAGCGATTATCCTAGTCTATTTAATGTATTTACCTTACTATCTAAAAGATAGATCAAGGCAATAATTATGAGCAAGAGAATTAGTAAAACAGCATCCAGAACTCAAATACCTTTTAAATATAGGGCTAATAGGCCTAAGATTGTTCAATGGTTAGCCAGAGGCCTGCTTAGAGCATTTAGATGGAAAGTTGAGGGTTTAATACCTCCAGTTCAGGGTAACGAGAACTTAATAGTAATAGCAGGACCCCATACTTCTAATTGGGATGGTGTTTTTGCGTTTGCTGCCATAATAGGTATAGATGCAAAAATTTCATTTTTTGGAAAATATACTCTCTTTACAACTCCTATTTTAGGGAGATTTTTGAAGTACATGGGAGGCATTCCAGTTGACAGGAGTAAGCCGGGATTAGGCCTTACAGAAATTGCTATAAAAAATATGTCAAAACTTAATGGTTCTTTGATTGCTATGTCGCCAGAGGGAACAAGAGCTAAGACTGAGAAATTTAAAACAGGATTCCTTCGGATAGCAGAGGCTGTAGAAGGAAAGATATTTCTTGCATCTTTTGACTTTGGCAATAAAAGAATTCTTCTTGATAAATTCTTTAATCCATCTGGAGACAATGATTTAGATTTAGCTTTTGCAAAAGAATACTTCACCCAATTCCAAGCAAAGCGCCCAGAAAACTATTAGTTAGTTTCTAGACCCTTAGCAATCATCTCATCCACCATTTTTTCTACTATGAATAGTGGAGGATTTCCGTTATCTAAAACAGCAGAATGAAAATCTTTAATATTAAATCTATCACCAAGAGCGTCCATTGCTTTTTCTCTTAATTCTAGAATTTTGATCATGCCAACTTTGTAGCTCAGGGCTTGTCCTGGCCAAACGATATATCTTTCAATTTCAACACGACATTCAGTATCTGACATACCAGTTTTTGCTTTCATGTAGTCGATAGCCTCTTCCCTTGTCCATTTTTTATAATGTAGGCCGGTATCTACAACCAACCTAACAGCTCTAAATATTTCACTTTGTAAAATTCCAAGTTCATCGTAAGGGTCTGGAGCTAGACCAGCTTCAAGCGCTAATTGCTCAGAATAAAGAGCCCAACCCTCAGAAAAGGCAGAAGTCTGATAGCCAAATCTTCTATATAAAGTTAACTCTTCATTTTCTAGTGAATGCGCAATCTGATGATGGTGTCCCGGCGTTGCCTCGTGATATGCAAGAGTTTTCATGCTGTATTTTGGTGTTTGCTTTATGTCATATAGATTTACATAAAAAGCACCAGGCCTACTTCCATCAAGTGCCGGGGCCTGATACCAACCACCAGGAGATGTTTTCTCTGAATATTCTGGAGCAGCTATAACAGTTACAGGAGCCTTGGGCATGGTATGGAAATATCCTTTAATACCTTCAGTAGCCTCAGTAACCATATCCATATAATCTTGAACTACTATCTCTTTTCTATCAGCAGTATCTTCATAGAGCAGTGAAGGGTCTTCGTTTAACTCATTCATAAGAGTACCTGGAGTTTTATTTGCATCGTAACCAAGAGAAACAAGAATCTCTTTCATCCTTGATGAAATTCTTGCTACTTCACTTAAGCCAATATTATGAATTTTCTCTGGGCTATAGTTTGTTGTTGTATAGGATCGTATTTGTAATTTATAGAATTCATCTCCATTTGGCTGGGACCAAATTCCGTGATGAGGGTTAGCACTGTCTCTTGTTGAGACCATAAAATCCCTGAGCAAAACAAAACCAGGCGTAACACTTTTTTCTATAGATGATTTTAGATCAGAACCAAGGGATGCAAGCTCATCATCTGTGATATTTAATAGCGCAGCTTTTTTAATAAATTGAGTATAAAGAGGGTGCTCCTCAAAAGAATAATTTATTAATTCATTGAGTTGTTTAATTAAATGAGCATACACAAACTCCGGCGCATAGATTCCTTCTGCAGCTTGTTTTTCTAGCCAATCTAGCTGTCCTGAATAAACATCCAATTACAAGGTCAGTTCTTTTTATGAAATCTTTAGCTTCTGAATAATCCCTAACAGGGTGCATATCACTCATAAAACTAATAATGCTATGGTGCGCACCTCGAACCTGGTTTAATGGATAATCATGATATGGAAATTCTTCTAATTGCCTTAGATTATTTTCAGTATCAAAAATAGCTATACTTTTAGTAATCTTTTGATTATCAGATAAAGAGCTATCTTTATATTTGTTTAATATCTTAAGAGTTTTCTTTGCATCTTTAATATCAGCCTGATTATCCTCAGGGTTTGGTATTGAGAGCTTAGAATTATGCTTTGTAAACCAGTTGAATTGATCAAATATTCCTAAATACGTCATAGTTTCAGGAGAGTCGGCGAGGCCTGTCAAAAGCTCTTTATTTAAGAAATGATCAATGGAGACGGGTTTCATGAAGAAAAGATTTACCAAATACAGAGAGCTCAGGCTAAGCCCAAAAATAAAAACCAATCCAATCGCTTTAAATCCTCTTTTAATCATCATCAATCTCCTAGTAGATATAAGTAACGTGAAGGTATCATTAACAACAAGAGAAGTAAACGTTACATAAATAATTTATAAACATTATTACATGTTTTTTTTGATAAACTCTATTACGTAAAAATTATATACAGGAAAAAATGACTGATAAGTTAGCAACCTTGTCTCATGAAGGAGACGTTTCAATAATTACCTTAGATGATGGCAAGGCTAATGTATTTTCAGAAGAGATGACCCAAGCTTTTAATGATTGTTTGGATAAGGTTCCAACAGAGACCGGCTCTTTAATAATAACTGGAAGACCTGGAATGTTCTCGGCTGGTTTTGATTTAAAGGTCATAGCTTCAGGAGATGTTCCTAAAATTAAAACAATGTCTGTGAGCGGCTTTAAGCTTTTATCAAGAATATTTTCTTTTCCAAGGCCAATAGTTGCTGCTTGCTCAGGACACGGCATAGCCCTTGGAACTTTTTTATTATGCTGTTGTGATTTTAGAATTGGAGTTAAGGGTGAGTTTCTACTAGGAGCAAATGAGATGAGAACTAACATGGTAATACCGACACCTATTCTGGAGCTAATAAAATTTAGAGTCTCACCAGCGCATAAATATAGAGCTGTTCTAGGAGCTGAAATGTACCCACTTGAAAAAGCAATAGATGCCGGTCTCATGGATGTTGTGGTCGAGCCAGATAAATTAATGGAAGTGGCAATGGAAAAAGCTAAAGATTTAGCAACTATGGGGCACCCAAGTTACACCTTAACAAAGGAACTTTTTATTAAAGATGTAGCAGAAAGCATTGATCATGCCATTAAAGAATTAGAAACCCTCTAGTAGATCGTCATCAATGAATAATAAGTCTAATTTAGAGATAGCAATATTTAAAGATATTCCTAAAGAAGACACATTAGAGATTTTATATTCTTTAAACCAAGCAAATACACCGGAAGTGGGAAGCCTATCTTCCATAGATGAACTCAAAAATCTTATTGAATTAAGCGCATTGAATTTCTTTGTATTAGATGATGAAAAAATTGTTGGGTTTATTATTTGTTTTAAAGAAGGGTCTGCCTATCATTCACTCAATTATAAGTTTTTTAGTGATTCCGAGGATAAATTTCTTTATATCGATAGGGTTGTTATAAAAAAAGAATACAGAAGAATGGGAGCAGGGACTCTTTTATACAACCATCTAAGCAAAGTGGCAAATCTTGAAAACTTACCCATTTGTTGTGAGGTGAATACCAAGCCTATCAATCAAATATCATTAAATTTTCATTCTAAAAATAAATATATCGAAGTTGGAGAGCGCGATTTTGACGATCATTCTGTAGTCTACCTAAAGAAGAAATAATTCTAGAATTGTGTATTATTAATACTTAGTTAATTTACTTATAGCTTATGTTTCTAGAGACAACCTTATTATTTAAAACAATGCTGATACTATCTGCTCAGCTTTCTGTTGTTCTTGGAGGTTGCTTTTATTGCATCAGGGCTGCTCACAAAGCTTACGAAACTGACTCCACCTTTTCTAGGAATGTCCTTCAAAGGCTCAATGAACATGAAGAAAAAGCTCGACTTAATTCCCTATATAAAGCCGCCCTTAGAGTATCCCAAGAGGATGATTAAAAATATAAAGGAGGCATATAATCAGGAAATAAAGCAAATGGTTCCGGCTTATGACGTTTTTAAAGAAGCCCAAAATAGAGCCGATGTTCTTCAGTCTTTTAAAGATGGTTATAAATACGCACACGGCGGTAATTGGGTATTTTCTATCTATGTATTATGGGCTGCAGCACTTTTTGGTACTGTTTTTTTTGCATCGACCGGTATAAATATTTATACAGGCATTGCCTTATTTACCTTTCAAAGCTTAATGTTTGGACCTTTTCTTGGCTTGATAATGCTTGAGATGGACGAGAATGATGGGTATAAAGCATTAAAAATTGTGTTCCTTGTAACCCTACTTACAGGGTTTGTTGGCTATAGTGATATTTATTCATTTTCAGAGAACACTTATTTTGCAGTTTTCTTGCTTTTTCTTTATTAGGGCTAATTCTTTTTGAATTCATAAGAGTAATCAAAGGATTTAGCAGGCAAGCTATTAGAGCAAAAGCTATTTTTGGAGCATTTATTTTCTCTCTATTTTTACTTTTTGATTTTAATTTAATTGCCAAAGGCGAATATATGTCAAACAACTGGGACTCTGCGTTTGAATTGGCTTTTACAATTTATCTAGATATCATTAACTTATTGCTTGAAATATTAGAGGCAATGGACAATTAACTATTAGGAAAAAAATTATGGCGACTTATAAATGCGATGCATGTGGAATGTCAGTAAATGCAACTTGCGGTGAATGCGATGCACCTCTCGTAAATGGTATGCTTCATCTAGATGACGGCAATCAAGTTCAGATATCAGAGTGCCCAAACAGCCACGGAAAGATAAAATCTCCTTTATGCTGTGGCAATGATATGCAGTGTGCTATTTAGTTAGAAGTTAACCTGGTAGCCAACTTTAAATGTGCTATCAAAAACTTTACTTGATGACACTTCAATACTAAATGCAGTTCGCTTACTTATATTATATAAAAAGCTAGCTCCGTATTTCTGATCTGTTTCCTCGCTGAGAACAAACTCAACAACGGCAGGACATACTGTGCCAATAGGGCAAGTCTTTTGAACTACTTCAGATTCTTTTGAATAATTTGCAAATATATTTCCTTCCCATCCATTACTATCACCAAACCTAATACCTGCTATAGCATTGGCCTGTGCATCATCTTCTGAAAATGAGTTAATGTCGCCTTCAATAGAGGTAGTTTTGACACCAAACTCTCCATAAATATCAAAAAAGTTTTTAATACCAAGATTGACTCCTTTGGCAGAAATATTACTTAGAAGATCTCCGATTCCAATATGAGCACCAAGTCGCAAACCATTACTAATCCTGTCATAGGAGTTATCTTCTGTATCAACCCCTTCAGCTTTTCTTTCTACAACTACATATAGTGGTCCTGGGAGGGCAAGAGATAACCTTGCTCCAACTCCAGTTTTTTCTGTTTGAATTAAGTCAATTCCAAGAGAGGTATATCTATATTCATTATCTTCTCTTCCAAGCCTTCCTTCTTCTGCAAAAGAAGAAACAGTCATTATTAATAATAGAAATAAATTTATATTTTTCATATAAGCATATTAGCAGAACAGATTATTTAAAGGAATATTGAGAGAAAAGAATTAGCCCATACAAGAAAGCATGGGCTAATTTATAAGATAATTATCTAGTAATCGAATAACCTTGCTGCTCCAGCACAAATCTATCCTCAGATAAATTAGCCACCCAAGTAACTTGTCCAGCGTCATTAAATTCAAATCTTGTTGCAGTATATGCATTAGATGTTAATCCAGAAGCCACTTCTGTGAACTTAGACCAGCTAAGAACCCAAACAACCCCATCTTCAGTAGTAGATACTTCCATTACTTCGAATTCGTCAGCAGCCCAATTTTCAGCATCTCCCTCAGCAAAGTTTTCTAAAACCTGAATCTTCGTACTAACTTGCCTAACAGCTCCTCTTGCAACAGATATAGCCACTTCAGCCCCATCTCTTAAAACAACTGCACTAACTTCCTCTCCAGGTTTTCCTCTAAATCCTAAGCTATTTCTATTCTCAGAAGTAAGTCTTACTCCACCAACCTCAACAAAAGAATCTCCCACTTCGAGAGCCTTTGATGCAGGACTTTCAGGAATGATATAAGTAACAGTCATGCCACTTTCATCAGGATTCCATATAAAACCCATTCCTACATACCTGTCGCCTAAAACCTCTGCGTCTTCAGCCATATTTTTCGTTACCATTTCAATAGCTTCAGTCTTCCCTGTATATCCAGCCTCAACCCAAGCCATTGCAAGATCTTCATTTGATTTATTAGAGTTGGTTGATGTTCCTTCTGAGCAGCCAGCTACAAAAATAAATGATGCTAATACAAAAGTTATTTTAAATTTATTCATAATTTTCCCTATAAGTTATTACTATTAATAGTTTATAGAAAAATAGGAATTAATTAAATACCAATTAAAAACGGATATCTAATAAGCTAAAGATATTTTTTAAGTACGAATTCTTCCAGTTTTTCTCATTCGAATTGACTCTGGAGTTACTTCAACAAGCTCATCATCTTCGATGAATTCTAAAGCTTGTTCCAAGGTATGAGTTATAGGAGTAACAAGGATAAGATTCTCATCAGTTCCAGCGGCCCTAATATTATTTAATTGTTTCGCCTTAGTTGGGTTAACAGGAAGATCATTATCTCTTGAATGGAGACCAACTATCTGACCAATATAAACCTCATTACCATGACCTAAAAATAACTTTCCTCTATTTTGAAGGTTGAAAAGGGCGTACGCCAAAGTTTTTCCAGCAGTCATTGAATACATAACACCATTATTTCTTTTAGCTATTTCACCAGCTTTAACTGGGCCGTAATGATCAAAGACACTGGTCATAATCCCACTGCCGCTTGTGATAGTTAGAAAATGTGATCTAAAGCCTATTATGCCTCTTGATGGGGCTATAAATTCTAGCTTAACTCTTCCTTTTCCATCAGAATCCATACTTTGAAGTTCTGCCTTTCTTGATCCTAGCTCCTCCATAACCGCACCTTGATGCATTTCTTCAACATCAATGACTATTTGCTCATAAGGTTCATGAATTTTTCCATCAACTTCCTTCTGGACTACCTGAGGCTTAGAGATTCCTAGTTCATAGCCTTCTCTTCTCATGGTCTCAATAAGGACTGATAAATGAAGCTCGCCTCTTCCCGAGACAATAAATTTGTCAGGCGTTTCACCCGGGATAACTTTTAAGGCTACGTTTGATATTAACTCTTTATCTAATCTTTCTTTTATATTTCTAGAGGTAACATATTTACCTTCTTTACCAGCAAATGGCGAGTCATTAACCTGAAATTTCATGCTAACAGTAGGCTCATCAACTGAGAGAGCTGGAAGCGCCTCAACAGCTGCAGGTGCACATATGGTGTCTGAGATATTTAATTTATCTATACCAGTAATACAGACTATTGATCCAGCTTCTGCTTCCGGAACTTCTACCCTATCTAATCCCTCATAGCCCATAACCTGGAGCACTTTACCTTTTCTAGTATTACCATCTCTATCAACAACAACTACCTGCTCGTTAGGCCTTACAACACCTCGTTTAATTCTTCCTATTCCTATAACCCCAACATAACTATTGCTATCTAGAGCACTAATCTGTAATTGCAGAGGCCCGTCAATATTAACTTCTGGAGCTGGAACTTTATCTAAAATCATTTGCAATAAAGGAGTCATATCATCACTCATGCTCTCAGGCTCAAGTCCTGCAATTCCTTCAATAGCTGATGCATATATAACAGGGAAATCTAACTGCTCATCAGTTCCTCCAAGCCTATCAAATAGATCAAAAACTTGGTCTAAAACCCAATGAGGTCTTGCATCTGGTCTATCCACTTTATTGATAACAACGATTGGTTTTAAGCCTTTCTCAAAAGCTTTTTGTGTTACAAATCTAGTTTGAGGCATCGGCCCATCCACAGCATCAACTAATAGCAATACTGAATCAACCATAGAAAGAGCTCTTTCAACCTCTCCACCAAAGTCAGCATGACCGGGAGTATCTACAATATTAATAAGATGATCTTCCCAAATAATAGAGGTATTTTTTGCCGTTATCGTTATTCCTCTCTCTTTTTCTTGATCGTTAGAGTCCATTATTCTTTCAGAATCTACATTTTTTCTATCAAGCGTTCCCGATTGTCCAAGAAGCTTGTCAACAAGGGTAGTTTTACCATGATCAACGTGAGCAATGATTGCTATATTTCGAAGGTTTTTTATGTCCATGTTATTAGTGTTTTAAAAAGGGGGGGATTATAATCTTAAAATGAATAAATTAATGCTTTTCTTTGTCCTTATATTTTCAACCTACGGTTTCTCTGATCTAAAGCAAGATCTTGATAGGCAGCTAGAGCCCCTAATGGAGAAGGTTATAAGCTGGCGCCATGATATTCATCAGAATCCAGAGCTTAGTAATAGAGAATATAGAACTGCAAAAAAAATAGCAGTTCACCTTAAATCCTTAGGTATTAAAGTAGAAACAAAGATTGCTTACACTGGAGTGGTTGGCTTGATAGAAGGCGGACTTCCAGGACCTACCATTGCCTTAAGAGCAGACATGGATGCTCTTCCTGTTATAGAAAAAACAGGATTGCCATTTGCATCTAAAGACAAAACGAAATACCTAGGCCAAACAGTCGGCATAATGCATGCATGCGGGCATGATGCGCATGTAGCAATTCTAATGGGTGTAGCTGAGTTTTTATCACAAAATAAAGATCAAATTAAAGGCAATATAGTTTTAATATTTCAACCTGCAGAAGAGGGTCCTCCTGAGGGAGAAAACGGCGGCGCAAAGATGATGCTTGAAGAGGGGTTGTTCGAAAAATATGATCCTGAAGTGATATTTGGTCTTCATGTTGGAAATGGTCCTCATGGATATGTCAGTGTTGTTTCTGGACCGGCCATGGCTGCTGCGTCTACCTATAGAATTAAAGTAAAAGGAGTCCAGGCTCATGGATCAAGGCCTTGGGATTCAATCGATCCTGTTATGGCAAGTGTCGAACTAATTCAAGGCCTAAATACAATTGTAAGTAGAAGAATAAATATTATTAACAATCCAGCTGTAGTATCTGTAGGCATTATTAGATCGGGTACAAGAGGGAATATTATCCCAGAAGATGCAGAAATACAGGGAACCATTAGAACTTTTGATCCTGAGCTTAGGGCTGAAATTTATGATGAAATAAGACAAATAGCATCAGGCGTAGCTTTGGGGACAGGCGCTCAAATAGATGTAGAGTTTGATGTTGGTGGTTTTTATCCCGTCACATATAACAATCCTGACCTAGTAGCTAAATTAATTCCGACGCTCAAAGAAGCTACTGATAATAAGTTTTTTCTTAGTAAGACTCCCTCAACTGGAGCTGAAGATTTTTCATTTTTTTCAGATAGAATTCCAGGAATGTATTTTTGGTTAGGCGTTAATGCACCTGGTGTTGAGAACGCTCCTGGGAACCATTCTCCATACTTTGTTGTCGATGATGGAGCTTTAGACGAAGGATTAAAATCTTTGATTTATTTAGTGTTAGAATATCCGGAAAAATAATATATATATTCGAATTAAATTATTCTAACCAATTGGATGGAGTAATATTCATTTAATAAAGGAGAATTAAATTGCCAATCCCAAGTCACATAAAAGATCATTTATCTATCCCAGTTATAGGCTCACCACTTTTCTTGGTTTCAGGACCAGAGTTAGTAATAGCACAATGCAAAGCAGGAATTATTGGATCTTTTCCAGCTCTAAATGCAAGACCTCAACATGTTTTAGGTGAGTGGATTACTAGAATTAAAACAGAATTAGCTGAGTATCAAGAACAAAATCCTGATGCTAAAGGTCGCTCCATTTGCAGTCAATCAAATTTGCCATGCTTCAAATAACAGACTGATGGAAGATATGGCTACTTGTGTTGAACACGAAGTACCGATAATTATCACATCCTTAAGACCACCTGCAGAATTAGTAGAAGCAGCCCATAGTTATGGTGGACTTGTATATCATGATGTTATTAATGTTAAACACGCTAAAAAAGCTGCAGAACAAGGCGTGGATGGTCTGATTTTAGTTTGTGCCGGTGCCGGAGGGCATGCAGGAGCTCTATCTCCTTTTGCTTTATTAAGAGAAGTAAAAGAATGGTTTGATGGAACAGTTATCTTATCTGGTTCAATTGGAGATGGTTATTCAGTTGCCTCAGCTTTAGCGCTTGGAGCAGATTTTGCCTATATGGGCACACGTTTTATAGCCACACAAGAAGCCAATGCAGATCAAGGCTACAAACAAATGCTAATTGAAAGCGCCGCAGATGACATAGTACTTTCAAGTCTATTTACTGGAATAAGTGGTAACTACTTAAAGCCATCAATTGTAAAAGAAGGGATGGATGCAGATAATCTTCCCGAGGCAGACAAAAGCACTATGAACTTTGGTTCAGGTGGAAATACTGATGCAAAAGCATGGAAAGATATTTGGGGTTCTGGTCAAGGTATCGGCGGAATTAAAGATGATCCTAGTGTTGCAGACTTAGTAACTAGATTAAAAGCAGAGTTCATCGAAGCAAAAAATGAGTTTAATCAAAAGTAGAGAGGTTTTATAAAATGGAATGGATAATTTTCTTTTTTATCGGATTAGCATCAGGAGTATCAATTGTTACCCTGATGAATAATTCTAAGAAAAATAGATCAGGTGCTAAGGGCATTACTGGAGAATATACTTCAAAAAATGGCATCAAACATACTGCAAAAAAAGATAGAGAAAATCATATAGTATGACCTCTAACCTGCTTCTTTTCTTTACAGGTTCCATAACTTTTCTAGTCGTATTCAGTTGGTTTAAAGTTGCTGCAATTCACCTTTTTAAATTAGAAACAGCCTCTGAACCTGATCAAGGAAATGCAGCATGGAAAAAATTATTTCAAGTATTTGCTGTTGATTTACTTCTTTGCATAATAGGAGTCCTTGGAACAGGCATTATCTTTGTAGTTACTTTTAACTTATTTCATTAATGAGTGATAGAGATTTAAGAAGATACTTTAAGGATGGCTGGAATAAGCTATTTGGAAAGGAAGAGGATAAAACAAAACTAAGAACCCAAAGCCTCTTTAGAGCTAAAGAAGGGATTCTTAATGTCGGAACTCCTCACGACTGGGAAGATTACGAAAAATATAAAGAAGAACAAAAGGATGAATAAAATTGGTTTTATAGGTCTTGGTGTCATGGGATATCCAATGGCAGGGCACCTTTCAAATGAATTTACTGATATTTGCTATTTTTAATAGATCACAAGAAAAAGTAACAAAATGGCTTAATCAGTATTCTGGAAAAGCTTTTGATACACCAGAAGAATTATCATCTCAATGCAATGTAATTGCTCTTTGTGTTGGAAGAGATGAAGATGTTAGAGAGATGATGTCAGGTAAAAAAGGTATTTTAAATTCTGTAAATCCTGGAACTATTATTATTGATCACACAACAACCTCTGCAACTCTCTCTAAAGAGATGAATGAGCTTGCTCTCCAGAAAGGTGTTATTTTTTTAGATGCTCCAATATCAGGCGGTCAAGCTGGAGCAGAATCTGGTCAGCTTTCTGTAATGGTTGGTGGGGACGAAGCTTCCTATAAATCTATCAAGCCTATCCTTGATACTTACTCTAAGTTTACAAAATATATGGGACCAAGCGGGTCAGGACAATTAACAAAAATGGTTAATCAAATTTGCATTGCTGGTTTGGTGCAGGCGCTTTCGGAGGGAGTCAATTTTTCTGAAAAAGTTGGCCTTAATACAAGTGATGTTATGGAGGTTATTACAAAAGGAGCAGCTCAATCCTGGCAAATGGAAAACAGATGGGAAACTATGCTTAAGGATGAATACGATCATGGCTTTGCAGTTGATTGGATGCGAAAAGATTTAGATATAGTTTCTGAGCAAGCTGGTCAGGTTGGCGCAAATATAGAGATAACAGAAATGGTAAATAAGTTTTACAAAGACATTCAAGATTTAGATGGAGGACGCTGGGATACCTCAAGTCTTCTTAAAAGAATAAAAGACTCTACTTAGAAAATTATCCTAGAAAATATTGTCAAGGCTGAGTATACGAACAGTACTCCTATATTTATTATTTCCATAAGACCATCATCTAGAGCAATAGATTCGTCTGCTATCTTGTAATAGCTACTTGGGCTCGTAACCAGCCATATAACACCAACCATATGAGCAATCATCAATATGGCAATAATCCAATTAAGAGGTTGGTTTGTAAAAACGATAAAAGAAGTAAGAATTAAAAAAAAGATCTCGATGGATAAGTACTTGTTGATATTTTCTTTTTTATATAGATATTTAGCAAGGCTATAGCCATTTTTATAGGTATAAAAGAAAGCGACTGCATAAAGAAAATATAAAAAAGCCAGAAATACGATCATGCTTTAGTGATGTGGAGGTTTCTCATAATCTACTGGAGGAAACTGAGACTTCTCTTTACTCTTTTTATATTTTTCGTACCTAGAAGTAACATCAGCACAGTCATCAGCTGCCGAGGGAAGTTCTTCTTTTGATTTATTGTCTTTTTCTTCCATTGTTTTATCTAAAGATAGTAATTGGCTTATAGATCGCCGTCTTTTCTGACTTCACTTCTATCAACTTCAAATTTTTCTCCGTACCTGGCTTCTAATTTTTTTTGATTTTCGTTTATTACTTCATAAGGATCTAAACCTAATGATGCACATGCGGTAGTCCAGTACCACATAATATCTCCAAGCTCTCTCTTCATATGAAAAATATTATCTTCAGAAGCTGGCTTTCCTTGAAGAACCATTTTCTTAACAATTTCAACAAATTCTCCAGTCTCGCTTCCAAGACCCAATGCAGCTGTTAATAGTCTTGGCATTTTTATAGAAGAAGATTCTTCAATATTATCAAAGCTCTTTTTAAGAGCATCAAGATCAATACTAGGTTCGCTAGTTACCTTGGTAACAAAATCACTATAGGTTGAAAAAAAATCTTTTACTTCTTTACTCATCTCATCTCTCCTTAAATATGGTGTTTAAATAATATCATTCGCTAAATATTTTTCATTAAAAAGGTGAGTTTTTCCATGACAGTGAAGACACAAAGTTAGCCGTTGTGGCCTTATCCTTGTTCACTATTTCCCTTTCAACTAAGTTAATGCCTGATAAGAACTCATAATCTTTTAGTGTTCTTTTGTCACCTAAGCCATAAACACCCTCAATTTCACCATTAATAACCATTGATAGCTTATTTAAACTTTTCTCTTCTCTTTCATGCCACTTAACTTGTCTATTTCCATCCTCTGTTTCATCCCAGTGAAGCTTTCTTTTTAAATCAGAAGTATCAGTATAAAGATGAAATATAGGAACAGCTGGTATATGGAAAATACCAAATCCACGAGTAAAGGCCCTAATCATTAAAGATATTTCTTCACCATAAAAGTAGAATTCAGGATCATAGGGAACTTCTTTTACAAAAGCTCCAGGAGCAAAAAGGCAGCCAGCTGCGAGCAGATAGCCATGAGTAATTTCAACATCAGTTATTGCTCCTATCTGTCTAGAGAATGAATCTTTTAAGAAAATTGAATCTTCTCTGTAAGCAATAATATGTGTATTGGTATCAGCAGTATCAAGAGAGTAAGTTCCAGAATTAAAATCCACAATATCAAATGCTCTTGGATAACAGGTAATAATAGGCAGCTTGTGTGAATAAGAATCTACAGATTGAATCTTTTGCATATAAGACAGCAAATAGGTATCCCATCCTTTTTGAAATTGCATGTGAGAATCAATTTGAAGGTAATAATCTTCATCATTAAAAAATTTTTGAATTCTATGTCTTGCCCAGCATGGGCCCTCAGATATTTCTGGTTCAACATGGTCATATGAAATCTGATTAGAAAAAGAAAAGATCTCAAGATCTATGGCATGAGAAGACTGATCACATACCCCAAAGAATAAGTTATCTGGCTTATCTGCATTATCAAATGCCCCCCTGATAGTAGTTTCTAATAAAGGGTCTTGATAAGATGCTATTGAAATAAAAATTTTCATGATTAGAAGATAACAATAGAGACAAATCAATAATTTGCAAATATAATTTTTAAATGACCATGAAACCAAAACAAATTTCGGAAAACGTCACCTTATTTTCTATCGATCCTCTTGTTTATGTTGTATCAGATTTTTTATCCTCTGACGAGTGCGCATCCTTTATTAAGGTTGGGTCGGGTAAGATGGAAAGAGCTACAGTCATAACCGATTCAGAGCACCAGTTTCATGATAGTAGAACCAATAGCTATGCTTGGATACAGCATGATGCGAGCGATATAATTCATGAGGTAAGTAAAAGATTCTCTATTCTAGTTAAAATGCCAATCAATAATGCAGAGCAGTTTCAGCTAGTTCATTATGGTCCAGGAACTGAGTACAAACCTCATTTTGATGCTTTTGATAAAAGTACGGAAGAGGGAAGGAACAATTGGTTTCCCGGAGGTCAGAGAATGGTAACTGCCTTGGCTTATTTAAATGACGTCGAAGATGGAGGGGCAACAGATTTCCCAGATATTGGTGTTTCGATAAAACCCAACAAAGGCGATGTAGTCGTTTTCCATAATTGCAAAGATGGTAGTTCTGATATTAATCCTAATTCACTTCATGGCGGATCGCCTGTTATCTCGGGTGAAAAATGGGCTGTAAATCTATGGTTTAGACAAGAAGCCATTTATTAAGATAACTTTAATTTTTATCTAGATTTTTTCTAAATTTAATTATATTATTCAAACAACTGCAAGGGGTGGTCAATTGACCTGAGATCTTCACGGAAACCCTTTGAACCTGATCCATACAATAATGGCGGAGGAATCGCATGAATATTATTAAAAATAGAATTGTTTTTTTATTATCTTTTTTATTATGTTTGGTTAGCCCATGGCTGGCCTCACAAACAGTTGAGGAAATCATTGTAAAAGGTGATTGGCGACAAATTTCAATTGAAAAGGAAGATTCAAGCATCATCGTTCTTGATGAAGAGCTAATCAAATCTCAACCAATTAAGCATTTTGAAATGCTGTCTTACCTAATACCTAATTTGAACTTTGCTGCTAGTGACTCAAGGGCTCGTTATTTTCAAATTAGAGGGATTGGAGAAAGAGGTGGCTATGAGGGCACACCAAATTCATCAGTTGGTTTTTTGATCGATGATATTGATTATTCAGGGCAAGGTGGAATTGCTACCACTTTTGATGTAGACCAAATTGAAGTTCACAGAGGCCCGCAGGGCTCAAGAATAGGAGCTAATGCTTTAGCTGGATTAATCTATATTAAAACAAAGGATCCAACAGAAGAGTTTGAAGGTACAAGTGAAGTCACTATTGGTGATTATGGAGTATTGAATTCTGGAGTAGCATTTGGAGGCCCTTTGGACCAAAACAAGGATATAACCTATAGAATCGCATTGCGAAAAGATTATTCAAATGGTTTTAGAAAAAATGTATATCTAAATAAGTCTGACACCTCCAAGAAAGATGAAAGCACTTTAAGATTAAAAGTTAATTGGAAGGCGAGTGATAAAACCTCTATTAAATTTCTAGTTACAGAAATTGATATGAATGACCCTGCTGATATCTGGACCATAGATGATAGTCTTAATACTCTCTCAGATAGACCTGGAATGGATTCACAAAAAACAAATGCATACGGCTTAAAAATATTCCATAGATTTAATAAATTTGAGTTACAAAGTTTAACAAGCATCACTGATACCAATGTTATTTTTAGTTACGATGCTGATTGGGGTAACTCTGAATCTCATGCGCCATACACATATGATTATTTTTCAGAAACCTTAAGAAATAGAGAATCATTTAGTCAAGAATTTAGGGTGGTTTCAAACCCTGCAGATCTTGCCTCAGACTTTCCTGCTGAATGGGTTGTGGGGGTCAGTTATTCTGATATCAATGAATCAAATTTAAAAAATGATGATGGTGTTTATGGTGATCCCTCTGATCCTTATGGGCCATATGCTAGTGAATCTTCTTCTTCAAGCAAATATAACTCAGAGAATCTATCAGTTTTCGGTAACCTAGATTACTTTATTAATGAGACGACAAAGATATCTATTGGAGCTAGATCTGAAGATTGGGATGCAAGTTATTCAGATTCTCTTGGAGAATCTTTTAATCCTTCTAAAAGAATGTCAGGTGGAAAAGTTTCATTAGTAAAAACCTTAATCAATGACAGTACTATTTTTACAAGTATTGCTAAGGGTTACAAGCAAGGTGGATTCAATCTAGGCCTAGGTCTTGCTCCGATTCACAAAATAGAAATATCTATTATGATCCTGAGTTCCTGACGAATTATGAGATGGGGATTAATACAAAACTATTAAACTCAAAATTAAATATAGGAGCTGTAATATTTTACTCAGACAGGGAAGATCAACAAGTTTCAATTTCAACTCAAGTTGACCCGAGTGACCCGAATACCTTTTCATATCTGACACAAAATGCTGCAGAGGGCATAAATAAAGGCCTAGAATTAAGCATGGATATGGAATTAACTGATTCCCTTAATGTTTTCGCTAATCTTGGAATACTAAAGACTGAGATAAAGAATTGGAAATCTAGACCGGATCTTGAGGGAAGAGCTCAAGCACATGCACCTGAAAGAAGTTTTGCTTTAGGTTTTAGTTGGAAGCCAACCGAAAAGACTTACCTTTCTCTTGATGTAACCGGAAAAAGCAGTTTTTATTATTCAGATTCACATAATAATAAATCAGACTCATATGCCCTAACTAATATTAACTATGGCTACCAAAAAAATAATTGGAACTATGAAATATGGGTTCGTAACATATTCGATACTTATTACTCTACAAGAGGTTTCTATTTCGGGAATGAGGCTCCAAATTTTGAAGACACTCTTTATAAAAGACATGGAGACCCTAGACATTTAGGACTTTCTGTTCGATATGATTTTTGACTTAATTGACCAATACTGGATGGAGTTTCTGGCAGTGGTATCAGCTATTGTCTATCTATTGCTTAGCTGTAAGACAAGATATAAGATGCTGGTTTGCAGCCATTCTCAGTTCTTTTCTATATTTTTTTATCATGTTTTCAGCTGGCCTATACATGGAAGCTGGATTACAAATATTTTATATACTTATGGCTGTTTATGGATGGTCTCAATGGAGAGAGGAGAGCACAGCAAATATAAAGCTCTCTGTTAAAACCTGGAAGCCAATTAACCATCTCTTCTCAATCTCTTTAATATTACTTCTTGCTTACGCCTCTGGTCTCATCCTTGAAAAATTTACAAATGCAGTTTTCCCATTTATCGATGCTTTAACTACATGGGGAGCAATAGTGGCTACTTATATGGTTGCAAAGAAATTGTTAGAGAATTGGATCTATTGGTTTGTGATTGATTCTATTTCTATTTTCTTGTTTATGTCTAGAGGCCTTGTTCTAACATCTATTTTATTTTTTATATATCTCATTATTATATATTTTGGTTACAAGTCATGGGCTAGAATTAAAGACAATGGAAGCATTAAACCTATCTAAAAGAATTGAATCTATTTCTTCTGAAATAGAAATCATAAAAAAACTTAAAACCGGCCCGGTATCTGAAATATATTTGTGTACGTTAAGAAATATCAAAGCAGTATTAAGAGTGGATTATTCATGGGCTTCTTTTTTACCCTTTGATAGAAATAGAGAAATAAGGATTATTCATGGTGTTGAGCACTTAGAACTTGCGCCTAAAATTTTATATCATGATGCTTCTAACGGGGTTCTTATCTGGAGATATATTGAAGGAGTAGAGTTTAATTTTATATCTGGATCTCGAGCCGATCTAATCACAGGGCTTGGAATGAATTTAATAAAACTTCATCAGTCAAAGCTTCCTGATATAGATATCGCATCATTTAAGACTTTTATTGCTGCATATGAAATTCTTCTTCAAGAAGAGTCAAAAGAGACGTTAATTAATAAAGGTTTCAAGCTTTACAATGATATATGCGAAGACGGGACAGATTATGTTCTTTCCCATAATGATCTTAATAAATCAAACCTTCTAATAGGGGATAAATTTTATTTCTTAGATTGGGAGTATGCTGGGCTTAACCATCCTTACTTTGATATAGCAACACTCTGCCACTCATTAAATCTATCAGATGAAAATACCCAGTTATTATGGAATGCTTATTCCAATGATGGCTCTTTAATAGATGTAAAAAAATTAGATCAGTGGATTCTTTTTATTCAATATCTAGACCTTTTTTGGAGAAAATCGATAGAAAAATTAGCACCTATTTATAAAGATAAAATGGATATATCCGCTCTAGAAAAAAAACTGTCTTTATTAAGTTAACTGATTTAGTTTAATTTTTTTCATCGCCTTCCATCGGAGTTAGAAAATCTTCATATTGCTTTTGCAGTCTTTGCATTCCTCCAATCCATCTATCTCGATCGTTTGCTTTTCTTTGCATGTATTCTGTTACTTCTTGATGGGGGAGAACTAGAAAACGCTCTTCCTTTATTGCGTCTAATACATCATTAGCCACAACATCCGCTTCAAGCATTCCATCTACTCCTGCAACACCAGGGCCTTGTTCGGTCATAGCTGTTCTAACTGCCTGAGGGCATAGACAAGAAACTCCTATTCCTTTGTTACCATATGTAATTTTAATCCACTCAGCAAAGCTTACAGCCGCTGCTTTTGTTACAGCATAACCAGCAGCCCCTAATTGAGTTAAGAGCCCAGCAGCAGATGAGGTATTAACTAAATATCCCTCGCCCCTTTCTATCATCTGAGGCAAAACGTGCTTAGCCGCATGAATATGAGACTGAACATTTACACCCCAAATATGATTCCAATCAGCAGTATCGGCTTCAAAAAAACCGGGTTTGCCACCGATACCAGCATTAGAACAAAATATATCAATACCACCTGAGAGTTCATTAGCCTCGCTAATAACATTAATAATATCCTGCTCGTTTGAAACATCAGCAGCAACTGCGAGACCCCCAATAGTATCTGCAGTTTCCCTTGCTCCATCAATATTCATATCAACACATACTATTGATTTAGCCCCAGCCTCTTTAAATGCAATACATAGAGCCTTGCCGATTCCACTTGCAGCACCAGTTACAACAATTCTTTTATTTAAAATATCCATAATTTTATTTTATCTCATAATTGATAAATATATAGTCTCATAAATGCACAGCCCTCAATAAAATATATAATAATTTATGCAAAAAAAAATCGTTATTATTGGAGCAAGCGGGGCAATAGGCAAAGCTTTTGTAGATTTGTATTCAAAAATTGATACCGTTGAGCATGTATTCTCTTTTTCTAAAACACAAATAGACTTTAGCTCAAGCAAGGTAAAAAGCTTTTCCATAGATATAGAGGATGAGATTAGCGTAAAGAATGCAGCAGAGGTAATCGGCACCCAAAAAATTGACATAGTTATAGTCGCAACTGGAATTCTTCATAATAAAGATTTTGGTCCTGAAAAAAGTATTAAAGATTTAGATCCAGATAATTTTCTCAAAGTATTAAAAATTAATACCATTGGCCCAGCAATTATAGGAAAACATTTCCTCCCATTACTTACTAAAGATCAAAAAAGTGTTTTTGCTTTCTTGAGTGCAAGGGTCGGTAGCATCTCAGAGAATAAGCTAGGAGGCTGGTATTCTTATAGGGCTAGTAAAACAGCACTTAATCAGGTTGTTAAAAACTTTAGCATAGAGGTTTGTAGAACAAATCCAAATGCAGTTATTCTAGGCCTTCAGCCTGGGACAGTGGAAAGTAATTTAAGTGAGCCTTTTAAAAAAAATGTCGCTAGAGAAAATTATTCACACCAGAATATAGCGCTGAAATGCTTGCTAAGGTAATTCTTAATTCCACTCAGAAAAACTCCGGAGACTTGTTGAGTTGGGACGGTGAGATTATTAATCCTTAAGAATTTTAAGCATAAAAAAACCCGGTATAAAACCGGGTTTTTATTTAACTATTAAAGTTACTAATTATGCATTAGATTCTTTAACTGCAACATGCCAGATAACTAAACCAAATAGAATCTTGTTAACAAAGTCAGCAAGGTTATATACGATGTTTAAGTTAGAAGCATATACGCCTTCGCCACCCATTAGGTAACCGGCAGCATATCCAGCTGGGTATATAGCCCAACCAACTACTATAATTAACATCATAGTATTGTATGCAGACATAACAGCAGGACTTGCAGTACTTACAGCAGCTTTTCCTTCACCCAAGTATAGAGTGTGGATCATGTATAACCATGCAGCCATTGCAACAACAAATGCAGGTAATGCTCCCATAATTCCAGCTTCACCCATGTATCCAAATAAAAGCATTACTAGCGAACCGCCAAGCAATTTCTTGAATAATGAACCTGCAACATTAGTACATGCAGCAAGAATTAAGTAGAACTCAACCATCAGTAATGGAACAGTTAATAACCAATCAATATATCTAAATACTGTTGGCGTTTCACCAGTCTCGATCCAAACACCTCTCATATAGAGATAATGCCAGAATGCTATACCAGTCACTAAACCAGAAACTGTAAGCGATGTTTTCCACTTAGCACTAACTTGGTCTCTTTCAACAAAGAAGAAAACAGTAGCAGCAAGAAGAGCAGCAGTCACAAGCCAAAACGAAACACCTGTTAAGTCACTAGCCTGAAGGTCGCCACCACTAGCAGCAAATGAAGGAAGTGCAATAACACTACCTAGGATTAATAATAATTTCATACGTAACTCCTGTAACAGAAAAAGAAGCTAAATTGCCTCCCCCTTTTTTATATGAACCATTATATTACCCAATATTCATATATGTTTCAAACTTTTAATGAGAATGATTCTCGTCTTGAAAATATAGATTTTTTTAAAATCTTGCGCTTAAAGAGACTCCAAGCATTAAAGGAGGTCCCGCTACATAAGTTGGTAATCCAAGAACATCTCCACCAACGTTACCACCATCAATTAAAAACTCTTCATCCATTATATTTTTAAAGTAGATTGAGGTACTTACGTTCTCTGAAATGGCTACATTTACATTTAGGTTTAGTAAGCCATAACCTTCTTGATAGGTATCTAGATCATTACTTTCTTCAAAATAAACATCATCTTGGTAGGTATAAGCAAGAATATAGTTAGCCATGCCTCTATCTAATGAGATCCCAATAGAGTAGTTAGATTCAGGAGCAAGTCTCCAAGTATTTCCAGCATAGTCAAAATCCTTATCATCAATTGTATTTTGTCCAAGCTTCGCATTTTGATAGCCGTAAGAACCGAATATTTTGACTGAATCAAAAATTACATAATTCCCATAAAACTCATAACCATCTATTGTTGCTGTTTCCATTACTGAGTATGAAGTAAACCCAGTATTATAGTTAAGCTGCGCAACAGTATAATTTGAAAAGTCGTAGCTAAATATAGCTCCAGATAGGAATAACTTACTATCAACATAGTTAAAACCAAGATCCTGAGATTCTATTGTTTCAGCAGGGGTAACTCCTGTATAACTTACATAAGGACTTATCCTTCCTTCTGAAGAGGTGATATAAAAAGATAAGCTATCTGAATAGTTGTAAACACTTGATAGTTTTAACAAAGGCTCACCTTCATCTTTATGTGAATTTTTTTGCTGAAGAACGGCATCCTGACATGTGCCTGTTACTAGAGGCCTATTACATTCTTTTGCATCAAAAACAACAGCTGTATCATTTGAAGAGTCTCTATAACCAACAGTAAAGCTAAGGTCATCAGTTAAGTGGTATGTAGCATCTACATAAAAAGATGATGAATCTTGTGATTCAGTTTGAACTTTAGGTTGAATATAGGGACTAACGTCAACTGGAAGGTTGTAAATTGATCCATCTGGAAGAGGTACTGGAATTGTATTGAAGGGATTATTCTGCAATGTAGAGGCAAAGAGAGATCTTAATTGTTGAATTGGGAAGTTATCTCCATAAACATTGCTAGAAGAAAATGCACCTCTTCCACTTTGCAAAATCGACAGCAATCCATTGGCTGCTGCAAATTGCCCATCAAATGTTAGAAAAGCTAACAGATAGGGCTCAGCAAATTCAATGCCTAGGTAATCATACGTTTCTTTATCTGTCTTAGTGTAACCAACCATTAGATCTAACTTATCATTGCTAAATTGGTATTGGGCTTCAAAGCCAGAAAGGTCGGCATTATTAGTTTTACCCGCTTCCATAATATTTAAATAAGAGCCGTCAGTATCAATAAAGCTAAAGGTATTTGACTGAGTATCAAAGAAACTCAACGAAGCAGAAGAGTTTTTATTAATAGAGTAATTCAAAAAATATTGCTGAGTTAGCATTTCTCTATCAGTTTTAGAGTCTTGAGTATTTCTAAAATCAACTTCGCCATATGGTGATCTATCCTGATTTTCTGAGAAAATGTAAGCACTCTTATATCCAACACCTGGCAGTTTGTTATTTTCTTGGTTGATAACTACGTCTAAAATGTCAAATTATCAGTAATTTCATTTGTGTAGCTTAATCTTAATGCTGAGACATTACCTCTACCATTTACATTATCACCATCACCTATATTTTTTGTATATCCTTTTATATCACTATTAAAAGTAGATATTCTCAATGAAGATGAGTCAGTTAAGGAGATATTATTAACACTTTGCAGATCTCTACTATTGAAATTACCGAAGCCCATCGAAAGAGAGCCATAAGTAGAGCCTAGTTCAGCCTTATTTGTAACAACATTGAATGCTCCAGCCGCAGAATCAACTCCGAATGTAGATGGTTGTGGTCCTTTTAAGATTTCCACTCTAGTTAAGTCATACAAAGCAAAAGAGGACATAGTGGTTGATGACATTGTTAAACCATTCATAAATCTACCAATTCTACTAACTAAGAAACCTGAATCAGCACCAACTCCTCTTATTGAAAGACTTGGATTAATAACATCCTCTTCTTGAACGGTAAAATTTGGAACATAATAACTAAGCTGACCTAGCTCAGTAATTTTTTGGTCCTCCATGAAGTCTTCGTTATAAAGATTCATAGTAGTCCCAATATCAAGGATATTTTTCTCTGTCTTTTCTGCAGTTACTATTACTTCCTCAACATTCTGTTGAGCTGAAAGCACTATAGACATTGAAATACATACTGCTAGTAGATAATTAGTTTTCATAAAATAGTTATTAGTTAGAATCGGGAAATTATAGTCCCTATTAAAAGCATATAAAATTGTTTTTTTTAGCACATAAAGTTTTGCTTAATAATCAATGTTGAGTATGATTTAGATATGAGAGTAGGAATATACCCGGGATCTTTTGATCCTATTACATTTGGCCACATGGATATCATTGATCGTGGCTGTGGTTTGTTCGATAAAGTTATTGTTGCAATAGCTAAAAGTGAATCTAAAAATCCTTTATTCTCAGTTGAGGACAGGATCAACTTAGCTCAATCGATATATGCTGATAATGATAAAGTTGAAGTTTTAGGATTCCCAAGAAAGCTGACAGTCGATCTAGCAAGAGATCATAATGCTTGCGCCATCATAAGAGGTCTTAGAGCTGTTTCTGATTTTGAGTATGAATTTCAACTTGCAACCATGAACAGGTCTCTTGCTCCTGATATAGAGAGCATCTTTCTAACACCCAAAGAAAGTTTAATATATGTATCTTCTAGTCTAATAAAGGAGATATCTGGACTCAATGGAGATATTTCTAAATTTGTTCATCCGATAGTTGAACAAGCCCTTAAGGCCAAGCAAAGCGTTTAGCTCTGACAGCTATCCACAAAAAAAAGTTGCTCTTGTATTGATTACCACCTTTGTGATTAATGTTTTACATTTTTTGCATTCAAGTCCTTCTCTCCCATATGCATTAAGCTCGAATTTAAAATAACCAGGACTTCCGTCTGCAGAATAAAAATCTTTTAGAGTTGTGCCTCCAACCTTAATTGCAGCATTTAAAATTTTCTTTGCAGAGTTAGTAATTTTTTTACAATCCTCAATACTTAAATCAGATGCAATTCTATTAGGATTAATTTGAGCAAGATATAAACTTTCAGATGCATATATATTTCCAATTCCAACGACATTTTTTTGGTTCATTAATAAGCTTTTAATATTTATTTTAGATTTAGCAGTTATTTTATGAAGATCTATAGGGTTAAAATCTTTAGATAGCGGCTCCGGACCAAGGTTTTTTATTAGCCTATGCTCATCTAGTTTGTCTGCTAGATGAATCGACCCAAACCTTCTAGGGTCGTTATAGACAATCTTTTCTTCATCAAAAATAAATTCAGCATGATCATGCTTTAAAAAAAAATTGTCATTATTTTTAGAAATCCTGAAGCTTCCAGACATTCCAAGATGAAGAATAATATTAATATTATCTAAATGAAATATGATGTATTTAGCTCTTCTGCTAATCTTATTAACGGGTTGATTTTTTGTTAATAATTCAAAGTTCTCAACGACTTTCCAGCGTAGATTTCTATTATGAATTTTTGTACTTTTTAAAGTGGACTGACTGAATTTATTAATAGCCCTGACGGTCGTTTCAACCTCTGGCAATTCGGGCATATGTTAGTTTAGTAAGCTATTTATACTAATAATTTCGCTTGGACTTATAGTTCCGGATGCTAACAAAAGCCTAAGATTTGAAAGTATGTAATCGTACTTTGCATTAGAAAGATTTTTTTCTGCACTATAAAGGTTCTTTTCAGCTTGAAGAAGATCAACTACATTTCTAGTTCCAACTTTATATCCAACTTGAGTTGCTTCCAATGCGCTAGTTGCTGACTTAACAGCTTGTGTCTGAGCGGTAACATTCGCTACTAAAGTTAAGACATTTGAGTACTGAGATCTAACTTCTTGAATAACTTTTCTTTCTGCAAACAATGTATTTTCAGTTGCTTGATCATATTTTAAATATGCCTGCTTTCTTTTTGAGCTAACAGCGCCACCTTGAAATAACGGCATACTAAATTGGATTCCAAAATTTCTTCTGCCAGTTATTGCTGGAACAGGAATTCCTTGACCGTTAAAATTTAAACCTTCGTAATTAAATTGATTTGTCTCAGATTCAGACTCTGTTCCAACTATGTCAATTTTAGGTAAATGATTAGAAGCAGCACTTCTTGCACTATTTTTTGCTGCCTTTTTTCTTAAATAAGATGCTTTAAGTTGAAAATTATTTGTTAAAGCAAGTTCTACCCATTTCTCTTTGGAGACAGGAGATGGATTGGAGACTACAAGAGTATCTCCAAGTTCACTGAGGCTAAAAATCTCCCTTCCAATAAGGGCATTAAGCGCTTCCCTTGAGGAGAATAGCTTTCCTTCAATATTTATTCTTGACGCCTTACTAAGATCGAAAGCGAGTTGAGCTTCTTGCACTCCAGTAATGGCAGATAAGCCAACTTCAAATCTTTGTTGTGCCTGATCTAACTGCTTTTTAATTGCTTTTTCTTCAGAAATAGCCGCATTTAAATTATCTACTGCTCTTAAGACTCCAAAGTATAAATCCGCAGTTCTAACTAAAAGATTTTGTTGCTCATAAGCAAAATCTGCTTCAGCCGCGTCAGTAAGGGATCGAGCCTGTCTAAATTGAAACCATGTATCAAGCCTGAATAATGGCTGTGTAATTCTAGCCGAGGATGAAAATGAGTTGTATTGCTGTTGAAGCTGCTTGTCTTGGTAATATTCATTCCAATTGGTAGAGCCACTAAGAGTCAAGCTAGGCAATAAAGCTGCTCTTCCTTGAACTACAATTTCTTTATCGGCTAAATAAGAATATTCAGCTGCTCTATAAGTAGGATCATTCTGGAGAGCCTCATTATAAATATCTAATAAATTTTCAGATGAAACTGGTGTGATAAATAGAATAGAAAGTAGTATTTTTAAGTTAGTAGCTTTAGTCATAATTATATTTTAACCTATTTGTTGCAATGTTTGCAGTGTAAACATTAAATTACTTCGATATATAATGCGTTTGTATATTTTTTTATATATTTCTTAGAGTAGAATAAGGCTTAAAAGTTCAAAGGGTAATTATTAATGAAAAAAGCTATAGAGTCTATTTCTAAAAGCTTTAATATATTTAAGGCAGGATAGATTGGCTAATAATTCATATGATTCTAATGCTATTGAGGTCTTATCTGGCTTAGATCCTGTCAAAAAAAGACCCGGGATGTATACCGATACGTCAAATCCCAATCATTTAATTCAAGAAGTTTTAGATAATTCAGTAGACGAGGCCTTGTCCGGGCATTGTACAAATATCAAAATATCCCTTTTAAGAGATGGCTTTATTCAAGTATCAGATGACGGCAGGGGAATGCCGGTAGATGAACATCCTGAGCACAAAGTCTCTGGTGTAGAGCTCATACTTTGTAAACTTCATGCAGGTGCTAAATTTTCCGGTGATGACTATAGCTTTTCAGGAGGCCTTCATGGAGTAGGCGTCTCTGTTGTTAATGCCTTATCAGATGAGCTAGAGGTCAGAGTTAAAAGAGATTCAAAAGAACATCTGATTACTTTTAATAATGGAGACAAGGCTAGTGAGTTAGCTGAGGTTGGAGAGGTGGGCTTAAGAAATTCAGGAACCACGATCAAATTTAAACCCAACCCAAAATACTTTGAAACCAATGAAGTTCAGGTTAAGCAACTAAAACATCTATTAAAAGCTAAAGCAGTTTTGTGCCCAGGGCTAACGATTGATTTCCATGATGAGAAGAAGTCTGAAAAAGTTAAATGGTTTTTTGAGGATGGTTTAAAGAGTTATTTAGAAGAGTCTGCTGATGGCGTAGAGCTCGTTCTTGCAGATTCAATTGTTTGCTCTAAAAAAGCAGATATTCAAGAGCTAGAGTTCGTTATTAATTGGTCTCTTAGACTTCCTAAGGATAAATTAAATGAAACCTATGTTAATTTAATACCAACATTGCAAGGTGGCTCGCATCTCAACGGATTTAAATCGGGTCTCTTGGATGCATTAAAAGAATTTTGTGAATATAGAAACCTGCTACCAAAGGGTTTAAAAATAAATGCCGAAGACGTTCTAAGTAACGCAATTTTTATTGTCTCTTCAAAATTACAAAATCCTCAATTTGCCGGTCAAACAAAAGAGAGGCTTGATTCAAAAGATCATATGTCTTTTGTCTCTAATTCAACTAAAGATATTTTAAGCATATGGCTCAATACGCATACTGAAGAGGGCGAGAGAATTGCCGAACTAGCAATTATGTCCGCTCAGACGCGTGCAAAGGTTTCTAATATAGTCGAAAGAAAGAAAAGTTTTAGAGGGCCAGCACTTCCTGGAAAGTTATCTGATTGTAATAGCCAGGATCTTAATGAAACAGAGTTATTTTTAGTAGAGGGAGATTCGGCTGGAGGCTCAGCAAAGCAAGCTAGGGAGAGATCCTTTCAGGCAATCATGCCCCTAAGAGGAAAAATATTAAATACATGGGATTTAGAAAGTGCTGAGATAATTAAATCTCAAGAAATAAAAAATCTTTCTACTGCAATTGGCGTTCTACCTGGAAATAATGACCTATCTTCATTAAGGTATGGAAAAATTTGTATTCTTGCTGATGCAGATTCAGATGGGTTGCATATAGCAACTTTGCTATGTGCTTTATTTTTAAGGCACTACAGGTCACTTGTTCAAGAGGGACGAATATATATTTCTATGCCTCCTTTATATAGGATCGATTGCGGTAAGGATGTTTTGTACGCGCTTGATAATACTCAAAGAGATCAGATAGTTGAAGAGTTCAAAAATAAAAAAGGAAAACCTAAAATAAATATTCAGAGGTTTAAAGGTCTTGGAGAAATGAATCCGCCGCAGCTAAGGGAAACTGTTATGGATCCAGATACTAGGCAACTAGTTCAATTATCAATCAGCCCCACTGATAATGCCAACTCAATGATGGATTTATTACTATCTAAAAAGAATGCACCCGCAAGAAAGGAGTGGCTTGAGAGAAAGGGAGCGCTAGCAAAAATATAATTATGAAAGATCAAGAGCAAATAACTTCTATAAGCCTTAAGCAGTATGCTGAAGAGTCATATCTCAATTATGCAATGTACGTTATTTTGGATAGAGCCCTTCCTAATATTGGTGATGGCTTAAAGCCTGTTCAAAGAAGAATTTTATATGCAATGTCAGAGCTTGGACTCGATGCTGGATCAAAGTACAAAAAATCAGCAAGAACTGTTGGAGATGTTATTGGTAAATTCCATCCCCACGGAGATGGTGCTGCATATGAAGCAATGGTTCTTATGGCACAAAATTTTTCTTTCAAATATCCTTTTGTAGATGGTCAGGGAAATTGGGGCTCACAAGATGACCCAAAATCTTTTGCTGCCATGAGATATACAGAATCCAAACTTACAAAATTTGCAGACCTTTTAATCTCAGAGTTAAAGTCTGGAACAGTTGATTGGCAGCCTAATTTTGATGGCTCTCTTTTAGAGCCAATTATTTTCCCAGCTAAACTACCTTCTATATTATTAAACGGTACGTCAGGTATTGCAGTTGGTATGGCAACAGATATCCCATCTCATAATATTAACGAAGTTATTGATTCGACCATTTATATACTTGAAAACCCTAAGGCTGAATTAGAAGATATTCTAAAAATTATCAAAGGACCTGATTTTTCAAATAATTCGCCGATTATAGCCAGCAAGGAAGACTTAAAAGAGATATATTCAACTGGAAAAGGCGGTTTTAAGATTCAAGCCCAGTGGGCGCAAGAAAAAAATCAAATCGTTATAAACGCTTTGCCTTATCAAGCCTCTGGCTCAAAAATAATCGAGCAAATTGCTGACCAGATGATGAAAAAGAAAATTCCAATGGTTGTGGATCTCGTTGACGAGGGTGACCATAAAGAGCCTATAAGATTAGTTATTACTCTTAAATCTAATAGGGTGAATGCTGAGGATGTAATGAATCATCTTTTTGCGTCCACAGACCTTCAGAAAAGTTATAGAACTAATATGAACTTAATTTCATTAAAAGGTGGGCCTCGAGTCTTCCCGTTAGTTGATCTTTTAAAGGAGTGGCTAGTTTTCAGAAAAGATACAGTCACTAGGAAATTAGAACATAGGTTAGACCAGGTTAACGATAGGCTGCATATCTTAGAAGGACTTCTGATTGTTTATTTAGATTTAGATAAGGTTATCAAAATTATAAGAGAATCAGATGAGCCTAAAAAAGATATTATTAAGGCATTTGCGCTATCAGAGATTCAAGCTAATTCCATTCTTGAAATCAAATTAAGGCAACTAGCTAAGCTAGAACAGGCAAGGTTAGAAAAGGAAAGAGATACTTTAGTAGCAGAGCAAGATGAGATAGAAAAAATTCTAAACTCAAAAACAATGTTAAAAACATTAATTAAGAAGGAATTAACGGAAATAAAAGAGAATTTTGGCGATGAAAGAAAATCTCCTATTATCGAAAACTCGGATGCAAAAGTCTTTTCAGAAGAAGAGACATTGGTTACAGAACCAATAACTATTGTTTTATCTGGAGCTGGATGGATTAGAAGTGCAAAAGGTCATGAGATTGATCCAGTATCTTTATCTTACAGAGGTGATGATATTCTTCAGGATTTTTCTAGAGGCAAAAGCAATCAGATGTGCGTCTTTTTAGACTCAAACGGCAAGGCTTATTCGCTGCCAAGTCATTCACTTCCATCAGCAAGAGGAATGGGCGATCCAATTACAGGAAGAGTTTCTGCAGATTCCGGAGTTAAATTTGTATCATCTTTGATTGGAAATGATGATGATAAATATATGATTATGAATACGGCTGGGTACGGTTACATTTCTGAATTTAAGAATATGGTTTCCAATAAGAAGTCAGGAAGGGCATTCATGAAGATTCCTAATAATGCAGATCTTCTTAAGGCTATAAGAGTTAGAGATGATCATGTCTATATAGCTGCTATATCAAATATTGGGAGACTGCTTATATTTAAGATAGATGAATTACCAATGCTGGCCAAGGGAAAGGGAAATAAAATTATTAATATTCCTACGGCAAAATTTGTAGCAAAAGAAGAGTTCATGGCCCATGCACAATTAATCTCATTATCTAGTTCATTAAGGATAGATAGGGTTGGTAAAGGCTCTCTAACTCTTAAACTAAAAGATCTTGAGAACTATATTTCTTCAAGAGCTAAAAGAGGAAACATGCTTCCCCAGGGTTACAGAAAAGTTATTGGAATGGCTGAAGAGGTTGAAAGTACTTCTACTGAAGCTGAAGAATAGATTTCTCAAAGATCTCTAATCCATTATCTATTAATGAATCTTCAATTATCAAGCTAGGTGAAAACCTTATTGTAGTAGCATTTGCTTTGAGAACCATAAGGCCATTTTTATGTGATAGCTTGATCAGATCATCTACATCTATACTTGCCAGCTCAACACTAATCCATAAACCAGCAGAGCTTATTTCATTAAAGCATTGATAACTTAAATTAATTTCATTCAATTTTTTTATCAGCCTTTTTTCTTTACTTAGCACTTTAGTAAGAAAAGCTTTTTTAGAAATAATATCAACCACTCTAGAGCCAATTGCACAGGCGATAGGGCCTCCTCCAAAAGTAGTGCCGTGAGATCCTACAGTCATTGAATCAGAAATTTTGTTCGAAGTGAGAATCCCACCAATAGGAAATCCATTTGCCATACCTTTCGCAAAACATAAAATATCTGGAGTGATATTAAATTGCTCATAAGCAAAAAAAGTTCCTGTTCTACCAACCCCAGACTGAACCTCATCTATTATTACCAAGGCGTTATATTTTTTGCTTAGTTGCTTAACTTTAGCAATAAATTTTTTGTTAGCTTTAGTAATTCCTGACTGCCATTGAACTAATTCGAGAATAACCGCTGCTGTTTTTTCTGAGAAAGCATCCTCTAGTTTATCAATATCATTATATGTATGATTTGTAATTCCTTTGGGGAGCGGAGCAAAGCCATCAGTTAGGTGCTTTGCTTTTGCAAGAGCTATTCCTAATAATGTCCTTCCATGAAAAGAGCTAGTAAAGGAAAGGATTTCATTTTTGTTCTTATTTACATTCGTCGCACAATATTTTCTGGCAATCTTGATAGAGGCCTCAATAGATTCAGCACCTGAGTTGCAAAAGAATACCTTGTCAGCAAAAGTTTTTTTACAGAGTTTTTTTGCAAGCTCAATAGATGGACTATTCATATATAGATTAGATAGATGCCATAAATTTTTAGATTGCTGATTCATTATTTTTATAAGCTCATTATGAGAATGGCCTAAATTCGTAACTGCAATCCCGCCAGTAAAATCTATATATTTTTTATTATTAGCATCCCAAACCAAAGACCCTTTAGCTTTTTTAACAATAAAATCTTCAGGAGCATAGAAAGGCACCATATAATTAGTGTAGTCATTAGCATTTACCATAATAATTATTATATCGTGATTTCAATTCAAAAAATTAATGAAGAAGAGTTCATAGTTTCCGTTAAACCGAATAGCTCATTGGTTGGTAAAAATAGAATATTATTTTTATTTAGTATTTCTTTTGTATGTATTGGAATTGCTTCAATATTTTTCTTTTTTGGAGCATTATTAATTCTTCCTTTTGCTGGATTGGAAATAGGAGTTTTATTTCTCGCATTTTACTTAAACTTCAAATGGAGTGCTAAAAGAGAAAAGATTTATATATCTCAAGAATTAGTTACAGTTCAGAAGGGTCGGGACAAGATAGATTATGAATGGAAAGAGTTCAGGACTTTCACATCTTTTTTAGTAAATAAAGATATAAATCAAATATTACAATTAAGCTTTAGATCAAAGGGGCAGGATATCCAAGTGGGAGCATTTCTTAATGAAGAAGATAAGCATCTACTCAAGGACGAGATATCAGAAATAATAGAAGACCTTAATTTATTAAAGAAATCAGCGCCATTTGGCTAATTTTTTCTTCACTTCTATTAGTTTTAATTTTTCTATTTTAGGTATGCCGTTTTTAAATGGAGGAAATGCTTCCCCCTCTATCAATGGGGCCAGATAGTTAATTGCCTTTGCAGTTACGTCCATTCCATTCTTAGTAATAAATGACTTGGGTAATTTTTTTTCAACATTAGCAATTTTTGAAAGAGGCGCAGGCTCAATTTTCCATGTATATTTCTTACCTTTCCCTCTAACAATTATTGGCATTACTCCGTTCATTCCTTTGACTGCATATTTGATTGCATGAACGCCTACAGCTTCTGCTTGAAGAAGATCTGTTTTAGATGAAATATGCCTAGCACTTCTCTGTAAATAATCTGAAACAGCCCAATGAATTTTCAATTTTAGTTTTTCTGATATCAAGCCAGCTAGATATGGAGCAACGCCTCCAAGTTGAGCATGACCAAATGCATCTTTTGTATCAGATTCAGCTAAAAACTTACCTTTACTATTTTTAATTCCTTCAGAAGCAACGACAACACAAAAACCATTTTCTTTTACACATTGCTTAACAGATGACAGGAAAACTTTCTGATTAAAATCTACCTCAGGCATAAGAATTATATGAGGAGGATCTTCTTTTTCTATTCTTGCCAAGGCTGATGAGGCTGCCATCCAGCCCGCATGCCTTCCCATGACTTCTAAAATAAATACCTTTGTAGAACTTTCACACATAGATTTAGTATCCAAAGAAGCCTCTAGTGTAGACGTCGCTATGTATTTTGCAGCAGAACCAAATCCAGGACAGCTATCAGTTAGAGCTAGGTCGTTATCTACTGTTTTTGGAATGGCAATACACTTTATAGGGTAATTTAACTGTTCACTTATTTGGGAGACTTTGTATGCAGTATCTGCAGAGTCATTTCCGCCATTATAAAAAAAATAGCCAATATTATGTGCCTTAAAGACTTCTATTAATCGTTCGTATTCTTTTCTATCCGTATCTAAACCTTTTAATTTAAATCTACATGAGCCAAAAGCTCCACCAGGTCTATTTTTAAGAGATTCTATTGCAGATCTTGATTCCTTTGATGTATCAATAAGCTCTTCTCTAAGAGCTCCCAAGATTCCATTTTTACCTGCATAAACTTTGCCAATAAGCTCTTTATGCTTCTTAGCCTCCAAAATAAGAGCTCCCGCTGACGCATTAATTACTGATGTAACGCCACCTGATTGGGCATAAAATGCATTTTTTTTCATTTTTCCTCTCTATAAAGTTTTGAAATAAAAATAGGTAACGTATTATAACTAATATGAGAATACATATCCTAGGCATTTGTGGAACATTCATGGGCGGGCTCGCTCAAATACTAAAAGAGTCAGGCCATTCTATTTCTGGATCAGACAATCAATTCTATCCCCCAATGTCCGGTCATCTAGAAAATCTTGATGTTGAGATGATAAAAGGCTATTCAAGCAAGTCTATGCCAGACGCAGATTTATATATTATTGGCAATGCCCTATCTAGAGGAAATGAGTGTGTTGAATATATATTAGACAATCAACTCCCTTTTAGATCAGGCCCTGAGATGCTTGGAGAAATTCTTAAAAATAGAAAAGTTCTAGCAATTTCAGGAACTCATGGCAAAACAACTACCTCATACATGCTTGCTCATATTTTTTTAAATCAAGGAAGAGATATTGGGTTTCTTGTTGGAGGAGTTTCTGACGACATCAAAGGGTCTGCATCATTAGGTACGGACAATATTTTTGTTATTGAAGCTGACGAATATGACTCAGCCTTTTTTGATAAAAGATCAAAATTTATACATTACTCACCGTCTACATTAGTAATTAATAATATAGAGTTTGATCATGCAGATATATTCGATCATCTGGATGATATTAAAAGACAGTTCCATCACTTAATTAAAATTATTCCCTCATCTGGAGAGGTAATTTACTTTAGTGATGATAAGAATTCCGAAGATGTAATATCTAAAGGTCTTTGGTGCAAATCTACGGTAATTAACGACAACGAGATTAAAATAAGCTTCGAAGAGCAAGAGCTTGAATATAAAGGTATCGCTTATTCGCTAGCAGGTTTACCATTAATTGGCCTGCATAATTTTAAGAATTATATTGCGGCGATTCTTGCAGCAAAGACAGATGATATTGCTATTAATGATTCTATAGAATCTCTCAAAAGCTTTAATGGAGTCAAAAGAAGATTGGAATATAAAGGTAAATTTTCTAACATTCATTTATATGATGATTTTGCTCATCACCCAACAGCAATAATGTTTTCATCTCAGGCAATAAGGATGAAATACCCAGAAAAAAAAATACTTGGTCTTATTGAGCTAGGGTCAAACACAATGTCAGGAGGCTCTCATGGCTTAGAGCTTCTTGATACCGTGGCTTGTTTGGATAATGCGGTATGGCTAGATCATAAAAATGTTCTAAGTGATGGAAATAATATAACCTCCTCAGATAATATTGAAGATTTCATTAATCAGACAAAATTGATCTTATCCGAATATGATATTATTCTTTTAATGACCAACAAAGATAGTCACAAAATCCTTAAACCATTAATTAGTTACCTTGAAAAAAAATAATATTCCTGTCTTTCCTCTTGGCCTCGTTGCTCTTCCAGGAAGCATTCAATCCTTGCAGATATTCGAACCAAGATATGTAGATATGATTAAAACATGTATGTCGGAGCAGCATGGTTTTGTCATTGTTTTACAGACTAAGTCAGAAACAAGTTCTGACTTCGGTATGCATAAAAAAGGGAGCTATGTTCAAATAATTGATTTCAATAACCTTCCAAATGGTCTTCTAGGGATAACAGTTAAATCAGAGAACAAGGTATCAATTAGCAATATTCATCAACTAGAGGACGGACTGCATGTAGCAGATGCCAAATCTGAATTTGATCCTGAAGTTGACGACCAAGCGGTTTTGGCTGAATATCCAGATATTTTAAATATACTATCCCAGTTAATGAAACACCCTAGGGTTAGTGACTTGCCTATAAATGTAGACTTTAACTCTGCGGATTCCGTTGCATATCACCTTGCAGGATTGATACCGCTTACTTCTTCTGAAAAACAAAATCTATTGGAAGCTTTTGACGCCCCTCATAGGATGACAATTCTCTCTAAATACATAGAAAAATTATCAGCTAATTAATTACTGTTAATTAATAAGGGTGGTTTGTCTGATTTACTTCTCAGCCAATTTATTGATTTAAGTATCGCGGGAGTTGAGATAAATCTTTTCTCAAGAGCATATTTCCCTGGGTAATTACTCAACATTAGACCAATTATTATGGTGAATAGGCCTTGTCCTGGAAGAATTAACATCATGATTCCTCCTATAATAAGCGAGTAACCAATCAAATTTTTAAAGATTACTATCAAGAGCCATAAATATGGATTAGATGACTTTATCTTAGAATCTTTCTTTATTAAAAAATAGTCACTTGGAATTAGTGCTATTAGCCACTTTATTCCAATTAGACTAAATAGGAAAATAAACAAAGATAGAGAGCCAAGCCAGATAATAATATTTTTATATCCAAGTATAAAATCTAGAAAAGAATTTAAATTGGTTATTTCCATAATTACTTACCCTTTTTCTAAATAATGATTTAGTATAGCAAAGACTAAAAAGCTAATTTTTTTAGTTGTTAAAAATCTATATTATATAAATAATTTTGCCTAAGAAAACCATTAAAGACATATGCGAAATCGCCCTTGGTGACAACAAGGCTGTGAATATTTTATCTCTTGATATTAAAGGTATTTCATCTTTTGCCGATGTAATTATTATTGCAACTGCCTCTTCAAATAGGCATGCAAAATCTCTTTCAGAAAAGGTAGTTGAGGCAGTTAAAAAAAATAAAATGACCGTACTTGGTGTTGAAGGAAAAGCAGAATCTGGTTGGATATTAGTAGACTGTGGCGAAGTGGTTATAAACGTAATGAAGGGTGATATAAGAGAGTTTTATGATCTAGAAGGTCTATGGGGAGAGAACACACTCTTAAACGCTCCTGGTTAGATGGTCGTTAATATAATTAGCGTTGGCAACAAGCTAACCCCATGGGAATCTCAAGGTATTGAGTATTATCAAAAACAGCTTCCCAAAAATATTTCTTTAAGCTTCATCGAGATTAAGGGTCAGCAGCATCCTAAAAGATCAATTGATGAGGTAAAGAAATTAGAATCCGAATTAATACTTAATAAAATCTCAGATGGCGACTATGTAGTTTCTTGGGATTCGAGAGGTAAGAAAATTGATAGCAAGGAGTTTAGTAAATTCTTTGAAGAATCCATGCTAACAAACCTAAAGCTTAATTTTATCATTGGAGGTTCATTTGGACTCCCTGAAAAGATTATTGAAATATCAGATAAAGTTCTCTCAGCCTCTAGTTTTACTTTTCCTCACAGACTTTTTAGAATAATATTAGTTGAGCAGATTTATAGATCTTTTTCTATAATCAACAAGGCGCCTTATCATAAATGATTGAACTTGAAGAGCGAAATCTTGAAAAGAAAAGTTTCTTTAATAGACTAGTTTTAATTTATTTCTTCTTTGGAATTTTATTTTCTTTTTTCATCTATCAAACTTATTCCTTGCAAGTATCTAGTTTCTCAGAATATACATCAGCCTCTCTAAAAAATAAGACAAGGGATATGTTAGTTCAACCTGCGAGAGGAATTATTTATGACAGAAGCGGGAATATTCTTGTTAATAATGTTCCAAGTTATAGCTTAATAATAAAGCCTTGGAAGATAGAAAGCCTAGATAGCTTTATCTCAAGCATTGGAAAGATTATTTCACTTAATGAAAAAGAGATGAACTATGTCAATGAAAATTTTAAAAAGAAAGCGGCCTACAATAGAGAACTCACTGTTAAGAGCAACCTAACATCCGAAGAGATTGCCAAATTTGAGGTTAGGAGTTACAAATATCCTAATGCCTTTATTGATGTTAGATATAGCAGGCAAAGCAAATACCCAGATCTATTTTCACATGCCATAGGTTATGTTGGCGGTGTCAGTAATGATCAGCTTTCAGAGATATTCTCTGAACAAAAATTAAAGCAAATTGAAACTTTATATAAATATTCAAATGGTTATTTGATTGGTAAAACGGGTATCGAATATACCTATGACAATTTACTAAGAGGTTCCTTTGGAAAGAAAACATATGAGGTTGATGCTGCTGGAAGGTTTTTAAGAGAGCTTGAATACAACCTCCTGTAGTTGGAGGTAATTTATTTACTACTTTAGATCTTGAGGCTCAGAAAACAGCATTAGAGCAAATGAATAAGAGAAGAGGGGCTGTGGTTGCTGTTGAAATAGAAACAGGGTCTATTGTTACTTATTTAAGCTCACCATCTTTCTCAGTTAATGATATTGCTGGTGGTATGTCTACTATAGATTTTAATGCCTTATCAAAAGATACTGATAAACCTTTTTTTGATAGAGCCGGACAGGGAAGATATTCCCCAGCTTCAACAATAAAGCCATTAATAGGATTATTCGGCCTTCAAGAAAAAATTATTAATTGGGATTTTACGATTGATGACCCAGGATTTTTTATTCTCCCAGAAGATCAAAGAGTTTATCGGGGATGGAAGAAAGGAGGACATGGAACAATCACTTTAAATGATGCGCTAATTCAGAGCTCTAATACATTCTTCTTTTCTTTAGCTTATGAATCAAATATTGATAAATTAATTAACTATCTCTCAGAATTCGGGTTCGGAAAGAATCCGTGCCTTGATTGTTTCAATTCTGATAAGGGTCTGCTTCCAAGCCCAGAGTGGAAGATGAATAATTTAAATTTTGGTTGGTTTAAAGGCGACACTGTAAACTTAGGAGTCGGACAGGGTTATTTAAGTGCTACCCCACTTCAACTCTCATATTACTCTGCTTTTCTTGCAAACAAAGGAAGTCTAAAAAAACTCTCGTTTATAAAGGGTGACAATTCAGAATCTTTAGGCTTGAATAATTCTGCAATTACAGACTCAGATTGGGATAAGATCCACGAAAGTATGATTGGAGTAATTGAAAACCCAAAAGGAACTGCCAGAAGGTTAAAATCTTTAAAATCTTACATTATTGCCGCTAAATCTGGAACAGTTGAGCTTGTAAGTACTGATACTAAGGAAGACTATCAAATTGTAAGAGAGAATAAGGGTAATCGAGATCATGCAATTATTATTGCTTTTGGCCCTATGCCAAATCCTAAGTATGCTGTTAGTGTGGTAATTGAAAATGGAGAAAGCGGAGGCTCAGTTGCCGGACCAGTGGCTATAGAAGTTTTAAACAGCTTATTAAATAAATGAAAAAGAAATTAAATTTTACAAAATTTAGCATTTACTTTGATCCATATTTATTTATTGCAATTACGTTGCTTTCTGTAATGGGCTTGGTATTTCTATATAGCGCATCCCAAGGTGATATCAATACCATTGTTAAGCAATCAGTCTTTGTTGGTTTTGGTTTAATTTTAATGTTTATGATGAGCCAGCCAGACCCAGACTTTTATAATACATTTTCGGGTGTATTTTTAATTTTTTCGTTAATTCTCATATTTGCCACCATGATCTTTGGCAAAGAGATCAATGGGGCTAAAAGATGGTTAGACCTAGGTATTTTTACACTTCAATCATCTGAGATTATAAAGATATCTTTACCAATTTTTCTATCCTCTTATTTATATAACAAGCCTTTACCAATCAATCTTAGACATACATTTATAACTTTAAGCTTAATTGGTTTTACTTTTTTATTGATAGCTAGGCAGCCAGATCTCGGAACAGGATTGGTTGTTCTTATGGCGGGAGCCTATATTTTATTTTTAGCAGGCTTAAGCTGGAGATTTATAGGAACCTCTTTTGGAATATTTCTCTTGTCATTACCATTCTTGTGGAATAACTTTTTAGAGCCCTTTCAAAGGCAGAGAATCCAAACACTTTTTAATCCAAATGCAGATCCTTTTGGAACTGGATGGAACATCACCCAATCCAAAATTGCCATCGGCTCTGGAGGCATTAATGGAAAAGGTTTTCAAGAGGGCTCTCAGGCACATTTAGATTTTCTACCAGAAGCAGAAACAGATTTCATTTTTGCAGTGGTTGCAGAAGAGTTCGGTTTTATAGGAGTTTGCATTCTTCTAAGTATCTTTTTCTTTATTTTATTGCGATGTTTATATCTTGCCTTCAACGCAAGAGATAGGTTTTGCAGATTGACTATAGGAGGACTAAGTTTAGTTTTCGCATCAACTTTATTTATAAATCTCTCTATGGTTGCTGGAATTATTCCAGTTGTGGGTATGCCACTTCCATTTATAAGCAAAGGAGGTTCATCTTTGCTATCATTCTATTTAGCTTTTGGAATAATAATATCAATGGCAACGCATAAAAAATTAATGCAGCACTGAAACCTTTATAAGTATTTAATGTCTAAAATTATATGAAAAAATACATTTTAACTCTTTTAATTTCCTTCCCTCTACTTGCAGATTATTCATCTCATCTAGAGGCGGAATCTGTAATCAAAGAATTAACTGAAGAACATGGTTTTGATAAATCTTATGTTTTAAAAATATTATCAAATGCAAAGAAACAACAAAAAATAATTGATTCTATTTCAACACCAGCAGAATTTACATGGACATGGGATAGATATAAAAAATTATTTATTGAAGAGAAAAGAATCTCAAATGGTAAAAAGTTTATCCAGGATAATATCCAAACCTTCTCAAGGGTGGAGGATGAGTTTGGAGTGCCCAAAGAAGTAATAACTGCGATTATTGGCGTTGAGACCAGATACGGAAGAATACAAGGGAGTTACAGAGTTATCGATAGTCTTACAACCCTGGGTTTTGATTACCCAAGAAGAGCTAAATTTTTTAGAAGTGAGTTAATAAAATTTTTTCTTTTAACCAGAGAAAACGATTTAGATATTCTTGAAGTGAAGGGCTCTTATGCTGGAGCTATGGGTTATGGGCAGTTTATTTCTTCAAGCTATAGAGCATACGCTATTGATTACGATGGAGATGGGTATGCAGATCTTTTTAACTCAGTTGAGGATGCTATTGGCAGCGTGGCTAACTATCTAAAGGTTCATGGCTGGAAGCGAAACGGTGATATTGTTCAAAAAATCAATCTAAACAATGTAAGAAAGCCTTATAGAAACAATGAAGAATCAAATAAATTTATACCTTTAATGTTTAGTGAAGGAACTAATGAGACTTATGAAGTAAAAGAAGGTGATTCATTGTTAGAAATAGCTATAACTAATAATATTAAGCTCAAAGAATTAATGCTGCTAAATAATATCTCCAATCAAAATTTTATTAAAACGGGTCAAAAGCTAGTTCTAAATTCAAAAAAAGATGTTTATTTTATAGGTGACGATAATTTTATTGCCATTACCAAATATAATATTAGTCATTTTTACGCAATGGCAGTCTATTATTTATCAAAAGAGTTAAAAATATGAAAAAATTACTATTACTAGCACTCAGCATTCCCTTCTTTTTAGATGCTCAAAGTTTTATTCCAGATGCGCCCGATCTGGATTTAAAAAGTTATATTTTAATTGAGCCTAATACAAATACAGTAATAGCTGAATTTAATTCAGATTTTGAGATAGTCCCAGCAAGTATGACTAAGATTATGACTACTTATATAGCTGCTGAGTATTTGGCTGATGGGGCAATATCCTTAGAAGAAGAGGTCTTAATCAGCACAAAGGCATGGAAGATGAAGGGTTCCAGGATGTTTATTGAGCAAGGCAAGAAAGTAACAATGTCAGACCTTCTTAGAGGGATGATGATTCAGTCTGGAAACGACGCATCTGTGGCGATAGCTGAATTCTTGGGAGGAAATGAAGAAGGCTTTGTGGATCTAATGAATGCTTATGCGGCTGATCTTGGAATGGTCAATACTAATTTTTTTGATGCATCTGGACTTTCAGATTTAAATACCACTACAGCAGAGGATCTAGCAATTCTCTCATCAAATTTTATAAATAAATTTCCAGAAACTTACGCACTTTATAAGGAGAAAAGTTTTACTTATAACAACATTAAGCAAATGAATAGAAATAAATTACTCTGGAGAGATTCAACTTCTGATGGAATGAAGACTGGCTGGACGGAATCAGCTGGCTATTGTTTGGTCGGCTCCTCAAAAAGAGGCAATATGCGACTCATCACAGTGGTAGCTGGAAGCAGAACAGAAAATGACAGATTTTTGGCGTCACAAAGATTATTGGAGTATGGGTTTAAATGGTATGTAACTCAGAAAGTAATAGATGCCAATAAAGAATATCAGAATATTAAAATATGGGGTGGTCAAGAAGACACACTTAGCTTGGGTTTTGCAAATGATATTTCTATCACCTTGCCTAGGAAAGATTTTAAAGATCTAAAAATTAATTACAAATATCAGAATAATATTCAAGCGCCAATTAGCCTTGGTGAAAAAATTGGAATACTTGAAATTAGAAGCAATGATGAGATTATTCTAGTATCTGATCTTGTCGCCTTACAGGACATTGAAGCAAAAGGCTTCTTTGGAAGATTGTGGTCTAAATTTGTTTTATGGATCTTTGGGTTATTCGGAATGGCAGACAATGGATCAGATTGAAGGAGTATTCAATGGGAGTTTTGAACTAGTAGAGAATATTAAAATATCTCCTTTTAGCAGAGCTTACACATTCTCTGATAGTATCTATGAAGTTGTTCCTTTCTATAATTCTAAAGCTATAGCTTTTGATATGCATATTAAGAGGCTATTAAGGAGCTCTAATGAACTCTCAATAGCATTGGATATAGAGCAAGCAAGCAAAGAGATAACACAACTTATATCAAGCTGCTCATCAGAAAATGGTTATGTCTATTATCAAGTAACTCGTGGTCAGGATATTATCCGTGCTCACATGTATAGCAAATTAATGGATATTGAGACTTTTGGATATGTCCTTCCTTTTTCCTTTAAAACAAAAACTTTAAAAGTAATGATCTGTGAGGATATTAGATGGGGTAGGTGTGATATCAAATCTACATCTCTTCTTGGTAATGTTATGCAGATGAACTCTGCTCAAACACAAGATTGTGATGAGGTTATTATGCATAAAGAAAATATTTTGACAGAGGCAGGGGCTTCGAATCTATTCTTTGTTAAAAATGGAACTGTTTGCACTCCAGGCCTATCTAACAATATATTGCCAGGCATCACACGAGCCTTATTAATAAAAGAAATAAAGAAAATAAATATCCCATTAATTGAAGGTAATTTTGATCTTACAGACCTCTCAAATGCTTCTTCCGCATGGCTCTCTAGTTCAACAAAAGGTCTTGCTCCAATAACTGATATTGTGAATCTAGAAAATACACTAGACACTCAAGATCCCATCTATCTTAAATGTAAAGAAGCCTTCGATTATAAATTTTTTAGCTAGCGGTTAGCTTTATTATTAGAGTGTCTAACTCATCCCAAAAATTTTTCTTAATAAGTCCCTTGTTTGCTAAATCAAGTTCAAAAACATTTCTTTGAAGCCCAATGAGATCTTTTAACGAATGTTTTTTTATAAAACTCATATAACCACTTATTTTATCCCCCCAAACACCAGATTTTTGAAGACTTGCTTGAGGACTTCTATTCTGAAGTGCGCTGGTTGAGCTATTAACAATCTTCCCAACAATCCAAACCAGTAATGGAGCATAGTGCCCCTCAGAGCTTTTAATGGAGCTTACTATTCTTAATGCATTTTTGGTATCTCTAGAAATTATCATATCCTCTAGTTCAAAAGGTAAAAATTCAGAGGAATCTATAACCGATCCTTGAGCCATATTCATTCCATCTTTATAAACTAATTTAAGAATTTTAATTTCGTTTTGCTGAGCAACTAAATTACCAGAATTCATTTCATATATACTTTGAACAAGACCATTTCTATCTTGATCTGAGGTGAAGCTGAGCTCATTCTTTAACCAAATTTTTTCTTCAAATGACTTTAATTTTTTACACTCAACTATTAAAGCAGAGAGATCCATTTGCTTAACCCATTTAGTAGAGGAATTTAATTTCTCATTATGTGAGTTAATTATTATGGCAATATTTTCCATATTACCAATATTTGGAATTTCAAATATTTTTATTATTTGATCGGGGATCTTTCCTTGATCATGATTGATCTCAATTATCGTTTTTGAACCAAATAGAGAACCTCCTGCATTTTCTATAATGGCTTGTTCTATATCTTTAAACCCGTCTTTATTTATAAACTTCCTTTCAGTAAAACCCTTTGCTTTTAAATGATTCTTTAAGATATCTTTTGAGTTATTTTTTAAGATAACCTCTGATCCAAATATAAAAAAAATATTAGGAGATTTATCTAAATATTTCTTGATTGATAAGGCCTCACATTTCAAGAGTACTTACCTCTATAATAATTTGCTGAATAATTTCTTTTTGCATACTTTCTTTTAATAATTTAATCATTTGATTTTGAGCCAATGGATTTAACTCATTAGATTTATATCTTTTTGTTGAGCTGAAAGATTTCCTCACAAATGAATCATTTAACCTTAACTCAACTTGAAGCATTAAAGTTATCTCACCCTCTAGAGCTCTTAGCGCATTTCCTGCGTAGATATTATATTCTTTAGCTGAATAGCTTGTTATATCTAGGCGGTTATTTACTTGGGATGAATCAGATGAACCTGTATTAAAAAAATAAGATACTTGATCTTTAAAATTTTGTGGCACAGTCTCATCAAACTTGATGCTATTAAAATCTAAGCCCCCACCTCTCAAAACAACTTGGTTGTAGCCGCACGAGCTAACAAAAAAAGCTATAAAGAAGATTGCACTAAGGGAGTATTTAGTCATTAAATTATATTAACTACCTATGCAGGATATATCAAAGAATAATTGTCTTATATATTTTTAAAAAACAAAATTTATAATTTTTTCTTTTATATAGATAGTTTTCTTAATATCAGCACCTTTAAGATTTGCTGAAACATTATCAATACTTTTTGCCAAGACCTCTATTTCTTGTTGCGTCAGACCTTTATCAATAGTAATTTTTCCTCTTACCTTTCCGTTAACCTGAACAACAAGATCAAATTCAGATACCTCAAGCAGATCCTCTCGAACCTCAGGCCATGAAGACTCTATATTGTCATTAGAGAAATCCCCATAGAAATCATTCCAAAGATATTCTGATATATGAGGAGCTATTGGATTTAGAGTTTTAAGTAAAATTATTATCGCCTCATTTAGACAGTACTTACTAGACTCATCTGCATCTTCACCTTTAAAGCTATCAGGTATAAAGTTTAGTAACTCCATCATTGCAGCTATGGCTGTATTGAATGAATGTCTTGTTTCAAAGTCATTAGTAATTTTGACAAGAGTAGTATGTGACTTTCTTCTTAAGGCTGTCTCTTCTTTGGTAAAAATAGAAGGCTCTTTTATATCTAAATACTTTCTTTCATTAACAAGATTCCATACTTTTTTTATAAACCTTGATGCTCCCTCCACGGAGGACTCCGACCACTCTAGACTTTGCTCTGGAGGCGCGGTAAACATCATGTAAAGCCTAACAGTATCAGCTCCATATTTTTCAATATATGACTGAGGGTCAACAGTATTACCTTTAGATTTTGACATTTTGGCCCCATCTTTTAGAACCATGCCTTGTGTTAAAAGTTTTTTAAATGGCTCATTGCCTTCAACCATTCCCATATCTCTAAGCGCTTTATGAAAAAATCTTGAATATAATAAATGTAATATGGCATGCTCTATACCTCCTATATAAAGATCAACCGGAAGCCAATATTTAGAATTTTCATCAAAAATTTCATTTTTATTATTTGATGAAGTAAATCTGGCGTAGTACCAAGATGAATCCATAAAAGTATCAAAAGTATCAGTTTCTCTTTTCAAGTTTTCTGAGATGATTAATAAAATCTTTGTTTTGACTTAGGGGTATGGGTGCTGAGTTAGCTGGGAGTTCAGGAAGAGTAACTGGCATCTCACTTTCATCCAAAACTCTTGGCTCCCCATTCTCATAAACAACTGGAATAGGGCATCCCCAATATCTCTGCCTGCTTACTCCCCAATCTCTTAATCTAAATTGAACAAGCTCTTCGCCAAGATCCTTATCTTTTAATTCAGCAACTATTTTTTCAGAAGCATTTTCTGAAGTCATTCCATTAAAATTACCTGAGTTAATGAGGCTTCCTTTTTGTAATACTGGGAGGCCTTCTTCATCTGTTGATATAACTTGTAATATTTCCATTTGGTACTTAGATGCAAACTCAAAATCTCTTTGGTCATGCCCTGGAACACCCATAACAACTCCAGTTCCATAGTCTAGCAAGACAAAATTACCTATCCATACTGGTATTTTTTTACCAGTCAGGGGGTGAATTGCACTAATGCCAGTATCAATGCCAAGTTTTTCTGCCTTTGCCATATCTGCTTCCGCAGCTTTTGTTTCTTTGCACCTATCTAAAAACTTGTTGATAGAGCTATCAGTTTCTGCCAGTTTCAAAGAGATCGAATGATTAGGTGATATTGCTAAGAATGAAACGCCAAAAATCGTGTCCGGTCTTGTAGAAAATACTGTTAAGTACTCATCAGATTCCTCGATCAAGTATTTAATTTCAGCTCCATTAGATTTCCCAATCCAATTTCTTTGCATCACTTTTACATTTTCAGGCCAATCAACCTCATCCAAAGATTCCAAAAGCTCATCAGCATAATCTGTTATTTTAATAAACCATTGATCTATTTCTTTAATTTCAATTTGAGCACCAGATCTCCAACCTTTGCCATCGATTACTTGCTCATTGGCAAGAACTGTTTCATCAATAGGATCCCAATTAACAAATGATTTTTTTCTATAAACGAGGCCTTGATCATGAAATCTTTTAAAGATGACTTGTTCCCATTTATAATACTCAGGCTCACAAGTCCTCAATTCTTTTGACCAGTCGTAGCTTAAACCCAGCGATGCTAATTGCTTCTTCATGTACTCAATATTTTCATTAGTCCAGTCCTTAGGACTAACTTTGTTGGCAATAGCAGCATTCTCAGCAGGAAGACCAAATGCATCCCATCCCATTGGTTGAAAAACATTAAAATTTCTCATTCTTTTGTATCTAGAAATTACATCGCCTATTGTGTAATTCCTTACATGCCCCATATGAAGCTTTCCAGAAGGATAAGGAAACATAGATAGGCAATAGAATTTTTCTCTATTATCTGGAGTGGCTTTAAACTTATCTTCTTTTAGCCATTCTTCTTGAACGGCTTTCTCGATTTCTTTAGGATTGTATTCAGCTTTCATGTTTTTTTAAGAACTCATTTTCTAAGTAATTTATAGTGTGTTTATTATTAATAAAAACCTCATCACGTAAAAGCTTTTGATGAAGAGAGTGATTTGTTTTTATGCCTTCAATAAAAAACTCATCTAATGCACTAAGCATTCTTTTTATTGCTGACTCTCTGGAATTTGCTTGCGTAATTATTTTAGCTAACAAAGAATCATAGTAAGGTGGAACTATATAACCACCATATATGTGAGAGTCATACCTTACTCCAAACCCACCAGGAGTATGCATTTTTGTAATAGTTCCAGGTGATGGTTGAAATGTCTCTGGATCTTCTGCATTAATTCTGCATTCTAAAGCATGGCCTTTAAAATTTATTCTGCTCTGATCAATTTCAAATTTCATGCCCAACGCAATTCTCATTTGAGCTTTGACTATGTCAAATCCAGTAATCATTTCTGTTACAGGATGCTCAACCTGAATTCTTGTATTCATTTCAATAAAATAAAAATTATCATTCTCATATAAAAATTCTAATGTCCCGGCACCTTCATAATTGATACTTTCACAAAGCTTTATACATGCAGAAAATATCTTTTCTAAAGCAACTTCATTTAAATTTAATGCCGGAGCCTCTTCTATAATTTTTTGATGCCTTCTTTGCATGCTGCAATCTCTAGTTCCAAGATGAATTGCTTTTCCTTTTCCATCTCCCACTACCTGCACTTCAACATGTCTAGGATTGGCAATAAATTTCTCTAAATATATTGTTTCATTGCCAAATGCATTTTTAGCTTCTTGCATTGTAATTTGGGCTAGGGTTATTAAGTCCTCTTCTTTTTCGACAACCCTCATTCCTCTTCCACCGCCACCAGCTGTAGCTTTTATCATTATTGGATAGCCCACATCCCTAGCAACTGCTTTAAATTTTTCTGGATCCTCTGGTATTTCATCTTTATATCCAGGGACTGTCTGAATACCTGCTTTCTCCGCTAATGTTTTAGCAGTAATCTTATCTCCCATTTTTCTAATTGTTTTGGCATCCGGCCCTATAAATTTAAAACCACTCTTCTGGCACATCTCAGCAAAATCTGGATCTTCAGCAAGGAAACCATAGCCTGGGTATATTGCATCTACCTGGGTTAGCTCTGCTGCAGAGAGGATTGAAGGGATATTAAGATAGCTTTCTAGAGGAGATGTTGGGCCAATGCAAACTGTTTCATCAGAGAACCTAAGATGTTTTAAGTCTTTATCACCCTCTGAATATACTGAAACTGTAGATATTCCTAGCTCTTTGCACGCTCTTATGGCGCGTAGGGCAATTTCTCCTCTGTTAGCAATAAGAACTTTAAATGACATTTTAATTTATGGTAATAATTCTTTGACCAAACTCAACTGGCTCACCATCTTCAACATCAATCGACAATATCTTTCCACTAATGTCTGATTTAATCTCGTTCATCATTTTCATTGCTTCGATGATACATAGAACATCTCCCACTTCTATTGAATCACCAACTTTTATAAATGGGTCTTTATCTGGGCTTGGCTTTCTGTAAAATGTTCCAACAATAGGCGATTTAATTGCTGAGCCTACTTCTAATTTTTTTTCTTCAACCTTGTCGATTAAAACATCAGCAGGCTGAACTAATTGTGTTTGCATGCCTGAGCTAACAGGATTATTTTCATTATGTCCGCCTCTGAGAATTCTTACCGATTCATCACCCTGACTTACTTCAATTTCTTTTAGATCAGATTCTTGAAGCATTTCAATTAATTTTTTAATTTTTCTTATGTCCACTTAAACTCCTTTAAATTTTAAAATTGCTTCATTAAGCGCTTGCTCATAACCCTTAATACCTAAGCCACAATAAACTTTTTCTGCCACATCAGATAGGTACGAGAAATGCCTAAACTCTTCCCTGGAGTAAATATCCGAGATATGTACCTCGTAAAAGGGAATGGCAACTCCAAGCAGGGCATCCCTAATTGCAATACTTGTATGGGTAAAAGCAGCAGGATTTATAATAATAGCATCAACCTCATTGTCTTGAGCTTGATGTATTGCATTAACTAATTCATGTTCAGCATTTGTCTGTAGATGGCTTAATTGGCAGTTCTGACTCGCAGCAATCTCTTTAAGATTTAATTCAATTTCGGAAAGGGAAGTGCTGCCGTAAAGTTCTGGCTCTCTCTTTCCTAAGAGGTTTAAATTTGGTCCATTGAGTAATAATATATTCATATTTAAGTGATTTTAACAGAAATTTATAGAATTTAGAGGATTTTATTGATTATTATTTCTTTTTGTACTGGGTAGCAAAACCCATCTTCTGAGCATCCTTGGTAGTATATCAACAACTCAGAAGAATTAGATATATCGGACTTATTTATAATTAAGGTAAGTTTTTTCTTTAAAATTTCAGTTTTTCCAAAGAATTCATCTTCAAATAATGATTGATGAGATTCAACGATTTCAAAAGGAATATTATTGGTAATATCTTTCAGCTTAATACTATCAAGATACATGTAGTAACCATCTTTAATGTTCCAGGATATGTAAATGCCTTTAGATGCCTGCCCCTTACTTATAACAAAAACATCTTTTGCTAAAGGGACGCTTTCTTGCTCATCGAAAAGGACTGAAGCATGAGATGGCATAATTAAACTGTATGATGTTAGGATTATTGATAAAATTTTCTTCATTGCCTGTAGAGAATAGTCTTGGAGGCTGCTAAAGGGAAGAATTTTTTTAATAACAGATTAAAGTGAGTGCAAATGTTTCGAATACTTTTATTAAATATATTTTTCTCTATGCCTGTATGGCTTCTGAAATTAATCTATTTAAAAAGAAGAACCCCGATTAGAGGCCGCCTTGTTGATTTTCAATCCTCGGTAATTTTAGATTTAATGCCAAAGGCAGAATTACATAAAGTTTCTGACGGCTCAATTCAAAGTGTTAGAGATTCAATCGCCAAGCAAAGATTAAAATATAGGCTTTCCCTAAAACCAAAGAATAAGGTTATAAAAAAAGATCACTTTATTACAGATAGAGAAAACCTTCTCCTAAGAGAATACATTCCTAAAAATATTGAGAAAAATAAGGTTGTATTATTTTTTCATGGTGGCGGGTATGTTCTTTCATCAGTCCAAACTCATGATGAAATGGTTTCTTTTATCTCAGATAATTTGGGAGCTAAGGTTTTCTCCTTAGATTACAGTCTCGCACCAGAAAATAAATACCCATCTGCATTGAATGAGGCGCTATTTGCCTATGAGTGGCTTATTTCAAATGGGTATGACTCTGAAGAAATTAGTTTATGTGGAGATAGCGCGGGAGCTCATCTTGCAGCCTCATTAACACATTACTTGATAGCAAATAACCACTCTAAACCACAAAGTCAGCTACTAATTTATCCCATGTGTGATCCATCATGCTCCTCTGAGTCACATACTCTATTTGAAGAAAATTATCTTTTAACCAAAAAGGCAATGATCTGGTTTTGGGATAAATTAATTAATTCAAAAGATAATATAGATGATGGGTATTTAAATTTAATGAAAGTTAATTTAGAAAATAAGCTTCCAAAAACTATAATTGTTACAGCAGGGTTTGATCCCCTGAGTGACGAAGCCGAAAAATATGCATATTTATTGCATGAAAAAGGCAACAATGTGAAACAATTACATTATCCATCTATGTTCCATGGCTTTGCCTCAATGACTAGATTAAACTCAGCAAAAATAGCTGTGGTAGATTTTTTAACAGAATATAAAAAAATATTATGAGTAAGATTTTAGAAATAAATAATTTAAGCATTAATTTTGCAACTAGAGATGGCTCTTTTACAGCTGTAAATAATATTAGTTTTGACATTGAGAAGAACCAAACAATGGCATTAGTCGGCGAGTCTGGTTCTGGTAAGTCAGTAACGGCTATGTCCATACTTCAACTTCTTCCTAAACCTCAGGCGACCTATTCACAAGAGTCCTCTATAAAATTTAATAATAAAGAAATAATTGATGCTGCAAAAGAAGATCTTCTTTCTATAAGAGGCAATATTGTTTCTATGATTTTTCAAGAACCAATGACCTCTTTAAACCCCTATCACCGAGTTGGTAATCAGATAACTGAATCAATTTTACTTCACTCCAATGTTTCAAAAAAAGAAGCTATAAAAGAAGCTATGGACCTTATGAGTCTTGTTGAGATAGATGATGTTAGCAGAAGGTTTTATTCTTACCCACATGAACTTTCAGGCGGACAAAGACAAAGAATAATGATAGCTATGGCGCTGGTCAATAAGCCAGAACTGTTAATCGCAGATGAGCCTACAACAGCTCTAGATGTAACAATACAGGCACAAATACTTGACCTAATGGGCAAGCTTAAGACAGAGCTCGGCATGTCAATTTTATTTATTACTCATGATTTAGGTCTGGTCCAAGAATTTTCAGATCAAGTCTGTGTTATGAAAAATGGTGAAATTGTAGAGCAGGGTGACACGAATGAAGTTTTTACAAACCCCTCCCATGCTTATACTAAAAAACTTCTTGATGCAGAGCCTCAACCAAAACCAATTGAGGATTTAAGATAGCAATCCAGTTATTGAAATTAATAACCTTAATGTTTTTTACAACACACCTTCAGCCAATCCCTTTAAAAAAGAAAGGTTTCATGCTGTTAAAGATATTTCTTTAAATATATATAAAAATACTACAATAGGATTGGTAGGCGAATCTGGTTCTGGAAAATCTACCCTTGGTAGGGCCATTGCTAGTTTGATACCTTACGAGGGAGATATATCTTATGAAGGTAAGAATCTTAAATCGAACTCCTCTAAAGAAGCAAAAGATCTAAAAAAGCACGTTCAGATTGTGTTTCAAGACCCTTACGGATCGCTATCTCCTAGGATGACTATTGGTGAAATAGTTGGTGAAGGACTGGGTGTACATTTTAAGCTTACAAGCAATGAAAGAGACCAGAGAATAGATAAAGTATTATCTGATGTCGGGATTGAGTCATCAGCAAAAAATAAATATCCACATGAGTTCTCGGGTGGGCAGAGGCAGAGGGTGGCTATTGCCAGATCTCTGATAATGAATCCAGCATTTATGATCCTTGATGAACCAACATCTGCCCTTGATAGGTCTATACAAATACAGGTTATAGACCTTCTTAAAGATATCCAAAATGAATACGGGCTTACCTATTTATTTATAAGTCATGATTTAAAAGTTATTAGATCAATGTCAGACTTTATATTCGTTATGAAGGATGGGATGATTGTCGAATCTGGCTTATCTCATCAGGTATTTGATAATCCAAAAGAAGAATATACTAAAAAATTACTTTCCGCTGCGTTAAGATACGCATCCAATTAATATTACGATAACCATATGACTTCAAGAAAATATTCAAAAGAGTTAGTAGATGGGCCCAATCAAGCAGCTTCCAGATCTATGCTAAGGGGCGTTGGTTTCACATCTGAGGATTTTACTAAACCATTTGTTGGTATAGCATCAACCGGAGCAAAAGTTACGCCATGTAATATGCATATTAATCAGCTTGCAGAGGTGGTTGAAAAGTCAGTGGACACATCTGGGGGTAAGGGCGTTCTATTTAATACCATTACTGTATCAGACGGCATATCAATGGGTACCCAGGGTATGAAATATTCACTTGTATCTAGAGAGGTTATTGCAGATTCTATAGAGACAGTTGTAGGCTGTTTAGGATATGACGGCCTTATTGCAATTGGCGGATGTGATAAAAACATGCCAGGTTGTGTAATTGGTATGGCAAGACTTAATAGGCCTTCCATATTTATATATGGCGGATCAATCAGGCCAAGCGAAGAAAATACAGATTACGTAACAGTCTGTGAAAAAACAGGTGAATTTTCTAAAGGCGATTTACCAGAAGCAGAGTTAATACATGTTGAAAAGATTTCAGTTAAAGGTCCAGGATCATGCGGTGGGATGTATACAGCCAATACAATGGCTTCAGCTATTGAAGCACTAGGAATGAGTTTACCGGGAAGCAGTAGTCAGGATGCCGTTTCAGATGATAAACAGAATGACTGTAAAGAAGCGGGCCTTGCGATAATAAATCTCTTAGATAAGGATATTAAACCTTCAGACATTATGACTAAAAAGGCATTTGAAAATGCTATTACGGTTGTTATTTCTCTTGGCGGATCAACTAATGCAGTTCTTCATATGCTCGCAATGGCTTATGCCATAGGAGTAGATCTTCACCTTGATGATTTTACAAGGATTGGAAAGAAAACACCGGTTATGGCTGATCTCAAACCATTTGGATCTCATTACATGTCAGAACTAAATGCTAATGGAGGCATCCAACCCCTAATGAAAATGTTGCTTAAAAAAGGCCTTCTCCATGGAGATTGCTTAACGGTAACAGGAAAAACACTTGCTGAAAATCTTGAAAGCGTTCAGCCTTATAACGATAAACAACAGATTATTAAAAGCTTTGAAAACCCCATTAAAGAGAATAGCCATTTAAGAATTCTTTATGGAAATTTAGCCAAAGAAGGGGCTGTAGCAAAAATTACAGGCAAGGAAGGAACATCCTTTGAGGGAATAGCTAGAGTATTTAATTCAGAAGAGGATGGAGTGGAAGCCATATTGGCTAAATCTATAAAACCAGGAGATGTTGTTGTTATTAGATACGAAGGGCCAAAGGGCGGTCCTGGTATGAGAGAAATGCTAAAGCCAACATCAGCAATTATGGGACAAGGTTTGGGAAACAGTGTTGCATTTATAACCGATGGAAGGTTCTCTGGAGGAACTCATGGTTTTGTTGTTGGACACATAACCCCAGAGGCTGCAGATGGTGGTTTGATAGCAATAGTCGAAGATGGAGATACTATTTTAATAGATGCTGAAAATGATCAATTACTTTTAAAAGTCTCAGAAGATGAAATTGCGCATAGAATATCAAAATGGGTAAACCTTACGAAAACCCCAGAGAAAGGTGTTTTATCAAAATTTGCTAAAAGTGTAAAATCCGCTAGCCTTGGAGCAGTAACAGACTAAACCTATGTTTATAAATAGAAAATTTCCAAATACCAGACTTAGAAGACTTAGGTCTAGTTCTAATATATTAGATCTAGTTTCTGAGAAAAGATTGTCATCGGATGACTTAATCCAACCAGTATTTATTAAAGAGGACATTGATGGGACGGAAGAGATTGAATCCATGCCAGGAATATTAAGGTACGGAAAGAGTTCAATCTTAAGAGAAGTAGAAAGCATTGTGAGATCTGGAGTTAAAACTATAGCTCTATTTCCGGTTGTTAATAGTTCAAAAAAGGATTCAAAAGGTAGCGAAGCTACTAATAAAAATAATTTAATGTGCGAGTCAGTAAGGCTTATAAAAGAGAACTTTCCGGAAGTAATTATAATAGCTGATGTGGCTCTTGATCCTTATACAGATCATGGGCACGATGGCATTATCAAAAATAATTATGTTGATAATGACCTAACGCTAGACATTTTAAGATCTCAATCTTTAGTTCTAGCTGAAGCTGGCGCAGATATCATAGCTCCCTCCGACATGATGGATGGAAGAATTGGTGCAATTAGAGAGGCCTTGGAGGATTCAGATTATAAAAATACTATTTTACTTTCCTATGCTGCTAAATATAATTCAAAATTCTATGGACCTTTTAGAGATGCAGTAAATTCTGCCTCTAATTTAGGAACTTCGTCTAAATCTTCCTATCAAATGTCTCCTTACAATAGCGATGAAGCACTTCATGAAGTTGCGATGGATATAAATGAAGGAGCAGACATAGTAATGGTAAAACCAGGTATGCCTTATTTAGATATAGTTTCTTTAATTAAAAGTACCTTCAAGATTCCTACTTTTGCCTATCAGGTTAGCGGTGAATATAGCATGCTAAAACTAGCCATTGCCAAGGGGTGGCTTGATAATGAGGTTATGCTAGAATCGCTAATAAGTTTTAAAAGAGCTGGAGCAGATGCAATTCTGACTTACTCAGCAAAAGAAATTTCCATGGAGATAAATAAAAAATGAGCAATGTAATTGAAATACATGATGAAGAAAATTTTACCAATAATGTTCTAAATTCTGAAACACCGGTTTTAGTAGATTTTTGGGCTGAGTGGTGTGGACCATGTAAGCAATTAACACCAACTGTAGAGGAAGTTGCTGCTGAAAACGAAGGTAAAATAAAAGTATTTAAAATGGATGTTGATGCTAATAGAGAAACAGCTGCAAGATATGGAGTTAGATCTATACCAACTTTAATAATATTTAAAAATGGAGAGCCAGTAGGCACCGAAATAGGAGCTCTTAGCAAACAACAGCTCGAGGATTTTATTAATACAGCTATATAAATTTGCCCACAAACTTTGCATCTTTAGCTAAAAAGGAATATCATTTTTACATCTAGGCCCTGCGGCCACCATCTAACCACTCTTTTTCTCATAAAAAAATAGCACTGGAACTACCTACATGAATCTCACTGAAATTAAAATCAAGCCAATAAGCGAACTTGTTGAAATAGCAACTGAATTGGGGCTAGAAGATGTTGGCAGACTTAAAAAACAAGAAATAATATTTAAAATTTTTAAACATAAAGCATCTGAAGGTGTTGAGATATTTGGTGGCGGAGTATTAGAGATTTTGAATGATGGTTTTGGTTTCTTACGTTCACCAGAAGGTTCTTACTGTGCCGGAGAAGATGATATTTACGTATCACCAAATCAGATAAGAAAATTTAGTTTAAGAAAAGGTGACACTGTTGCCGGTAAAATTAGAACACCTAAAGAAAAAGAAAGGTATTTTGCTTTAATCCAGGTTGATACCATTAATGGCGAAGATCCATCTAAAACAAAAAATAAGATTCTTTTTGAAAACTTAACTCCATTATTTCCTAATGAAAGATTAATACTTGAACAAGGTTCAGGTTCTAAAGAAGACCTTTCTTCAAGAATAATTGATTTAATAGCTCCAATTGGAAAAGGCCAGCGTGGCTTAATAGTATCTCCACCTAAAGCAGGTAAGACACTCATGCTTCAAAGTATTGCTCACTCAATAAAAAGCAACAATCCTGAGGTAGAGCTAATTGTTTTACTAATCGATGAAAGGCCTGAAGAAGTTACAGAGATGTCTAGAACAGTTAAGGGAGAAGTTGTAGCTAGTACCTTCGATGAGCCGCCTACTAGGCATGTCCAAGTAGCTAATATGGTTATTGAAAAAGCAAAAAGGCTCGTGGAGCATAAGAAAGATGTAGTAATTTTATTAGATTCAATTACTCGTTTAGGAAGAGCTTACAACTCAGTCCAACCATCATCAGGGAAGATATTAAGTGGTGGAGTTGACTCAAATGCTCTTGAAAGACCTAAAAGATTCTTTGGTGCTGCTAGAAACCTGGAAGAAGGTGGAAGTTTAACAATTATAGCTACTGCTCTTGTAGATACCGGTTCTAAGATGGACGAGGTTATTTATGAAGAATTTAAAGGCACGGGAAACATGGAAATTCATCTTGAAAGAAAGATAGCTGAAAAAAGAATCTATCCAGCCATCAATATAAGAAGGTCTGGAACTCGAAGAGAGGACTTGCTAACAGCCGAAGATGAGCTTCAAAGAATGTGGGTTCTTAGAAAAATTCTTGATGATATGGAAGATGCGCAATCAATACAGTTCTTGATTGACAGACTAAAGTCATTTAAAACAAATGATGAGTTCTTTACTTCAATGAAAGGTGGAGCTTCTAAGAAGACTAAATAAATTCTTTAGCTTTCTTTAGCATTGATTCGTCGGAAGGGCTCTCAGCTACATCGATATTCATATCTAAAACTTCATTACCAAAATTTTTTCTTATCTTGTCTTTAATTCTTTGAGAGGAAACAATAAATATTTTTTCTAAAAGAGTTTTGCGGTCAATAGCTTTGTGTATAAAAGAGAAGGTTAAGTAGTTATATATCAAAACTATTTTTGGCCCCTGATTTACACTAGCAACCTCAAAATCTGAATAAATCAGATCATAGCAAGCAATCTCATCAATATTATTTTTAAGGATTTTCTGTAAAGTTCTATTTGAGTTGGTGCCGCAGAATAATAAATTTCTACCTGGATATTCTTTCAAGTATTAGTTCCGCTAGAAACTCAGATGATGGCTGATTGGGTAATATAGAACTCATTCCCTTGTCTTCAATAATTTTTTTTGTTGCTAGGCCAATAGAAAATATATTTGATTGTATTTTTTTAAGATCAATTTTAGTTTTTAAAATCTCTAGACCATAAGAAGCGGATGCCTGGCTCGTAAAAATAATATTGCTATATGATTGAAGGGATTCTAGCTTTGTTCTCCAGCTCTCAATAACTTCTTTGCTTGATACAGGCGTAATTTTTGATAGATGAAGATTGGTTAAATCTATTTTTTCCTTGGCACAAAGAGCATTTATATTTTGTGATAGATTTTTTGGCCTAGTATTAATTATCACTATTCTAATATTATTAAATGAGCATCATTTGAAATGAAATCATCTGCTAGTGAATGAATATCTTTTGTTAAATTCTCATGACTAGATTTGATCTCTCTGTAAATTTCTTTTTGACCATTTTGTGAAAGCACTTTTGCCGATATATTAATCCAATGAGCTTCTTCCTTGCAAATAATAGCAATCGGAGAAAGGCAAGAGCCATTCAAAGAAGCTACAAATTCCCTTTCTGCATTAGCCAAAGCCATCTCTGAAGAATTATTTATGCTATTCATAATAGAGATAATTTTCTTATTTGATTTGAGACATTCAACCCCAATAAATCCTTGTGATGCTGCTGGAAGCATCTCTTGCATTGAAAATTCATAAGCATTGGTTAATTCAATATTTAGTCGATTAAGCGCAGCCTTTGCAACTATCAGGCCATCAAAATGCCCTTCGTGTAATTTTCTAATCCTTGTAGCTATATTGCCTCTTACAGGGATTATATTAAGGTCCGTTCTCGCTCTAAGAATTTGAGCTTTTCTTCTTGGACTTGAAGTTCCGATTGAAGCGTTGCTGGAAAAATCTGTAAGACTAGATCCATTTCTTGATAGTAGTACATCCGAAGGGTCCTCCCTTTCAAAAATAGCTGCTATGGAATACTTCATATCTATTTTTGCTGGCACATCCTTAAGGCTGTGCACTGCTATGTCGGCTTCACCGGTCTCTAATGCGGATTCTAGTTTTGTCACAAACAAACCTTTGCCGCCAATTTCATGGAGAGGCTTTTCTGTTTGATCTCCTTCAGAAGTCATAGGAACTAACTCTACCTCAACCTCAGCATGCTGTATTTGAATTTTATTCATTACATAATTGGCTTGAAAGAGCGCAAGTTCAGATTGTCTGGTAGCTAGTTTAATTTTCATTTATCTTAAGTAATAGAGCTTTAACATCTCCAACAGATTTTTCCTTGAGTACCTCTAAAGATGTAGGTATTTCTATATCAGTATATTTGCTGTATTCAAGATAAATTTTACATGAAGGCTTTAAGTTACCTTTTTTAATTAGAAGATTAAGCATCTTTAATTCATATTCTTTATTAAAAGGAGGATCAAGAAAGATAAAATCAAACTCTGAAAGATCTCCCTGTCTTATCCATGTAAAAGCATCCTTAAAGAGAACTTTAGCCGAAGCTTTGAGATCAAGTGATTTAATATTTGCAGCTATTAAGGTGTAATTGGTTTTATTTAGTTCGACAAATATAACTTTCTTTGCATCTCTAGACAGAGCCTCAATTCCAAGAGACCCAGTTCCAGCAAAGAGATCTAAGCAATTAGAATTAGATATCTCAAACTGCAACCAGTTAAAGAGTATTTCTTTCAATTTATTTGATGTAGGTCTAAGAGTATCTTTATATTCAAAAGGAATCTTTTTTCCTCTTAAATTTCCGCCTGAGATTCGTATGTTATTTTTCATCTGTATCTATATATTTTGGCAGTACTATTTATATTTCCTTTCAGTATAATTCATTACATGACAATACAAGATAACTTTAGAACAGCTATGAGAAATTACATCTACTCAGTAAGTGTAATGTCAATGATGGATACTGATGGAACTCCTTATGCAATAACAGTTTCTTCAGTAACATCAATATCCATGGAGCCACCAAGCTTGCTAGTCTGTATTAATAAAAGCGCAAGAGTGCATGATTCAATAAAAGAAGGATCTGATTTATGTATTAACCTACTAACAAAAGATCAAGAAGAAATTTCAAACACTTGCTCAAGCGAATCTCAATTTGATAAAAGATTTGATGATAAAAACTGGAATATGCAAAATATTCCCTATTTAGAGAATGCTCAAGCGAATATTTTCTGTAAAGTGGACAAGCTAATTTCTTATCACACTCATTCTATAGTGATAGCCCATGTATTAGATGCTAGTAGTAAAGAAAGCATGAATACATTAGTCTATGCTAATGGTAAATATGCATAAATCTTTATTAATTCTTTTGACCTCCATAATAAGCTCAGCTATTTATAGTTCTGATCATGCACATTCAGAATCTAATAAAGTACAGTGCGCTAATAATTCAGAGGTTTTTCTTGTATCGCCAAAAAATGGTTTTAAAACAACTTTGTCAGAAGTCAAAGTTATTTTTGGATCTCGTAATGTTGACATTACTCCAGCTGGAAAAATAGTAGAGTCCTCAGATTGCTCCATAACTTCGGGGCATCACCATTTAATCATTGATAGCGCTTTACCAAACCTTAAAAGACCAATTCCATCTTCAAAAAGCTACATTCATTTTGGTGGCGGACAGACTGAAGCAATAATCTCCTTAGACCCAGGCAAGTATTCTCTTCAACTGTTATTAGGTGATTATGCTCATGTTCCTCATGAGAAACCAGTTTTCTCGGAGATAATAGAAATAGAAGTTCTTAGCTCTCAATAATTCCAGTAAGTACTCTTTCTAGATAGGCTGGTAGATCGGAGCTTATTCTTCTTGTAGTGCCCATAGGACCAAATTCTTTAGCGTAAACGTCACCTCAGTTATCGATTGTTTTCTAAGGATGCCAACCATCCCATGAAGCAAAGCCCATACAGTTATGGATTTCCCAGCAAGAATATCTTCATCTTTATCTTTTAGGAATGAAGAAAGGTTGAGCACTAAACTTTCAAAGGTCTTGTTTGCGGTCTCTACTAATTCAGGATGCTGTGAAAAATCACCAACAGCCGTTCCAAACATCAAATCATAGGTATTTGCATTTTGTAAACCAAAATCAATATAGTTTTTAGAAGACTGAATAAAATCTTTAAGAGTTAATTTATCTGATTCGACAAATACAGCTTTATAAAGTTTGTTAAAGCCCTCTGCAGCAACTGCCGCATAAACCTCTTCTTTTGTTTTAAAATGTCTATAAGGAGCTGTTTGAGAAACATTACTTTCTTTTGCTAGAGATCGAATGCTTAACTTGGTATATCCATCTCTTTCACATATAGTGCAAGCATACTTTATAAGCTCTTCTTTTAAATTCCCGTGATGATATGATTTCATTTATACCTTTTACTTTAAACAATAATAACATTTATAGTTAATAATGTTGACACTGCATACATTTTAGTTAAGATGTTTACACTGCAAACATTAATTTCTTTGAGGATTAAAGTCAACAAAAATAAAATGAATATAAATCTTTCAAAATATATAAATCTAATTTTTATTAGCATCTCTTTTAGCTCTTCAGTTTCTGCTTTAGAGGTTTTAGAAGTCAAAATGCTTAATGAGTACTCTGTAACTAGAGAGTTTCCTGGTAAATTACTTCCAATAGAGCAATCTAAATTAGCTTTTGAAATCCCAGGCAAGATTAGATCCATAAATGTCGATATTGGCGATTCGGTTATTAAAGGGCAAGTTCTTGCCAGCCTAGATAGCAGAGAAGCTCAGGCTCAATTAAATCAAGCTAAAGCTAGATATGATTTGTCTGCCCAGGTATTAAATAGATATAAAGACTTAAGGTCACAGGGGCATATATCCTCTCAAGATTTAGATAAGGCTAGTTCTGAAGAGTTAGTTTCTAAATCTCAATATGATTTTTACAAAGTAAAGCTTGAGCAAACCCAATTGCTGGCACCTTTCAATGGAATTATCCAGGATAGATATTTAGATACAGGATCGGTAATAAATGGAGGAGTTCCAATTTTAGAGGTTCTAGACTCTAGATATATAGAAGCTCACGTATCCATACCTACTGACTATATATCAAAGATTAATGTTGGAGAGAGTTACGATTTTAAAGTTGAAGATAGTCTAGTCAAAGCAAAACTTCAAAGGTTAGCTCCAATGTCTCCTGGAGGCTCGAGTAATAGATTAGCAATTTTCAGATTTAATACCTTTTTTAGCCCAGGCTCTATAGTCACATTAAAAATGAGCATAAAAGAGAGCCAAAGAGGTACTTGGGTTCCAATCAAATCGTTATCACAATCAGAGCAAGGCATTTGGGCTATTTATACTATTAATGAAAAAAGAATAGTTACTAGAGATTTGGTCAATATTATTTACTATGAAGATGAATATGCATTTGTTAACGGCACTTTAAATAATGGTGATTTGGTTGTTCTAGGTGGAGCTAAAAAAACCATTGAAGGTAAGTTCATAGATTAATAATGAAATTTATAACTCTTTTCATAGAAAGACCTAGAATATTATTTCTAACTCTCTCTTTTATTCTTCTAGCGGGAATTTCTTCAGTTTTATCTGTGCCTATTCAAGAAAATCCAGAGTTAGCTCAAAGATGGGGAGGCGTTCGAGTTTTTTATCCAGGCGCATCACCTGAAAGAATTGAGACCCAAGTAATAAATGACCTAGAAGTAAAGTTAAGGGAAGTTGAAGAAATTTTAGAGCTAGAATCGATCATCTCCCAAGGTTTCGCAACTGTTGTTGTTGAGTTTGAGCAAAGTGTAGATCCAGAGCTTATAGAGCAAACATGGTCGAAAGTTCAAGATAAGCTAGATCAAATTAGAGCTCCCCCTGGAGCAACCATACTTCTTGACAGAAGCAGCGGACCCCCTATAACGGTTCAATATGCTATATCTTGGAATGGTGAAGGTGAGATACCTTTAATCATGATGTCCAGACTAGCAGATCAATTAAAGAGAAAGTTAAGTTCAATAGGACAGTCTCATGGAACGGCTATTTTTGGAGCTGCAGAGGAAGAAGTACTAATCGAAGTAAATTCAGCAAAGATGTCATCTTTAGGACTCACCTATCAAGATATTTCAAGAGCAATACAATCCTTGGATAGCAAAAAACCTGTTGGAGTTTCATCAGACGTAAACTCAGAATTCTTAATTAGGCTAAAAGATAATATTCAAAGTATTCAAAAGATTTCAGAAATACCAATAAAGGTTATTAATGAGGCAGAAATAATCCAGTTAAAAGATATTGCAGAGATATCAAAAAAACCAGTTTCTCCAATCGAAGACATTTTTTTATATAACGGGCGAGTTGTTGTATCGGTAGCTGCAACAGGGGCAATGTCTCAAAGGGTGCAAGACTTTGTTAGCAGAGCGACATTGGTTGTTGATGAAATGAGATCAACCATTCCCGAAGAGATTTCAATAGATCTGATTTACGATGAGTCTGCATATACTTCGAAAAAGTTTAATGAGCTTATTAAAAGTTTTTCATTGGCTATATTCTTCGTCTTAGGATTGAGTTTATTTTTCTTAGGGCCAAGGTCTGCATTAATTGTAACGTTAATTCTTCCTTTTTCTATTTGCCTGGTGTTAGTGGGATGTAAATTTATTGGCTTGCCTTTGCACCAGACGTCAATTACAGGAATTATTATTGCTTTAGGTTTATTGATTGATAACGGCATTATTGTTGTAGAGGATTACAAGTATAGAAGGTCATTAGGCCTGCCTATAAATGATGCAATTTCTGAGACTTTAAAACATCTCATAACGCCATTGGCAGCAGCTACCGGCACTACCGTATTTTCATTCCTTCCTATTGTGACAGGAGAGGGCTCAAGTATTGAGTTCGTTGGCGGTCTTGCTATTACTGTAATTTTGTCAATTATATCTTCCCTGGTTTTAGCACTCTTGATGGTTCCTGTGCTGATGAGTTATATGGAAAAAATACCCTACTTTCAGAATGTTGATATCGCCAAAGAAGGCTATAGAAATGAGAAGATTCTTAATAAATACAGAAAATTCCTAACTTGGGCTTTCGCAATACCCAGAAGAGCAATTCTTATTTCAATAACATTCCCAGTTTTAGGATTTATGCTTTTTAGCACACTGCCCAAAGATTTTTTCCCTTCACAAGATAGAGACATGTTCAGGGTAAATATAGAATTGCCGTCAAATGCCTCTTCCTCACAAACCTTAGAAAAGTCAAAGTTGATAAGACAGCAATTAATAGACAGCAATCTAATAGAGATAGAAAAGGACTATTGGTTTATTGGCAGAAGAATGCCTAGGGTATTGATGAATGTAGTGGGTGGTGAAGAAAAACAAGGTTCCAATAATGTTGCCCAATCCGTTTTTTATGCTAAAGATTTTAATCAAATGGTCAAAAATCTACCTGAACTTTCGAGGAAGCTAGTTTCAAAAAATCCAGATACTATAATTATTGTTGATAGTTTCACTTCAGGGCCACCTGTATTCTCTGACATTAGCTATAAAATTTTTGGTGATGACCCTGATGTATTACTGCAGTTAGGTGAGGAGCTTGAGCTTATTATCAATAACGCTCCTGGAATCAGCACAACAATATCAGACTCCTCGCAATCAAATACAAATATTGAGTTTGAGCTAGATAGTTCTAGTATTTCTCTATCAGGAAGAGATGCCAGTGCTTTGGTGGGAGAGTTATACGCAGCTAATAATGGGATAATAGTAGGAACAATGCTGGATTCTAATAAAGAGATTCCAATTAGGCTCAAGGGGATCACTAACTCTAAAAATATAACTGGTAATACTGGGTTTTTAACCATCCCTTCAAGCGGAGGGATAGAATATCTAGATAGCTTTGGAAAAACTTCATTGGTTAATAAAATCTCAACTATCACAAGGCTAGACGGCAAAAGGGTAAATAATATTGAGGGATGGGTTTGGACTGGATCGCTTACTACGTCTACAGAGAACTTTGTTAAAGATAGAATTAAAGAATTCGAATCAAACTTGCCTATTGGGTTTACTCTAAAACAAGCTGGTGAAGCAGAATCTAGGAATGAATCTCAAGCTTCTTTACTTTCCTCTACTTTTGTATTTTTGATATTAATAATTGTTGGTCTAGTCTTTGCATTAAATTCATTTAGAGAAACCGGGCTTATTTTATCTGTTGCCATCCTGTCAATGGGGCTATCTTTCTTGGGATTATTCGTTGGCCAGCAAAATTTTGGTTTTATAGCAGCAGTTGGAGCTGTAGGGTTAATTGGCTTATCAATTAATGACTCTATTATCGTGCTGTCTCATATAAAAGAAGAGGTAGAAAAAAAATCAACCTCAAAGGCTGAAATAGTAGAGATTGTTATCAGGTCAACTAGACATATTATAACTACCTCACTTACAACGCTTGGAGGCTTCGTTCCCTTAATGTTTACTAGTGTTTTCTTTAGGCCTCTCGCCTGGGGAATGAGTATTGGAGTTCTAGGTGCAACTATGACAGCTTTGCTTTATATACCAGCTATGTATATGGTCATGAAGAGAATTAAATACTAGAGCAATTTTTAGAACAGTAACTTGCACCATATTTCTTTACGACAAGAGATTCATGCACCTGAGTTCCGCATTCAGAGCAAGCAATCATTTGATCAAGCTTTTTCTCTTTAGGAGATATCAGTGATCGCATATAAGACCTAGCAACAGCTACCAATATAAAAATTATAAGAATAATAAATAAAGGAAATAACTTTAAAAAAAGCATTTATTTAGTCACTTGGGATTGGCTTTGTATCTTTTAAGAAATTCCAAGACCAATTACTGGTTTCATTTATGCTTTGGGATTCTTGATCAGAGTAATTAAGAGATATGACCTTAACCACGCCATCAAGAAGTTCTGAATACCCAAGAGCCTGATAGGATGCTTCTAATATTTTTAGCGCTCTAAAGTTTTCACTTGAATTAGGGATATTTTCAATAACATAATTAGCTCTTCGGATTGCCGCAACATAAGCATTAACGGTAACGTAGTAATCGGCAGCAGCTAGCTCATTCCTGGCAATCATATTTCTTAAGTAAACATTTCTTTGTTTTGCGTAAGGTGCATATTGGCTATCAGGAAATCTAGTTAAGAACTCTGAAAATTCAGAAAAAGATTCCTTTGCCCCAGAAATATCCCTATTTGATAGATCGGTGTCCGTTAGTCTGGAAATAAAACTACTATCTCTGGTATAACTTGAAAGACCTTTCATGAAATAAGCATAGTCAATATTCGGATGTCTAGGATGAAGCCTAATAAATTTTTCTGCTGCCGAATGAGTAGCTTCAGTTTCTGAATTCATGAAGTGAGCATATATAAGTTCAACTTGGGCCTGCTCGGCATATTTTCCAAAAGGGTATCTTGATTCAATTGCCTCCAAGGCTTCTATTGCACCAAAGAAATTGCTAGATAACATTCTTCTTTGGGCTCGATCGTAATATATTTTTTCAGGCTCTTCTATTTCAGGACCATCAGAATTACAACCTATCAATAAAGTAGCTACAATAGGCACTACTAATAATAATTTTAAAATTTGTTTACTATGTTTCATTATTTGCATATTTTACCTTCATTATTCTAACTTAACCTTTAAAACATCTATTTAGATTATTTTTTTTTAAAAAAGTTCATATGACAACAACAAAAAAAGTTCCAATTGAATTATCAGGCCAAAGACTCGACAAGGCATCGGCTGAATTATTCTCAGATTTTTCTAGAACTCAAATTAAAAAATGGATTGTTGATGGAAGAATATTAGTAAATGGCGATCTAGGACAACCTAAAGAATCTGTGCAAGAAGATGATGAAATTGAAATAAACCCCATAGAAGAAAGAAAGGTGTCATGGGATGCTCAAGATATACCATTTGGTATTTTTCATGAAACAGAAGACTTTATTATCATTGACAAACCAGCTGGCCTTGTAATGCATCCAGGTTCTGGATGTTTTGATGGAACCTTGGCAAATGGACTCATCAATAAATTTCCTGAATTAGCTAATTTACCAAGGAGTGGAATAGTTCATAGGCTTGATAAAGGTACTTCAGGAATTTTACTGGTTGCAAGAAATGACCAGTTCCGCAACTATTTTATCAATGAAATGCACGAAAGAAGAATTACTAAAAAATATACTGCCATCGTCTCAGGTTCCACTATAGGGAGCTTCCCAATTGATGCAGCAATAGGGAGAGATAAGAATAATAGAACTAAAATGTGTATCAGGCTTGATGGTAAAGAGGCTATTACATTTGTTAAGTTAAAAGAGAGAATAGGGAATTATTCTGTTCTTGATGTCACCATTGAGACAGGCAGAACCCATCAAATTAGAGTACATTTGGCATCAAAGAAATTACCAATTATCGGTGATCGAACATACGATGCTGGCAAAACGATTGCTAAAGGGAGTTCGAAGGAGCTTATAGCTGTTATAAGAGGCTTTTCAAGAACTGCTCTTCACGCAAGACTTCTATCTTTTGTCTGCAATAAATCTGGTGAGGAGCTTTCATTTGAAATTCCAACACCTAGCGATATGCAGAATCTAGTAGTTGATATTAAAAACTATACATAACCTGGCTATAAAAAAACCAATAAAAACTTGTTTTTTGACCTATAAAATAATATAAACCTTATTCCTATACGTTTTTGGTAAAAAATTGAAATTATCTGGTGCTGACATGCTTATGCACGCTCTTCATGATGAAGGCGTTGAGTTAATCTATGGCTATCCGGGTGGAACAGCCCTCCATGTGTATGATGCTATTTTTAGACAAGATAAAATTGAACATATTCTTGTGAGGCACGAGCAAGGCGCTACTCATGCAGCTGACGGTTATGCAAGAGCGACGGGCAAGCCAGGAGTGGTTCTGGTAACCTCTGGACCTGGGGCAACAAACACCATTACTGGAATCGCAACAGCCTTCATGGACTCTATTCCAATGGTTGTTCTATCTTGTCAGGTCGCAAGTCATTTAATTGGAACAGATGCTTTTCAAGAAACCGATATGATTGGGGTGTCAAGGCCAATTGTTAAACATAGCTATACTGTTTTTGATGCCAAAGACATTCCAAAAACAATTAAAGAAGCATTTTATGTTGCTACATCGGGAAGACCAGGGCCCGTTGTAATTGATATACCAAAGGACATGACAGCCCCTGAAAATTTATTTGATTATCAATATCCTAATGAGGTAAATATCAGATCTTACAACCCGCCCATTAATCCTGATCAAAGTCAGGTTGAAAGAGCGGTAGATGCAATAATTAAATCAAGTCGACCTGTTATTTATGCAGGCGGAGGCGCTATCGCAAGTGATGCAGAAGAGATCCTTTATGAACTAAATGAGATTATGGATGCCCCTGTTACTAATACTCTAATGGGCCTTGGTATTTATCCAGCAACCCATCATCGTTTCTTGGGTATGCTCGGAATGCATGGCACTTATCAAGCTAATATGGCAATGCATAACGCAGATTTAATAATCGCAGTTGGTGCAAGATTTGACGATAGAATTACTAATTCACCCTCTAAGTTTGCTCCCAAGGCCAAAGTTATACATTTAGATGTAGATCATTCTTCTGTATCAAAAATTATTGAAGCTAATGTTGCAGTGTTTGGTCAAGTAAAAAATTCATTACAAGCAATAAAAGAAACTTTAAAAGAAAGAATACAAGACTATGACAAAGGAGTATTAGAGCCTTGGCATGGAGAGATTAAAGAATGGAAATCTATGCATGGACTAAATTATGAGCTTTATAAAGATGAATCAGATAGTCATCAAATTCTACCTCAAGCAGTTGTTCAGCATGTTTATCAGATAACCAATGGAGATGCATACGTTACGTCTGATGTAGGACAGCATCAGATGTTTGCTGCTCAGTATTATCACTTTGACAAGCCTAGAAGATGGATAAACTCTGGTGGGTTAGGGACAATGGGCTTTGGATTGCCATCTGCAATGGGAGTAAAGCTAGCTTTTCCTGATGAAGAGGTTCTTTGTATTACTGGAGAGGGAAGTATCCAAATGTGTATACAAGAGCTCTCTACCTGCCTGCAATACAACCTACCTATAAAAATTATAAATATTAATAATGAAGCCCTTGGAATGGTCAAGCAGTGGCAAGATATGAATTATGGAGGAAGACACTCAGAAAGCACATACAAAAACTCTCTGCCTGACTTCGTAAAACTAGCAGAATCTTATGGTCATGTGGGTATAAAAATTGAAAAGAATTCTGAATTAAAGTCCGGTCTTGAAAAAGCTTTTGCTATGAAAGATAAATTAGTTTTTGTTGATATTTATGTTGACCCATCTGAACACGTTTACCCAATGCTTGTGGCGAACAATAGCTTAGAAGATATGTGGTTATCAAAGGATAAAAAAACATGATCAAAAGAAAGTTGATATTGATTATGGAAAATAAACCTGGCGCCTTGGTAAGGGTCATTGGCTTATTTCATCAAAGAGGGTATAACATCGAAAATCTCCACGTGGATGTTGTTGAAGATTTTGCACCATATAAAAGTATCGAAGATAAGTTAAATACTAAATTTGAACCAAATCAAATTTCGAGACTTACCATTCAAACAACCGTCTCAGACATACTAATGAGACAAATACTAAGACAGCTAAATAGACTTATTGATGTTATAGCTGTCAGCAACGAAGAAGCAACATACTTTAAAGGAGTTCTGTTAGATGAAAATTTATTATGAAGATGACGCAAGCCTAGAGATAATACAAGGCATGAATGTAACTATTGTAGGTTACGGTTCCCAAGGGCATGCACATGCTAACAACCTTCATGAATCAGGAGTAAATGTTACTGTTGGATTAAGGGAAGGTTCATCTTCCAGAAACAAAGCAGAAGAAGCCGGATTAAAAGTTGATACTGTTTCTAATGCTGTAAAGAATGCAGACCTTGTAATGATATTAGCTCCAGATGAATTCCAGCAAGATATTTACGATACCGATATCAAACCAAATTTGAAAAGTGATGCTATCTTAGCCTTCGCTCATGGCTTTAACGTTCATTTTAAAAAGATTATTCCAGACGCTAGTAATAGCGTAATTATGATCGCACCGAAAGGCCCAGGGCATACTGTAAGAAGTACATATGCGCAAGGCGGTGGAGTGCCATCATTAATAGCGATTTTTAAAGATGCTATAACAGACAAAGAATTTACAGCAAAAGATGTAGCGCTGTCTTATGCAAAAGCAAATGGTGGAACAAGAGCCGGTGTATTAGAGACTTCATTTAAAGAGGAAACTGAAACAGACTTATTTGGAGAACAGGCAGTTCTATGCGGAGGTATTACCGCACTTATCAAAGCTGGGTATGAGACTTTAGTTGAAGCTGGCTATAGTCCTGAGATGGCATACTTTGAGTGCCTACATGAAACAAAACTTATTACTGATCTTATTCAAGAAGGCGGAATAGCAAATATGCATTATTCCATATCTAATACTGCAGAGTATGGTGATTACTTAAGTGGACCCAAGGTCATTACAAGCGATACTAAGCTAGCAATGAAGGGCATCTTAGAAAATATCCAATCAGGTAATTTTGCTGATCAATTCTTAAATGATTGTAGGCAAAGTAATGATGGATCAGGCGGTCCTTTCATGAAAAACAATCGTGAAGCAACCAAAGCACACCCTATCGAAACAGTTGGAAAAGAGCTCAGATCTAAGATGAAATTCCTAAATTCTCAAAAATTAGTAGATAAAGAAAAAAACTAATAAAAAAAGGTATCTATCTGAAAATAACTTAGGTAGAATACGCGTCCGTCCTCAGAGGCGGTTGTTCTTTAAAAATATTTGGTTACTCGTGTGGGTGTTCATAAACGAGAAAAAATAATTTAGATTTTTTATAAAAATCAACAAAACATGATATTAATTGAAGAGTTTGATCATGGCTCAGATTGAACGCTGGCGGTAGGCTTAACACATGCAAGTCGTGCGAGAAAGTATCTTCGGATACGAGTACAGCGGCGGACGGGTGAGTAACGCGTAGGAATCTACCTAGTAGAAGGGGATAGCCCGGGGAAACCCGGATTAATACCGTATACCTCCTTCGGGAGAAAGAAGGCCTCTCTTTGAAGCTTTCGCTACTAGATGAGCCTGCGTAAGATTAGCTTGTTGGTGAGGTAAAGGCTCACCAAGGCAACGATCTTTAGCTGGTCTGAGAGGACGATCAGCCACATTGGGACTGAGACACGGCCCAGACTCCTACGGGAGGCAGCAGTGGGGAATATTGGACAATGGGCGCAAGCCTGATCCAGCCATACCGCGTGTGTGAAGAAGGCCTTCGGGTTGTAAAGCACTTTAAGCAGGGAGAAAAAGTTATAAGCTAATACCTTATAACCTTGATGTTACCTGCAGAATAAGCACCGGCTAATTCCGTGCCAGCAGCCGCGGTAATACGGAAGGTGCAAGCGTTAATCGGAATTACTGGGCGTAAAGCGCGCGTAGGTGGTTTGTTAAGTTGGATGTGAAAGCCCTGGGCTCAACCTAGGAACTGCATCCAAAACTAACTCACTAGAGTACGATAGAGGGAGGTAGAATTCATAGTGTAGCGGTGGAATGCGTAGATATTATGAAGAATACCAGTGGCGAAGGCGGCCTCCTGGATCTGTACTGACACTGAGGTGCGAAAGCGTGGGTAGCGAACAGGATTAGATACCCTGGTAGTCCACGCCGTAAACGATGACAACTAGCTGTTAGGAGACTATGTCTTTTAGTGGCGCAGCTAACGTTTTAAGTTGTCCGCCTGGGGAGTACGGCCGCAAGGCTAAAACTCAAATGAATTGACGGGGACCCGCACAAGCAGTGGATCATGTGGTTTAATTCGATGCAACGCGAAAAACCTTACCTACTCTTGACATACTTGGAAGCTCTTGTAATGAGAGTGTGCTTTTAAGAACCAAGATACAGGTGCTGCATGGCTGTCGTCAGCTCGTGTCGTGAGATGTTCCGTTAAGTCGGATAACGAGCGCAACCCTTACCCTTATTTGCCAGCGATTCGGTCGGGAACTATAAGGGGACTGCCGGTGATAAACCGGAGGAAGGTGAGGACGACGTCAAGTCATCATGGCCCTTACGAGTAGGGCTACACACGTGATACAATGGGAGAGACAGACGGACGCTAAGCCGCGAGGTGGTGCTAATCCTAGAAACTCTCTCGTAGTCCGGATTGGAGTCTGCAACTCGACTCCATGAAGTTGGAATTGCTAGTAATCGCGGATCAGCATGCCGCGGTGAATACGTTCTCGGGTCTTGTACACACCGCCCGTCACACCATGGAAGTGGATTGCACCAGAAGTAGATAGTCTAACCTTAGGGAGGGCGTTTACCACGGTGTGCTTCATGACTGGGGTGAAGTCGTAACAAGGTAGCCGTAGGGGAACCTGTGGCTGGATCACCTCCTTAACGATAAATCGCGTTTTTAAACGCCCACACGAGTAATCAAATATTATAAAGAAGAACATTTTGTTCTGTAAAATCATTGGTATGTAATTTTCTAGTGAATAAATTTATTTATTCATAAGATCACTGCAATTAAAAAGTAGCGTCTGCATTTATGTAGGCGCTCAAAAAGTAATTAATATATTTTATTAAGTTACTCTCAAAAAAGAAGATAAAACTTCTAAAAAAATAATATAACCTTTTTTAAGGTTATATGATCAAGTAAAGGAAGAGCACAAGGTGAATGCCTTGGCTGCATAAGGCGATGAAGGACGTAATAACCTGCGATAAGCCTCGGGGAGCTGGTAAATAAGCTTCGATCCGAGGATTTCCGAATGGGAAAACCCAATATACGTAAGTATATTATCTTATACTGAATACATAGGTATAAGAGGCGAACCTGGGGAACTGAAACATCTAAGTACCCAGAGGAAAAGAAATCAACAGAGATTCCGGTAGTAGCGGCGAGCGAAACCGGACCAGCCCTTAAGCTTATTTTAGTCCAGCAAAATATTCTGGAAAGTTTGACCATAGTGGGTGATAGTCCCGTATGCGAAAGACTAATTTAAGTGAAATCGAGTAGGTCGGAACACGTGAAATTCTGACTGAATATGGGGGGACCATCCTCCAAGGCTAAATACTCTATGCAGACCGATAGTGAACCAGTACCGTGAGGGAAAGGCGAAAAGAACCCCGGCGAGGGGAGTGAAATAGAACCTGAAACCTTGTGCTTACAAGCAGTCGGAGCAGACTTGTTCTGTGACGGCGTACCTTTTGTATAATGGGTCAACGACTTAATTTCAGTAGCAAGCTTAACCATATAGGGTAGGCGTAGGGAAACCGAGTCTTAATAGGGCGCTCAGTTGCTGGAATTAGACCCGAAACCGGGTGATCTATCCATGGCCAGTGTGAAGGTCGAGTAACATCGACTGGAGGCGCGAACCCACTTATGTTGAAAAATGAGGGGATGAGCTGTGGATAGGAGTGAAAGGCTAATCAAACCCGGAGATAGCTGGTTCTCTTCGAAAACTATTTAGGTAGTGCCTCGTGTATTACTGTAGGGGGTAGAGCACTGTTTCGGCTAGGGGGTCATCCCGACTTACCAAACCGATGCAAACTCCGAATACCTACAAGTATGAGCACGGGAGACAGACTGCGGGTGCTAACGTCCGTAGTCGAGAGGGAAACAACCCAGACTGTCAGCTAAGGTCCCTAATTATGATTAAGTGGGAAACAATGTGGGAAGGCACAAACAGCTAGGAAGTTGGCTTAGAAGCAGCCATCTTTTAAAGAAAGCGTAATAGCTCACTAGTCGAGTCGGCCTGCGTGGAAGATATAACGGGGCTAAATCATAAACCGAAGCTACAGATCTTAAATTTATTTAAGATGGTAGAAGAGCGTTCTGTAAGCGGATGAAGGTGAGCTGAGAGGCGAGCTGGACGTATCAGAAGTGCGAATGTTGACATGAGTAACGATCAAAGAGGTGAAAAACCTCTTCGCCGAAAAACCAAGGGTTCCTGTCCAACGCTAATCGTGGCAGGGTGAGGCGGCCCCTAAGGCGAGGGCGAAAGCCGTAGTCGATGGGAAACAGGTTAATATTCCTGTACTTTTTATAACTGCGATGGGGTGACGGAGAAGGTTAGGCTAGCACGGCGACGGTTGTCCGTGTTCAAGGTTGTAGGCTGGTGTTCTAGGTAAATCCGGAACGCCATATAGGCTGAGGACTGATAACGACCACTCTACGAGTGGGAAGTAGCTGATACCATGCTTCCAGGAAAAACCTCTAAGCTTCAGGTTATAAGAAACCGTACCCTAAACCGACACAGGTGGTTAGGTCGAGTAGACCAAGGTGTTTGAGAGAACTATGGTGAAGGAACTAGGCAAAATAGCACCGTAACTTCGGGAGAAGGTGCGCTACGTTTGGTGATGGGACTTGCTCCTTGAGCTAAACGTAGTCGAAGATACCAGGTGGCTGCGACTGTTTACTAAAAACATAGCACTCTGCAAACTCGTAAGAGGAAGTATAGGGTGTGACGCCTGCCCGGTGCCGGAAGGTTAATTGATGGGGTTAGCGTAAGCGAAGCTCTTGATCGAAGCCCCGGTAAACGGCGGCCGTAACTATAACGGTCCTAAGGTAGCGAAATTCCTTGTCGGGTAAGTTCCGACCTGCACGAATGGCGTAACGATGGCCACACTGTCTCCACCATAGACTCAGTGAAATTGAAATCGCTGTTAAGATGCAGTGTACCCGCAGCTAGACGGAAAGACCCCGTGCACCTTTACTATAGGTTTACACTGGACTTTGACCTTACTTGTGTAGGATAGGTGGGAGACTTTGAAGCTGAGACGCCAGTCTTAGTGGAGTCATCCTTGAAATACCACCCTTGTAAGATTGAAGTTCTAACCTAGGTCCATTATCTGGATCAGGGACAGTGTATGCTGGGTAGTTTGACTGGGGCGGTCTCCTCCTAAAGAGTAACGGAGGAGTACGAAGGTATCCTTATCACGGTCGGACATCGTGAGGTAAGTATAAAGGCAAAAGGATGCTTGACTGCGAGATCGACGGATCGAGCAGGTAGGAAACTAGGTCTTAGTGATCCGGTGGTTCTGAATGGAAGGGCCATCGCTCAACGGATAAAAGGTACGCCGGGGATAACAGGCTGATACCGCCCAAGAGTTCATATCGACGGCGGTGTTTGGCACCTCGATGTCGGCTCATCACATCCTGGGGCTGGAGCAGGTCCCAAGGGTATGGCTGTTCGCCATTTAAAGTGGTACGCGAGCTGGGTTTAGAACGTCGTGAGACAGTTCGGTCCCTATCTGCTGTGGGCGTTTGGAGATTTGAGGGAAGCTGATTCTAGTACGAGAGGACCGAATTGGACGAACCTCTGGTGTTCCGGTTGTCACGCCAGTGGCATTGCCGGGTAGCTATGTTCGGAAAGGATAACCGCTGAAAGCATATAAGCGGGAAGCCTCTCCCAAGATTAAATCTCCCAGAGACTTTATGTCTCCTAAAGAGTCGTCATAGACTATGACGTTGATAGGCAAGATGTGTAAGCGCTGCGAGGCGTTGAGCTAACTTGTACTAATAACTCGTGAGGCTTGATCATGTAACCTTAAGTAGGGTTATAGATTTGAGTAACATTGTAGTGAGAATTAAAAATTATAAATTACATACCAGTTTGTCTGATGACAATAGCAACTTGGAACCACCTGATCCCATCTCGAACTCAGAAGTGAAACGGGTTAACGCCAATGGTAGTGCAGGGTCTCCCTGTGTGAGAGTAGGAAATCGTCAGGCTTTTTCTTTAAGGCTTTCAGTTTAACTGGAAGCCTTTTTTTTTATCTAAAGTATAATGTTTTTATGATCATAGGATTAACAGGTGGGATAGGTTCTGGTAAATCAGCTGCTGCAAGTTTTTTTATGGACTTGGGTATTAATGTTTTAGATGCAGACCATGTATCTAGAGATGCTCTTGAAGTTGGTTCAACAGGCTATGACTTATTTATTAATGTATTTGGTTCTTCTTATTTAGATGAAAATAACTCTATTGATAGGGCTCAGTTGAGATCTGTAATTTTCAGTAATCCAGAAAAAAAATTACAACTCGAGAATATTATTCATCCAATTGTTAGGGATTCCATCCTTGATTTTATAGATAAGTCTCAGTCGCCTTACACCATAATTATGGTCCCTTTAATTTTTGAAACTAATTCAGCTAATAATTACAGCAGGATACTTAATATAGACTGTGATATTGATACCCAAATATTAAGAACTACTCATAGAGATGCTCAGAATACCCTTGAAGTCATGAATATTATTAATAAACAGGCATCGAGAGAGGAGAGACTCTCAATAGCAGACGATACAATCTTAAACTCATCCTCTTTAAACTCCTTGAAAGACCAAGTTTTAATTGTTCACAATAAATATATGGAGATAATCAAAAATGGCTAACTGTCCTAGATGTGAGAAACCAACAGTCCTTTCACCAACAAATCTTTTCAGACCTTTCTGCTCAGAAAAATGTAAGTTAATTGATTTTGGTGCTTGGGCAAACGAAGATAATACAATTTCAAGACCTATCCAGTCAGAGGATTTTTACGAAGATTGATACAGGTTATTCTCTACTAGATTGCCATTTTTGCTGTGATAGCTGGATGATGCTCATAGTTAAGTAATTTAAAATCATCTATTTCATAATTAGATATATCTTTCAAGGAGTCAATTTGTGGAATAGAAAGTTCTGGAGGCTTCATGGGAGTTCTTGATAACTGTTCTTTAACTTGATCTACCGAATTCATATATATATGAGCATCCCCAAATGAATGAACAAATCTTTTCGGTTTTAGGTTTAATATCTTCCCAAATATACAAAGCAATAAAGCGTAGCTTGCAATATTAAAGGGGACGCCTAAAAACATGTCGGCACTTCTCTGGTACATATGACAACTAATAGTTCCATTGTTAACGTAAAATTGACTCATAACATGACATGGCGGTAATGCCATTTTTTCTATATCTCCAACATTCCATGCAGAAAGGATATGCCTTCTTCCATCTGGGTTTTTATGAAGATTCTCTAAAAGATTGGCTATTTGATCAATACCACCCCAATTTCTCCATTGAACACCATAAACTGGCCCTAGATTTTTTTTATATTCCGTATTTTCATATCCGAGTTGCTTGCCTTGGTTATCTGCATTGTCTGTCCATATCGTTGAATATTTTGATAAATCAATTAATTCAGATCTATCTTTACCAAATCTTATTTCAGCAAGCCTCCTTTCATCATCTGAGCCTTCTAAAAACCAGAGCAATTCTGATACTACCCCCTTCCAAGCTAGTGATTTAGTTGTTACGGCTGGGAATCCATCTTCAAGATCAAATGCAAGTTGATGGCCAAAAGATGAGATTGTCCCTGTGTTAGTTCTATCTTCTTTCTTATCTCCATTTTCTAAAATAAACTGAAGAAGATCTAAATATGCTTTCATGTTTTATTCCTAGAGTAAGCCAATAATATAAAACCAATAATCATCATTGGAATGCAAAGCAGTTGGCCCATACTCATAAATTCTAATGCCACATATCCAATATGCGCATCAGGCTGTCTATAGAACTCAATTATAAATCTTATCGCTCCATAAAGTATAAGAAATGATGAGCAGACAATGCCATGAATTTTTGTAAATTTATTTATTAGGAATAGGAGTATAAATAAAAGCAATCCCTCTCCAAAACTTTCATAGAGCTGAGAAGGGTGCCTTAAGAAACCAAATGGATCAGTTGGGAATATAAAACCCCAATCACCATTGGTCGGTTTTCCATATAACTCTCCATTTAGAAAATTACCAATTCTTACAAGGCCAAGGCCAATAGGCATAGCTAGGGCTCCGGCATCCATTAATCGTAAGAAGCTTATATTATTTTTCCTGCAGAAGATTATAAAGCTAACTATTACGCCTAAAAGACCGCCATGAAAGCTTAAGCCTCCCTGCCACACATAAAATAAAGATAGAGGATTTTCAAGTAGTTGCGACGTTCCATAAAAAATCATGTACCCAATCCTTCCTCCACACATTGCTCCAAAAAATAGCCCATACATAAAGACTAAATCATTAACTTTTTCTTCATTTAGCCCTAGCTCTAGGATAATTTTGTTTGATTTTAAGAAAAGATAAATAAAAATAGCTGATAAAAGCCATGTAACGGCATAGTATTGAATCTTTATTGGCCCTATTTCAATAAGGCTAGGGTTATTAAAAAAATCTGATAACTCAATAATCATATAGCAACCATATAAATAGAAATTAATAATAGCAAGGATGCTAGCGACCACTTAAGGGTAACTGTTGAAATGTAGTGAGCTATTTGTGCTCCGTATTTAGCAGCAAATACACTTGTTATGGAAATACCAAATACAGCTGGTAGGTAAATATATCCCAGGCTAAGACTTGGCAACGCTGGATTACCAATGCCCATAATAAAAAATCCAAGTGAGGAGAAGAGAGCAATGGGAATGCCGCAAGCCGCTGACGTGCCAATACTTGAAATTAAACTTAATCCAGAGCTCCTGAAGTAAGGAATTGCAAACATACCTCCGCCAATGCCTAATATGGATGATAAAAAGCCAATACCCGAACCAGCCACATATGATTTTATATTTTTTGGCTTGCTTTCAGAGGACTTTAATTCAATATTAAAGCCAATTCTAATCGCTGCCAATAGGGCAAAAATTGCAATAATTATCTTTAGAATACTTCCCTCTAGTTGCAATGCAAAGATTGCCCCCAGTAGAGCGCCAAAAATAACTCCAAATGCAACGGGCTTTAAAATACTGAAGTCAATAGCTTTTTTCTTCCTATGAGCATTTGCAGAAGCAATGCCGGTAAAAAAAATACTTGCCATAGAGGACCCCAAAGCAAGATGAACAGTTATATCTTCTTGAAACCCATGATTCAAAAAACTTGCCACAAGAACAGGCACTATCAATGTACCACCACCTATTCCAAACATTCCAGCAGCCAAGCCTACAAAAATACCAAGCACTGCAAATATCAATAATTCTTCAATCACCTGCTTGCTCCATGCAAAAAACAACCCTTAAGCTACACAACACTGTTCGATATACATCTTTCTTAAAAGAAATAATTGATTGAAGAGGGTACCAATAAGAGACCCACTTATAATCATCAAACTCGCCATCAGGATCATTTTCAAAACTAACATCAACATTTTTGATTAGCTTAAACATAAACCATTTTTGCTTTTGGCCTTTAAAGTTTTTCTGTAGCAAACGCTTTTTTCTATTTTCTTTTGGAATATCATATTTTATCCAATCCTCCATGGATCCAATAATTCTAACTGAACTTCCTTTAATACCAACTTCTTCAAATAATTCTCTTTTTGCTGCCTTCAGTGGAGTTTCTCCAAAATCTATACCGCCTTGAGGGAATTGCCAGCTATTAATATCTTTTCTTTTGCATATAAGCAGTTTGCCTTTATCATTGATAATAATTAAACCAACATTTAATCTGTAACCAGGTTCTTTTTCCATAAAAATAAAAGTGAAACTTACGATATTTGACCTTGATAATACCATTCTTAACGGAGATTCTGACTACTCATGGATAGAATTTTTAATTAAAAATAATTATGTTGATGCAAAAAGCTATGAAGAGAAAAATAAATATTTCTTTGATCAATATCATCAAGGAACTTTAGATATTGCAGAGTATGCTGGCTTTTCTATTGGATCATTTATAGAGATAGGCAAGGAAAGGTTACCTGAAATCTTAGATAAATTTCTTTTAACTGTAATAGAGCCAATGATCAACATTTATGCATTAAGGCTAATTCACAAACATTATGAAAATGATGATCAACTCTTACTGGCTTCGGCAACTAATAAGGTATTAGTTGATCTAATTGCTAAAAGGTTGGAGTTTCCCAATGTGATTGCCACAATTCCAGAGCAAGTTAATGGGATGTTTACTGGGAAGATACTAGAGCCATCTGCTCTTGGTGAAGGTAAGCTGTCACGTGTAAAAGAGTGGATGGTTAAAAATGGATATAAGGATTTTTCTGGAACAACATTCTATTCTGATTCTATAAATGATCTACCTTTGCTTGAGTCGGTTGAGAAGCCTATAGCTGTAAATCCAGATGATAAATTAAGAGAAATTAGTATTAATAATTCTTGGGAAATAGTTGATCTACCTTAGAGGTCTGATTCAAGTTTATCTACTACCAGCTTCGCAGTAGCTGCACTGAGAGTCCACCCCAAATGACCATGACCGGTATGATAATAGATGCCTTTCACCTTGCTTTGATGAGTTAACGGCATCATATTTGGAGTCATTGGCCTAAGACCTGCCCAGGGAGTGTAAGTCTCTGTACTGACATTTGGAAAATATCTTTCAACCCATTGAAGTAACGGTCGTATACGATTTTGACGAATATCTGTATTAATTCCTGCAAGCTCAGCAGTGCCTGCAACTCTAAACCTATCGCCCAATCTGCTGGCTACAATCTTTACAGGTTGGTCAATTAAAGAAACAGTAGGAGCACATTTTCTAGACATCTCATCTTTGAGATCAATCGTTATGCTGTAACCTTTAACTGGATAAACATTCATGCTATCTCCTAATGATTTAGCAATTTCTTGTGTACCGACTCCTGCACAGACAATCACTCTGTCAAAGTTTGCGATATAAATCTCATCCCCATCTCTTCCGCTTAAAACTATCTGATCTTTTTCTTTGTTAATACTTTCAATTGAGGTGCCTAGTTGAAATTTTGCTGAATACTTTTCTGTCAAAACTTTTTCTAGATTGGTGCAAAATTTATGTATGTCCCCGCTAGCATCAGATTTTGTATAAATACCACCAACAATTTTTTCATAATTTGCATTATTTTCAAATGCAGGCTCAAGCTGCCTTACTTCGTCTGTTGAGAGAACATCCCATTCCATGCCATCTTGCTCAAGCCATGATTTCTTATTAATGTCTTCCTTAAACTCTTTATTTGAATCATAAAATCTTAAAATACCTTTTTTGAGCAGCTCAAATTCAATACCTTCTTCATCAGCAATTTTGAAATATATATCTCTAGCCTCTTTCGCCAAATCAATTGTTTCTAAGGTATTTTTTTTATGCTCATTTTTTAATGTAGCTAAAAGAAAACCCATCATCCATTTATATTTTTGAACCTCTGGATAGGGGTTAAATAATAATGGTGCATCGGGCTTAAACATCCACCTTATACCATTGAGTATATTTTTTGGAGTATTCCATGTCTCAGCATTACTAGCGCTTAACTGACCCCCATTTGCATAGCTTGTAGCCATTGCAGGGTATCTTCTGGAATCAATAACGGTTACTTCATGACCTCTTTTCAGTAATGTATATGCTGTTGTAATTCCAGCTATTCCGGCTCCAATTACTGCTACTTTTTTCATTCCCCATTGTCTCAGTAATAGAATTTTAAATCGATAGCTATTTAAAAAATTGTAGCTTTAATTTCAACTTTATTTTAGTTACAATCTAAATAAGAATGATTCTCATCTAGATATTAAATTAAAGGAAAGGTTAAAACATGAGCGAATTTATTATAGTTTTTAGAGAAGTGCTTGAAGCATCTTTAGTTGTTGGAATTATTTATTTAATTCTTGAAAAATCAAATCAAGTTAAGCATTTTTCAAAACTATGGCTCGGTGTTGCTGCAGCTATAATAGCAAGCATATGCGTTGGCTACATTGTGATTCTTGCCAAAAGCTCTATTGGCAATGATTCAACAGCAGCGCTCTTTGAAGCTATATTTTTATACCTAACCGCCATACTGATTTGGTATGTTATTTTCTGGCTATCAAAGAATGTTAGCGACAAGGCGGCTCTTGAAGAGAAAACCCTTGATGCAGTGAAGCTTTCTTCATGGGGTGTGTTTTTAGTTGTTTTCTTTGCAATTCTTCGAGAGGGTTTTGAGACAGCAGTATTTCTTATCTCTAGCTTCTCTATCACAGGATCTTTTTCATATTTAGGCTTTATTTCAGGAGCAGTTTTAGCTATAGCTATAGGCTGTCTGATCGTTCAGCAGGGTAGAAAAATTAACTTGAGATATGTTTTTAAATACACAACTCTTATGCTAGTTTTTCTTGCATCAGGCATGGTTGCTTACGGCACCCATGAAGCAGAAGAGTATTTAGTTAAATCAGGTAATATTGCAAAATGGGAAAGCCAGGATAAAGAGATATATAGAGTATGGGATATATATATTCCTAAGCAGTCCTTGGAAGAGGGTGATCAGAAATATATGTATTCTTATAATGCTAAAAAAGATATTTACACTCACGCCTTTCATGACAAAGGCTCAGTAGGCGTTTTTCTAAAAGGTTTTTTTGGATATAACAGTAACCCGAATCTTATTGAGTTTTTTCTTTGGTTGGGGTCTTTATTTTTTGGCTTAAATATGTGGCGAAGGTTTTATACCTAAGAATCTAGCTGATCCATATTCTTTATAGCTTTATGCATCTGCCTCTCTCTAGTGGCATGTTCATTAACAGCCTTAAGCATGGCATCAGCCTTTTTAAGCAAATCGTCGGTTGAGCTGCCAAACTTCTCAAACTCTTTTTTTAGTTTTCCGAATTCTTCCATTGTCTCGCTTGCTCTGCTATTGAGAGCTAATGTCCTAAAACCCATATGAACACTTATTAAATAAGCAGCAAGTGAATTAGGGCCCATTATCAAGACCCGTGAGTCTCGAAAAATTTCCTCTCTTAAGTTATCAATAGAATCAATTAGCTGCATTAACGCTTCACTAGGGATATACATAACCCCAAGATCAATTGTCACCCCAACTTGAATATATTTCTCTTTAATATCAATAGCATCTTTTAAGACATGCCTTCTAATATCATCTATAGATTTCTTAACAATCTTTTCATCACCTTGGTTAATCGCATAAAGATAATTGTCATATAGCCCAGAGGGAAATTTTGCATCTATAGGGAGTAATAGTCCCTCAGGCATTTTCAGGACGAATTCAACACGTTTCCCCGATCCTTTTATCACCTCCGCATTCTTTTCAAATTGATTTGAATGAAAAATATCTTGCATGATAGCTTCAAGAGACCATTCACCAAACTTTCCAGCAAGCGTTCCCCCCGATAGATATCTTTTGAGTTTATCTAATGGATCTTGAAAGGATTGGATGTCTTTTGATAGGTCATTCAGAGTGGTTTCTTGCCTAAGGATAGCTTTATCCAAGTCCCTTATAGAATCTCTTTTCTCTACTTCGCTTGGATCACTTCTTGTAGTTGTAAAGATAATAAATGCTAATAATACAATTACAATTAGTAATAAAAATGAGACAAGCCAAAGATTCATTTTGTTAAGTATTGGTTAGAGTTATGATATTTCAATGTATTTTACTCATGAAGCTAGTATTAATATATACCACTTATTATTTTATCCTATAAAATGTGCAGCATATGACAAATAATATTCTATCTCATTTCAATGAAATTAAGGCTAAAGGGCTCTCTATAGACATTACTAGAGGCAAGCCTGACTCATCTCAGCTAGATCTTTCAAATGAGTTACTTTCTATGCCCGTTGAGGCTATTAATGAAGAGGGAGTGGACTTAAGGAACTATGGAGAGCCTCATGGAATTCTAGAGGCTAGAGAGCTAGGATCAAGACTGCTTTCGGCCCCTATTGAAAATATCATAACAGGCGAACAATCTAGCCTACTGCTAACTTACCAAACATTATTAGCACATTATCTTTTTGCCGAACCTACCCCTTGGCAGAAAATAGTTAATCCAAAAGTGATTTGTCCTGTTCCTGGGTTTGATAGACATTTTCAGATGTTCGAAGATTTTGGTATTGAAATGCTCACTGTTCCCTTAATTGAAGATGGAATAGATCTTGATGAGCTCAAAAGGATCCTTAAAGAGAATGAAAATGTTGTAGGTATTCTATCTGTTCCAAGGCACTCAAATCCATCTGGAGAGGTTTTCTCTGATGAGAACATTTCTGATCTTTTTGACATAGGAATGGATTATTCAGATAATTTTTTATTCCTATTTGATAATGCCTATTTAGTTCATGATTTTTTACCCACTCGTATACAAAAGCCTTTATGGGAGATAGCTGATAAAGCTAAAGCAACTAATCAAACAGTTGAAGTTACTTCATTCTCTAAAGTTACTTTTGGTGGAGGAGGAATTTCATTTATGGCTTCCTCGGGTAAAAGTCTTGAGCTTGTTAAAAAAATAAGAGCATCCATGGTCATATGTCCAGATAAGGTTAATCAAAAAAGACATACACAATTTTTTAGTGATGCTGATGACATAATTAGGCATATGGCAAAACATGCAGAGCTTATAAGGCCAAAATTTGAGACAGCATATTCTGTATTAGAGACTCTTTCAGACGAGTGTGGCTCATTTTCCAGACCAACTGGAGGTTACTTTATTACTTTTACATCAACCAAGCCTATAGCTACAAGAGTGGTTGAGTTATGCAAGGAGGTCGGCGTCCTGATTACACCAGCTGGAGCAACCTTCCCTTATGGAAATGATCCTAAAGATAATATTATAAGAATAGCACCAACATTTGTTGATGAGAGGCAGTTAGAAGTTGCTATGGATGCTTTTATAACAGCCGTTCAAATAGCTCATTCAGAATAGCTACCTTAATTGGTCGCTCTTGAGTATGGGATGTATTTTGTTCCATCAAAATGTGAAAAGACTTGTTTAATATCAGGGTGATTACATTCTTTCCCCGTCTTATCTATTAGCAGGTTTTGCTCAGATACATAGGCTATATAAAATATTTCCTCATTTTGAGCAAAGAGATGATAAAAAGGCTGCTCTTTTATTGGTCTTATTTTTTCAGGTATAGCCAAATACCATTCTTCTGTATTATTAAAAGATGGATCTAGGTCGAAAATTACCCCTCGGAAATTTAAATACCTATGTTTAACAACATTTCCGATGGAAAACCTTGCTTCTATTAATTCTTGCATTATATTTATAAATTAAACCATTTAAAGGAAAACGTCATGATAGAAAATTTTATAGTAGTTTCTTCTAATGAGATATCACAATTTGAAATTAAAGAACATCTAGGGGTTGTTCAGGGAAGCACAGTTAGAGGACGAAACGTTGGTGCTGATCTTTTCGCTAACCTCAAAAATGTTATTGGAGGTGAGATTGTGAGCTATTCAAAACTTCTTGTAGCATCAAGAGAGCAGGCTTATGAGCGCATGATTATCGATGCTAAATCTAAAGGAGCTAATGCAGTTGTTGCATTTAGATTCCAAACATCAAACATTACTCAGGGAGCTTCTGAAGTTCTCGCATACGGAACGGGCGTTAGGATATAAAAGGAAAATTATGAACAAGACAGAGAAATCAGCTTTTAGAGAATCAGTAATAGTAGTATTAATGGGGGCTATAATTAACTTTCCATTACAAACATTTTTACTTTGGCTAACTATCGATAATTGGAGTTGGTCTAACCCAATAACCATTTCTATATTCACTCAATCAATACTAACTTTCGTTGCTCTTTTAAGAGTTTATTCAATAAGAATGAGGTTCCAAAGAGGAAAATTCTAAAGGCTACTCATTTTTTCTATTTAAATAGCCCGATTAATTATTTTAGCTTTCTATAAAATCTTTATACTGCAATGTAGTGACGCCAACAGAACCATCCTGCATAGATGTAACCATCCCTTTAGCGACTTGCTTTGCTGATATATTTCTAAAATTTTGTAATGGGCCAAGCATCAACGGCTCTAATATCTTTGTAAAAAACTCAATAACGGGTATTTCAATACGGAATCTGTCATCAGGTCTCTCGCCAAGAAGATGCCCAGGTTGTGCTATAACAACATTGTCATACCCAATTGACTTTATCTCTTCTTCAACCTTCCCTTTTATTTGAAGGTAAAGATTCATTGAATTCTTATCAACACCAACAGCTGAAACAATTGATATTGACCTAGCACCCATCGAGAATGCTTTTTTTGCAACTGCAATGACATAGTCATGATCGACTTTTATAAAACTATCTCTATTAGGTTTTTTTATATAAATCAGCTCAGAAGTATCCAATCTCTTACCTAGAGCAATATAAACATGGTCAACAGCAGGAAAATTTATTTCATTTTCTATCTCATTAAAATCTACGATAGATTCCTTAACATTCGGTAGATTAAGTTTTAAAAGCCGCCTTGAGATAATGGTTACATCATTACCTTCATGACTTAATAGATTTAATATTTCACCACCTACTAATCCAGAAGCACCAACAATTAAAGATTTCTTATTCACTTTATAAAGCCTCTATAATCTTGTCTACAAGATCTGCAATTGGCATCGTGCCATCTAATGTTAATTGTGCCCATTTTTTATATAAAGGCTCTCTTTCCAAGTAAGTTTCCTCTATTGAAGTACCTTCCGGCATTGCCAGACCTCTTTCCTGGCCCTGACCAATTCTAGATTTTATTATGTTTATTGGAGCTGAGATATATATCATCATTGAAAACGAGTTTAGATGAGACATGGCATTGTCTGAATAGATAGCACTTCCACCAGTAGATATAATTTTAATTTCATTTTGTAAACTCAGAATGATTCCTTCTTCAGCAAGTCTTACAAATTTATATCCTTTCGCTTGTTTAAGATCTTCTAGCGATTGACTAAATCTCTCTTCAATTAATAAATCAGTATCTGCAAAACTAACTTCTAATTTTTCTGAAAGTGCCTTTCCTAGAGTGGACTTACCTGACCCAGCCATACCGATAAATGAAATATTATTCATTAATTTTTCCAAACCCGTCAGTAGCTTTTATAAGCTCATGTGTTATTTCTTGTTCAAAAGCTGTATGTCCTGAAGAGGGCGCAACTATAAATTGAGCCTCAGGCCAATTCTGCGAAAGCTCCCATGCAGTTGTCATAGGACACACCATGTCATATCTTCCTTGAACAATAACAGCTGGAATAGATCTTATAATATCTATATTAGTTTCAATTAACTGGTTCTCGTGATCTAAGAATCCTTTGTTTATAAAGTAATGATTCTCTATTAGAGCAAAGGCTAGAGCAAATTCTGGTTCTGAAAAACTATCAGCCATATCAGGTCTATAGGCCAAGCTGCTTGTTGATCCCTCCCACTTTGACCAAGCGATTGCCGCTTCTAATTTTATTTTGTTATCTGCATTTTGAAATATTTCATAGTAAGCACCCATCAAATTATTTCTCTTATCCTCAGCAATTGGCTTTAAAAAATGCTGCCAAGCTTCTGGGTAGATATTGCTTGCTCCTTCTTGATAGAACCAATCCAACTCTTTCTGCCTAAGCATGAAAATACCCCTCAGAACCATCTCACTTACAGAATTAGGATAGCTTTGAGCATAGGCTAGAGCTAAGGTACTCCCCCATGAACCACCAAACACTAACCATTTTTCTATATCAAGATTTAACTTAAGAGTTTCAATATCTTCAACCAAATCCCAAGTAGTATTTTTTTCAAGACATCCATGAGGCTTACTTCTTCCACAGCCTCTTTGATCAAAAATGACTATTCGATAGATGTCTGGATCAAAAAATCTTCTTACGCTTTGACTCCCTCCACCACCAGGGCCTCCATGTAAGAAAACCGCAGGCTTGCCGTTAGGATTGCCACATTGCTCGTAATAAATCTCATGTCCATCCTTAGATATGAAGCCAGTATCAAAAGGATTGCAGTGAGGATATAGGGTTAAGAGATCTGTCATAATTTACCAGCAATAATTTTTTTTCTTAGAGATTTTATTTCGTTTGAAACTTGAACAGTTTTCGTTTTAAAAAATAATTCATGGTTTTTTTCAACGACATCTAAGTTGTATAAGTAATTTACCATTACCCCACCTGACTGTAATTTACCCTTTTTTGAAAGATCTGCATTTAAGTTTATTTTATGGAGAATGGCGCCATTGCCAAGATGGAATCTTGCAACTGGATCATTAGGCCTCTTATCTTCTCTGTCAGATTCTGTTAAATACACAATTACTTTTTTCATTAAATCTTCTTCAATACTTACTCCGCCTATAAATCTTTCATGCAGCTCTGGAGACGTTTTTTCAAACCAATTCATAAACCCTGGAACAGGCGATAAGGTAACAAATACATCAAGTTTTGGAAGTTCCATTTTTAGCTTGTGCGCTACTTTTTTAATTAAGAAGTTACCAAAAGAAATGCCCGATAATCCATTTTGGCAATTTGAGATTGAGTAAAATACCGCAGTATTTGCTTCTTCTATATCCATCTCGTCACGTTCAATTTTTATTACCTCTTGAATAGAGCTAGGAATACTATTGCAAAGAGCAACCTCAACAAATATTAGAGGCTCCTCAGGAATCAATGGGTGGAAGAAAGCAAAACACTGCCTATCATTTGGAGCAAGCCTCGCCCTAAGATCATCCCAAGAATTTATTTCATGAACAGCTTCATAGGCAATAATCTTCTCCAATACATTTGCAGGTGTAGACCAATCTATTTTTTCCAGCACAAGAAAAGAAGGGTTAAACCAATACTTAAAGAGGCTTAGAAGGCCAGCATCTATAGCTTCAATTTCTAAATTATCTTTTCTTAAAGCTGATATCCTTTCCCTCAACTTAAGCAGCCTCGAGGTTCCGTTTGACGTAGCATTTAATCTTTTAAAAAGTTCCAGCCATCTAGGCTCAGAAGCTTGCATCAGTTTTTTGTAACTTTTTTGATTTCTTTCTATTGCGTATGACTTAGTGTCTTGAATCAAGATTTCAGTATCAATATCATAATTTGTAACAAGATTTCTAAGGAATTCTAATAGATCTGTATCATCCTGGTTCTCAAGCATATCGAGAAGATGCTCTGAATATACAAGAGTAGATACCTCTCCAGTTGTGGACATTATTGATTCTGTCGTCTTAATAAGATCTTTATGCAGTACGCCAAAGTCTTTTAGACCTAGACTATCTAATCTTAAAGTTCTCTTCATAATTGAAGAAATCATATTTTGGAAAAAATTCATGTCTAAATTATGCCATTTATTTAGATCTTATTTTAAAAAAGAAGAGTCAGTGGGGGTAACTTTGTAACAATTAATGATCTTGAGACAATAAATTTTCTGATTCGCTCCATAGTCTAGTTGCTTCTTCAGAATCAATAGCCCAGTCAGCAACTCCAAAGAATCTTCTCATAGACTCATCAACATTTACTTTTCTTTCAGCAATATCACAGTTCTCACAAAAAACTCCACCAAAGCCATCAAGCATTGAACTTGTAGCACACCATAATGTTGTTCCTGCTCCCTGAGAAGGGGATTTAAAAAAGTTTGCCGCCATATCAGAAAGCGAGCCATCTTCTTTTTTCCACCCAAGAGCTACCATTTCCTCATCTCCTAGGTGACGCTGTAAGGGCGTAATAATTCCACCTGGATGAACTGCAAAGCCTCTTCCGCCATAATCTTTCATAAGCCTATCAAACTCTATAGCAAGAAGGGCAGAGGCAGTTTTAGATTGCCCATAAGCAACCCACTTGTCATAAGGCTTTGTATTAAAGTGAATGTCATCCCATAGAATTCCTGATAATGAGTGAGCAGATGAGGAAAGGCTAACTAGACGAGATTCTTTTGCTTTCTTCATTGAATCCATTAGTTCCTTGGTAAGTAAAAAATGACCAATCTGATTTATTGCAAACTGACTTTCCCAGCCATTAGGAGTTCTAGTTTCAGGGCAGGCCATGATCCCTGCATTATTAATTAATATATCCAGAGGGATATTTTCCTCTTTAAAAGAATCTGTAAATTGTTGAACTGAGTCCAAGTCCTCTAAATCCATTTTAATAATATCTTCTTTTGGAATTATCCCTTCAAGTCTTTCGATTGCAACCTCAACTCTTTTTGCAGGAACTATAACCCTTGCACCGCAAGATTTAAGAGACTTTGTTGTCTCAAGGCCAATCCCCGAATAACCACCAGTAATTATTATAGTTTTATTAGATAGGTTGATATTTTCTAGGATTTCATTCGGTTCTGTTTTTTGTCCAAACCCAGATCCAAGAGGCTTTTGAAGTTTCGATATCATCTATTAATCCCTAAAGTTATTAAATTGAAGAGGTAATTCATACTTTTCGTCTTTTATAACTTGGATAATCTGCTGAAGCTCATCTCTTTTTTTCCCATTAATACGAATACTTTCACCTTGAATAGAAGCCTGGACTTTGACTTTAGATTGTTTTACAAGAGTAGTAATTTTTTTAGCCAACTCCCTATCAATTCCTTCTTGAAGTGAAATTTCTTGTCTGGCTGAAAGATTAGAAACCTCAACATCTCCAGGCTTTAATATCTTTATATCTAAGCCACGCTTAGACAGAGATTCATGCAGTACAGGCTCCATCTGCTTTATTTGAAAATCTTCCTTTGCTGAAAGAAGAATTTGTTTATCACCAAGTGTAAATTCTGCACCCGTTCCCTTAAAATCGAACCTTGCTTTTAGGATTCTATTTGCCTGATCAACTGCATTAGTTAGTTCGTGGATGTCTATCTCAGATTTAATATCGAATGATGCCATTTTTTCCTTGTTAGGTATTTTGTATACCTAATAGTTTATAGGGCAAAAAAGAAAAAATAAAAGAAAATGTTAAATAATGATATTTAGAGGCTAAATTAAAATCTTGTGTTTAAAAATTAAATCTTTGAATATAGCGAATCAATCAGCAGGTTGACTGTCTTATATAAATCTTTTGGAGGATGCATTTCATTGCAAAGAAAAGAAAATCCTATTTCTTTCTTAGCATCACCAAATGCAACTGCTCCTCCTATCCCTGCATGTCCGAACATTGAGCCCATAAACCTTGGTGCAAAATTTCCTTTTGGCACTTCCTCGCCAGCAATCTCAAATCCGATACCAAAACTAATATCTGAGCCAAATAAAACTGAATCAGGGCCTGTAGAGTGTGGTTGATAGGAATGCCTTAATGTTTCAGGTGACATTAGCTTATATCCATTTCTCTCACAGCCAGTACTCAGAATTCCATACAGCTTTGCCAACCCTGCAGATGTCCCGTGCCCATTCGCTGAGGGTATTTGAGCTTTTCTCCAATCAATTGAATTTACATTATTTTTGTCGTCTCCACGTCTTTTCTGAAAAGCTAATTTAAAATGCTCATCAATGAGTGACTTCTTTAGATTTTTAATCTGCCTAGGCAAAAGGAAATCAGGTACGTATTTAATTGTAGAGAAAAATGAGCTTTTAGTATTATCGTTATCAAACATAAGCATATCTGCGCAATTAACTAAATCTTCATCTGATAAGCCTATTTTAAAATTAATATTAAAAGGATCGGCTATCTCTTCTTTAAAAAAAGTTCCAACATCTCTTCCATCAACTCTTTTGACTATCTCTCCCACTAACCACCCAAATGTAAGTGCATGATAGCCCTGAGAAGAGCCTGGCTCCCCGAAAGGTTTTTGCTCTGCTAGAGCTTTTGTGAATGTATCCCAGTTTTGCCAGCTATCAACTGGAATCCCATTTCTGAAAGCAAAGTTATTTGATCTATGGCATAAAAAATCCATGACTTTTGTATTTTCTTTACCGTTACAAGCATACTCAGGCCAATATTGAGATACTTTAGAATTAACATCAAGCTTGCCTTGATCAATAAGCATAGCAACACATGCAGCAGTCACCCCTTTGGTAACTGAAAAAACATTTACTAAAGTATTCTCGTTCCAAGGATTTTTTTTGGCAGCATCAGTGTGACCTCCAAATAAATCAACAATAAGCTTTCCTTGATATTCAATTGCAACTGAAGCTCCAGTTTCATGATTGGATTCAATTGACTTTAAAAATATATCTTCTATTTCAAGAAAATTAGGATCGCAATATCCTGATATTATAGACATAACAAAGGATAACTTAAGATTGATTTAAAAAGCAATGGTGGCCTGAGGTGGAATCGAACCACCGACACAAGGATTTTCAATCCTTTGCTCTACCGACTGAGCTATCAGGCCTATAAGTGAGATTGGATTATAGAAAAGTTTCAACTTAATGTCATTAAGAATAGCTTTCTAATTAGCATAAATGTAAAAAAAGATTCAGCCTATTTTAATCTAGAGCTTTAAACCCCGATGGCTTTTCATAATCTTCGTTATTAAAAAATTTATCCATTTGATCGGATAGCCATTTTCGGCTCTCTGAATCTGACATATCTAAATGTTTTTCATTAATAAGAGTCGTCTGGTGTGACCTCCATTGATCCCATGCTTTCTGGGAAATAGTTTCCATTAACTCAGCACCTTTTTGCCCAGGCATTGGAGGAATGGAAAGAGATGGAAGATCCTCTTTAAATTTTTTACAGAATATATTTTTACTCATATACCCTCTATTATAGTCTTAATAGGCTTGGGTAAGCCAAACTTCTCAATCTCATCTTTCTCAATCCATCGATGCTCTAGATTCGTGATCAAATCAAAAATATTTTCATATTTTATTAGCTTAACTGTCATATCTAGATTCAGATGGGATAGCTTATGCTTTATGTTGATGGACTTGGATTCTATTTCTTTTTTGTGAATGAGAGAGCTCCTATTAGCTATTATCAGTCTCATATGGAATCCATAAACTTTCCCAAAATGTTTTCTTATGACGCTTGAACAGTAAAACTTTTTTATCTGTATAGGCTAATTCAAAATGAATATATTTTATGGGATTAATTTTTTTTGATATTACTTTTTTTTCAATTGTCGAAAAAGCACTCACACAAGATCTATGTACTGGACAAATCTTACATTCAGGAGTTTTTGTATTGCAAATAGTTGCCCCAATATCCATTATTCCCTGAGTATATTCAAAGATACTTTTTAATGGCGTATGCTTCCTGGATAAAGTCCATAATTCTTTGATAGAAGAAGAGGATGAATCATTCACAACACCTTCATATCTTGAGATTACCCTTTTTACATTGGCATCTAAAATTGGATATGACTCTTTATAGGCAATAGACATGATTGCACCAGCAGTAGAATCTCCAACTCCAGGCAGGGATATTATTTCATTAAATTTTGTTGGGAACTCATTGTTAAAATTAGCCTTAATAACTTCTTTAGCTTTATAAATATTCCTTGCTCTTCTATAAAAACCAAGACCAGTCCATAGGGCTAGTATATTTTCTTCTGAGGCATATGAGAGTTTATTAAGATTGGGATAATGGCTAATAAATGAATTAAAAAATGGTATTACAGTTTTTACCTGAGTCTGTTGAAGCATAACTTCGGATATCCAGATCCTATAAGGAGAAACATCTTCTCTCCATGGAAGATTTTCCCTACCATTTTTCTTATACCAATTAGAAATACCTAAAGAGAATTCACTATCTTTATGTGCCAACTTATTATTCGTAGAGATTAATTCTTGATAAAACCTCATCATTTTCATTAAATTGGTAATGAATGGGCGCTCCGGTAGGTATTTCAAGTTTAACAATTTCATTTGATGGAATAGAGTCGAGCTCCATAATCAAAGCCCTTAGTGAATTACCATGTGCTGCTATAAGAATATTAAAGCCATCTTTAATTTTTGGCATAATTTCTGCTTTAAAATAGGGCAAGACTCTTTCTGCAGTATCTTTTAAACTTTCTCCATCTGGGGGCGGTATATCAAAAGATCTTCTCCAAATATGAACCTGTTCTTCTCCCCATTTCTCTCTAGCATCATCCTTATTTAAGCCTGCTAGGCTTCCATAGTCTCTCTCATTCAATGCCTCATTCTTAATTGTTGGCACTTGTAATTGATTGATTTCTTCTAGAATAATTGAGCCTGTTTTTTGAGCTCTTGAAAGCTCAGAAGTAAACATCACATCGAAGGCAATATCTTGAGCCTTTATTAGCTCAGCAGCACTGGACGCCTCTTTGAGGCCAAGCTCTGTTAGGCCTGGATCTTTCCAGCCAGTAAAAAGGTTTTTAGCATTCCACTCGCTTTGGCCATGCCTTACTAGAATTAGATTTCTTTTTTTCATTTTAATATTTTGAAACACAAGTGACTTATTTTAATAGATAATATCGCCATGGATACATTTATTTCTTTTCTAATCGATCATTACTACCTATCAGCTCCATTATTTCTAGTGATAATTTTGCTCATTTCTTCTAATGCAAAAAAAGGCGGTAAGAGGATTTCATCTCAAGAGCTAGTAGCTCTTTCCAATGAAGACAAAGCTCTGATTGTAGATCTTAGGTCTGCCGATGACTTTAATGAGGGACGCATCACAAATTCAATTAATATCCCTTTTAAAGATCTGGATGACAGGTCTCATGAAATTCCAAGCAACGAAGAAAAGCAGATAGCTTTAATATGCGAAATGGGCAGCAACTCTGGTAATGCGGGCGAGCAATTAATGAAGCTCGGGTTTAAAGATATATTAATTTTAAGGGGTGGGATTAGTCAATGGAAGATGGACAACTTGCCATTAATCTAGATACCTAACTCTTTCATTCTTTTTGCTAAAGTATTTCTTCCCCATCCTAGCAAGATAGCAGCTTCATTCTTTTTGCCATCAGACTTTTCCAAAGCAGACCTTATTAGCATCTTTTCCACCTTCGAATTTACTACATCTGACAAGCCAGTTTTAAGGTTTGCTGCATTATTGTTTATCCAGCTAATCAAACCTTCTTCCCAGTTTGTGGTCGTCACTTCGATGACTTCATAATCCTTAATCTCTGTTGGCATATCTTGAACCTTTACATTCTGAGTCGGCGTCATAAGAGTTAGCCAGTAGCATACATTTTCTAACTGCCTCACGTTGCCTGGCCAATCGTAGATTGATAAAATTTCCATTGCTTCTTTTGATAGAACTCTCAATTCCTCGCCAAGAGAATCAGAGTGTTGCTTTAAGAAATGTTTAGCCAAAGCATCTATATCCTCCTTCCTATCTTGCAAGGGAGGAACTTCGATTTTAATAACATTCAGCCTATAAAAAAGATCTTCTCTGAATGATTTTTGAGATACTAAGTTATGAAGGTTTTGATGAGTAGCAGCAATAATCCTAACGTCGACTTTTATAGGCTTATCTCCTCCCACTCTGTAAAACTCTTTATTAGATAAAACTCTTAAGAGTCTGGTTTGCGAGTCAAGAGGCATATCTCCAATTTCATCTAAAAATAAGGTACCACCATTAGCTTGCTCAAATCTTCCTATTCTTCTTTCTACTGCTCCAGTGAATGCTCCTTTCTCATGTCCAAATAGCTCTGATTCAACTAGCTCCTTAGGAATATCAGCCATATTTAAAGCTATAAATGGCATGTCGTATCTTGGACTGTTTTTGTGAAGTGATTTTGCAATTAGCTCTTTCCCGGTTCCAGACTCTCCCTGAATTAATACTGTCGCAGTTGTACTTGAAAGCTTACCAATTGCTCTAAAAACTCCCTGCATAGAAAGAGACTCGCCAATAATGTCTGTCTTTGGTTTTGCTTTCAATCCCTTTGTTGTCGGCTTTTTCTCTAAAGCTCGATTTATTATCTGAGTAACCTCATCTAAGTCAAAGGGCTTGGGTATGTATTCAAAAGCTCCCCCGCCATATGAATCTACAGCCGCCTGCATATCAGTAAAAGCAGTCATTATTATGACCGGAATATTTTCGTAATTATCATTAATATGTTTTAACAAATCGTATCCAAGCATTCCAGGCATCTGAACATCTGTAAGTATTAAATCAGGAACTCCTAATTTAAGTTCGGTCACCACATCATCACCGGATGAAAAAGTTCTTACATCAAAACCAGAACTTGAAAAGCTTTCTTCAAGAACAGCCCTTATGGCACCATCATCATCAGCAACCCAAATTTTATGCACTTAATACCTCTTTGTTATTAGATTCTATATTTATAGGCATTAGTATTGAGAAGATTGTTTCTCCAGATTTAGTTGTAAATGAAATGGCTCCTCCGTGTATTCTGATGATGTCTTGAGATATAGATAGACCTAAACCAGATCCATCTTCTTTTGTAGACACCATTGGAAAAAATACCTGTTCCTGAATATCCAAGGGTATGCCAGGTCCGTTATCAATAATACTCACATCACATACCGTTGAATGAATATTGCCATTAATTGGCTGGCCATAAGCTACTCTTGATTTAATAGTTATTGAAGGATTCTCTGTTACCAGAAGAGCTTGCTGAGCATTCTTAATGATATTTAAGGTTGCCTGTATAAATAAATTCTCATCTCCATGAATCTCCGGAATGCTTGGATCATAATCTCTATTTATTTTTAAGTTCTTTTGCTCATCCGCTTGAGATAATGCAAAAACCTTCTCCAAGGCAGAATGAATATTAAAAGCTTCTAGTTTTAATTTTTTAGGAGGAGTAAGGATTTTAGTAACCAAGCTATTCAGTCGCTCTGTTTCATTGATGATAATTTTTAAGAATTTCTTAGAGAAATCATCAGTTAGTTTTGAAGAAAGTATTTGGGCACTTCCTTTAATCCCTGAAAGGGGGTTCTTCACTTCATGGGCAAGAGTTCTCGCTAGGTTAGCAGCAATTTTCTGTGTAGAGAATGTTTTTGAAGAATCAATTATCTTATTAAGATTTTCAACACACAGTAATTCAATCATTAGAATACTATCAGACTCAGACCAACTAGAGGTAAGGTCTACTATTCTATTTTTTCCATCAAATTTAGTAAGCTTAAAATCTCGTTTGGTTACTGAATTACCTGACGATATGCAATATGTTAATAATTTAGTTAACTCTTTGTTTGTTTCTTCTATGAATTGATCGGCTATTAAGTTCGTTTTATCTGATGTGCATATCCATCCATTTGCCGATGCTGAATCATTTATCCATAGAATATCTAAATCCGCATCCAAGATAATAACTTCAGATGACAGTTGGTTTATTAGAGATGTTTGGAGTTCTTCTGGATTGAACATTAAGAAAGATCGACCCCTCTTTCAAGGAGTCGATAAGTTTGGGATACTACTTGGTTAATGTTCCCACTATGTGAGATAAGATTTTGTATGGATCTGCGTTAGAAGCAGGCCTTCTATCTTCTAAATAACCATTCCAGTTATGCTCTACAGTGTAGATAGGTATTCTTATACTAGCCCCTCTATCACTTACACCGTAAGAGAACTGATCAATATTTTGTGTTTCATGAAGGCCTGTTAGTCTCATGTCATTATCTGAACCATAAGCAGCTATACCATCTGCATGAACTTCACCAAGCTTTTCACACATTGATGAGAAAAGAGCTTCAGTGCCATTACTTCTCATTTCTTCATTTGAAAAGTTCGTATGCATACCTGAGCCATTCCAATCGCCAGATTTTGGCTTTGGATGAATATTCACACCAACACCAAATTCTTCAGCAATTTTATAAAGCATGTATCTGCTTATCCATAAGTCATCAGCTGCCTTTACTCCTTTTCCTAGGCATTGATACTCCCATTGACCAAGAGCAACTTCAGCATTTGTTCCTGTTAGAGTTATTCCCAAATCAAGACATGCTTGAAGATGGGCATCAGAAATTTCTCTACCTATTACATTGCCAGCACCCACTCCACAGTAATAATCCCCTTGTGCTTTAGGTTCTCCATTTTCCCAGCCTAAAGGCTCGCCAGTTTCAGGATCTGTAAAGAAGAATTCTTGTTCAAATCCAAACCACCAATCTTCAGAAACGACTGCGGCAGCAGCAGCTCTGTGGTTAGTAGAATGAGTAGTGTGATCTGCAGACTGGACTTGTGTCATTACTAGATCATGTCCGTGAGGGTTCGCATAAGTTTGAACTGGAATTAAAAGACAGTCCGAGCTTCCACCTTCAGCTTGTTTAGTTGATGAGCCATCAAAAGACCAATCAGGGGCGGTATTGGCATCAGTAGCCTTGACCTTACTTCTCATTGAAGATTCTGGTTGATAGCCGTCTAGCCATACATATTCGTAAGTTTTATATTCTGACATTAGTTCTCCTAAATTTTATGTTTACAACTATATATGATGCAATTTACATGCCATACTAAATACTCATATTTGCACAAAATATGAACTTATTATGCACTAATAATGTGCAATATAGGAATTAATGCACTGATAATGAGCTTTTATTTAATATCTAGAAATTTTTGAATTTTATGAAACTTACTTTTAAATGATGAGTATGAGTGGTTCCCACCAAATGCAATATCAATATAAGCACCAGAAAAATACGATGCACTTTTATTATATTTTAAAATCTCATCCCCTGATTCCAGTAAAATAAGAAGGTCATTAGGTGTTAGTAATTTTTTATAACTAAGCGTTCTTACAAAACTAATCTCCTTACTAGAAATATTAAACTTATTCCCGCTTGAATAGTTTTCATTCTCACCCAAGTGCACTTCAAAGTCTTTTAATGGATGAACGGCTGGATTTATAAGAACAGCCTTTTTTTTAAGTTTTTGTGAAAAATAAGATGCATAGTAGCCCCCTAAAGAACTTCCCATAAAAACAATATTTGATCCAGATAGCCTAATAAGTTCTTCTATTTGATTGTGAGCATTTTGAAAATTATCATCTAGATCTGGAATAATAATTTTAGTATTTTTAGTATTCTTCGCTATAAAATTTTTTAGACTTTGAGCTTTTGAAGACTTTGATGAAGATTTAAAACCATGAAAATATAGAATGGTTTTAGTCATTCTTAATAATAGCTTTAATATTTTCCTTCGGAGATATTCCTGATATAAATATACTTTCTAACCATTCTGTAAGAAATCTATTTTGTTGCATTTTCTCATCATAGGATTGAATTTTTGATTTTTTTATAAAAAAAGGAATTGGTTTTTCTCCTTGATAGGAAGTAACCTCAGCAAGTTTCGCATCCAAGCTTACCTGAATTCTTATAGTAAAATTATTAAGTGTATTTTCTCCAAGTTTACTCTGCTGGGCTTCAAGCAAAACTGTATGTTTGGTCTTGTTAAGAACTAAGAATTTTATATCTAAATGAGAAGAGTTCGGATTAACCGTCTCAAAGGCATATTTATCTTGAGAAAATTTATCAAGGAGTCGAAAAAGCCTTAAAAAATTACCTTCGCAAATAGCAATATGATGTGAGGTTGTAGGCAAAGTTCTTAGCATTCTTAAATTCTATATTCTTTTTTAATCGGTGTATATTCATCACAAGCAGTTAAATAGCTATCAATAGACTTAGTTTCTTCCAAACAAAAAGCATTAATAGCTTCCCTAAAATCTTTTCTGAGCAAGAAGTGATAAGAGTTACTTTTTTTTGGCTCAAATCCTCTTCTTATTTTATGTTCACCCTGAACACCTGGATCAAAAAATTTAATACCTTTTTCTATGCAATAATCTATCCCTTGATAGTAGCAACATTCGAAATGAAGACTGTCTATATCTTTTGAGGCACCCCAGTGCCTTCCATATAAAGTATCCTTACCTTGAAAGCACAAGGATCCTGCAATCTTTTCACCGTCATGCTCTGCAAAGAAAAGAACAGGTTTTAACGACGACCTATGCTCATGAACTAACTTAAAAAATTCTATATTTAAATAAGGCGCCTGCATTCTTTCCGAGTAGGTATTCTTATAAAACTTATAAAATATATCCCAGTCCTCTTCTTCTAAATTTTCCTTATCTTTGACTGTAAAAGATATATTAAGGCTATTTATTTTTTTTCTTTCTGTTTTTATATTTTTTCTTTGTCTCGATGTGAATATCTCCAGAAAATGTGCAAAGTCTGAATAGTTTCTATTATTCCAGACAAATCTATAACCACTTCTTTCTATAAAATCATTGCTTAAAAGAAGGTTTCGTATTTCTGGATTTGGGAAAAGTACGTGCCATGACTCAATATTTTCTTCTCTCATTAAGTCTTTTGTTGGGTTGATAAAATGTTTTTCATCAACAATGCCTTCGCAAATAAATTTTTTTGTTTCACAAGGTGTGAAGGGTATTGCACTTATCAGCTTAGGATAATAATTCCTACCAGCTCTATTTAGTGCGTATGACCACTGATGGTCAAAAACAAATTCACCCTGACTATTATCTTTTAAATAAAGAGGCATAAAACCTGAAAGCTTATTTTCATTAAATACGCTTAAATGTTTTGGTTGCCATCCTGATAAGCTCCCTACACACATACTTTTTTCTAGAGCATCAAGAAACTCAAATGAAATAAAAGGAGAATCTTCTTTACCTAATATCTTCTTAAGACCCTCTCCAGGAGCATCTGAAATATTTTCTAGAAATTTATTTTTTATAGTCATGTGAAGAAATTTAAAAAATATAAACCTCTGAGATAAAACCAATCACTGAGACTATTCCAATCCAGTTATTGAATTTAAACGAATCTAGGTATTTTTTATCAGCCACGAGGTTCATTTGATAGTGTTGCATTGCTACAAGCACAATCATTACCGGTATGAAGAATAGAGAAAATTCATTGATATAAGCTACAAGCGCAAGGGATGCATAAAAAATATAATGGAGATATTTTGCGATAGTAATTGCATTGCTTCCCCATAAAATTGCTGAAGAATTAACTCCAATCTTCTTATCATCTTCGATATCCTCTAAAGCATAAAAAGTATCAAAACTAATTATCCATGCCACGACCCCCAGATAAAGTATTAATAAAGATAAAGAAAAGATATCAGATTGAAGTGAATACGAAATAACAACTCCTGATCCAAATGTTATGCCTAAGACAAACTGAGGAGCTTTAATAAATCTTTTGGCCATTGGATATATCGCAATTAGAAGGGCGCATAAAGCCGAAATCTTTAAAGTTAAAGAAGGGGTTAAAAAAAGCAAGCTCAATGACAAAAAGCTAAGAAATATAAAAAATAACCAGGCTTCAAGCAAACTAACATCTCCAGTTGCGATGGGCCTTTTTGCAGTTCTCTTCACTAGCCTATCAAACTTGTAGTCACTTATGTCATTGATAACACAGCCGCAAGATCTAACCAGTATTGATCCTACGATAACAATTAATATATTTTTAAATTCTATGCTAGTTTCAAGTCCAGCAAGAAGAAGTCCAAGGAAAGATGGCCATAGCAAGAGAAATATACCAATTGGTTTATCCAACCTTGCTAGCTCAACAAATTTTTTAATATTTATACCCCTTTTTTTCTATTACTTAACAAGAAAAACTTCCATTACTGAAAAGGGAAGATCCTTAACAGTGTATTTAGTTTTCCTCCCCCAAAATATTTTCTTTTCATATCTGAATGATGCATAAGCAACATTTTCTTTTATGAATATATCTTTTTTAAATAAAATATCTCCAAGCGGACTTTCACCCAATGTACCTAGCTCAGCAAAACCTTTTTCTATAGTTGTATTTGGTATGATTGTTCTAGCAAAAACCATAGGCTTGGTATTTCCAAATAGCACAACCTCTCTCACCCTAATCTTTCTTGATTTAGAATTAATAAAAGTTTTATCTACCTTTTCAACATTAGCTACTTTATCTTGGATTAGCTCTAATCTAAATTTTTTTACCGACTTAATTCTTTTTGTTATTGGCCCTTTTTCAAGCAACCAAGATTTAGCTTCATCGCTAACTTGTAACTTAATATTATTAAAAACGTCCCATGATGATATTTGTTCGAGCTTCATTAATTAAACCGTTTAAATCTGATATTATACCGTCGAAGTTTTTAAAATTTAAAAGTTAATTTTTCTAAGATATTTAATATGGATACAGAATTTAAAAAGTTGGAATGCATAGTTTGTGGGCTAATCTATGATGAGGCCCTCGGATGGCCTGATGATGGTATTGAGCCAGGAACAAAATGGGAAGATGTCCCAGATGATTGGCTATGTCCAGAATGTGGTGTAGGCAAGGAAGATTTTGATATGATAGAGATATAATGATTGAGACACCCAAGAACCTGACCAGAAATATATTACTAGGAATGTTTCTCGGTTTTTTAGTTGGGTCACTTTTCTTTTATTTAAATATTTTCCCTGAAAGCCTAATTACCTTTATAAAGGTTTATGTATTTAATTTAGGCAGTGCAATTTTTGTTAATCTATTAAAGCTATTAATTGTTCCTCTAGTCTTCTTCTCACTTGTTTCGGGAATTTCTTCTCTTACCAGCATGACAAGCTTGGGAAATATTTCTTTTAAAACAATTGCCTTATATTTATCCACAACAGCAGTTGCTGTAAGTCTCTCATTAATAGTAGGGTCAATATTTAAACCAGGTGCTGGGTATTCTTCGAATATAGCACCTCCAGAAAAGCTTCCAGAAGGCCAGGGGATATACGAAACAATTCTAGACGTCTTCCCATCAAATATTATTGAAGCGATGGCTCAAAATCAGATGCTAGCTGTTGTTTTCTTTAGTATTTTATTTGGACTGGCTTTAAATAAAACAAACCATCTAACTGGAAATTTTAGCGAGGCGTTTGAGAAACTAAATACAGTATTTATGCAGCTTGTAATAATGATTATTTCCTTTGCACCAATCGGAGTATTTTGTTTAATTGGAAAGTTTGTTATTACTGATGGGTTGGATATTTTTCAGGAAGCATTTAAATACGTCATTTTATTAATTTCAGTTCTTATAATTCATGCCTTTGTTACTTACTCTTTAATTTTAAAGATATTTACAAATCTTAATATATGGACCTTCTTCAAAAAAATGAAAGAAGTTGCAATTTTTGCTTTTTCAACCTCATCAAGTGCCGCAACTATACCCGTAACATTAAAAGCAGTTCAAGATGACCTTGGCGTTAATAAGAATGTTGCATCTTTTGTAATTCCTGTTGGAGCTACTATAAATATGGATGGGACTGCGATCATGCAAGGCATGGCAACCATCTTTATTGCCCAAATGTCTGGTATTGATTTAACCCTTATTCAATATGTCCAAGTAGTTATTTTGGCAGTAGTTACTTCTATAGGTACTGCGGCAGTTCCTTCTGCTGGAACTATTACCCTTGTTATTATTCTTCAACAGTTTGGCCTTCCACTTGAAGCTATAGGCATCATCCTTGCTGTAGATAGAATACTTGATATGTTACGAACATCAGTCAATGTTACTGGTGATGCAGCTATTGCTTGTATTGTGGCTGATTCAGAAGATCTTCTAGATAAAGATATTTTTAATAAATAGATTAAAGATATACGTTTTTTTTAATAATATTTTGATAGAATGCTTCTTTCAAAATTTTTGGGGTTACATTGTATGAATATTGCACTTTTCCCGCCTTTATTAGGCGTACTTGGCATGATAGCTGCTTTTGTAGTTTATTTGCTTGTTATGAGATATCCAGATGGAGAGGATAAGGTTAAGAAAATCGGAGATCAAATTCATGCTGGAGCATTAGCTTTCATGAAAACCGAATATAAATACTTAACTGTTTTCATTGTTGTTCTAGTTATTTTATCTCAGATTTTTCTGGGAACTGAAACTGCTATTGCAGTTGTAGTGGGAGCAGCTTGTTCTTCTTTAGCAGGCTTCATCGGAATGTACGCAGCTACCAAGGCGAATGTTAGAACTGCAACAGCCGCTCAGAAAGACGGTGCAGCAGCAGCCTTATCTGTCTCCTTTTACGGTGGATCTGTAATGGGGCTATGTGTCGCTTCTTTAGGACTAATTGGTTTAGGCGGCTTGTATTATTTTTATGCATTTAATGGCGGCTTACATGTTCATGCCTTAGAGGGCTTTGGAATGGGGGCATCAGTCGTAGCTTTATTTTCAAGAGTTGGCGGAGGTATATTTACAAAGAGTGCTGACGTCGGAGCAGATCTTGTAGGCAAAATAGAAGTTGGGATACCAGAAGATGATCCCAGAAACCCTGGTGTTATAGCTGACAATGTTGGAGACAATGTTGGAGATGTTGCTGGAATGGGTTCAGATATCTTTGAATCATATTGTGGATCAATGATTGCTACTATTGCTATTGCATACACTATTCAATCTGCAGATTCTGCAAACCTAATGATGTTACCTTTGGCACTTGCTTCTGTTGGTTTAATAGCTTCTATCATGGGAATCTTTATTGTTAAACTTGCATCAGCTAAAGAGCCTGCTAGCGCACTCAGATCAGGAACGCTTCTAGCCCCTGTAATTTTTGTAGTTATGGCTTATTTCTTAATCCAGCACATGAGTCTTCCTTTAGAAGTCCTATATTGTGTTATTTCTGGAGCTGTTGGAGGCGTACTTATTGGGTTAATAACAGAATATTATACCGGCGGCAATCCTGTGAAAAAGATTGCTGAGTCCGGAGAAACAGGTGCTGCAACAGTAATGATTTCAGGTCTTGCTGTTGGAATGCAATCTGTAGTTATACCTATTATTATTTTAGCTACTATTATTCTAGTCTCTACTTCATTGGCAAGTAGTGCTGGTATAACAGGAGTTTACGGTGTTGGTATAGCAGCTGTAGGCATGCTTTCTACTGTTGGAATTACTATGGCAATCGATGCTTACGGTCCAGTTGCTGATAACGCAGGTGGAATAGCTGAAATGTCAGGTATGGGCAAGGAAGTTAGGGATATAACTGATTCATTGGATGAGTTAGGTAATACAACTGCAGCTATAGGAAAAGGCTTTGCAATTGGGGCAGCAGCATTAGCAGCTCTTGCAATTATTTCAGCCTATTCAGCTCAAGTTTCTCTAAAGTTTGGAGATGCTTTCTCTCTTTCTCTTACAGATCCTATGGTTCTTGTAGGTATGTTTATTGGTATATGCATACCTTTCTTAATATCTTCAATAACTATGACAGCAGTTGGTGATGCTGCATTTGAAATGATCAATGAGATCAGAAGACAATTTAGAGAAATTCCAGGATTAATGGAGGGTACAGCTGATCCAGATTCTGAAAAATGTGTCCAAATTGCTACCGAAGCAGCTCTTAAAAAAATGATGCTACCTGGAGTTATAGCTGTTGCCATGCCTGCAGTGGTTGGCTTTGGTCTAGGTGCAATTGCTCTTGGAGGAATGCTTGCTGGAGGTCTTTTAGGTTGCGTAGCTTTAGCTCTATTTATGGCTAATGCTGGTGGAGCCTGGGATAACGCTAAGAAATATGTAGAAAAAGGCAACCTAGGTGGAAAAGGTTCCGATACTCATTCTGCTGTAGTAGTAGGAGATACTGTTGGAGATCCGTTTAAGGATACATCAGGACCCGCAATGAACATTTTAATTAATGTCATGGCAATGGTAAGTCTTGTTATATCTTCACTTTTACCACTTAACGGTATTTTCTTTTAAGAGTCTTAAAACTTATATGATCCAGGGGCTCTTCTCTGGATCATATGTTAAATTATAGAATGCATAAAAATATCCTTATCATTGGTTATGGAGATATTGGAAGCAGGCTAAAATCATATCTTGATGACTGCAAAATCTCTTTATATACTCTGAGTCGAAGCGCTGTAGAGCAAGAAAATGTTTTTTCGTATCAATGGGATTGGCTTTCAGATAAATTATTTGATCTTAAGGATATATCTTTTGATTCAATCATCATCATCCCAAAGCCTAGTGAAAGAAATGAAGATGGTTATATGAACGGCTTTATAAAATCACTCTCTAATATTGAAAAATCATTAGTATTAACGCGATATAAAAAAATTATAGCTATATCTTCTACAAGAGTTTACGGAGCTGATCAAATTGGAATTTTAAACGAAGAAATTACTCCCAAGCCCACAGATTATAGAGGGACTATTATTAAAGAATATGAGGAGCTATTGAAATCTTTTTTTGGGAATAAGTTAACTATTTTAAGATTCTCAGGCTTGTATGACGAGAGATCTATAAAACAACCTTTCAATAAATTACATAGAAATAATGCAGCCAAAGCTATTAAATTTTTTATTGACACCAATAAACAATCATTAGACTCAAATACCTTCAATTGCTCTGAAGACATGAATTTAATACTTTCCGAGAGATGTATTGATAATTCAAAATTAAAGAGTTTCGGGCTGCTATTTAAACAATTTACCTAGCACTTCAACATCAAGACAAATACAATAAACATATGACAAATAGCATGACAGGTTTTGGATCTTCAAGGTATTCTGAGAAGGAAATAGAGATTTATTGTGAAATTAAAACAGTTAATCATAGATTTCTTGAGGTATCAACAAAGCCTAATGACCTTAACAATCAGCTGGATGTCTTTGTAAGAAACTCTCTATCAAAGAAATTACAAAGAGGAAGCGTTGATGTTAGATTTAGATTAAATTTTCCTTCTACAAATTATTATAGCGTTAATAAGGCCTCATTAAAGAACCTGATGGATTCTATAAAAGATATCCCAAATATCAATACTGACAATATTAATTTTTCTGATATTAAGGACATGCCTGGCATTGTTCAGTCAGAAAATAAGATATCCATTGACCAAAAACTAATAAAAAAAGTTTTTATTGAATCCTTAAATCAACTTCTGTCTAGTAGACTATCAGAAGGTTCAAAAATTAAAAAAATCTTTTTATCAAAGATCAGTAATATTGAAAAAAGTACATCAAAATTATCGAAGCTTAATAAAGACTTAACTAAAAAACGATCTGACAATCTAAGAAGAAAAATTCAAAATCTTACTAAGAGTTTAGATAGTTCTAGATTAGAACAAGAGGTCGCTATATTAGTTTTAAAGCATGATGTTGCAGAGGAAATAGAAAGAATTAATTTTCACTCTGTCTCACTAAGAAAAGAACTCTCCAGCTCAAAATCAAGCGGGAAAAAGATTGATTTTATCCTTCAAGAGTTGTTTAGAGAAACGAGTACTTTATCTGTAAAATTGGATGAACCAAAATATAAACAAATCGCATTAGATATGAAACTTTCTGTAGAAGAAATGCGAGAACAGGCACAAAATATTGAATAACAAAGAAAAAGGTAAGTTATACGTTATATCCGCTCCATCTGGAGCAGGGAAATCCTCTTTGATTAGCTATATTACTCAATCATTTGACAATGTAGAGCTCTCTATCTCTGCTACAACAAGATCGCCTCGTGCTGGAGAGGAGAATGGTAAGCATTATTTCTTTATGACCAATGATGAGTTTAATTCTCTAAAAAAAGATAAACAGGCATTTATTGAAAATGCTGAAGTTCATGACCATCAATACGGGACACCAAGATCTTATATTGAATATAGAGTTAATCATGGAATAAACATTATTTTAGATATTGATGTTCAGGGCTTTAAACAAATTCAAAGAGCTGGCATAGAAAATACTTCTATTTTTATAGTTCCACCAAGCATGGCTGAGCTCAAATCTAGATTAGTTAAAAGGGGGCTAGATTCTAAAGAGGTTATCGATAAGAGACTTGATAATGCAATAAACGAGCTAGAACACGCTAAAGACTTTGACTATAAGATTTTGAATGATGATTTTGATTCAGCTTGTAAAGCCCTTTCTGCTATCATAATTGATGGAGATGTAACCTCCCAGGACGATAATAATGAAAAAATCTTAAGAGATTTGTTGTCTTAATGGGTGGTTAGCCCTTAGAATACACGCCCTAGGAGAAATTATATGGCTAGAATTACAGTTGAAGATTGTTTAGAGAAAATACCAAGTAGATTTGATCTAATTATTATGGCTTCAAAAAGAGCTCGTCAGCTTGCTACTACAAGCAGAGACCCTCTTGTTGAATGGGATAATGATAAACCAACCCTTGTTGCTTTAAGAGAAATTGAAGCGGGACTATTAGATAAAGAAACTCTAGAGAGAACTTTAGAAGAAGATGTCTTGTTAGATGAATTTGCAGTTCCAGGCAACCAAGAAACAGATACTATTGGTTAGATGAATTTCGGAGAGCTATTTTGAATAAAAAGGTTCTCCAAGCTCATTTATTGAAGGACTTTGCTGACAGTGAACTCCTAAAACTCCCCAATCCTACCTATAAAGCTACCAAATCCTACCTTAACGGCAAAGAACTCAAGAAAATTCAATTAGCTTACAATTTTGCTTTCCATGCTCATGATGGGCAATTGAGAAAAGACGGAACTCCTTATATCTCTCATCCAGTAGCCGTATCTAATATTTTGCTTGAACTTAAAATGGATGCTGATTCTATTTGTGCAGCCTTAATGCATGATGTTCTAGAAGACTGCGATGTACATAAAAATAATCTAGTTAAGCTATTTGGGAACGATGTTGCCAATATAGTAGATGGAGTCAGTAAGTTAAGTAATCTGAATATTACTGATAGATTAGAGAGAGATGCGAATAACCTGCAAAAAATGGCTTTAGCTATGGCCCGTGATGTAAGAGTGATTTTAGTTAAGCTTTGCGACCGTTTGCATAATATGAGAACAATAGAAAATCTTCCAAGAGCTAAGCAAATCATAAAATCAAAAGAAACTCTTGAGCTATATGGCCCTCTTGCGCTTAGGGTTGGTATGCAGGATATCAGAGCTGAACTTGAAGACATATCATTTAGATGTTTACATCCACTTAGAGCAGAAATGCTTGAAAATGCTATAAAAAGTTCAAGTGGAGGAAGGAAGAAGATAGTTGAGAAGATAAGGAAGGAACTCAAATCACATCTTCAGACAAATGAAATAGAAAACGCAGCTGTAAAGGGAAGAGAAAAGAATTTATACAGCATCTACAATAAAATTAAAACAAAACACAAACCTTTCTCAGAGATACTCGATGTATATGGATTTAGGATTTTGGTTGATTCTACCGACGATTGTTACAGAGCATTAGGTATTATCCATAATTATTTTTCACCTATTGAAAATAAGTTTAAGGACTACATTGCAATTCCTAAATCAAATGGCTATCAGGCTCTTCATACCAGTTTACTGGCTTTAAATGCTTTTCCAATAGAAGTTCAGATCCAAACTAGAGGTATGTGGGCTACTGCAAATGAAGGTATAGCAGCACATTGGGGCTATAAGACCAAAGATTCTAGTCATGGAGTCGAACTAAGGGCTAGTAGATGGTTATCAGGATTAATAGACTCCCAAAAAAAGTCTGCAAACTCTTCTGATTTTGCGGAAGGTATTAAAATTGACTTAGACTCAGATGAGGTATATTTATTTTCTCCAAAAGGGCATATTTATAGCCTGAAAACAGGAGCTACCCCAATAGATTTTGCATATGAAGTTCATACAGATTTAGGTGATAGCATAATTGGTTGCAAGGTAAACAGGAGAGATGCCCCTTTAAATATTGAACTTGAGAGTGGGCAGACTGTAGAGATAATAATCGCTAAATCAAAAGTTGAAGCTAATCCTGCATGGTTAAATTTCGTTGTTAGTAGCAAAGCAAGAAATGGAATTAGGCATAGACTTCAAAGTCAAAAAATATCTGCAGCAAGAAAGGCAGGAAAGGTTATGTTGGAGTCCGAATTAAAAAGATCAGGCGTAAGTCTCTCAGATATTAAAGCTAGCTCTCTAAGAACTATATTGGATTCTATCGGGGTAACTTCACTTACTAAATTATTAACAGAACTTGGCTCAGGAAAGAGAACAGGAAACATTATTGCTGAGAGGTTTTATTCAGGCCTACAAATTAGAAAAAGAGCAGGTACCCAAGGCTCCAACCCTTTAACAATTTTAGATAATCATATAGAGGGTGTTTCTATTGTATTTGCAAAGTGTTGTATGCCTATCTATGGAGACCAAGCCATTGCACATTCTGATACCGAAAGAGGTATCGTCATTCATCATCAAAAATGTAAGCAGGTAGCCCCATTTGCAAACAAAGACCAAAGATATATGCCTGCTATATGGGGCCCAAATAAAAAAGAATATATTTATAAAGTTAAGTTAAGCATAACCACTGAAAATAAAATTGGAGTCCTGTCTGATATTATCTCAATTTTTACTAGAGCAGGCCTTAATGTTGATGCAGTAATTACAAAAATAATTGATCAGAATTTTACAGGCATTGAAATGGACATACAGGTTAAAAGCTCTGCTGAATTAGAAGTGGTTATGCAGAAAGTTAGGTCAAAAAAGACTACTTCTAGCTGCAAAAGACTGATAAATGAAAAATGATTAAACGATTTATTGTTTATTATGTACAATTCTTTTGTTGCCAAATTTAATGTTCTCAAAGGAGATAAACAGCATGACTAAAGAGATTATTTTTACAGAGAAAGCTCCAAAAGCAATTGGGCCATACTCTCAAGCTGTTAAAGCTGGTGGATTTTTATTTGTATCTGGTCAGATACCAATTAACCCAGAAAGCGGAAATTTAATGATTGCTTCAATAGAAGAGCAAGCAAACCAAGTGATATTAAATCTTAAAAGTATTTGTGAAGCCGCAGGCTCCGGACTTGAGGATATTGTCAAACTCACTATCTATCTAACAGATCTTGGAAATTTTGCTAAAGTTAATGAGGCTATGCTTGAGCATTTTCCTGAGCCTTATCCAGCAAGAGCTACCGTCGAGGTATCAGCCTTGCCTCTTGGAGTTAACGTAGAAATGGATGCAATAGTCATATCCCATGAGTAATAATTTATTATCAATTAGCGATCTAACTAAAAAAGAAACCCTAGATCTAATTGAGTTTGCTAGTAACTTTAAAAATGAAGATGGATCTTTTAGAAAAGAAGATTTATTTCCCGATAAAACAGTTGCCAATATTTTTTGCGAACCAAGCACTAGAACAAAATCATCTTTTGAAATTGCAGCTAGAAATCTAGGGTGTTCAGTCATTGATTTTGATGTTGCCAATTCTTCAATTGAAAAAGGAGAGTCAATCTTTGAGACAGTCGATGCTTTAAGTCTAATGGGAGTTGATCTTTGTGTTTTAAGACACCCTCAGTCTGTAATAAGAGATTTAGCAGAATACTTACCTGAAATGACTTTCATTAATGCTGGAGAGGGGTCTATCTCTCACCCAACCCAGGCCCTTATAGATTTAATGACAATTATTGAAAAAAAAGGATCTATAGATGATCTAAATATTCTTATTGTTGGTGACTTAGATCATTCAAGAGTTACATCTTCATTTATAGAAGCCATCTCAAATTTTTCATTCGGTTCATTAACCTTTTCAGGACATCCTGCCATGTGCTCCTCCTATCAAGAACCTGCGCTTGGAAGGTATGAACCAGATCTTGATTTAGCAATTCAAGAGGCTGATGTCATTATGACGCTCAGGATTCAATATGAGCGCTTTGACAAAGATTTAGACTTGGATCTTGAAGAGTATAAGCATTCATATCAGATCACCACAGAGAGGCTAGAGATGGCAAAGGGAGATGCAATTATTATGCATCCAGGGCCTGTAAACTATATTGAGATATCTGAAGCTGCATACCAATCTGAGAACTCAGTTATCAGAGACCAAATTGCTAATGGAGTTGCTATTAGAATGGCTGTTTTATCTAGATTTCTTTCTAGCTAGAGTCTTTTTTACCGTATCAACTATTGCGATAGTGCTTTGATCAATTTCTATATTGATCTCACTTCCCTCAACAAGACCCTCTAAATTTGTAACTTTTAGAGTTTCCGGTATTAAATGAATATAGAAATCTTTTTTATTAACCTTACCAACCGTTAAGCTACATCCGTTAATACCTATATAGCCTTTTTCCATTACATATTCTTCATACTTCTTTGATAAAGATATCTTCATATCTTTAGTGCTTTCTTTTTCTTCTATATGGGTTATTTTTCCAGTGTAATGAATATGACCAGACATCAAGTGACCGCCAATCTCTGAAGATGCCTTTATAGATCTTTCTAAATTAGTTACATCACCTTTTTGAATATTTTTTAGACTAGTTCTTTCAAGCGTTTCAGTAATAACATCAAATTTTAATGTTTTAGAGCCGTTATCTTTTGAGGTAAGACAGACTCCGTTAACAGAAACGCTAGCACCTTTTCTAAGACCTTTATTAAACTTGCTAGGAGGAGATATCTCAATGTTTAAATAATCACCATGGTCTTTTATTTTTAGAACCTTTCCCTTTCCTTCGACTATTCCAGAAAACATTTTAAGCTCCCCAGTTTTCTCTATAATCCCTTAGCTCCGCAAGATATTTCTTGTGATCAGGATTATTTTCAGAAAATGATATTAAGGTATCTAGATTTACTATAGATATAACATTGATCCCAAAATCTTTAGCAAGTTCATTACTAGCAGAAAGCTCCCCGGAACCCTTCTCCTGTCTATCTAAACCAACTATAAATGACTTTGGATTAGCTCCAGTATTTTTTATAAGTTCAATTGATTCTCTTGCAGCTGTTCCTGCAGATAAAACATCATCAATTATCATGACATCCCCAATTGGATCGCTTCCTATTATATTTCCACCTTCTCCATGATCTTTAATTTCTTTTCTATTAAAAGAAAGGGGATAGTTTTTACCTTCTTGATTAAAAATCATAGCAACAATAGAGCCTAAAAATATTCCTTTGTAAGCAGGCCCGTATATGCAGTCAAATGAAATATTAGAATCGTCTATAGCTTCTTGATAGCATTTAGCTAATTTATATAGATCACCGTTAAGCATTTTAGCGGCGTTAAAAAAGTAGGGGCTTGTTCTTCCGGATTTAAGAGTAAAAGAACCAAATTCTAGAGCCTTAGCATCTAGTGCAAGGTTAAGAAATATTGTTTGGTACTCTTTCACTTATAATAGGCAGGCTTTTTGTTTCTCAATAAGGTCAGCAATGGCTGCGCTTCCAACTTCAAGCATATCATTAAGCTCATCTCTGGTAAAAGGAGCTTCTTCACCAGTTCCTTGAATTTCGATTAACTCTAAACCTTCAGTCATTACTAGATTGAGATCAGTTTCAGCTGAGCTATCTTCTTTATAATCTAAATCCAAAGCAACTTGGCCATTAAGTATTCCTAAAGATACAGCTGCAATGTGAGATTTAATTGCTCTATGATCGTCATGATGATTCTTCAGTGCCATAAATAATGCAACACAACCACCTGTAATTGATGCTGTTCTAGTTCCACCATCAGCTTGTATGACATCACAATCTATATTGATAGTCTTACCTTTTATATACTTTAGATTAACTGCCTGTCTTAAAGATCTTCCTATAAGTCTTTGAATTTCTTGAGTACGCCCACTTTGTTTCCCTCTAGCAGCCTCTCTTCCCATTCTCTCGTTAGTAGATCTTGGAAGCATGCCATATTCTGCAGTAACCCAACCTTCGTCACTACCTCTCAACCATCTAGGCACACTATTTTCGATTCGTCGCAGTACAAATAACTTTAGTATTACCAAAAGAAACTAATACAGAACCTTCTGCATGAATATTAATATTTGGCTCAAAAGAAATTTCTCTTAATTCGTTAGGTTTTCTATCGTTACTTCGTTCCATATTTTTTACCCGGAGTGGATGTGATGATTTAATTCGTTAACTAACTTAATTGATCTTTAACTATTTTACTTACTATACCCATGTCAGCTGTACCTGCTTCTATTGACTTTTTAAGTATGCCCATGACTTTACCAATATCTTGCATTCCAGCTGCTCCAGATTCAGAAATGGCTTCATTAACTTTGGTAGTTATCTCAGATTCGTCTAATTGTTTAGGTTTGTATTTAGAAAGAACATCTACTTCTGATTGTTCTTTCTCAGCTAAATCAATTCTCCCGCCATTAGTGAATTGGGAAATGGAGTCGTTTCTTTGTTTTATCATCTTATTGATGACTTGAAGTGCCTTTGCATCATCAACAGTTTCTTTGCTGTCGATTTCAAATTTTTGAACTTCTGCTTTGAACATACGCAAGGTATCGCGAGTTAACTCGTCTTTACCAAGCATAGCTTGTTTTAGATCTGATTGAATGTCTGAAAGAAGGGACAAGATTATCTAAAAGATCTTAGTCTTGGATAAGATTTCCTGTTTGTCTTACGAGCACGCTTTACAGCAGCGGCCATAAGGCGTTTCTTCTTTGCAGTTGGCTTTTCATAAAATTCTCTTGCTCTTATTTCAGGAACAATTGCTGCTTTTTCACAGGCACGCTTGAACTTTCTTAGACCAATGTCAAAATGTTCTGTTTCTTTTATTATAATTGAAGGCATAATTAGTCGCGTAGTTTAGGCTGTAATTGAAACTTTTGCAAAACATTTTTATGAAAACTTTAGGAATTGAAACATCTTGTGACGAAACGGCAATAGCCGTATATGACTCTGAGCATGGAATTATTGGTGAGTCTGTTTATAGTCAGATTAAAATGCATGCTGAATACGGAGGAGTAGTTCCTGAACTAGCTTCCAGAGACCACTGTGTAAAGATAATTGGCGTATTAAAAGAAGCTATTGGAGATCTAGATTTAAAGACAATTGATCAAATTGCCTATACCTCTGGTCCAGGTTTATTAGGTGCATTGCTAATGGGTGAAAGTTTTGCCCAAGGTCTATCAACCGCTTTAAATATTCCTTTAATACCAATTAACCATTTAGAGGGGCATTTAATGTCGCCAGTGATGGAATTTCCTGAAATCAAAACTCCATATCTTTCTTTATTAGTTAGCGGAGGACACAGCATGATTGTTGATGTTAAGGAGAGGGGTAGTTATGAAATACTTGGCCAGTCCCAAGATGATGCTGTTGGAGAGGCTTTTGATAAGGTTGGGAAGCTCTTAGATTTGCCTTATCCAGGCGGTCCTCATATTGAAAAATTAGCAACTGCTGGTAATCCCAAAGCTTATGATTTTCCAAGGCCAATGATGCACAGTGATAACCTCAACCTAAGTTTTAGTGGCTTAAAGACATCAGTCTTATATACCGTTAGAGATATTGAAGATCTAAATGATCAAATTAAGGCTGATATAGCTGCCTCATTTCAACAAGCCGTTATAGATGTTCTCTCTAAAAAGATAAAAAAAGCTGTAGAAGCATCGGGAAGGTCGGATGTCATTATTGCTGGGGGAGTTGCTGCTAACAAAGCTCTTAGATCTGGTATTAAAGACTTAGAAAGTTCTTTGGGTATAAAGGTATATTATCCTTCGTTAAAGTATTGTGGTGACAATGCGGCTATGATTGCATATGTAGGCTCCTTAAGATCTTCTGATGGAGGAAATAACAAAGCATCTTCTGTTAGAGCAAGATGGCCTTTAAGCGAATTATCAAAATGAAAGATATTATTTATATAAAAGATTTACGAGTTGAAACAATCATAGGTATTTTTGATTGGGAAAGAAAAGTTAAACAGGAAGTAAGCATCGATCTAGAATTCCCTTTTGATTGTAAAAAGGCTGCTGCTTCTGATTCAATAGAAGATACCATTGACTATAAGGCCATAGCCAAAGGGGTAATCAAGTTTGTCGAAGAGTCTTCTTTTCAACTTCAAGAAACTCTTGCTGAAGGTATAGCAGCTTTAGTAAAAGATGAATATGGAGTTGAGTCAATAAAGTTAAGAGTGTCTAAGCCAGGGGCTATTAGAGGCTCCCAAGATGTTGGCTTAATCATCCACAGATAATGAAATACTACCTTTCCCTTGGAAGTAATATTAATGCCCAAGCAAATATTAATTTTGCTTTAGAGGAATTAGAGAAGGTGCTATCAAGCACTCAATGCTCATCAACACATCAGACAACAGCCGAAGGCTTTGAAGGCGATGATTTTTTAAACCTTATCTTTGCAGGCGAAACAGAATTATCATTCGAAGATCTAAATAAAAAGTTAAAAAAGATTGAAGATGCTTCAGGTCGACAAAGAAATGTTCCTAAATTTAGCGCACGAACTCTAGATATAGATATTGTTCTTCAGATAAATGAAGATGAGATCTTATTTGAAAGCGATGAGGTCTCAAAATATTCTTTTGTATCTGAGCCATTAAAAGAAATTATCTAAAGTTTTTTTCTACAATATCCCATGCTGCTTCTGAAAGAGGGTATACCTTCATTCCTCTATCTTCTGCATGCTTATTTGCTGCAGTTCCATCTCTCACTCTTCCAAGAATTCCTTGACATATAGCAGCTACTTTAAAGATATTAAATGCCATATAGTATTCCCAGTTAGCAGAAAGATCTTTACCAGTATTCTCAGAGTACATATTTCTATATTCCATCTCATTGGGAATACCTAACTCTTTTAATTTTGGATAGTCATAAAAGATAGCATCTGTTCTCCACGTTAAACAGTGGTAGCTGAAATCTGCAATAGGATGACCTAAGGTTGAGAGCTCCCAATCTAAGACACCTATAACATCATTATTCTTATAGACCATATTATCTAGCCTGAAATCACCATGAACAATTGAGGTTTCGTCGTCATCAGGAATATTTTGAGGTAACCACTCAATTAAATTATTCATAGCTTCAATATTATCTGTTTCAGATGCTCTATATTGTCTAGACCAGGTTTCAATTTGTCGCGAAACATAGTTTCCATGTTTTCCATAACTCTCTAAGTCAATTTTTTTGTAATCTACATTATGAAGAGCAGCAAGAGTTTTATTTTTATTTTGGAAAATCTTAATTCTGTCCTCTTTTTTTAAACTAGGCAGTGAATGATTCCAAAAGATATCTCCATCTAAAAAATCCATAACAAAAAAAGCTGTTCCAGCAACATCCTCATCTTCACAAAGGCCATAAGTTTTTGGAACAGGAACGTCGGTTTCATAGAGTGCTGTTATAACTCTATATTCTCTATCTACTGCATGAGCAGATCTAAGAAGTTTACCTGGCGGCTTTCTTCTTAAGACTAAACTTCTACCTTCGGTAGTAATTTTATAAGTAGGATTTGACTGACCGCCTTTAAATTGTTCTATTAATTTTATTGCTCCCGCATCAGGGACATGCTCATCAATCCAAGGCTGTAGCTTAGAAACCTCAATTTTTAAGTTCTCTGCAACTTCTTTTGTTCCAGAAAACATCTCATCATTATGGTGTTCAACTATACTCATGATAACGACCTGCCTCCATCGACTTTAATTATTTGTCCCGTCATATACTTAGCGCTAGCAACAAATTTTACTGCATTTGCTATATCTTTTTCACAACCCATTCTTTTTAATGGAATATTAGAAACAACTTTTTCTTTTTGTTCATCAGTCCACTCTACACCTGGCGGCTCAAGCATGGCACCTGGGGCTATAGCATTAACAGTAATATCTGGTGCTAGCTCTCTAGCAAGACCTTTAGTTATTGATTCTAATCCACCCTTGGCTGCTGAGTATATAGAGAAATTTGCAGTACCTTTGCTCAAATTTGTATCAGTGATATTTACTATAGACCCTTTAGATTCTTTTAATTTATCTTTGAGGCCACTGATCAAGAATAATGGACCTTTTAAGTTTGATCCTACTAGTTTCATCCAGTGATCATCAGAAATTTCATCAATTGGAGTGGGGTAGAAGGTGGAGGCATTGTTTACCAAGATATCTATGGAATCAAAAAAGTTCTTACTTTCTTCTACAAGTCTTTTCACTTCGCTATCAATATCTAGATTAGCTTGAACAATTTTTGCTGTACCAGGATTCTTAGAATTAATATTTTGCGCTAACTCTTCTGCATCTTTTTTTGATGAGTTGTAATGAATAATGATATTCCAACCCAAATCACGATATGTCAGAGCTATCTCTTTCCCAATTCTTTTGGCAGCTCCTGTAATTAGTATAGTTTTATTCATAGACAATTTTTTATAACTTTAATGAGTAGTTTAAACTTTTCTTCTTCAATTTGCTCTTTTGGAACATTTGCCAGTACTGAGAAATTTGTTTCATTCATGCCGCTAAGTAATTTTAATATTAACTGCTTGGTGTCTTTAAGATGAGGTAGTTCAACTAAACTCTTAATCAAGATGCTATTTCTTTCGAAGCTGATCTCTTGTAGATACTTTAATAGCTCATTTTCTTTTGAGTCTAGTTTGATATTTGAAAGCATTCGCAATATTTTAGCTGCATTTGAAAATGCATTAGGAATAGGAAGGTTCTCTCCTAATATAAAATTATTATTCATTTGTAATTCAGCCCATCGAGCTTGTATATTGTCACTCGAATCGCAAGAACTGCTCTGAAGACCATCTAGGTATGGTTTTTGTAAATTATGTTCTAAAAGAATTTTAAAGTAGATATTAGGATTTGATGAAGATAGGGCTCTCTCAGTTTCAGTCCAAATTCTATTAGGGGAGAGTTTTGCAATTTCGCCAGAATCAACTATTTCATTTATAAGCTTTTTAGTTTCCTCAGTAATCTCAAAATTATTTAAATGCTCATAGGTATGAAATCTTGCAAGCCTTATTGCCCTTAAGGGGTCTTCAGAAAAGGCATCAGAGACGTGTCTAAAAATTTTATTCTCTAAATCTTTTCTACCACCAAAAGGATCTATGATCTTTCCATCATCATCTTTTGCCATAGCATTTATCGTTAAATCTCTCCTAGATAAATCTTCTTCAAGAGTTACTTCTTTCCCAAAATAAAAATTAAATCCATGGTATCCCTGGCCTGATTTTTTTTCAGTCCTAGCTAGGGCATATTCTTCATTGGTTTCAGGATGAAGAAAGACTGGAAAATCTTTTCCAATAGGTCTGAATCCTTTAGCAGCCATTTCTTCTGGTGACGAACCCACCACCACCCAATCTTTATCTTTAGCTTCTTCATTTAAGAGAGCGTCCCTGACAGCACCCCCAACTTCATAAATTTTCATATCTTTCTAACTTGAAATAATTTTTTATCTTCTAATCTAATAGCCGTTAGTTTGTTTCCCCAAACACAACCAGTATCGAGCCCAATTATATTATCTAATTTAGTTTTACCCTCAAGAGCAGCCCAGTGCCCAAAAACAATATGCTCACCTTCCTTTAAATTATTAACAGTTTGTTTGAACCATGGAATATGAGTTTTTTCTGTTTGATCTTTGCTTGATTCTAGTACCAATGAACCATCTTTCCTCAAAAACCGCATTCGCGTGAAATAATTTATTATTGTTCTCAATCTTTTATACCCAGTAAGGCTTGAATCCCATTTTCTTGGTGTATCACCCCAGATATTTGCTAAAAGGGTAAATGAATCTTCTTTTAGGCCAAGCTGAACTTCTTTTGATAAGCTTTTTGCTAATCTCATATCCCATAAATAAGGAATGCCAGCATGTGATATCCAAAATATTTCTTTGGTATCTTTTATCTTGATTTCCAAAAATAAAGGAAGTTTTTTTAACCAAGTATGATATTTTTTTATGTTTTTTGATTCTAGAATTTTTTTCAAGGACTTATGTTTTTTCTTATGCTCTATTAAGTAAAGTAGGTAGAAATCATGATTGCCTAAAACTGCTTTCACAGATTTTTTGTTCTGCATGCAGAACTCCAAGACTTCGAGTGACTCTTTTCCTCTATTTACCAAATCACCAGCAAAGATAATCTTATCTTCTTCCGGCTTAAATTTTATTTTGATTAACAGTTTCATAAGTTCTTGATAACACCCTTGAACATCACCAATCACATAATGAGCCATACTATTCTTTTAGTGCCTCAGCTAGCTTCATATAGTCCTCAAGACAAACTTCTTCTGGCCTTAGATTGTTATTAATATCCAATAAATCCCAATTAACATCTCTCTTCTTTAAATTATTTCTAATATTTTTCCTTCTAGAAATAAATGACCAATCTACGACTTTGTATAGATCTTTTTTAAAAGATAAATCTAGTCGGTTGGATCTTTTCGGGGATATTCTTATGAAACTTGAAGTCACTTTGGGCTTAATATCAAAAGCCTCAGGAGGAACATCAAATAATATTTGAGTATCAAAGAAAGCAGATAATTTAATAGAGAGCTTGCCCCAATTTTTTGTCCCAACTTTTCCTGTTATCTTTTCTGCAACTTCCCTTTGAACTAAAAAATGCATATCTTGAATATGCTCACACCAATCAGTAAACATTAAAATTATTTGTGTAGAGATGTTATAGGGCAAATTGCCAACTATTCTATAGCTTTCATTTTCTAAAAAATCTAAAGGCGCTTTTAAAATATCATCATTTATAAACTCAAAATTTGCAGGCCCTATATATTTTTTTGAAAGATATTCAATATTTTTTGAATCAATATCTATAGCTTTAATATTTATATCTTCAAGGTTAATCGTGTCTGTTAGAGCTCCCATTCCAGGACCTATTTCTAGAAAGTTATTATTTTTTTTTGGACCTATAGATTGGCCCATCTCGAAAATAATAGCTGGGTCAGATAAGTAGTTTTGGCCAAATTTTCTTCTTGTATCTCTTGAGCTCATTTGATTATCTTTTTAGCAGCCTTTATTGCTTCTTTCAGTGATGATACGTCAGCTTTTCCAGAGCCAGCTACATCCAGAGCCACGCCATGATCAACAGATGTTCTTACAATAGGAACTCCTAGAGTAATATTGATTGACTTGCCAAAACTGAGAGCTTTTATAACTGGCAGCACCTGATCATGAAACATTCCCATATAAGCATCTGTTTCTTTCAATATTTTTTTTGTAAAAGCAGTATCAGCAGAGATTGGCATAGATACATTAATTTTTCTTTTTCTAAGCTCTTTTACAGCAGGTATAAGAATATCAGATTCTTCGTTGCCAATTTTTCCACCTTCGCCTGCATGAGGGTTCAAACCAAGTAATTTAATTCTTGGATTCTTTATATTAAATTTAGATTTAAGTTCATTATTTAATATCATCACCTTACTTAGGATGAGGTTTTTCGTTATAGCTTTTGAAACTTTTTTTAACGGTATATGAGTTGTTGCAATAGCAACTCTTAGCTTATCTGAGCCAAGCAGCATTAGAACATCATCACTTTTTGTAAGCTCTTGAATATACTCTGTGTGACCTGAGAATTTCTTATTTATTGAGATAACATTTTCTTTGCTTATAGGCCCGGTAACCAGAGCAGTTTTTTTTCTTGATAATGATTGCTCTATTCCATATTTAAGATTTTCAAGAACATAAGATGCATTAGATTTATATAATTTTCCTGGCTTGGTGTTTGAGCATTTTGAAATATTTATAACCTGTAAAACACCAAAAGTATTTTTCTTACAATCATCTATCTCTTTAAGCAGATCGATGCGGATTTTCTTATTTATAAGTCTTGCTCTATCCTCTATAAGCCTAGGGTCAGCAATGCATATAATTGGAATACCTGCCTCTTTCCAAAAAGCCGAGCTGCATAATTGAATAATTAAATCAACACCAATGCCTGAAGGCTCTCCTGGAGAGTAAACTATTGTCTTCAATCTAGATCTTTAATCTCAACAAATGCCTCAGATCTCATGGCTCTCAATGTGCTTTCTAGCTCTTCCTCATATTTACGAGAGTAGAGCACTTGATATGCACGATCTTCTATAAGTTTATTTGTCTTGTCATGGTTTCTTTTATCAAGAACTTCTAAGAAATGAAAGCCAAATTGCGTTTGAAATACCTCAGAAGTAGCTCCTATTTCAGATTCAATCATTGTTTTCTCAAACTCATCAGCTAGAACACCTTTTCCAAGCCAATCAAGTTCCCCACCCTTTTTTGCAGAACCTGGATCTTCAGAATACTCACCTGCAAGTTCTCTAAAATCTTCACCATTAATAATTCTTGTTCTTATTTCATTAATCTCATTTTCTGTAGACTGCTCATCTCTTATGGCAGATGGCATTAACAGGATATGACGAGCAAACCATTGATCCTCATAACCTACAAAACTGCCTCTCTTCTCCTCTAATTTTAGAATGTGATACCCAGATCCACTTTCTAAAGGCTCAGTTATGTTATTAATATTTTTCTTACTCTAAGCCATCTGCAAATAGTTTTGGCATATCTGCAGTTTTTCTCCATCCCATAAGGCCGCCATCTTTTGCATTTCCACTTATGGATATTTCTTGAGCAATAGCTGCGAAATCTTCACCGCTATTAATTCTCTTAATAGCTTTATTTGCTTGTTTTAAAGTCTTAACTAAAATCTGTCTAGTAAGGAGTTCTGGCTGAAGTTCAGCAAGAGAATCATCTGTCGCAAGAAATGCTTGAAATTCATTTTCTGTAATGTCTATTTCTGAGCCTACTCTTCCTCTTTGGATTCTTTGAATAATCATCTCTTTTTTAACATTTTCCCTTAACTCCTCATACGAATCACCAGACTCCCCTATGAAAGTAATAAATTGTTGAAGTTCCATTTTATTATTATTGGCAATTCTTCCAATGGTCTCGTTTAGCTCTGTATCACTTATACGAATACCTGCTCTATTTGCCATTTGAAGTTGAAGTTCTTCGATAATAAGCTGCTCAATTACCTGTTCGCGAAGTGCCTTTGCTTCTGGTTTTGGTATATTTTGATCATCATATCTAGTAATCATTTCCTCAAGATTATTTTTAATCTGCGATTCCATTACAATTCCATCATCAACTATTATTGCAACCCTATCTAAAACCTCTATTTTTGAAAACAAAGGTATTGATGTAAGAATTATTAACGGTAGGAGTATTTTTTTCATATTTAGTATCAGTAATTAAAGAGAGAGTTGTTTAATAGTCTATTCATTTTTTTATAGGAAGCGTTAAAGCCCTTTAGCTCAAACTCAAAATTTATCCTGCTTTTGTTCTCTATTTTTATAATATTATCCCACGCATCAGCTAGATTAGGATAATAAATCCTTGCTTTATTTATTTCATATTTAGATAGATTTTTATCTGAGCCAGTGAGCCTAAATGCAAAACAACAATTTTCATATTCAAAACCTACTAAGCTTTCAATATTTATGTTTGTCTTGTTATCTTTTTTAAGTCTCGCAATAAATTTAAATCTTTCACTTATATTAATATTTGCATATATCTCTGAGTAGTCCAAGGGAACATTAAAATCTCCAGATATTCTTCTATACCTTTTTGCAAATCCAAATGATCCGAGTTCTTTTACCTTATGAGTGAGATTTATACCTGCCATCGAAGTCTTATTACTGTGAGTTAAATACCCTAAATATGCACTTAGATCTGTATTTTTGTTAGGCACCCATTTCGATATTGCTATGATAGGAGCTTCTTGCCTTGAATCTTCTTTCATGAAATTAGAGGCAGTATTTATAGAGCTTAGCCATATTTTTCTATCTTCAAAATAGAATTTTTTTGAAATTGTAAACCCAAGCTTTTCCAATGAGTTGTTAAATTTTTTGTAATTAATGCTTAGAGTATAAAATTTCTGATCACCGACTCTATCCATTCCTGCAAATCTATCATTGCCAAATAAATTATTGTCGATACCTAGCTCATCTGTATCAAAAACTGGGTTATTTGATTGCTCTTTATAAGCAGAATAGCCAATTACTAGACGGGGCTCGATTACTGAGGTGCTTGAATCAACTTTTTTAATAAATATAGAGCTAATATCAATAAGGAAATTTGGAATGTTTACGTTGCTAGCTTTTTCAGACTGATTGGTCAGATTATAGTTAATACTTTTTACACCAATCTCTGCTTTGATGTTCATCCCATCCATATAAATATCTTTTAACAGGGATAGGTCAGAATAAATTCTAGAGCCTTCAATAGGATCTTCTATTACTCCTGGAATAATAACTATCTGATCCCTGATACCCAAAATATCCATGCGATAAATCTGAGTTAAATTTAGATATATTAATTAGCTGATTAAAGAAAAGACCGTTAATATTTTTTGAATAATTAAGGTTAATGAATGGGGATCTTGAATATCCATTTGTAAGGATGGGGTTTAGAGCTTGATATCCTTGTCGCCCTATATCAATTGTAAGATTATTAAATTTAGAGCTTACCAACAACGATTGATTAAGATTTTGCTTTCTTTGTTCTCCAATATTGGTAATGTCTCCAGGAATATCCCTGAGAACAAGACTATCTGAGGCTTTTGACCAGTCTATGTAAACTTTAGAAGATTCTAAATTAAAGGTATCAGTAATTTTAAACGCCCACCTAGAAGTTTTATCTCCACCACCCTGTTTTGAAAACTCATCATCCCTATTAAAAAATAATAGATCAAAATTTCTTAAATTATTCTTTAATCCATGGGCCAAGCGAAAATTAGCTTCTATTCCCGAGCCACGGTTCGCAATATTTCTAGGGGCTATGGTCATGTCAGATTTATCAGATAAGACTTTGTAATAAGGAATCATAAAATCAAGACCATCAGAAGAATAAGAAATAGATGGCTCTAAAAATCCAGACATTCTTTCCTCAGATATGGCGAATGGAACGTATGGAAGTTTTACAAACGTTTTTCCCATAGCTTGAATAGATACATTTTTCGCAAGACCTCTCTCTGTATTAGAATCTAAGATAATTTCTTGTGCCTTTAATCCCCATCCTTTCTCTGAGTTAGCACATGAGGTCATAAAGACATCATTGATAATCATTTTATCTTCAGGCGACCCGATTAATTTATCAAAGTTAAGAATTAGCCCTCTTTGGTTTAAATAGGCTTGACCGTTCGTTAATTCAATATACTTATCTTCTTTGTTGAAAGTGCCACTCTCTGCACCGAAGTAGAAGTCATCTAAAAAAATATTACCCTGACCGGAGAATGTTATTAAACCATTGTCTTTATCTAATCTAGCTTTGCCAGCTTTTAACAATCCTTCAGGAAAATCTAATTCCACATCTCCTTTTAATATTAATTTGTTATCTTCTGTAATTTCAAACTTATCAGAGTTAACTTTTAGACTTTCTCCTTCTAAGGTAGAGCCAATATAAGGGTTATAAACAAAACAGGCATTAACATTAGAGCTGGTAGATTTTTCTAATACGGAGCCAATAAAAGATTCTCCATTAGCAATATTTGGAGTTGCGATAGCTACTAACGAGCAGATCATTAGAGAGAATCTTTTCATAGATATATTTTATACCTCTTAGCTTTGAAAGCGTATTTTATGAAAAGTTCTATTATTTCTGAGAATTTATATATTCTTCCAATTGGTGAAGGTGATCTTTTCCAAAAAAGATCTGATCATCTAAAAAAAAAGTTGGCACACCAAAAGCACCTTTGGACACTGCATCGCTTGTATTTGCAATAAGTTTATCCTTGCATTCCTGAGTACTAATTGTATTTATGATTGATTCAGCTTCAAACCCATTCTGAACCAAGACATCTTTAAATACCTCAATATCAGAAAGATTTTTTCCGTCTTCCCACATAGCAGAAAGCATGCAGTTAAAATATAAATCAGACACACCAAGCCCTTCAGCTGCTATAGCTCCTCTTTGAATTTGTACTGTATTTTGAGGAAAATTTGAATTAAATTTATATTTTGTTAGCCCATGCTGCTTAACAAATCGCTCAATCTCTAAAAAAACATAGTCAGATTTATTTTTTATTTCTGCAAAGGCTATAAAAGGAGGCTGATTACCTGATAACTTCATGATTCCTCCAAGCAAGCAGGGTATGTAGTTAAACTCTACCCCGGTTCTTTCTTTAAATGCTGGAATTATCTTGTGAGCAAAGTAAGCATTAGGGCTCGCAATATCAATAATAAAGTCTACTTTCATTTATGCCTGCAATTTTGTAAAGTTAGTAAAACAATTAAACACTTTTATGAAAGATTTTTCAAAATATTCAGCAATAATTATAGGAGCAGGAGATGCAACTGGATCAGCTATTACAAAAAAGTTTGCCAGTCATGGTTACAAGGTATGTCCAGTAAGAAGACCAGGAAGTATCGATAAGGTTAATGCTTTGGCTAAAGAGATAAATGAATCAGGTGGATGGGCTAAGGGATATGGTGTTGATGCGCGCGATGAGGAAGCGGTTATTAACTTCTTTAAAGATGTCGAAGAAAATATTGCCCCAATCGACGTGGTAATTTTTAATCCAGGTGCAAATGTTTTTTTCCCAATTGAAGACACTACTGCAAGAGTCTTTAGAAAAGTTTGGGAGATGGCAGCATTCGGTGGATTTCTTTCAGGAAGAGAGGCGGCAAAATATATGAAAAAAAGGAATTCAGGAAGTATATTTTTTACAGGAGCAACAGCATCTTTGAGGGGTAGTTCTGGTTTTTCAGCGTTTGCTAGTGCAAAATTTGCACTAAGAGCCCTTAGTCAAAGTATGGCGAGGGAGCTTGGACCAGAAGGCATTCATGTCTCACATTTTATTATTGATGGGGCTATTGATACGGCATTTATAAAGGAGAATTTTCCAGATAGATATGCGCTTAAAGAAAAAGACGGTATTCTATCTCCTGAAAAAATTGCAGATTCATACTGGTTTGTTCATTCACAACATAGAAGTGCTTGGACCCATGAGTTAGATTTGCGCCCGTATATGGAAACGTTTTAGAAAATTTTAAATAAGGAGATATTATGAGTTTAAAAGATAAAGTAATTTTTATGTCTGGTGGAAGCAGAGGAATTGGTCTGGCTATGGCAAAAAGAGCTGCCCAAGATGGAGCAAAAGTAGTAGTTGCTGCAAAGACAGCTGACCCTCATCCAAAACTTGCCGGAACTATATATACAGCTGCAGACGAAATTATTGAAGCTGGAGGAGATGCACTCCCGGTTTTATGCGATATAAGAAATGAAGATAATGTTAGAGATGCAATTAATAAAACTGTAGAGCATTTTGGCGGCATTGATATATGTATCAATAATGCATCAGCTATTCAGTTAACAAACGTTGTAGATACTGAGATGAAGCGTTATGACCTCATGCATCAAATTAATGGAAGAGGTACTTATATGGTAAGTAAATACTGTTTACCGCATTTACTAAAAGCATCTAATCCTCATATTTTAAACCTAGCACCGCCTCTTGATATGAGTCCAAAGTGGTTCTCAGGAACAGTGGCTTATACGATGGCTAAATATACTATGAGTATGTGCGTTTTAGGAATGGCTGCTGAATTTGCAGATAGAGGAGTTGCTGTAAATGCACTATGGCCTAGAACAGCTATAGCGACTGCTGCAGTTCAAAACCATCTTGGCGGAGATGAAATTATGAGACTTTCAAGAAACGTTGATATTATGGCCGATGCAGCTCATGAAATTTTAATAAAAGACTCTAAATCGTTTACTGGTAATTTCTGCATAGATGATTTAGTTCTTCATGCTGCTGGAGTTAAAGATTTTACTAAATATGCAAATGTTCCTTTTGCTGAGTTGATGCCAGATTTCTTTGTCCCGGATGATACCCCTTTGCCAGAAGAGGTAAAAAACAGTTAATTTGAAAGAATCCGAAGTAATACATGCAGCCAGAGAATGTGGTTTTTTAGTAAACAAGGCTAAGCCGCTTAAGCTAGAAGCTAGTGGGAGGCAGTATCACAGGATATATTTAGATTCTGGAGAAACTAAAGTATTGTGTTACTTACATCCAGATAAGGGCACGCATACAAAATTTCTTCATATTTCTAATTTTCTTTTAAATCTTGGTATAAGGTCTCCAGAGGTTATCTTTTGTAGTGAAAATCTGGGCATAACCATTCAGGAAGATTTAGGAGATACCTCCTTAATAGATTTAGACACATCCTTAAAGGAACATCATTCACTGATTGATAAATCTTTAGATCTTTTATCTCAATTACAAACTGCCAATATTCCTCAGATTCCCAAACTAGATGAAGAAACTTTAGATAATCAAATGAATGGATTAAGCACTATTTTTTTAAAAGACTTTCTGTCACTTACACCTCATGCTGATATACCTAAGCTACAAAAAGAAACAGTAGAAAATCTTTTAGATCAGCCTTGGATGAATTGTCACTTTGATTTTGAAAGAAGAAATATTATTTTAGATACAAATAAAGAAGTTGCCATTATTGATTATCAAGATCTCTGTACAGCTCCAGTGGGCATTGATTTAGCGGGGTTATTAATTGACCATTATGTAAAATATTCAGATGAGATGATTTCTAATTCTTTAGATAACTATAGCCATTATATGAATCTAGGCCTTAGCTCAGAAGATATTTTTGAATGGGTAAGATGGGGTGCTATCCAGAGAAATATGCGAATACTTGGAACCTTAAGTAGCATTTACATTGAGCATAATAGATCATTTAGATTAAAAGATTTATCTATGATTTTAGATAATCTAATAGATTTAATCCCAGATAATAATTATGAATCTTTAAAACAATTCTTATCCATAAAAGTCAGATCTCAATTGTCCAAGAAGATGACCCAAATATGAAAGCTATGATTCTAGCAGCAGGTTATGGCAAAAGGCTTCTTCCCCTGACTAAAGAAATACCAAAGCCTTTACTGATGGTCGGAAAGAAAACTCTGATAGAGAGGAATATAGAAATATTACTAGATAATGACTTTGATAATCTTGTAATAAACGTATCATATTTAAGCCACATGATTAAAGACCATGTAAGTAAAACATTTCCATTAGTTAATATTGAATATTCTGAGGAGGCTGAGCCCCTAGGCACAGGTGGCGGTGTTTTAAAAGCCATAGATCTTACTTGGAAGGGAGCATTTTTTACTGGTAAATGCAGATTTATGTCATGAGATAAATATCAAGAATCTTGCTCAAGAGGTTCCATCAGCACATCTAGTTGGAGTAAAGAATCCTGATCATAATCCCGATGGAGATTTTTCATTAGATGGCAATACTGTAGTGATCAAAAAAGGTCCAAATGATTTAACTTGGAGTGGGATATCAGTTATTAATCCAGCTATCTTCAATAGCTTAAATGGTAGGAAGGGCTCTTTTGAGATATGGGATTCAGTTTTAAAAGAACAAATAAAAAATAAAACTGTTACTGGAGAATTTTCTCAAGAAAGCTGGATAGATACTGGCACTATTGATCGCCTAGAGCTTGCTAATAATATAGTTACAGACGAAAATTAGATCATGAGCGAATCAAAGTACATAATTGCACCATCAATATTAGCTTCTAATTTTGCAACTCTTGGCGAAGAGGTTGTCTCTGTTTTAGAGGCTGGAGCTGACTGGATCCATTTTGATGTTATGGATAATCATTACGTCCCTAATTTAACAATTGGGCCTATGGTTTGTAAGTCTTTAAGAGATTACGGAGTTAAGGAATTTATTGATGTTCATTTAATGGTTGATCCCGTTGATGATTTAGCTCAAAGCTTCATAAAAGCGGGAGCAGATCTTATTAGCTTTCATCCTGAAGCATCAAAGCATGTTCATAGGTCTATTCATGCAATTAAGGATCAAGGCTGTAAAGCTGGTCTTGTATTCAATCCAGCAACTCCGCTTCATATTCTTGAGAATGTTATTGAGGAATTAGATCTAATTCTAATAATGAGTGTTAATCCTGGATTTGGTGGACAATCCTTTATTCACAGCTCACTAGATAAGATTTCTCAAGTAAGAAAAATGATTGATGATTCTGGTAAAGATATTCGCCTAGAGGTTGATGGCGGAATTAATAATGAAACTATTAGCCTAGCTTCTGCTGCAGGCGCTGATACTTTCGTAGCTGGCTCCGCAATCTTTAATACGGATAATTATGAGCAGACTATTACAACACTTCGTTCAAAGATCGTTTAAATTTTTTCTATATATTCTATTTGTCTCAGGCGCTAATGCATCTGAAGTTATCCCTATTGAAAAATATTTCTCTGAACTAGAGATTGCTAGCACCTATCAAGATAGAAGAAAGGGCCTGATGTTTAGAAAGGAATTGCCCGAGGATTTTGGGATGATTTTTGTTTGGGACTCTAAGAAAATTCAATGCATGTGGATGAGAAATACATTCGTTCCGCTAAGCGTTGCCTATATAGATAATCTCGGTGAGATTATAGATATTTATGATATGGTGCCTTTATCCAAGACGTCAGTTTGCTCTAAGAAGCCTGTTTTATATGCCTTAGAGGTTAATCAAGGCTGGTTTAAGAAAAAAGGTATTAATGTTGGTGATATTTTAACCATAGACAAAATTTTACAAAATGATTAATAAATTACAGTTTCAAGAATATGTAAATCAAGGATTTAATATCATTCCGCTTTCTAAAGCAATCTCTTTGGATAATGCCTCGCCTTTGACCATATATTCAAAAGTAGCCAATAAAACTAATACCTTTTTATTAGAGTCAGTTGAGGGTGGAGAGAAGTGGGCACAGTACTCAATTATTGGAATTGATTGTCTTGATTCAATAAAAGTTACCGGTGATGTTGTTGAAACTAAAATTAACTCTATTGTTTCATCTTTTCAATCATCGGATCCTCTAAATGAAATCAGAAAGTTAACTAGCTTACATAAAGCTCCAGAGATAGAAAATTTGCCGAGGTTTTACGGAGGCTATGTTGGATTTTTTGCTTATGAGAGCGCTCAATATGCTGAAAAAAGAATTGCAGATCTTATTCATAAGGATTCAAAATTTGAAGAACATATGCCTGAAATATACCTTGTCAAAGCAGAGAAACTTATCGTTTATGACAACATTAATAAGACAACTCAAATCATTCTAAATATAGATCCTTTAAAGACTAGTTACGAGAAGGCCCTTAGAGACATAGAGGATATTGGAACTATCTTAGCTAATGACACAACCATCCCAGAAATTGATTTTAAAGAACCTTCAGGCAATAAGATATTTAATTCTAATTTTTCTAAAGAGGATTATCTTAAAGCCGTTGATCGAGTAAAAGATTATATTGAGGAGGGTGATGTAATGCAGGTTGTACTTGCTCAAGATTTTTTTCTGCCTTTCCAATCAAATCCCTTTGATTTATATAAAGCACTAAGAGATCTAAACCCATCTCCTTATATGTACTATCTTGATCTAGAAGAGTGTCAGGTTGTAGGAGCATCACCAGAGATATTGATTAGATTAGAGGAAGGTAAAGTAACTCTTAGACCTATAGCGGGAACCAGAAAAAGAGGTAAGGATGATAAAGAGGATTTAATTAATCAGGAAGATTTATTAAATGATCCCAAAGAAATTGCAGAACACTTGATGCTCATAGACCTTGGTAGAAATGATGTCGGTAGAGTCTCTCAAATGGGCTCAGTTAAAGTTACCGACAAGATGATAATTGAAAAATATTCTCATGTAATGCACATCGTTTCTAATGTAGTTGGAGATTTATTAGAAGATTTAGATTACGTAGATGCACTTAAGGCCACATTACCTGCAGGAACATTATCGGGAGCTCCTAAAATAAGAGCTATGCAAATTATTAACGAGCTTGAGCCTAGTTCCAGAGGGATTTATGGTGGCGCTATCGGATATATTTCATGGAATGGAGATATTGATACAGCCATAGCAATTCGAACAGCTGTTATAAAAGATAATGTCATTCATGTTGGTGCTGGGGCTGGTATCGTTGCTGACTCTATTCCAGAAAATGAATGGCTTGAATGTAAGCAAAAAGCTAAAGTTTTCTTAGATGCTATGGAGATGATTTCGTGATTCTAGTTCTAGATAATTATGATAGTTTTACATACAACTTAGTTCATTACATTGGTGATTCTGGTGAGGAAGTTCTAGTAGTTAGAAATGATGAGATAACCATAGAGCAAATCCAAGATCTCAATCCTAAAAAAATAGTTATTTCACCAGGACCTTGTACTCCCAATGAGGCTGGAATCTCAATTGATTTAATTAAATCGTCAACCGTTCCATTACTGGGAGTTTGTTTGGGCCATCAAGCAATTGGTGCAGCTTTTGGCGGTAACATCATAAAAGCTCCAGAAATATTTCATGGGAAGCTTTCAAAAGTTAAGCATAACCAAGAAAATATTTTTAAAGGTATTGATAGTCCTTATTCTGTGGTGAGATACCATAGCCTTATTATAGAAAAAGATACTCTTCCTGAAGAGTTAGAAATTACGGGGGTACTAGAGGAAAACCCTGAGATAATTATGTCAATTAAACACAAGCAAAGACCAATATATGGCGTCCAATTCCATCCAGAATCTATAGAAACAAAATTTGGTATGGAGCTTATAAGAAACTTTTTAGCACTATGATTCATAATATTTTAGAGAAATTAAAAGATAAAAAAGATCTTCTTGCAGAGGAAATGGAAACCGCTGTTCAAAGCATTATGACCGGTGAGGTTAAGGATGCTGATATAGAGACGTTTCTTATCAGTTTAAATGAGAAGGGCATTAAAGAGCCTGAAATAACTGCAGCAGCCTCAGTAATGAGAGATAAATCTCTTAAATTCGATATAGGTGATGGCACTCACATTGATACATGCGGAACAGGTGGAACAGGGCTACATACATTCAATTGCTCAACAGCATCTTCTTTTGTAGCAGCAGCTGGCGGAGCTTCAATTACGAAACATGGCAATAAGGCAATCTCTAGTAAATCAGGAAGCGCAGATTTTTTAACAGCAGCTGGCGCTGATATTACCCATGACAGAGAGAAACTAATAAAAGTTTTTGAGCAAGTAGGATTTATATTTTTATTCGCACCCTTGCATCATGAATCTATGAAATATGTAATGCCTGCAAGACAACGCATTGGCAAAAAAACAATATTTAATCTTTTAGGACCTCATACAAATCCTTGTGGAGCAAGAAGACAGGTTATTGGAGTTTATGATAAAAAATTACTTAAAACCTTTTCAACAGTAGCAAAAAATCTTGATATGGAGCATGTCTTGGTTGTTCACGGCGATGATGGCTTGGATGAGATTTCTATTACTGGACCAACTCAAATCTCAGAATTAAAGAATTATAAGATTCAGCAATATACGATATCACCAGAAGACTTCGGCCTATCAAGCTCTCCATTTAATGAGATTATTGCTCAATCACCTGATGATAGTTTAAGGCTGGTTAGAGAGGCTTTTGCAGGAGAGCAATCAGCTGTTCAAGATATGATTGCACTTAATGCAGGAGCAGGCCTATATATAGCCAGAAAAGTTGATTCTATAGCTGACGGCGTTGAGTTAGCATTTACTTTAATGAATAACGGCAAAGCAGCAGATAAATTGGCTGCATATGTGAGGGTATCGAATCTCTAATGACTATTCTTGATGACATAGTAAAAAATACACGACAAAAGCTTATCCAAAAGAAAGCTGATGCTCCTCTTGAACAAATTAAATCTCAGCTTAAAGATCTCAAGCTCCCAAAGGGCAATTTTAAAGAGAATCTACTCAATAAAGACCAAGCAATAATTGCAGAGATTAAAAAAGCCTCACCAAGTGCTGGAATTATTTCTGAAGATTTTAACCCTGTTAAAAAAGCTAAAGAGTATGAAGATTTTGGCGCATCTGCATTATCTATTCTTACAGAAGAGGATTTCTTTCAAGGTAGTAATCAATTCTTGATCGAGGTTAAGGCTATAACCAAACTCCCAATTATTAGAAAAGATTTTATGATTGATGAGTATCAATTCTACGAAGCAAAACTTATTGGAGCTGATTGTATTTTATTAATTGCTAGCGTTCTTTCTGATGAAGAAATAACCCAATTTGTAAATCTTGCAGAAACTTTAGAGCTAGATTATATAATCGAAGTTCACGACGAAGAGGAGTTAAGACGTGTAGAGCATTTTGAACAAGCAATGATCGGCGTGAATAACAGAAATCTCAAAACATTTGAGGTGGATCTTAATAATTCAATTAATCTAAAACAATTATTTAAAGGCGATAATCTTTTTATTGCTGAATCAGGTATTAAGAATCAAGATGATATTGATAGATTGAAAGAGCATGATATCCATGCATTTCTTATCGGTGAAAGCCTTATGAAGGGAGACTTTGCTTGAAATTAAGGGATTGGCAGGAAAAAGCATTCCCGTTATGGTGGGCGGAAAAGAGAGGTATCGTGAAAGTTGTTACAGGGGGAGGCAAAACAATCTTTGCTATTCACTGCTTAACAAAATATCTCGAAGAGGAAAGATCAAAATCTATACTCATAGTTGTTCCGTCTATTGCCTTACTAGATCAATGGTACGAAGTCATGTCTCAGACATTTGATAGCAAAGATATAACTATCAATGGAGGAGGAGAGCAGCCTGAGGATATTACTAAAATTTGTATTACCACTGTAGATTCAGTAAAAAATATTATTAATAAAGTTGATGCAGAAAATACTCTTCTTGTTGTGGATGAGTGTCACAAAATTGGAACTGAGAAAAGAGGTGAAATGCTAACAAATAATTGGCATGCCACCTTGGGATTATCTGCCACTCCTGAGAGAGACTACGATGATAATTTTTACATTATTATCAAAAGGATTCTCGGAGATATTATTTTTGACTATGACTATATTGATGCAAGAGAAGATGAGGTAATTGTTAATTTCAAGCTTCTATACGGTTATGCAGCGATGCTACCTGAAGAAGAAGACAAGTATACAAAATTTACTAAAAATATTCAGAGACGTGCGGCAACTATAGGCGGTAGCAATATGAATGATTACCCGCTAAAAATGCTTATTTTTAATAGAGCAAGGCTTGTTAAAAACTCTAAAAATAGAATTCCTTATGGAGTTGAGTTATTACTAAAACATAAAAGAGAGAGCTGGATAGTTTTTACTGAAAATAAAAAACAAGCTAAAGAATTTAATAAAATTATAAATAAAAAAGGATTTAAATCTGGGATCTACAATACAGATCTTAACGATGAGGAAAGATTACACAATCTAACTGCCTTTAAAAATAGAGAATTAAATGTCTTGGTAAGTTGCACTGCTCTTGATGAGGGATTTGATATGCCTGAAGCTGATGGAGCCATGATACTCAGTGCATCCTCATCAAAAAGACAAAGAATCCAAAGGATGGGTAGGGTGTTAAGAATCACTGCCAATAAAGAGAATGCTTTAATAGTTACGGTTTATTCCTCTAAAACAGAATTTACTAAACTTAGAGAGGAATCTAATCGTTATAAGCTAGAGGGAGTTCCTGTTAAGTGGCAGCAAATGAGAAGCTAGCTTAAAGATATGCGCTAGTTGAAGTCATGACTTTAGCAGTTAAAGACATAATTTTCTTTGCTGGGCTTTGAAGGCTTTCAGCACCATTATCAGAAGCTTGTTGAGCATGAATATCTCTCATCCTCTCTCATCGTTTTTAGAATTTCTATTGTTTCCAAATCTTTACTCGATATTTTTTCTAAATGCTTATCTATATGTGCCACAACTTGTTTTTCAGTTTCCTCAACAAATCCAAGGCTAGTTTTCTCTCCAAGATTTCCAAATATAGCTCCAATAGCAAAAGATCCGGCATACCAGACAGGATTGAAATTGATCCTTCTTCCATCTAGTTCATCTAAGTCTTTTTTTACACCAAACTAAATGATCAGTTTCTTCTTCTCCCGCCTCAATAAGATGTTTTTTTATTTCAGGATCTTTGCATACCAATGCCTGGCCTCTATAAAGAGCTTGAGCTGCTACTTCACCAGCAAGTTAACTCTCATCATCTGAATAGAAAGATTTTTTTCTTTTTGGTAATTCTTCTGTATTTTTTTCTCACTGACTCAGGAGGATATCTCTATCTGTACCAGTTTTTTTATTTGATAGAGTCTTTAGATGCAATATCACATTCGTTAACTATATTATCTATAAAACTCATTTAATTCCTTTAAAACCTATATCCTTTCTATGAAAAGCACCATCAAAAGATACCATATTTACTAGTTATAAGCTTTAGTTTGAGCTTCTTTTCAAGTCATCTCCAAGAGCAGTTGCGCAAAAAACTCTTCCCCCAGAGGTAAGAATCTTTCCATCTACTAATTTAGTTCCAGCATGAAATAGCTTCACATCATCGCTATATTGCTAGGTAGAGCAGACCTCTTTATTTGTTGCATAGTTCTCTGGATATCCTTCTGAAGCAATAACTACCCCACAAGAATGTTGCTCAGTCCAATTTATTTGATACGAATCCAGTTCATCATTAATAGCTGCAAGACACAAATCAACTAAGCTAGATTTTAGTCTTAATAATATAGGTTGAGTTTCAGGATCACCAAAACGACAATTGAACTCTAAAACTTTTAGCTCACCGTTTTTAATCATCAACCCAGCATAGAGAAAACCAAGATAGGGCGAGCCTTCAGAAATAAGACCAGCCATTGTTGGCTTCATAACTTGATCAATAATTTTTTGATGAATATGCTCATCAACAATTGGAGCAGGAGAGTAGGCTCCCATACCACCAGTATTTAGCCCAGTATCACCTTCACCAACTGCTTTATGGTCCTGGCTAGTTGCCAGGGGAACAATCTTATCTTTGCTTACAACAGCTATAAAGGAAGCTTCTTCGCCTTCAAGAAACTCTTCTATAACAACTCTATTTCCTGCTTCACCAAAAGCTTGATCTTTAAAAATACTATCCAAAGCTGCAAGAGCTTCATCTTTGTCAGCACAAATAATAACTCCCTTACCAGCAGCTAAGCCATCAGCTTTAACTACCGTTGGATATTCAATAGTATCGAGATAATTTTTAGAAGAATCGTAGTCATTAAATGATGCATATGCTGCTGTGGGTATTCCGTATTTTATAAAAAAATCTTTTGAAAAGGTTTTTGAACCTTCTAGCTGAGCTGCCGCTTGAGAGGGGCCAAACGTATTTATTCCTTTGCTTTGCAAGTAATCAGACATCCCATCAACAAGAGGTTGTTCCGGCCCAATAATAACCAACTCCACGTGCTTTTCCTTACAAAAGTTTTCAACCTTAATAAAATTATTAGTATCTAAAGATAGATTTGTAACCTTAGGTTCAAGAGCTGTTCCTGCATTACCAGGAGCTACAAAAACATTAGTAACAGATTCGTCTTGTGCTGATTTCCAAGCCAAAGCATGTTCCCTTCCACCAGAGCCAATAACAAGTATTTGCATCAGTGTCTAAAATGCCTCGTACTGGTAAATACCATAGCTATATCATTTTCATCAGCCGCGGCTATAACTTCCTCATCTCGAATAGAGCCTCCAGGCTGGATAATCGCTGCGATACCACTTGAAGCAGCTTTATCAATTCCATCCCTGAATGGAAAGAATGCATCAGAAGCCATAACCGCTCCCTTTACTTCAAGGCCTTCATTTTTAGCTTTTAGGTTGGCTATATCTGCACTAATGACTCGGCTCATCTGTCCTGCTCCAATACCTATAGTCTGCTTATTTTTCACATAAACAATGGCATTACTCTTTACAAATTTAGCTACTGTCCATGAAAACATTAAATCATCAAGCTCATCTGGTGTAGGTTGTCTTTTAGTAACGCATTTTAAATCTTCTCTAGGAACGGCATAAGTGTCGTCACTTTGAATTAATATCCCACCCGATACCTTTTTAATAACTCCTGGATAAGGATTATCTTGCTGTAAATCGACTTTCAACACTCTTACATTTTTCTTTTTAGCAAATTCAATTAAAGCGCCTTCTTCATAATCTGTAGCAATAATAACCTCAACAAATTGTCGACTGTTAATCTCTTGGGCCGTTTTCGTATCTAATGTTCTGTTAAGAGCAATTATTCCTCCAAACGCAGACGTTGGATCTGTTTTAAAAGCTAGATCATAGGCTTCAAACACAGAGCTTGATTCAGATACACCACAAGGATTGGCATGCTTGATTATTACGCACGCAGGATCATTAAAAGCTCTCACGCATTCCCATGCAGCATCTGCATCAACAATATTGTTATATGAAAGCTCTTTCCCTTGAAGGATATCGGCATTAGCAATATTTTTATGTTTTAGATTTGAGAAAGTAAATAGATTTGCACTTTGATGAGGGTTTTCTCCGTACCTTAAAGAAACACTCTTTTCGATATCGTAACTAGGAATTTCATTAGCAAAATCTTCTTTAAGGTAATTCGATATTGATAGATTATAGTCAGCCATAAGTTGAAAAACTTTTTGTGATAGCTCTTTTCTAAAATCATAAGAAATGCCATCTTCATTCTGCCATTCCTCGATAAGTCTAGAATAGTCATTTGGATTAGATACTACAGCAACATCTTTAAAATTCTTTGCAGCAGACCTAATCATAGTAGGGCCGCCAATATCTATTTTTTCAATAGCCTCATCGAAAGAACAGCCCTCAGCAATAGTTTCCTTAAATGGATATAGGTTAACAATAACTAGATCTATAGTTTCATAGCCTCTTTCCTGAAGTACTTCTAAATCCTTATCTCTTCTTGCAAGAATTCCAGCATGAATTTTTGGATGAAGCGTCTTTACTCTCCCATCCATCATCTCTTCAAAGCCGGTAAAATCTGAAACTTCTATTACTTCAGAGGTTAACTCTTTTATTGCCTTGTAGGTTCCACCTGTAGAAAGTATCTTCACATCTTGAGAGATAAGGAAAGATACCAATTCATCCAATCCAGATTTGTCTGAAAGGCTTATAAGGGCAGTTTTTGGTTTAATTGAATGCATTATTTTATGTTGTATTTTTTTAATTTAGTTCTCAACGTAGTTCTATTCATACCTAATATTCTTGAAGCTTTGGATTGGTTATTGCCTGCAAATTTCATTACTGAATTTAGCAAAGGCGGCTCAATTTCATTTAAAACTAACTGATAGACATCAATAGGCATATTTTTCTGATCAAGCTGAGAAAAATATCTTTTCATAGCTTTTCTAACCTCATCTTTAAGAGGTTTTTTGGAATAGCTATCAAATGAATTTTTTTTATTTACCAAGACGAGTGAATTATTAAAGAGAATTATAAGTTTACAGCTGTTTAAAAATTGCTCAATAGATTTTTAAAGATTTATGATAGTTTTTTTACTGCCTTCAATTGAAAATGATTTTGGAGCCCCATCCTTTAGATTTATTTTTGTTATGGATGTGTAGTCAGGATAAAAATGAAGAAGGTTTGGATGTTTTGCTAGCTCGCCTACAAGAGCATTTATAACCATAAAATGTGAAAAGATAATCGTATCGTTTCGCATTCCAAAAACCTCACTTAATAATCTTTATTCGCCACTCTGCTACCTCTTCTGAAAGGTTTTTAATGTCTTCTTTCATCGTTTTAGTAAGCCATTGTTTTTTTTCATTAGCATCTATATTTCCTGAGGGAATTTCAGAAAAAGCGCCATTGATAACAATTTCCTTATTAAATTTCTTTGCTAATGGGACTGCTGTGGATTTAGCTCTGGCCTTTGGACTGGATATAAAATCATACAAATGTAAATTTTGAAGTTCAGAGTGCTCCTCTAAATGTTTTGCCTGCTTAAATCCATCTTCACTTAGATCAGGATCCGGGTGATCACCCCATGATTGAGCAGCCTCACCATGCCTAATTAAAATTATATTAATCTCCGACATTTATATTGAACCTGTAGCTATAATGTTAATGTGAGAATCCATAGAATATATTGTAAATCAGTATCAGAAACAAATAATGTTTTTGACCTAGATCAATCCCAATCAATTCACATGACTAGAGTTTTGAGGTTAAAAATTGACGAAGAGGTTGATGTTTTTGACGGCGAAGGCTCATCTGCAATATGTAGAATATCTGCAATATCAAGAAATACAATAACTCTGGAAAGGATATCTTCAGTTGAATCATCAAATATAGAAGCAGAAAAAATTATTTGCATCATTCCTTTTATAAAAAAAGATAACTTTCATTTCATGCTCCAAAAACTTACTGAAATTGGTGTATCACATTTAATTTTGTATAGACCTGACCTGATCGATCAAAGTATTGCTAGAAAAGATATCTTAAAACTAGCTGAAAAAGCAGAAGAGGTTGTTATAAGTGCCTGTAAGCAATGCGGATCAAATTTTTTACCAAAAATGTCTATTTCAGAGAATCTTAGTGCTGCGCTAAGTAATTTGGATGTTGCCGGATAGTGTTTATGCTTTTGATATCGAGGCTATAAAAGCTTTTGAGACAACAGAATTAACAGATCAAGTGTCTATATGTTTTGTAACAGGTCCAGAATCTGGTTTTTCTGAAGAAGAGAAGAGTTTTTTAAGTAATAATGGCGCGAAAATAAGACTTATAGGAAAGAATGTTCTTAGGGCTGAGACAGCCCCTTTAGTAATTTCTACCTTAATTCAAAATCACTTTGGTAGAATTTAACTATGAATAAGAAACTACTTTTTATAACAGATCCATTAAAAGGGCTTAATCCCAAAAAAGATACATCAATTTTTATGATGGAGGAGTCGATTGCTCTTGGGTATAAACCTCATCAATGTGAAATGAAGGATCTTTATATACAAGAAGGTGATGTTTTTGCAGACGCTAGAAGCATTATCTCTGCAGGAACAACTCAAATAGAAGGCATTAAAAAAGAAGCAATTAAAGTCTCAGATTTTTCTTATTCTTTCATGAGAAAAGATCCGCCTGTAGATATTAATTATATCAATGCTTTGCATTTACTAGGACTTGCAGAGAAGCAGGGAGCTACTGTATTTAATAAACCTAATTCAATTAAAGAATTCAATGAAAAAATATTTGCCATTCATTTTAAAGAGTTCATCCCAACAACATTAATAACTTCAAATATTACTAAAATAATAGAGTTTCAAGCTAATCATGAAATTATCATAGTAAAGCCCTTGGATGGAATGGGAGGTTCGTCTATTTATAAGATGGAGGATATGGAAGATGATAATTTAGATATTCTTTTAGATATGACAGACGACGAATCTACTCAAATAGTTATTCAAGAATTTTTGCCTCAAATTTACGATGGTGATTTTAGAGTTTTGATTATTCATGGAAAGCCTTTCCCAAAGACTTTAGCTAGAATTCCTCAAGGCAATAGCTTTAAGGGTAACTTAGCAGCAGGAGGAAAGGGTGTTGTTATGGATTTAACTAAGAGGCAGCAAGAGGTTGGAGAAATTATTGGAAAATATTTAGTAGAAAAGGGTATTAATTTTGCTGGGATTGACATGATAGGGGAGTATTTAACTGAAATAAATATTACAAGCCCTACATGCGCTAGAGAGATCTACTCTCAATCAGGAATGAACCCTATTGCAGAATACTTAAGCGAGTTATGACTTCGATATTATCTGCACAAAAGGTTAGCAAGCGATCCTTAACCCTTAATAAGTCATTCTTTTTATCTTTGGTAATTCATTTATGTCTTATCTTTGGCATCACATTCACAACTTTTTATAAAATGCCCCTTTTGGAAAGCTCATCAATTATTAATGTGAAGTTTGCTAATGCCTCAGAGGACGTGATTGGTCAAGAGGGGTCATCAAGTGAAAATATCTCTCAAAATACTGAAGAATCAGATTTTTTGAGCAAAAAAGAGATTAACGAAAATAATTTTCAGGCCTATAAAGTAAAAAAGCTAGAAGCCAATTCAACGGTTAATAATGAGGAGGCAATGTACCTAAATCTTTGGCAAAGAAATATAGAATCATCTGGTGACAAGATGATTTCAGCTACAGATAAAATTCTTGAGGACAGTAAAGTTCAAATAATGGCAACTATCGATTCGTTTGGAAATTTAATTAAATCAGAAATACTTATCTCCTCTGGAGATAGATCTGTAGATGAGATGGCTATAAAAATATTAGAAGAATCTGCGCCGTTTGCTCCTTTTGATCCAAAGATGCTAAACGAGTATAGTTTTTTAGAGATAGTAAGAGATTGGAATTTTTCAAGTAATTAAATGCAAATAGTAGCTTTCGATTTTGGAACAAAAAAAATTGGCATAGCTGTTGGTCAAACACAAACTATGACCTCATCGCCCTTAGATATTGTTTTTAGTAAAAATAACAAGATAAATTGGGATGGCATTATGACAATCTTGGAAGAATGGAAGCCAGGACTTATATTAGTTGGCAAGCCATTAAATATGGATGGAACAGACAGTGATATCATGGAGAAAGTAGATATTTTTTATAAAAAACTAGAAAAATTAACTAAAGTGAAATGTGAATATGTTGACGAAAGACTCACTAGCTTTGAAGCAAGGCAGAATCTGGGCGAATTAAAAACTGATTTGATAGATGCCCATGCAGCTAAAATTTTGATAGATAACTGGTTTAATAAGAGTTAATAGTCATGTCCATTCCATCAAGTTTTATAGATCGATTAATCACCTCAGTAAATATTGTAGATATTATTGGTAGGCGACTTCAGATCGAAAGAAGAGGAGGAGCTCATTGGGCCAAATGCCCATTTCATGGAGGTGGCGATGAACGATCTGCATCCTTCAAGATTTATGATGACACCGGTACCTATCATTGCTTTGGATGTAAAGAATCAGGCAATGCAATTCATTTTTTAAGAAAGCATGACGGCCTTGATTTTATGGAGGCCATTGAATTACTTGCTTCATATGTTGGCATGGAAGTCCCTCAACAAGAAAAACCAGTAGACGTATCTGGAGCAATTAACATTAATACTAAAGCCGCTGAGGTTTTTATAGAGCAATTAAAATCTCCTTCAGGAAAGCCGATAATAGACTATCTAAAATCTAGAGGCATAAGCGGTGAAACGGCAAAATTCTTTGAGCTAGGTTATTCAATGGAAAGAAATCCATCGCTTCACTCTATTTTATCTCCTAAATATGAAAAACAAGATTTAGAAGACTCCGGTTTATTTGGATCAAATGATAACGGCGAAATGTATGACCGTTTTAGAGACAGACTCATGTTCCCAATAAGAAATATTAAAGGCGAACATATAGCATTTGGTGGAAGGCTAACCAAAGACAAAAAAGATCAGGCAAAATACTTAAATTCTCCGGAAACAAAGACATATAAAAAGAAATATGAGCTTTATGGGCTTTATGAAGCCAGATTGGTAGATAAGCGTCCAGAAACATTATTCCTAGTTGAGGGTTATATGGATGTTATCGGCCTTCATCAGCATGGCATTAAAAACTCAGTTGCCTCTTCTGGGACAGCGTTCACCCAAGAGCAGCTAAGAAAAATACTCAGCTATACAAATAATATTTATATAGTCTTTGACGGTGATGAAGCTGGACAAAAAGCATCATGGAGGGCTGTTGAAAATGCGCTACCGCTTTTAAGAGAAGACATAAGGATGAACTTTATCTTTCTTAAAGAAGGGGATGATCCTGATAGTTACATTAAAGAGAAGGGGAAGGAAGCTTTTATTAAATTAGCAGACGAAGCTACTTCATTTTCTGACTATTTTTTACAAACAGTTAAAAAGCAAGATGACCTTTCATCAATCGAAGGGTCGTTCTATGGTTGCTCAATTTGCAATTCCTTTAGTTAATAAGATTTTAAACCCAACTCTAAAGGAAGCTTACATAAGTGAATTAAGTCATATATGTGATCTGGATTTTGAAAAATTACTTTCAGGAAATGCTCTTTTTTCTAAAAGAGATTACTCCAAACAAGAAGAGGTAAAAAAAGTACCTTCAACAATTATGAGAAAATCAGTTTTAGGTGTTTTCACAGCTTTAATCCAGCATCCAGCATTAGCAACAGATAGAATCTTTGAGCTAATAAAGAAAGATTCAAGATTTTTATTCTTAAACGATGTAAGAAATTTCTATAAAGACAATTTAGATGCAGCCCCTTCAATACTTTTTGAGCAAATAGAAAACGAAAAGATTAAAAATTTATTCGGAGAAGCTTTAGTCTCTGAAATTAAGCTCTCAAAGGATGATGGGAGGGCGATGATCCAAGATTGTATTGAATTAATATCTAAATCTGAAAAAGATAGGGATGAAATACTAAAAGAAAAGTATAATATGCAGGAAATATCATCTGCTGAAAAAAGAGAGCTACAACAGCTTATTCTAAAGAAAGAAGAACTTTCAGAAGAAGATCAGAAGTTATTAAAAAAATTAAGCTCTAAATAGATTGAAATAATCCTTTTAGTCACTACATAGAGTTAATATATTTGGAGTGTAAGGATTCGTGGATAAATTAACTAAAAAAGGTTCTAAAATTGCCGAGCTTATTGTTAAAGGAAGAGAGCAGGGCTATTTAACCTATGCTGATGTAAACGATCATCTACCTGACGATATCTCTGATCCAGATCAAGTTGATGAAATCATTGGAATGATTAATGACTTAGGTCTTCAAGTTCATGAAACAGCCCCCGATGCCGATGACCTATTACTAGCAGAATCAGAAGACTCTGACGATATTGCTTTAGAGCAAGCAGCAGAAGCTTTGGCTGCGGTTGAGAATGAAACAGGTAGAACAACAGATCCAGTTAGAATGTACATGCGTGAAATGGGTACTGTGGACCTTCTTACTAGAGAAGGTGAGATTGAAATTGCAAAAAGAATTGAAGAGGGCATGAGAGACCTTCTGAACGCTAGTGTTTTTTATCCAAAAACTGTTGAATTCTGTTATTAACTATCATCAAATGGTCAAAGACGGCGAGAAAAAAATTAATGATTTTTTAACTGGGTTCTTAGAAGAAATGGAAGTAGTTCCATCTGCTGGACCTGGAAGTCAGAGAGCTAAAGAAGAGGCCGCTGCTGCCGAAGAGTCAGATGAGGAAGTTTCATCTGGGCCGGATATGGAAGATCTTCAAAGAAGAATGACAGCCATTAAGCGTCAATATAATAAAACATTAAAGATTATAGAATCAAAAGGAAGAGGTTCAAAAGAATCAACTCTAGAGCATGAAAAACTAGGAGAGATATTCCAGTTCTTAAAATTCAGCCCAAGAATGTTTGATGATATTGCATCAATCGCTAGAGAGGGTTTAAGTGAGATTAGGGAAAGAGAGAAATTTATTCAAGAGCAGCTTGTCAGAAATGCCAGAATGCCTAGAAAAGATTTTCTTGCTGCATACGTTGCAAACCTAACTAAAGTAAAGTGGGTTGATTCTCTAATGAAAGAGAAAAAGTATAAAAAAGATCTACTTGAAAAAGTTAAACAAGATGTTGTTATTGCTCAAAAAGATATTATCGACCTAGAAACTAGAGTTGGTTTGAGCGTTAAAGAAATTAAAGAAGTTAATAGAAACATGTCTATGGGTGAAACCAAAATGAGACGTGCTAAGAAAGACATGGTTGAGGCTAACTTAAGACTTGTTATATCTATTGCTAAAAAATATACAAACAGAGGACTTCAGTTCTTAGATTTAATCCAAGAAGGAAACATTGGTTTAATGAAGGCTGTTGATAAATTCGAATATAGAAGAGGTTATAAGTTTTCTACTTATGCTACTTGGTGGATTAGACAGGCTATAACTAGATCAATCGCCGACCAAGCAAGAACAATTAGAATACCAGTGCATATGATCGAGACTATCAATAAGCTTAATAGAGTATCTCGTCAAATGATGCAGGAAATGGGTAGAGAGCCTACTCCAGAAGAGTTGAGTAAAGAGCTTGATATGCCTGAAGACAAAGTTAGAAAGGTATTAAAAATTGCTAAAGAGCCAATTTCAACAGAAACACCAATTGGTGATGATGAAGATTCAAGTTTAGGTGATTTTATTGAAGATACAGTTATTGAATCTCCTCTTGATAATGCTACTGAAGATAGTCTACACTTTGCAACCGATGACGTGCTTGCATCATTAACTGCAAGAGAAGCGAAGGTGCTTAGAATGAGATTTGGTATTGGAATGAATACCGATCACACTCTTGAAGAAGTTGGAAAGCAGTTTGATGTGACAAGAGAAAGAATTCGTCAGATTGAAGCAAAAGCTTTAAGAAAACTTAGACATCCTAGTAGATCTAGTCATTTAAAAAGTTTCTTAGACGATTAAGTTTCGGGCCTGTAGCTCAGTTGGTTAGAGCAGTGGACTCATAATCCATTGGTCGGAGGTTCGAGTCCTCCCGGGCCCACCATTTATAGTGTTTTTAAAAATTTAAGAGAGCGTGTATAGCCTATACAAATTTCGTGTTATAGAATGAGCGACTTAGTTAATTATTAAATTGATATGAGTAAACCAACCTCTAAACGACCTTTCATTCATCCTGAGGGATGGAGATTTGCAATAATCTTTTTTATTATTTCAATTTTTTTATCATTTGTGTCCATTGTGATTTCGATTATTGGATATCTGTTAACAATTTTTACTTTGTGGTTTTTTCGCGATCCTGAGAGAAATACTCCAATAGATCAAAATCTAATTATTAGCTCTGCAGATGGAAAGGTATGTCTTATAGATGAAGCTTATCCCCCAGAAGAGATTTCAATAAATCAAAATAAAATGAAACGCATATGTGTTTTTATGAATGTTTTTAATGTTCATATTAACCGAAGCCCTGTCTCTGGAACTGTTAAAAATATAGTCTACAAAGAGGGCAAATTCTTAAACGCTAGTCTTGATAAAGCCAGCGAGAAAAATGAAAGAAGCAGTTTAATTATTAGCTCTGATAATGGTCCTGAGATTATTGTCGTACAAATTGCAGGTTTAATAGCTAGAAGAATTTTAGGATTTATATCTAACAATCATAATCTTCTTCAAGGAGAAAGATTTGGGTTAATAAGATTTGGCTCAAGAGTTGATATCTATATGCCACTTGATGCAGTCACAAAATGTTCTGTTGGAGATAAAGTTATAGCTGGAGAATCTATGCTGGCATCTTTTAAATAAGATAAATGAAAAAAATTGATTTTAAAATCTTGCTTCCAAATGTCATAACGCTATCGGGTCTATGCTTTGGTTTAAGCTCAATTAGATTTGCTCTTGAAGCAGATTTTAATTTAGCAATTTTATGTATTTTAATTGCTGGTATCTGCGATGTACTAGATGGTATGTTGGCAAGACATCTCCAGAGCGAATCAGATTTGGGAGCTCAACTAGATTCTCTTTCAGACTTTCTTAGCTTTGGCATTGCACCAGGAATCCTTGTTTATATGTCTATTTTTAACCTGAATAGCGGCATAGGAGCCTTTGCATGCTTAGTTTTTATTATTTTTTCTTGCTTAAGACTAGCTTTATACAATGTTAGATTAGAAACATCTAAAGCCTCAAACGAAGAGCCTGATAGTTTTTTTATTGGCATACCGACTCCAATTGGAGCAATTTTAATTTTATTACCCTTAACACATTCATTTATGGGTTATGAGTGGGCATATAATAATTTAAACTTTGTTGCAGGTTATATAATTTTAATAAGCGGCTTGCTAATAAGCAGAATCCCAACTTTTTCAATCAAAAGAAAGAAGATGCTTGTTAAATCAAAATTTACATTTCTTATTTTATTTTCTTTAATCGCTTTAAGTGTTATTAATTTTTTATGGCTATCGATTAATATTTTAGCTTTTGCTTACCTATTATCCATTCCATTCTCAGTTCTTGCCTGGAAAAGAGTCCCTAGTAAATCAAACTAATCATATAGTAAAGAAGCTTCTCTAAGCTTATTTTAAAATAGCAGTTAATTAAGATAATATTAAGCATGAACTCATAATCCATTGGTCGGAGATTCGAGCCCTCCCGGGCCCACCATTTTATTTTGTTGTATTTCTATTAAGATTATTTTTTTAAAAACTTTTTCATTGCAGCAAGAGTTTTTGAGCCTACATGGTGCTCAATGCCTTCACTGTCAATTTCTGCATTGGTCTTATCGACACCAAGCTCCATTAAGAAGGCTAAAACGACGAGGTGTCTATCTTTAACTCGTTTCGCAAGCTTAAGGCCTTCAACAGTAAGTTCTACTGGTTTGTAGGGCATGGTATGTAAAAGGTTTTCATCATGCAGCCGTTTTACTATTCGAGAAACAGTGACATGACTAACATTAAAATATCTTGCTAGATCTAGCACTCTGCATTCACCCAATTCCGCAATCAACTCCATCACAGCTTCAACATAATCTTCAGCGGTCTCATTAGCATGACGTGCACGGGTCTGTGAAAAGGGAACCGAACGGGCTTTAACTTTTTTTACCACTAGATGCCCCCCATCCTAAAAAATTTGCTATGTTGAAATTATACCCTTGACATGATCCGTAGCCATTGCTACATTTAAAATCCGTAGCTTAAGCTACTGAAATTTATAAGGCATTGTCGATGAAAGAATACTTAAAATATGACGACGTAAAAATTTTCAAATATGAAAATCTTTATCTATCCATAATTTATACTATCGGCCATATCCTTGTTGCTATGGCATGCAATAGAATTATTACCGGTGCATCTCTTGATATGGCTGTAGCAGATGCATTTATTGAGCCAATCATTAATGGTTTCTGGTTCTACTTCCTTTTGGTTTATTTAAAGAAAGCATTTGTTAATAAGATAGAACAAAGTAAATCAACAATAATCAATGTTAGTCAGGTCGGTATTTTATTGGCATTTTTATATACTGTCGGACATATTCTTATTGCCATGACTTGCAACAGATTGCTTACAGGGGCTCCATTAAATCTTGCAGTTATTGATGCATTTGTAGAGCCGATAGTAAATGGATTCTGGTTTTATTTGCTTTTTGAAGTTTTCAATAAATACAAAGAGAAAAAAATCTTAAGTGGCGTGGGTTTAATAAATAGCACATCTGAAGCAAGCTGAGTTCTAAAGCTTGCATCATTAAATAAAATTAAAGTCTTGTGATAGTATTATTGCTATGAAAAAAAATTTATTCCTATGTCTTTTATTATTCTCTAATTCATCATTTTCAAGTTATCAATTTGAAACAGTTCTTGATAATTTAGACGATGCTTGGAGTTTTGTATTTTTAAGTGAAGATAAGATTTTATATACTGAAATGCCAGGCAAGCTAAAAATTGCTTCTTTATCAGATAAGACTATAAAAAATATCGATAACGTACCTAGTGTGCAATATAGCGGGCAAGGCGGATTATCAGAAGTAGCTCTTGACCCAGAGTTTGAGTCCAATCAAAAAATTTACTTCAGTTATTCTTCTAAAGATAAAAATGGTAAATCAACTTTATTTTTATCTTCAGCTGAACTTAGAAATAATGCATTAGTTAATAGCAAGGTAATTTTTAAAGCCAACGCCCCTAGAAGAAGTCCCGTTCACCTTGGAGCAAAAATAGCTTTCTTAAAAGATGGCACTATCTTATTAGCAAGTGGTGATGGGTTTGATCATCGTGAGCAAGCTCAAACCTTAGATAATCATTTTGGAAAAATTATAAGAATTAATAAAGATGGATCTATTCCAGAAGACAATCCCTTTATAAATTTAGGAAATGCTCTTCCAGAGATTTACTCTTATGGTCACAGAAATATGCAAGGACTTGTGGTAACAAGATCTGGCAAGGTATATGAGCATGAGCATGGTCCAAAAGGCGGAGATGAAATGAACCTTGTTGAGCCCTCGTTAAATTATGGCTGGCCAGCTATAACATATGGGATAGATTATTCTGGTGCTGTTATTAGCCCTTTCACAGAAAAAGAAGGCATGGAACAACCACTTTTACATTGGACGCCATCGATCGCTCCATCAGATATGATCTTCTACGAAGGTAATGTTTATCCTGAATTAAAGGATAGTTTTCTGGTAACAGCATTGGTTTCTAAAGATGTTAAGAAAGTTACTTTCAAAAATGGGATCGACAGTCAAGAAACTTTATTTTCTGAACTAGATATAAGACTGAGAAATATCCAAGCCTCTCCAGGTGGAATAATATATTTGCTTACAGACGGACCTAATGGCAAATTAATTAAAGTATTGCCGAAGGAATTATGAATATAGCAAAGTACCCGTTCGCAATTCTTTCCGCAGCATTATTTACAGTAATGTTAATTACTCCTATTGGCTCATTATCAAACTTAATTTGGCTATCCTCAGTTGATATGCCTGTAGGATTAATTTCTTCATTGGAAGTAGTTTTATTTGATTTTCAAAGACTGGGTATTGGCTTGTACGCTGTTGTTATTATTGGTTTTGGAGTGGCCTTTTCTGTTGCTGGTTTAATTTCTAGATATAGTAGATTAGGCGGTAAGTATTTATTTGCTGTTGCTGGAGCAGTTGCTATTGGAATGTCACTTTTCTTAATGGTTGAGTTATTATTTCAAACTCAATTACTAGGCGGTAATAGAAGCATAATAGGTAAGATGCTTCATTGTGTAGCTGGGTTTCTTGGAGGATACTTTTTTTATTCTCTAATTTCTGCAGAAAGAAGTTATACCTTTATTGTTAGGTCTCTAGGTATTTTATATGCGTATTTGTTATTAGGTTTAGTGCTCGAATGGGTCTTTACTCCAATTAATGCATCTGCTGATTTTGGCTTTGTACTTAATGATTTATCAAGTGCTGCACAAAATGCTCTATTAAGAGATTTCACATCATTCTTTGTAGCTACTTTTATATTTACTATTTTAGGAGTGATTACCTTAAACCATACTTGGTTTTTATCTGTAGGAGTTCTTTACTTTGGCGCAGGAATTTTTAACTTAATTGCTATCTATGTCCACGGTACAGAATTCAATCAGATATTTATTTCTGAATTTATCTTGGGTGCTTGGCCTTCAGCTTTGGCCCTAACTATCATTCTAAAGAATAAGAAGAATAGACTTTAGATCACGAGCAACTAAATCCATTTTCATAGGAGTTTTGCCTCTCCTTATACGCACTTCATTTTTTAAATCTATTCCAAATGAGGTAAGATAAATCATGGATTTTATAACTTATGCAGTTCCCTTTTTCTTACTAGCCATTTTAGTAGAGCTAGCTTATGGAATAGCAATAAAAAAAAATACCTATAGATTAAATGATGCAATTAGTAATTTATTTATGGGGACACTTCGTACCGCAAATAAACTCATCATTATTGGGGCAGCAGGCTATGTGTTTTACTCAGTAGAGACTCACTTTGCATTGTGGAGAATGGATGGAACATCAGCAGCCACATGGATTTTTGCATTTATTATTTATGATTTCTTTTACTACTGGTTTCATCGCATCAGCCATGAAAGACAGATTTTTTGGGCATCTCATGCAGCACATCACCAAAGCGAAGATTACAATCTCAGTACTGCTTTAAGACAAACAGGCACTGGTGCTTTTGTAAGTTGGGTTTTTTATATTCCGATGTTTGTTATAGGCATACCTTCTTATGTTTTTATAAGCGTTGCATCATTGAATCTTATCTACCAATTTTGGGTCCACAGTGAACATATTCCTAAACTTGGTTGGTATGAAAATTATTTTGTAACTGCATCAAACCACAGAGTTCATCATGCACAAAATGAACAATATATTGATAAGAATTATGGCGGTGTTTTTATTATCTGGGATAGGATGTTTGGAACTCATAAAGTAGAAGATGAAAACGAAGCTTGTATATATGGAATTAGAAGTACATTAAATACCTTCAATCCTGTTTGGGCCAACCTTCACGTTTACGTAAAAATAATTAAAGAAATGTGGTTATCGAAAAACTGGAAAGAAAAGTTTTATGCTCCATTTGCTAGAACAAGCTGGACACCTAAAAGCCTTCCTATCAAGGCAAATAAAGATAATTTTAATGCTCAGACTTTTAAAAAATATGATCCTGTTATTAGTAAACGCCATAAGGCATATGCGCTGTTTCAATATTTATTTATAACTTATATTTTTCTAGTTTTTATCCAAAGTGGCTCCTTAAACTACCCTCAGCTATGGGTAACGATAAGCATGATGACATTTACTATGTATTGCACATCTATGTGGTTTGATGGAAAAAAAGGAATATTAATTGAGTCAGTGAGACTAGTATTATGTTTATTAATTGGTGCTTATGCATACTTTGAAATCTCATTAGCATCCATAGCAATTAGTCTAATGATCTATTCAGTAATAAATATTTTAGCTCTGCCATTAATAAGTGTTACTCAAACAATGCCTCTAGATCAACAAACTTAATCTGTCTTAAATTCCTTTTTAGCCGAGGCTAATCAATTAACTTTCCACTGAAAGTCATATCAAAAAAACATCAAACTTAGCTAAATAAATTATTGTTTTTTATAGCTAACTTAAGAACAAAAATTTCGATTTACAAAAATAAAAAAAAAGCGTAAATTTATTACATTATATATTTATATATAAAAAACAGTTATAAATTACAGGAGAAGTAAGTATGACAAATCCAAATCATCCTAGTGTGGATCAAAGCGATCGAGAGGTACCAATTAATCTTAGACAAAGCGGTCGAACGCCTGTACAAATGTTAATTTCAACTCGAGTTAGAAAGTCACCATTTTGGCACCTATCTCACGAAGCAGGTTGCTGGAGAGCAACTGTCTATAATCGCATCTATCACCCAAGAGGCTACATTAAACCTGAAGATGGCGGGGCGATGGTGGAGTATGAAGCTTTGGTTAATCGAGTCACTATGTGGAACGTTGCTGTTGAAAGGCAGATAAGAGTTAAAGGACCAGATGCAGAGGCTTTTACTGATTACGTAATCACGCGTGATGCTACTAAAATAAAACCAGGTAATGGTAAATATGCAATTCTATGTAACGACAAAGGAGGAGTTCTTAATGATCCTGTCTTGTTGAGATTGGCTGAGGATGAATTTTGGTTTTCTATTTCAGATAGCGATCTTTTACTTTGGCTTCAAGGAGTAAACATATCAAAAAAATATGATGTGATAATTGATGAGATTGATGTTTGTCCTGTGCAAATTCAAGGCCCTCTTTCTGAAGACCTTATGGCAAAGCTAGCAGGTGAAGAGCTTAGAGATATTCCTTATTACGGCATCATGGAAACTAAGATTGGTGGTGCAGATGTTGTTATCAGTCAAACTGGTTTTACTGGAGAGAAAGGTTATGAAATTTATGTTCGTGACGCTCATGAAAATGCTGAAAAAGTATGGAACGCAGTCCTTGAGGGAGGTAAAGAATTTGGCCTGATGGTTATAGCTCCTGCTCACCATCGTCGAATAGCCGCTGGTATCTTATCTTGGGGCCAAGACTTAGACCATGAAACTTCTCCCTTCCAAGTTAATTTAGCTTATCAGGTACCTCGAAATAAAGTGGCTGATTATATTGGTAAAGAAGAACTTGAAAGGCAAAGAAAAATGATCGACGAAGGAAACCCACCATTTAAAATGAAAATGGTTGGGATTACCTTGGGTGGAAAAGAGATAACAGACTATGCTCCTGATTTTTGGCTAATAGCAGATCCAGATGGACATGATATGGGTTATGTTACTTCGCCCTGGTGGTCTCCAGAATTAGGCACAAACATTGCTCTTGCATGGGTGCCATGGACTTCATCTGAGATTGGAACGAAATTAATGGTTAGGTTGCCCGATGAATTTTCTGAATCACCTGGAATTCCAGTGGACGGCGAAATCGTAGATGTACCTTTCAGAAAATCAGTCAATCCTAATAAACGTGAAATTCAAAAGGAAGCAGGATTAGATTACGCGGAGTAGCGGAGTAAAAGTACTGTTAGAATAAACACTATGAGTGAAAATAAATCTTCTAAATTTCCTACAGAAGCCGAAGTAGTTATTGTTGGCGTAGGTGGCATTGTTGGATCAATGCTTGCATATTGGCTCGCAGAACTTGGTCAAAAAAATATTGTAGGACTAGAAAAATCTACTGTAATCCCTTCAGATATTGCATCCACAGCTCATGCTTCTGACTTTGTTTACAATACAACTCATGACAAATTGGGTTGTTGGGCGACTAACTTTAGTAGAAAGTTTTATGAAGAAAATGGATTCTTTCTTAAAAAGGGTGGTCTAGAAATATGTCGTAAAGGTGATGATGCTCGATGGGAGGAGCTTAAAAGAAAGGTTGCATCAGGCAAAGCCTTTGGAACTAACGTCAGGCTAATTTCTGCATCAGAAGCTAAAGAAAAATTTCCGTTACTAGATGAAGAATCAATATGTGGCGCAATGTGGGATCCAGAAGCAGGCCTAGTTACACCTCGCTCTCAGGAAGTTGTTAACTTTGCCGTAGAAAGTGCTAAAGATAAAGGTGCCCTGACTACATATACAGATACACCAGCCTTAGGATTTGAAATTGAAAATGGACGTATTACTGGGGTAAAAACTGAAAAAGGATTAATTAAGACTAATAAAGTTGTAATTGCATCTGGAATCTGGGGACCCTTACTAGGAAAAATGGCCGGTGTTCCAATTCCATTAATGCCAGTGGAGCATCCTTTATTATTTTTTGGACCACTTCCAGAAATACAAGGAACAGATGAATTACTTGTTTATCCACTTCTTCGTGATCAAGGTAATTCGGCTTATGTCAGGGATACAGGAAGACTCCATGGAGGAATGCTTGAATGGGGTTTTTATGAGGATAAAGATCCTAGGTTGGTTGATCCTGAAGATATTGGTAATCCTGCGAAGACTATGACCTCTGATTCAATGAGATATCTAGATCTTGAAGAAATTGCCGAGCCTCTAGAAAAAGCATTCGAAACAACTCCTATACTTGCTGAATTAGGCTGGGATGAGAAAAGCTCATTTAATGGACTTTTATCAGTAACTCCTGATGCAGCATCTTTGATTGGTGAAAGTCCTGAAGTAAGGGGTTTTTGGTTATGTGAAGCAGTCTGGGTAAAGGATGGTCCTGGATGTGCAAGATTATGTGCTGAATCGATGATTAATGGCAAAACCCAAGTAGACATGCGATCTTTTGATATTGCTAGATTTTATCCTGCGCAAAAAGAAAAAGACTTTGTTAAAACACGATCATATGAAAATGCACAAACTGTCTATACTCCCGCTGTTCATCCTAGAGAGCCATATATTAGCCAAAGAGAACTATTCGTAAGTCCTTTTTATGAAAGGGAAAAAGAGCTTGGGGGCTACTTTGATAACGAGGTTGCAGGCTGGGAACGGGCTCTTGCTTATGAGAGTAACCGACAAAAACTAGATAATTATTTACAAGAGGTCCCAGTCCGAGAAAATGAATGGGATCGACGTCATGTGCCATATGAAATTGCTAACGCAGAACATTTAGCTATGAGTGAATCAGTTGGAATGATTAACTTATCGCACTTTGCAATCATGGACATAAAGGGTCCAGATGCTGAACGCATGCTGGAGTATCTCTCTGTGGCAAAGGTTGGCGGTAATACTTCTGAAGGGAGAATTATTTATACAAATTTCTTAGATGAGGATGGTGGTGTCCATGCAGATCTAACTATTTCTCGATTAAGCACAGATCTTTATAGAGTAGTTACTGGAGGTGCTGATGGTAATCTGGATTGGGTAACTTTGCGTAACTATCGCGATGATATGGGACTCGATGCAGACATTAATATCCGAACTCACGATATAGTAACTTTAGGATTATGGGGACCAGAGGCGAAAAATGCTTTGGGCCATTTAATTGATCCGAGTGAAATCAGCATTGAGAATTTTCCCTTTGCTACAGCAAAATATCTGACTCTTAATTTATCTGGTGGAAAAACAATTGATGTCTGGGCGGCACGTATTTCCTACGTTGGAGAAAGTGGCTGGGAAATTTATCTGAATAACGATAGTGAAGAAGGTCTGGCACTTTATGACTCTCTACTTGAGGTTGGAGTTATACCAGTTGGTATTGAAACTTATGCTAACAGCAGACGCCTTGAAAAAAGTTTCCGACTTCAGGGCGCAGATCTAGAGACTGAATATAATGCTCTTGAATCTGCTATCGAAAGGCCTCTAGTCAAAGAAGCAGACTTCCATGGAAAAGCAGCGCACCTTGCTCAGAGAGAAGAGGAGCCTAGTGCAATTCTATGCACCATGACACTAGACAACCTAGATGTATCCGGAACTGGTTCGCGCTATCCTGTCGGTATCTCACCAATCATTGACCCTGCTTCAGGTGAAGTGCCTATAGATAGTAAAGGCCGAAGGTCATATAGCACTAGCATGTCCTATTGCCCATCAATCAAAAAATTCGTAGTTATGGGCTACCTGCCTAAAAATATAGCTATAGTAGGGTATCCACTATCACTGGAGTACTTTAACGAAAATGGTGATGGCATTTACCCAATGACTGTACAGATAGTTGGCAAGGGATCTATATTTGATCCTAATAACGAAAGAATCCGCGCTTAATTTTTAATCCTCTTTACCTGCTTTTTTGTTATCAAAGTAACCTTTGCACGCAATATAGGTTTGAATTAAATTGGCGATAACAAATGCTGGTAAATCAACCACTAGAAAGACAAGTGCACCACCAAACCTGCTAATAGCGGTAAAAATATAACCATTTAAGCGTTTTTCGTGCTTAACAGAACTAACTAGATATAAGCTATAAATACTTAATACTAGAATTATCCACTGCCCGTATTGTAAAAAATTCTCTACCATTACCCATCTTAACAAAGCAACATACCTTTAATAAATGTATTTTATTTATATCAAGCTATATGGCACTATCATTTTAGGATGATAAAAAATTATGATATTTGATTTAGCCATTATCGGTGCTGGCGTTGTAGGCTTATCTATTGCTAAATCTTGCAGTGAACTTGGTATGTCCGTTTTGGTCCTTGAACAAGAAACAAGATCCGGTGAAGGAATCTCATCAAGAAATTCCGGAGTTATTCATGCAGGGATATTTTATCCAACTGGCTCTTTAAAAAGTAAATTATGTGTTGAAGGGAATGAAATGCTTTATGAGTATGCCCTTCTAAAAAATATAAGCTGTAAGAAAATTGGTAAATATGTAGTTGCTTCTGAAGATCAAGAACTAGATAAATTAAGGCAGATATATAATCAAGGAAATCTTAATGGCGCAACCCTAACAATGTGCTCCAAAGATGAAATAACAGCTTTTCACCCTGATCTAAGGCTTGCAGGGGCAATGTATTCGCCTCAAAGTGGAATTATTGATGTCCCTGAGTTAATTACTGCTCTTGAGGGCGACATTCAGCATAACAAAGGTATTATTTCACTAAACACTAAATTCATATCGGCAGAAAAGTTGAATGATCATTTCAAGATTTCTTGTAACGATGGAAATGATTTTGATATAAAAGCCAAGGTACTAGTTAATTCATCTGGACTGGCTTCTGAAGTAAATTCCCGAAAAATTCACTCTCTTGATAGTAAATATAATTATCCTGTATTTTTTGCAAAAGGCCATTATTTTAAGTATTCCGGTAATCATCCATTTAGCTCGCTTATATACCCTCTAGCTGATGAGTTTAGTCAGGGCATTCATGTTGGATTCGATATGTCGGGTCAATTAAAGTTTGGTCCTGATATTAATTGGGTCGATGATCTAGATTATTCTTTTGATGAGTCTGTTAAAGATAATTTTATAAAATCTATTCATAAATATTGGCCAAGTATGGATCCTAATAAACTTCAGCCAGATTACGTAGGCATAAGACCAAAAATTCAAAGTCCAAATGAGAAGATGAGAGATTTTTTAATTCTTGATTCAAAAGATCATGGTGTTGATGGCTTAATCAACCTCCAAGGCATTGAAAGTCCAGGTGTTACAAGCTGTCTTGCTCTAGGGACCTATGTCGCCTCAGCTATTTTGAGATAAGTGCTCAGTAAGCTGAAGTTTAAATTGTTCTAATATTTCAGGTTCAATTAAGTGCCTCATATTAGAGATTACTATTAACTTACTTTTTGGGATAAGTTTATGCATCCTATAAGAGTTTTTGATATTGATAACTGGGTCATCTTCTCCATGGATAATAAGCGTAGGAGCTTTTATTGATTTAATTCTTTGTATTCTATCTTTTGATGAAAGTATTGCTAAAAGCTGTCTGGCATAGCCAAACCCATCACTTTTTTCTTTTGCTCGATTGAAGTTAGCAATAACCTCATTACGAAATTCTGGAGTATTTAGATCGCGTCCAGCCATACCAATAAGAGATACCCATTTAATTTCTCTTTGATATACATCCTCCATAGAAGCATTCTTCATTTTTGATCGATCCATCATGACTCGTTGAACTTCTTTTGAGGGTCCATTAAAAGGACCGGGAACGGAAGCGGTGGACGCAATCAATGTAAATGACTTAATTCTTTCAGGATATAAAGAGCAAATAATTTGGCCAATCATGCCTCCCATTGAGGTTCCTAAGATATGCGCCTTATCTATACTTAATTTATTCATCACACTAATACCATCTTTAGACATATCATCAAGGTTGTATTCAGATTTCATAGGTAAACGAAAGTAATAACGAAGGTAATCTAAAATAAAAGCAGGCTTCCCAAAAAATCTTGAAGACAAACCAGCATCTCTATTATCGTAAGTGATGGGCCTATAGTTATTTTCGATTAAGAAATCAATTAAATGAGCAGGCCAATGAACAAGTTGAGCACCAAGGCCATGAACTAAGAGAATTGGTTCAGCACCTTCAGGACCATAATCGCGATAGGCAATTTTAACTCCATTTTCTTCTGCATAATCTTCTTGATAATTCATAGCTACAGTCTTACATATTTTTCATATGCAACGTATATGTTTTTGATATACATTAAGTATAAATATTAAATAAATCATGAATACTAGTATAGTCAGCAACAAAACCCGAGCAGCTTATGGAATAGGCGACTATGCAATTTGTCTTTACTGGAGTGGGGTAGGACTCTACCTTCTATATTTTTATACAGATATTGTTGGCATTTCACCCTTAATGGCTGGTTGGATTTATGCCTTAGGAATAGCATGGGACGCTGTAACTGATCCTTTTATGGGTTATATGGCAGAGAGAACTAGAACTAAGATGGGAAGCTATCGTCCTTATATATTTTATGGCTCTATCCCCTTGGCTTTATCTTTTGTACTTTTATTTTGGGTACCTCCATTTGAAGGCACATACTTATTCATATTTTTATTAGCCGTAAATTTAGTTCATAGAACTTGCTTTACTGTTGTTAGTGTTCCTTATTCATCTCTTACTGCGCGCATAACAGATGATAGTGACGAGAGAACCAAACTTACTACAGCTAGAATGCTAGCTGCTTCGTTTGGAACCTTAACTATTTCAGCCTTAGGTTTCCCAATTGTCTTATGGTTTGGAGGAGGAGTTGAGTCACTTGGATTTATATTCCTTGGAATAATAGCCGGCTCAATAGCGGTATTAATTTTAAGTATCACAGTATTTTTTGTTAAAGAAAGAAGTTTTGAATTTTCAGCAGCTGAGCTACCTAGTTTTATTAAGGTTTCTAAATCAGTGGCTAATAATTATCCTTTTTGGATAGTGTTTAGTTCAATTTTAATTTTAATTTCAACCTCACTTATGTTTAACAATAATTTAATTTATTTTGTTAAATACTCCTTAGATCTCCATGCATACCAAGGTTTAATTTTAGGCGTTAGCAGTGCAAGCTCTTTCTTATCAATTCCTTTTTGGGCATATGCTGCTTTAAAGATTGGCAAGAAGAAATCATGGATGATTTCAATGAGCTTCTTACTTGTAGGCTTTCTAATTTTCTACCTTTACCCCATAACAAAATTAAATGAACTTTTATATATTTTAGCTTTTATAGGAATTGGTAACGGCGCAACGGGTGTTTTATTTTGGTCAATGTTACCGGATACAATTGAATACGGAGAATGGAAGTCAGGCATAAGAACAGAGTCTTCTCTGTATGGCTTTATGACCTTTGCTCAAAAAGGTGCCATAGCTATAGCTGCTCTTATATTGGGTATAGCACTTACAAAGATTGGCTTTGAACCAAACCAAGTTCAAACTGAAGAGACGTTAGCTGGATTGAAGTTTTTAATGTCATGGATACCTCTTACTGGGGTTTGTTTGAGTTTTGTATTGGTATATTTCTATCCAATTGATAAAGCTTTCCATGAAAAACTAATACAAGACATACAAGAGAAGAGGCTTCTAAGTGAATAAAATTAAATGGGGAATTATTGGTTCTGGAAATATAGCTAATGCTTTTGCTCATTCAGTTAAATACTGTCAAGACTCTGAATTGGTTAGTATCTTTGGAAGAAATGAAGAAGCAGTTAAACAATTCTCAACTAAGTTTGCTATAAAGCCATATACAAATCTTGATACCTTTTTTTCTTCAGATCAAATAGACGCTGTCTATATAGCAACTCCTCACAGCTCTCATTTTACATATTCATTAGAGGCAATAAAAAATAGCAAACATATACTTTGTGAAAAACCTTTGACGATGAATTATTTAGAAAGCATGACTTTATTAAATTTAGCAAAAGAAGCTAAAGTTTTCTTGATGGAGGCATATATGTATCGCACTCATCCACAAACTTTTAATATCTTAGATCATCTAGATCTTTTTAAAAATACTCAAGAGAAGATTTTTATCGAAAGCTCTTTTGGCTTCGCTGCAGATCTTCCAAAGGAACATCGTTTAAGAAATCCTTTACTAGGCGGAGGGGCAATTTTAGATGTTGGTTGCTACCCTTTATCGATGGTTAAATTAATAGCCGGAAGCCTACAAGGCATGCCTTTTGCAGATCCTGAAAGCATTAATGCGAGTGGCAGATTAGATGAAACTGGTGTTGATCTTCAATCAGAAGCACATTTAATTTTTTCAGATCAAATTGAAGCAAAAATTAGTTGTGCAATAGATGAGGAGTATTCAAATGATCTTAAAGTTAAAAGTGGAAATCTAGAACTAGTTGTTGAGCAGCCGTGGCATTGCGGGCAATTTCAAGACGGAAACTCATCTATTAAAGTTTTAGATTCAGGAAATCTAGTTAAAGAGATTTCATACCTAGATACAGTGGGGTTATTTACAAGAGAAATTGATCATGCTTCTAATTGTATCCAAGAAGGGAAATTTGAATCGGAGCTTATCTCACATGCAGACACGCAAAGTAATATGTTATGGCTAGATAAGTGGAGACAAGAACTAAAAATTCAGTGTCCATTCGAATCTTTTGATAACTCACCAATACCACTATCTAAATTTTACTTAATGCAAAAACCGCAATTTCAAAATATTGCGATTAAAGGAATAGAAAAGAATGCCTCAAGGTTAGCCTTGGGTTGTGATAATCAGACCTCAAGCTTGCATGCTTTCACTATGTTTGATCATTTTTATGGGGCAGGGGGGAGAATCTTTGATACCGCTTATATTTATAATAATGGAAAGGGAGATAAATATTTAGGTGATTGGATTAATTCAAGAAATCTAGAGAAAGACGTAATTGTTATAGGCAAGGGGGCACATACACCGCAATGTGAGCCACAATTCATAAGGCCGCAAATTCTAGAATCTCTAGAACGGTTAAATATTGAAACTTTAGATATTTTCTGCCTACACAGAGACAATCCAGATATACCCGTTTCTGAATTTATGGATGCATTAGATGAAGTTAAGAGCGAAGGGTTAATAAATCTTGTAGGTGCTTCAAATTGGCAGCTAGAGCGTTTCTCAGAGGCACGAGACTATGCTAAATCAAATAACAAAGAGCCTTTCACAGCTTTAAGTAATAATTTTAGTTTAGCTGAGATGGTCGATCCTGTTTGGCCTGGGTGCGTTGGCGTTAACAACGAATATATTAAATACCTTATAGAAAATCAGATCATGTTATTTCCTTGGTCAAGCCAGGCTAGAGGCTTCTTTATTAAGAAAAAAGAGATTACATCTAATGAGCATTTCTCAAACCCCTCTTTAGAAGAAGAGATAAGAGTTTGGCATAATGAGAAAAACTTAAAAAGAAGAGCAAGATGTTTTGAAATAGCTGAACAAAAAAACCTTCAACCTATTCAAGTTGCCCTTGCATATGTAGTGCAAAAATCTTCTTTAATATTTCCTTTAATCGGACCTAGAACTATTTTTGAGACCAATAGCTCGATTGAAGCTTCTCAAATTAATTTAAGCGACCAAGAGATGATAGATTTATCTATAGAGTAATTGTTGTCTGAAGAATAATATTCTCTGCCGAAGAGCCAATAAGTATGTCATAAGACCCTGGTCTTACTTCCCAAGTTTTGCTCTCTATATTCCATGAAGAAAAACTTCTTGGATTCAAATCAATTTGAACTTTAGATTTGCTATTAGGATCAAGCGCTATTTTACTAAAGCCTTGAAGAGTCTTTTTAGGCTCTGAATTATCATCAGTTTTAAAGCCAATATAACACTGCGCAGTTTCTACTCCGGCTACTTGACCGATATTTTGAATTGAGAATTTACAAGACACTTTTTTTTCAACCTGAACTTCGATTTCTAAATCAGTATACTTAAACTCTGTATAAGAAAGACCATGCCCAAAAGAGAAAAGGGTCTGGATATTTTTTTTGTCATACCATCTATAACCTACTAAAAGCTTTTCATCATAATTCATCTGTAAGTCTTTGCCTGGATATGAGCTGAAGGCAGGCGTATCTTCAATATTTTTAGGGAAAGAGGTTGGCAATCTCCCGGAAGGGTTAATTACCCCAGTTACAATATCAACCAAAGCATTGCCAAACTCTTGGCCTGCAAACCAAGTTTGAATAATTGCTTTTGCATCATCAACCCAGGGCATTTTTACTGGTGAACCTGTATTTAAAACAACCAAAGTATTTGGATTGGCCTTTAAAACTTCTTCAATTAAGTGGTTTTGATTAGCAGGTAAATTAAAATCACTCCTATCATTACCTTCGGTTTCCCAGTCAGAGTTTGTACCGACAATTAAAATAACTTGATCTGCTGAATTTGCAAGATTTAACGCTTCGTTAAATAAGTTAATTTTATCAGGCGACTGACATCCAATATAAATTGCTGGAAAATTCCCTTCAAATTTATATCTAATTTCCAATTGATAGGTTTTATCTTTGATAAGATCAACTATTGCTTTTTTTGAATCCGAACTAAATGAAAAGAATGCCTCTCCAGGAGAGGTTTCTGTCCAGTTATCAATAAGCTCCTCGCCATCAATTAAAAGGCGCGCTTTGCCAATACCAAATATTTCAAATTCATGTTGACCAGAAATATCTGGAGTATATGCACATGAGAATCTTACAGAAATATCAGGCCTCTCTAATTTTGCAATGACATCTTTAGCAAACCCCTCAAATACCCAGAATTTGTTGCCTACTAGATGTTCTTGCATGACTAAATTTTCATCAAAGTTAGAACCTTCAAAATACTCAACTAAAAAACCTTCTTTATTGTCCATAAGTTTTTCATTTACTTTTGGAAGATATTTATAGGTATGACAGCCTTTTGCATAACTGATATTTATTTGCTTTCCTAGCTTATTTTGAAATGCCTCTAATGGATGAGCTTGATAATGAGGTCTAAGGCTCGCACTTCCTCCACCAATTATCTGAGCTTCCTTGGCATTTGGACCAATAATTGCAAGTTTTTTAATATCTGATTTTAAGGGCAGTAGATTATTATTTTTAAGCAACACCATTCCACCTGCTGCAGCTTTCTTAAGAAGTTTTCTATGCTTCTCTGTATCATGACTTTCCTCGGGTTTGTTATCTGGATTTTCAAATCTCTTTGTGAAACTAGCAATTTTTAAAATTCTTCTTACCTTGTCATTAATTAATTCTTCTTCAACTTTACCTTCACTTACAGCAGCAAATAATTTATTACCCCAGACATGACCTGGTCCAGGCATTTCAAGATCTAATCCACCATTAGCATTCTCTTCAGTTTCTAGTGCTGCACCCCAGTCACTCACCACATAGCCATCAAATTCCCACTCATTTTTCAAAATATCAATGAGCAGATCTTTATGAGAGCTACAGTAAATATTATTTAATTTGTTATATGCACTCATTACTACTTTTGCATTACCTTCTTTAATACCCATCTCAAAGGGGAGTAAATATATCTCTCTTAAAGTTTTCTCATCAATATTTGAACTAACTAGATGTCTTTCATATTCAGTGTCATTGCCAATAAAATGCTTTAAACATGCAGCAACATCTTGTGATTGAACTCCCTGAACATACTCAATAGCAATTTTTCCTGTGAGAAAAGGATCCTCCGAGAAGCTTTCAAAATGCCTTCCTCCAAGAGGATGTCTATGAATATTAATAGTAGGACCAAGAAGAACATCTACATCCTTAACCTTTGCCTCTTCTCCTAATGCAATCCCTAACTGGTTTATTAAATCCATATCCCAGGTTGAGCCAATCGATATAGCGCATGGGAAACAAGCTGAGGATTTTCCTGACATAGCATCGCCCCTTACTCCATTTGGACCATCTGACATTTTGATGCTTGGAATACCAAGCCTATCAATTTTATTTGTGTACCATGAATTAAAACCACTCATCAAAGATATTTTTTCTTTTAAAGTTAGATCTTGAATAAGCTTATTTATATCTGACATTTATCAATGTTAAGTCGTTTACTAAATATCTTCAATTATTCAATTTTATCAATAACTGTTAGCATATATACAATGCTCAAATCCTTAATAATTTTATTTTTTACAGTTTCAATTTTTTCTTCAGCAGAAGATATAGTTGATAGAATTATTATTCCGAAAACTTTGATCACATTGGATGCATCTAATGTTGATTCTGATGCGGTTATGGTTAGAGGCTCTAGAATCCATGCAGTAGGCCAAAAGGATACTTTAATAAAGCAATTTCCAAATGCTAATGTAGATTACTCATTTATAGACGATGTAATCATTCCTGGCTTTATTGAGCACCACATTCATCCATTATTAGCAGCTATTACTATGAATTCTGAAATAGTAGCCATAGATGACTGGGTCCTTCCAGGTAAAAGCAGTATCGGCGTCCGCGATAGAGATGGCTACATTAAACGAATAAGAGCCCTAGAAGATAGTTTGGAAGATAAAGAAACTCCTCTAGTTAGCTGGGGCTTCCATCATTATTTTCATGGAAAGTTAACTAAAGATGATTTGGATAACATTTCCTCAGAAAGACCTATTTTAATTATTCATCGTTCATTTCATGAATTTATTATGAATTCGAAAGCGCTCGAGTTATTTGGTATTAAAAAAGAAGATTTAAAAAACTTAACTTTAGAAGAACAAAAATTAGCAAATATTGAGCAAGGGCACTTTTCTGAAAGAGGTCTGGTTGTGGTGATGCCAAAAATTATGAAGTATCTAGCCGCACCAGAAAGACTTATTAACGGATTGGAAATAACTGAAAAATATATTCAAGAGCAGGGCGTTACTTTAATTGCTAATCCCGGAGCTATGTATAACAAAGATATACAGAATGTTAAGAATTATGTTTTGGGAGATATAGACACGCCTTTTAAATCATTATTTATTCCAAGTGCTCTATATATGCTAGAGCATCTGGATGCCGCTGAACTTTTGGAGAAGACAGAAGACCTTATTCAATGGGGTGGTGGCAAAGTTCAATATCTTCCTAATCAAATAAAACTATTTACCGATGGAGCTATGTATTCTCAAAATATGGTTTTAAGAGATGGATATATTGACGGCCATAAAGGAACTTGGTTGATGGAAGAGAAGATCTTCGAAGATGTTTTTAAAATTTACTGGGATGCAGGTTATCAAATTCATATTCATCAAAATGGAGACGCAGGCCTAGATAGAATTTTAGATATTGTAGACAAAAATAATCTAAGAAATCCCAGAGAAGATCATAGAACAACTATTGTTCATTTTGGTTACTCTGCTATTGATCAAATAGATAGAATTAAACAATTGGGACTTATAGTTAGCGCCAACCCTTATTATGTAACTGCTTTATCTGACTTATATAGCAAAGTAGGAGTGGGTTACGAAAGGTCACAGGAAATGGTTCGTTTAGGAGATGTTGCTAGAGCAAATATTCCTTTATCACTCCATTCAGACATGCCTATGGCACCTGCTTCGCCTTTAGCGCTTATGCATGCTGCAGTAAATCGAGTGAATTATGCCAACAAGGTCGCAGGCCCAAATCAAAGAATTTCAGCACTTACTGCATTAATGGGGGTAACCTTAAATGCAGCTTATACTATTAACCTTGAAGAGGATTATGGGTCTATAAGTGTTGGAAAATATGCAAATTTTACTGTTTTATCTGATAGCCCGTTAGAAGTTGATCCATTAGAAATAAAGGATATCCAAGTAAAAGGTACTATTGTTGAGGGAAGAATTTTTTCTAAAAAATAGAAGCCATGCTTACAAAGCCTAAAAGAGTTAGCATTGATATAGCAAAAAAAATAAATAAGCTAACTATAAAAAAAGCTATTGTATATTTGAAAACTAAAAGTAGGATGCTTAAAAAGGGAATAGATACATCAACTATTTTGACATAGCTAATCTCACTAGTTTCTGGTGTATGCAAACTTAGGGTTTCTAAATCACTTTCAGACCCTGATTTCATAAATTGCTCGTATTCTTCACTCATCATCACATCCTAAACAATATTTTTTTCGATTACAAATATATCAAAAACTTCATTTATTTATCATTTTATGTGTATTGATGGCAGTCATTCATTTATAGTTGGAGCAACTAATAGTTAGAGTTATTATGCGTTTTTTATTCTTAATTTTTTTAGCAGTACCTGCATTTAGTGAAACATCTAAAATCCTGTGTGAATTAAATGGCACTTACTCTATTACCTATAAAGACATTAAGAAGACTTATTTATCTGAGGGTATTGAGCTTTTTAAAAATTTAGCCCGTCAAACTCAACAATCACTTTTCCTCCTTCAAAGAGCCAAGACCAGCTTCGCCGAAGAAGATTGGAATAAAGATAATCTTTATACAGTTCAATATTGGGCAATAGACAGTGAAAAGGAAAGTTTTAAATCTTTAACACATACACTAGACCCATCACCTGTATGGATTAATCCAGAGGCATCTTGGTCTTCAGATAAAAGTGATACCGGTATTACTGTTACACATTCAATGGAGGCCGGAGATATTCATCCTTTATTCCCAGATTACACGGTAGACGTATATAGAGTGATCAATACATTCAATTGGTATACAGGCAAAGGAAAAATATCCGGTGATATCTGGCTTAATAAAATTGATGGATCTGTAAACAGGAATCCGAAAGTTGAGATTCAGGCCTCAGGAGCTTGCGAGCCTCAAAAAAAGAAGTTCTAAGTTTTATCTAAACTAGCGATGCTACAAGCAGTGCCAAGATAACTATAGCAACAGGCATATACTTATCTATTTTTTCTACAATAACATTTGTTTTTTTATCTTTCATAATTTTTAGTTAAATAGTACCTAGTACTTTAGTAAGTAGATTTGCCGCATAGTTTAAAGTGTTACTTTATTTTTATCGAGCTTTTCGTAATTCTCTGTAAATCTTATTAAGTTTCTTTTTCTTAATTTCCTTTACAGTCTTTCTCTTCAAACTAGCAAGCGAAGATTTTTTTGCTCTTTCGCCTTTATCCATAAATATTTCCTTAAATTTTTAATGATACTAATTAATAGTAACAAATTTTTATAAAAACTCTACAATAATCAAACTCATATGATTGTTGAAAAAAAACTTATTCCTAAAACACTAATTATTTTTTTAGATATTGAATCTTTAAGAACAGGTGATGAGCTTGAGAATATCTACGAAGAGTTTTATGAGCTAGTAATATCTGCTGGTGCAGAGATAGTTGAGAAAAGTATAAGCAAACAAAAGGCTCCTTCCGTTAGTCACTTTATTGGCAAAGGGAAGCTTGATGAAATAAAACATCTAGTAGAAACATCTTGTGCAGAATTGGTTATTGTTAATCATCAATTATCAGCATCTCAAGCAAGAAATTTAGAACTCCAGCTAAAAGTTAGGGTTATTGATAAGACTGAGCTTATCCTTGATATATTTGCTTCAAGAGCTACTACCCATATAGGCAAACTTCAAGTTGAGCTAGCTCAACTCAATCATTTATCAACAAGGCTAATAAGGGGTTGGACCCATTTAGAAAGACAAAAGGGTGGCATTGGCTTAAGAGGCCCTGGAGAGACTCAGCTGGAAACAGATAGGCGTCTCATTGGTCATAGAATCAAGCGTCTTAAGAGTCGTTTAGATAAATCACACAAACAAAAGCAGCTAAATAGCTATTCAAGAAAAAAAAGTCGCAATAAGTTAGTGGCCTTAGTTGGTTATACTAATGCCGGAAAAACAACGCTCTTCAATCGCTTAACAAATAGTAAGCAGCTAGCAGAAGACAAGCTTTTTGCTACCTTGGATTCAGTAACAAGAAAAAATATAGACCCTGAATTAGGCCCGATATTATTCTCAGATACGGTTGGGTTTATTTCAGACCTTCCGACACAGCTTATAGAGTCATTTAAGGCTACGCTTGATGAATTACAGTCAGCTGATTTACTTCTCCATGTTGTTGATATATCTGACATAGATCATAGACAAAAAGAAGCTGAAGTTAATAAAATTTTAGAGGAACTTAATCTCGAATCCATCCCCCAAATTAGGATTAATAATAAATGCGATTTAAAGGGAATATCCCATCAGGTAAAAAAAGAGGAAGAAAAAGAAGTTTGGATTTCAGCTGAAAAAAATAAAGGCATAGAAGATCTAAGAGAAATGATAAACACCGAGCTTTTTAATGGCATATATAGAGGTTGGATTTCACTAGAACCATCCCTTGGCAATATAAGAGCTAAACTATTTAGAATGGGCTGTGTAGATGAAGAAAAAGTTTCTGATACTGGAAAAATATATACTTACATTCACATCGGACAAGATGAGCTTAAAAGTTTTATAGGTATTGAGGGGTTTGCTCTTTGTGAAGACAAAGATATAATTTTAGAATCATAAGGAGTTTTTAAAAATGAAAAAATTAAATAATAAGTTAGATGTAATGACGCAACCGCTAATGAGCTTAGCGCTTTGGTTGCCTAGAATTGCCCTAGGAGTTGCTTTCTTTTTTCACGGATACGGAAAACTTCCAGCTCCATTCATGATGGTTGAACAGCATAGAATGGTGACTTGGTTTGAGAGTGAGTTTTTGCCTATGCCAGAACTCTTGGTCAATATGGTTATTTTGGGAGAAATGGCTGCTGGTATTGGAATAATACTAGGCGGGGTAGTGGGAATTTTCTCTGTTAATTGGGGGAACTTGCTTACAAGGCTATCAGGAGTCCTAGTCGTAATAATAATGACTTGTGCTTTATATTTAGCTCATTCTGAATGGTTTACTACTCTTAGTACTAAATTTGTAACTAGCGAGCAAATGTTTCTATTAGTTCTTGGTTTATTCTTTGCGATTAGAGGAAATAAATAATTTAGATTTCTTCTAAATTTCTTCAAATTCTTATTAATAAAATTATTTATTAATTTTCTATAATTCTCTTGCATTTGTAAATGAGAATCATTATCATTCACGCGTACAGATGAGAATGATTCTCATTTAAAGATTAAATTACACAAGGAAGAATATGAAAACAACAATTCATGACACACTCGAAACAAAATCAATATTATTTATATTATTTGTTTTAACTATTTTATCAGTTAGCTCATCTATACAAGCTAACGATGAGCAGACCGTTGAGTCTGTAACTATTATTGGAACTAAAGAAGATGTAAAAAAACTTCCAGGCTCCGGTGCGGTTATAAATAACGAAGATCTTCAAAAGGCAATGGATACTGATATTCATAAAATATTATCAGCAGTTCCAGGAGTTTACTTTAGAACTGAAGATGGATATGGCTTAAGACCAAACATCTCTATTAGAGGAACATCAATAGATAGATCTGCAAAAGTAACAATCATGGAAGACGGCATTCTTGTAGCTCCAGCTCCATATACCTCATCTTCAGCCTACTACTTTCCAACAACAGGAAGGATTAATTCAGTAGAGGTTCTAAAAGGGCCATCTGCAATTAGCCAAGGTCCAAGCACTATTGGTGGAGCCATCAACTTAATCAGTACGCCAATTCCAGAAGTGAATTCAGGAAAGCTTGTTCAAGAGTTTGGACAAAACGGAATGACTAGAACGCATGCATACTATGGAGGATCTCAAGGAAATCTAGGAGCTCTAGTGGAAGTTCATGAGCATTCAAGTAATGGATTCGACAGAATTGCTAATGTAGGTGGAAATACTGGTTTTGATAAATCTGATCTCATGCTTAAAGCAAGATATGAGTCAGGTATTCATTCTTTGACTTTCAAATATACAGAACTTGATGAAGTTTCTGATCAATCTTATGTTGGTCTTTCTCAATCAAGCTTTATGTCTAATCCAAGAGAAAGATATGGTATGACTCAATATGACGCTATGAATAATGACGGAGAGCAAACATCACTTACTTATGTTGGTGATTTTGATATGTTTCAAGTTGTTGCTTCGTCATGGAGCAACGACTACCACAGGGACTGGTTCAAAGTAGATAAAGCTAATAATTTAAAAGCACACGGTGTTAGTAATGGTATTAATAGTGTTATTTCTGCTGCAAACGGCGGAGATGCAAATGCTCAAGCAATTCTTGATGGCACATTGGCTGTGCAAGTTAAGTTAAAGCATAACAATAGATTCTACACAAACGAAGGTGTCCAGTTCAAAGTTTCAACTGACATTGCTAACCATGCAATTACTTTTGGATATAGAGATATGGAAGATTCAGAAAGCAGATTGCAAAGCTATGAATGCTTTGATCAATCATCTTCTGGAACTAATTCTGCATTAGTATCATGCTCTTCAGGTTACACAGGATCTAATAATAGACTAAGAGTTTCACAGGCTACTTCATTTTATATTGAAGATACTATTACCATGGGTGATTTAGCAGTTACTGTTGGGCATAGATCTGAGGAGTATGATCAAGTAGAAAATAGATGGGATGACGGTGTTCCAACAAGAACTGTTCTTGCTTCAGGGTATCCAAAAGCAAAAACTGGAGAATATTCTACTACTGGCTTCGGTGCAACTTACGATGTTAATGAAAACGTAAAGCTTGTATTAGGTTTCCATGAAGGTATGTCCCCGATATTTGGTGGAGACGCTGAACAAGCAGACAATACCGAAGCTGGTGTTAGGTATTCTAAAGGAACAACTAACCTCGAAGTTATGTATTTCTCTAGTGATTACGCAAGTCTTAAAGGTGAATGTAAAAACTCATCTGGTGGTGATTGTGATGCCGGCGATATATTTGATGGTGGTGCTGTAGATGTCTCAGGCCTAGAGATTGCAGGCTCATGGATGTTTGAAGGAGAGGGAGTATCTTACCCAGTAGGACTAACTTACACATCCACAGATGCTACATTTGGAACTAGTTTTGACAATGGTGACTATTGGGGTACTGTTGCAGCTGGAGACGACGTGCCTTATATACCTAGCTCATCAATGGCTTTAATTGTTGGTTTTATAACTGAGTCAGGATTAAATGGAAGTGCTAGATTTGTTAGCAATGGAAGTTCATGCTCAACTGCATCATGTGGCACTTATCAAACAATCGATGCTCATAACTTCTTAGATTTAAGTTTAAGAAAATCACTAAACACAAATATGGATGTTTATATGATTATGGAAAATGTTCTAGATAGTGAAGATATTGTTGCAAGAGCTCCCAAAGATGGTGCAAGATCTCAAAAACCAGCAACGATAAAAGTTGGCTTCTCATACGAATTCTAATTTAATTTAGAGCCTAAAAAGGTGAGTATTACTACTCACCTTTTTTTTAAAATAAAATTCTTAAATTTCTTATAAGATATATGCAAATTTAATTATAATAAAGTACAATTACGATTCAAAAATGGGGCTATAGCTCAGCTGGGAGAGCACCTGCTTTGCAAGCAGGGGGTCCGCGGTTCGATCCCGCGTAGCTCCACCACTTATCAAATCTATAATCCTTTCAGTAAGATAAGTTTGTTATAGTTTATATATGACAAAACCTAAAGATACAAAAACTCCAGTAATAGAAAAAGCTTATAAAAATTTAGATTTTTTGACCAGCAAGGATGCCCGCCCTCTAAGAATTTTATCTGAATATCTTTATCCAAAATTACAACTTGAAGAACAAAAGGTCAAAGATACCATAGTGATTTTTGGATCAGCAAGAGCACCATCTCCCGAAGATCTAAGTGGAGAAGAAAGACTCAGTAAAAATACCAAATTAGCTGAGTACTATGATGCCACGAGAGAGCTCTCAAAAAAATTGACAGAATGGTCTCTTAATTTAGAAGTTCAGTATCAAAAATATGTTGTTTGTTCAGGAGGAGGTCCGGGTATCATGATTGCAGCCAATAGAGGAGCAAGCGATGCTGGAGGTAAGAGTATGGCACTTAGAATTTCTCTACCCTTTGAAAATATTCCAAATCCATACGTGACTCCAGAGTTAGATTTTGAATTTCATTATTTTTTTACAAGAAAATTTTGGTTTACCTATCCAGCAAAAGCCTTGGTGATTATGCCTGGAGGCTTTGGAACCATGGACGAGTTTTTTGAAATTCTTACACTCATTCAGACTGAAAAAATTACAAAAAATCTACCCATAGTTCTTTTTGGAAAAGAGTTCTGGAGTAAGTTAATTAATTTTGAAACCTTAGTTGAATTTGGGACAATAGACAGAAAAGACTTAGATCTATTTTTTGTTACCAGCAGTGTGGATGAGGCTTTTAATCATATTACATCTAGACTTCATTCCAAATAACTAAAACAAGAACAAGCTACGGAAGCAATTTTTGTAGGAGGAGTTTGAAGGCGGCTAATTGGATTCAACCTCGGGCCCGCAGCTCAACCAGTTTATTTCTTTTAGAAACCCTTAGTATTTGCCTTAAGAGATGAGGAAAAAATATCTATTAATAATTGAACATTTTTAAATCCTGTATATGACGGCCTTATAACTATTGCTAATTCCCTATGGGGTCCTGGCTCATCAAGGTGTGCTTTCTTGATCAAGGAATTTGAATTCACTAATTGCTTAATAGCCATATGCGGCACTAAGGTTGAACCCATATTTCCAGCTACCAGTTGTGTTAGTGTTGAAAGACTAGATGCCTCCATTGAGTATTGCTTATCAGCATCCATTTTACATGCAGCTAGAACATGACTCTTTAGACAATGACCATCATCCAAAAGCATTAAGTTAGATAGGTCTATCTCCTTTGCTTTTATTTTTATTATTTCTGACCCTAAATTTTCCTTATGACTAATATAATAAAAATCTTCCTCCCAAAATTTAAAGGATAGAAGTCCGTCAAGTTTGTAGGGCATAGCTAGAATAGCCATATCAATCTCACCATTATTTACCTTATCAATAAGAGTACTCGATTGAGCTTCAATAATTTTTAGCTTTAGCTCTGGAAATTTTTTTCTTATAGAGGGCAGAACTAGGGGGATAAAGTAAGGCCCAACAGTAGGAATAATACCAAGAGTGATTGGCATTGTTAGCGGATTTTTTTGACTTTCACCAAGTTGATTAATGTCACTCATGCTTATTTTTATAGCCCTAGCTTTTTTTAATACTTCCCTACCTAAACTAGTAACTATTACTTTTTTATTAGTACGTTCGAATATTTGAATGCCCAATTGAGATTCCATTTCAGAAATTGCATTACTCAGAGTTGATGGAGATACATAGCAAGCATCAGCAGCTTTTTTAAAATGTAGCTCTTCTTCAACTGTTAGCGCGTAATGTATTTGTTTGAGGGTGATCATTGATATTTTTTTATGTACACTATAATCGAACATAGAATTCTTTAATAGTGTATTTAATAATACATAAAAAATAGGTAGAGTGTACGTATATAATTTTTTTATTCTTCAGGGGAGTAATTACATGAACAATGAGACAGAAGGCAAATGCCCAGTAATGCACGGCGCTTTAACTACAAATAGCTCTACAGGAACATCAAATAGAGATTGGTGGCCTAATCAATTAAATTTAAGCATTCTTCATCAACATGATGCTAAATCCGACCCTATGGATGAAGGCTTTAACTATAGAGAGGAATTCAATAAAGTAGACTTTGATGCTTTAAAAGAAGATTTAAATAATCTTATGACAGATTCTCAAGACTGGTGGCCGGCTGACTATGGTCATTATGGACCTTTCTTTATTAGAATGACTTGGCATGCTGCAGGAACCTACAGAAGTACTGACGGAAGAGGCGGCGGTGGAACTGGTGCTCAACGTTTTGCTCCGCTAAATAGCTGGCCTGATAACGGAAACTTAGATAAAGCTAGAAGACTTTTATGGCCAATTAAGCAAAAATATGGAAAACAAGTCAGCTGGGCTGATCTTTTAATTCTGGCTGGAAATGTTGCGATAGAATCCATGGGTGGTAAAACATTTGGTTTCAGCGGCGGTCGTCCAGATATATGGGCTCCTGAAGAAGATATTCATTGGGGTGCAGAAAAGGAATGGTTGGAAAATGAAAGATATAGCGGCGAAAGAGATTTAGCTAACCCTCTTGGGGCAGTTCAAATGGGTTTAATTTATGTTAATCCTCAAGGCCCTGATGGGAATCCTGATCCTCTTGCAAGTGCTGTAGATATTCGTGAGACATTTGGACGCATGGCAATGAATGATGAAGAAACAGTTGCGTTAGTTGCTGGCGGACATACATTTGGTAAAGGTCATGGTGCAGGCCCTGACCATCATGTTGGCACAGAACCAGAAGGCGCTGCATTAGAAGAAATGGGTTTTGGTTGGATGAGTTCTTATGCTTCAGGTAAAGGTAGAGATACTATTACTAGTGGGTTTGAAGGCGCTTGGACTGCTAATCCAACTCAGTGGGATAACGGCTATTTTGACTTACTATTTGGTTATGAATGGGAAAAGGTGACAACACCAGCTGGAGCTATTGTTTGGCATGCCATCAACCCAAAAGAAGAGGATCTTGCCCCAGATGCTGAAGATGCATCTATTAAAGTCCCTACTATGATGACAACTGCTGATATTGCTCTTCGTGAAGATCCATCTTACAAAGTAATATCAAAACGTTTCCATGAAAATCCTGAAGAATTTGCAGATGCATTTGCAAGAGCATGGTTTAAATTACTTCATAGAGATATGGGTCCAAAAGTTAGATATATGGGACCAGAAATCCCATCAGAGGAATTAATCTGGCAAGATCCTGTTCCAGTAGGCAATACTAATTATGATATTGATTCTGTTAAAGCAAAATTATCTGAAAGCGGGCTTAGTATTCAAGAAATGGTAGAAACAGCATGGGCCAGTGCTTCGACATACAGAGGGTCTGATATGAGAGGTGGCGCTAATGGTTCTAGAATTAGATTAGCACCTCAAAAGGATTGGGAAGTTAATAACTCTAGCCAGCTTCAAAAAGCTTTAAGCATATATGAGGTTATTTCTAATGACACGGGTGCATCAATCGCTGATGTGATTATTTTGGCTGGTAATCTTGGAATTGAAATGGCAACAGACGCTAATGTTCCATTTATACCAGGAAGAGGCGACGCATCTCAAGAACAAACTGATGCTGATTCCTTTGCATCACTTGAGCCGGTGTCTGATGGTTTTAGAAACTTTCATAAAGCTGGACTGGCTGTATCAGCTGAAGAAATCATGCTAGATAAAGCTCAACTTCTTGGATTGACTGCTCCTGAAATGACAGTTCTTCTGGGCGGAATGAGATCAATAGGTATAAGCTCATCAGGTCACGGAGTATTTACAGATGATAAAAATAAAATGTCCAATGATTACTTTAGTACTTTGCTAGATATGTCAGTTGAATGGAAGCCTAATGCAAATGAAGATTCATACGAAGCTTTTGATAGATCTTCCGGTGAAAAAATGAGAACTGCATCAAGAACAGATCTTGTTTTTGGCTCTAATTCTCAATTAAGAGCACTGGCAGAGGTTTATGCTTCTAATGACGGACAATCTAAGCTTGTAGCTGATTTTATTAGCGCTTGGAACAAGGTCATGAATAATGACCGTTTCGATGTTTAGTAAGACCCATTAAAGTAAGTCTATATATAGGGCTGGTTAGATTAATTTAACCAGCCTTTTTTTAATTAAAGACTATAGTTTTAGTGCCATTAATTAGAATTCTTTTTTCTGCATACCACCTAACAGAGCGAGATAAGACTGTTGACTCTATATCATTCCCTTTTCTTGTAAAATCGTCAGTACTGTCACTGTGATTAACTCTTTCAATATTTTGTTCTATGATTGGGCCTTCATCTAGATCACTAGTAACAAAATGTGATGTCGCTCCAATTAATTTAACCCCCTTATCAAACGCTTGGTGATAGGGCTTGGCTCCCTTAAAACTTGGCAAAAAGCTATGATGAATGTTAATACATCTCCCTAGCCACTTACTACTGAAGTCAGCAGAAAGAATTTGCATATATCTTGCTAACACTATTAATTCAGCATTCTTTTCCTCTGCTATAGAGTTAAATTCTTTTTCTTGTTTTTTCCTAGACTCTTCATTTTTCTCAATCGGTAGATAGTGAAAATCAAAACCATGAAACTCTACAATCTCTCTATAAGTCTCATGATTTGAGATAACTCCAACTATTTCGATAGGCATATCTCTAAACTTAGTTCGATATAAAAGATCATTTAAGCAATGGCCTAGTTTTGATACAGCAATGAGAGTCTTTATTTTCTTTCCTTCAAGGTCAATTGACCATTCCATTTGCAGATCATTTGCAAGTTGCTCAAACTCATTAATCAGTTTTTCAAATTCATCGGAAAGCTCTGCGATAGTAAATACAGTTCTAGAAAAAAAAGTATTAGAGTCAATATCAGAATATGACTGAACATCTGTCAGAAAAGCAAAGTTTTTATATAACAAGCTTGTAACTTTTGACTGAATACCAGATGTATCAGGACAGGAGAAAGTTAATATATAGTTAGTATTCATTGCACAAATCTTATAATAATTTAGGTTACTAAGATATTGTTTCTTCATAATAGTTATTAGGCTTATAATTCCATCATTATGGATAGAGAGTTATGGGCGGTAATAAAGAATGAGATTGATCTTAGGGTAGAGGCTGAGCCTTCTCTTGGGTCATTTTTGCACTCGTTAATACTTTCACAAAAAGATCTTCTTGCAGCAGTAGCTTCCATTCTTGCATCTAAGCTTCATAGCGATGCATTATCTGCAATGGATATAAAGAAATTTATATTAGATGTCTATACTGATTGTGAGGAAATTGGACCAGCCTTGGAAGCTGATTTAAAGTTTTTTAAAGAACAGGATCCAGCTTGTAGCTACTACTCAACTCCATTACTTTTTTATAAAGGCTTCTTAGGTCTTGCTTCTTATAGGGCCGCTCACTGCTTATGGAATGATCAAAGACACACTATGGCATTATTCTTCCAAAACAGAGCCTCTGAAGTTTTTGGATTAGACATCCATCCTGCTGCAAAAATTGCAGGTGGTGTAATGATTGATCATGCTACTGGAGTTGTTGTCGGCGAAACAGCAGTGATAGAGTCCAATGTATCAATATTCCAGGGTGTTACTCTTGGTGGTAAGGGGTTTGAATCTGGTAAAAGACACCCAAATATAAAGAAAGGGGCGTCTATTTTTGCTTCAAGTACAATTCTAGGAAATATTACTATTGGAGAAAATGCAGTTGTAGCTGCTGGAAGCTTAGTCTTAAAAGACGTTCAAAGAGATACAACAGTAGCAGGGATACCTGCAAAAGAATTGAATAAACTAAATATTACCAATGATAGCTGGGATCCAGGTAATTCAGGACTATAAAAATGATTAAATATATTGGCAACACGCCACTTATAAAGCTTAAATACTATTCAGAAGAAACCGGATGTAATATTTATGGCAAAGCAGAGTTTATGAATCCAGGCGGCTCTGTGAAGGATAGAGCAGCAAAATATATTCTTGAAGATGCAATGTCTAAAGGGCTAATAAGATCAGGAGGAACAGTCGTAGAGGGAACTGCTGGAAATACTGGCATTGGCCTAGCCTTGGTTGGTAACGCACTTGGACTAAAGACTGTTATCGTTATTCCAGACACTCAAAGCGAAGAGAAAAAAGCAACAATAAGAGCATGTGGAGCTGAATTGATTGAAGTTCCAGCTGTGCCTTATAAAGATGAAAATAATTATGTTAAGTACTCAAAAAGAGTGGCAGAGTCTTTAGAAAATCCAAATGGAGTCCTCTGGGCTAATCAATTTGATAATACAGCCAATAGAGAAGGACATTACAACGATACAGGCCCCGAGATTTATAACCAACTTAATGGTGAGGTTGACGGTTTTATTTGTTCAGTAGGGACTGGTGGAACCTTGGCTGGGATAGCTAAGTTCCTAAAAGAAAAGAATGAATCTACACAAATAGGTCTTGTTGATCCTTTTGGAGCATCCTTATATTCATATTACAAAGATGGTGAACTTAAATCAGAGGGCTCATCAGTAACTGAGGGAATTGGCCAAGGAAGAATTACAAAAAATCTAGAAGATTTAAGAGTAGATTTTCCAATAAGACTTCCGGATCAAGAAGCTCTAGATGTCATGTTTAAAATGGTTGAAACCGAGGGTTTATATCTAGGGGGAAGTGCTGGTATGAATGTTGCTGGAGCAATTCATCTAGCAAAAGAGATGGGACCTGGGAATAATATTGTTACCATTTTATGTGATTCAGGATCTAGATATCTGAGCAAGCTTTATAACAGGAACTTTCTTGTAAACAATGAGTTGCCTTGTCCTGAATGGATCTAGCTACTAGCTCTCTGCATTAAATTCAATCTCTGATATATAGATATCAAACTTACTATTAAGATATTAATTAGTAACTGACCCATAAGAAGCTGAGTTGAAAGAATTTCAATATTTAGAACCCCTAAATAATAAATAGCTAGTATCCCGAGTACAGAAAAATTAAATATTGAAGCGTATGCGTATTTAGTTCCTTGAAGTAAGAAAGCGGTCAATGAACTAAGAGAAGTAATGGTAATAGCGAAAACAATTATTTCATTATAAGTATGCTGAGGTAGGAAAAATAATACTGAGCCTGATACTGCTATTGTAAATAGCATCTGAAAGAAACTAAAAACTTTAATATCGCTTGAAACCTCAGGATTATATTTTACATAAAACTCTTTTGGGTCTTTATCTTCTATGCAGTCTTCTGGCCTCCAATATGTTTTTGAATACCAAACTTTTACCTTATCACTCCATTTCTTTGTTTTAATCGAGTCACTAATCATAATGGAATAGACTTGAAGGTTTGCCCAGATAGGGTTCCAGCTCTTTAAAGCAGTTGCTGTTCCATAAACTGGGACGACATCTGGTAATCTCGCTGTATAAGTTCCAAACATTCTATCCCAGATAATAAAGACGCCTCCATAATTAGCATCTATGTATTCTTTATTTTTTGCATGATGTATCCCATGGTTCATAGGAGTAATAAATATCTTCTCTAAAATCCCTAAATGCCCTATATGTTCAGTGTGAACCCAGAATTGATAGACTAGATTTATACCAGCTACAGTTACAAAAACTTCTCCAGGGACCCCTAGTATTATCATTGGCATATAGAAAATCCATTTCCATAACCAACCTGTACTTGTTTGCCTTAAAGCGGTGGCAAGATTGTAATCCTCTCCATGGTGGTGAACGCTATGAGTGGCCCATAAAATCTTTATTTCATGATGTAGTCTATGCATCCAGTAATAAGAAAGGTCGTATAGAAGGAATGCAATAACCCAAGTCATAGGGTTTGCAATAGATAACAGCTTAAGATTTAAAGAGGAGCTGATGTACATAAAGATAATACTTTGCACCCCAAGATTTAACATAGTGGGGTATCTACTTATCATTCCAAGAGAGATGCTCGTAAAAGTATCACTTAGTCTATAAGTATTCTTACCTACAGATCTTCCATAAAAGTACTCTACAAGTATCAATAAAAAAAATACAGGAACTGCAAAAGTTATTATTAAAGATTTATCTGTGACTATCATACTTCCTCCTGCAAATTTATTATGTTACTAATTATATATAATTATACATATAACTACCTAGCTGGCTTCAAAAAAGATAGTGAGCCAATTGCATTAGCAAATTCTCTATTTTCAGTATATACACTTGTCACACCTGCAAGTTCTAATCTTTTATCTATAGCTGATGTAACAGATTCAAGCAAAGAAACTCTCCCTACAAAATAGACTTTATCAACACCAACAAGCAAGGCATTCAAATAAGCTATAGTGCCTATTACCTCTCCAGTCATATTCATAAGAGATGCTGCTATATCTTCATCAGCGAATTTTTTTAAATCCCTTGCTTTGGAAAAATTTGATGCAGTTATGTCAGGGTCAAGAGAGCCAATATCATTTACAACTTCACCAATAAGCATATCTAGACTATTTTTATCTCCATCAAAAGCCATACTGTCTATTTTTTTAGAATCTTTGGTATCAACTAGCAAGTTTGATAATCCCTGAAGAGTCCCACCACCAAAAGAAATACCACCTAAATGATGGAATTCACCATTAATGTAACTTACACATGCAGTTCCGGTTCCCGTGCTTACAACAACAAATGAATCTTCTTGGATGTTGTAAATTGCCTTTGCACCTCTCCCTATAGCAAAAACTTCATTCACCTTTGTTATGGGTATTGAATTATAAGATTCTGGGAGATTGCTTGATTTACCCCCAGTTACTGCAATATTCTCAATCTCCAAGTCAGTGAGATTCAATTTAGAAAAGATAGTATCTAACAGCTTAGTATCAATACTATCTTTAGATGCAAATGTATGAAATGTTGAAGTGCCATTATCCTCAATGACTAGATCAGTATTGGTGATTCCAAAATCTATACCAATATCCATTTTTAATTATGAGAGTTAATTTCTTTGTTTCTTTCCATTAAGTCTTTCATTAGATTTTTTGGATTACTGTTGCTTGCATTTGGTCTTAATCTTGCAGGAATCATTCTTTGTGGATAATAATTGTTTTCAATATCCGTATCAGCTATTTCCCAAAAAGGATCTACCACTATGGATGCTATTTTAATCTTAGATCTTTTTAGCCATTTAGCTTCTTTAGGATTTTTTCTCCAAATCTCGGCAGGAATCTTAATTACTTCGCTTGTTCCATCTTCATAATCTATTTGTAAGGGTATTGGCATTACTAGGCCACCAATATTCTTAAAATCTAAAATGTAGTAGAGCTCGTCTTTTTCAATAGCACTTTCAAGCGCCTTCTTTTTCCATTCAGGGTCGCTATTATTTTTATCGTAAAGATCATCTAAAATATCATCATAGTCTCCCATTTCCCTTTTGGAGGGAGTAAATGGATCATATTCATCATATATATCTAGGAGCTCCGGTCTAAGATTAACTCTTTCGGCTATTTGTTCAGACTTATTTCTTTCATCAAAAAGCATTTTTGGTTCATTATTAAAATCATTCCTATCTTTCTTAAGGTTGTCAGCAGGGTTTAGAGAGTCCAATGAGGCCTCATATACGCTCTTTAGAGCTATATCTACATGATCTGTAGAGAAGAACCAGCCATTCCAGAACCAGTCCAGGTCGACGCCAGAGGCCTCTTCCATGGTTCTAAAAAAGTCATATGGAGTAGGGCGTTTAAATCTCCATCTATTACAGTATTCTTTAAAAGCTAAATCAAATAACTCTCTACCCAAAACTGTTTCTCTTAAAATTACTAATGCAGTTGCTGGTTTAGCATAAGCATTATTACCAAACTGCAATAAAGATTCGGAATTTGTCATTATAGGTACTTGCTTTGAGCTTTTCATATAATCTGTTATCCATCTAGCTTCACCTCTTCTGGACCTGTATTCTAAGTCCCACTCTTGCTCTGCAAGATATTGTAAGAAAGTATTTAGACCCTCATCCATCCAAGTCCATTGACGCTCATCTGAGTTAATAATCATTGGAAAGTAGTTATGGCCAACTTCATGAATTACCACGCCTATTAAAAACTTCTTTTCACTTCTTGAGTAGGTTCTTGTTCCATCTTCTTCAAGGTCAGTTCTGGGTCCGTTAAAAGTTATCATTGGATATTCCATACCACCAACAGGTCCATTTACGCTTTGAGAAGTAGGGTATGGGTAATCGAAAGAAAATTTTGAATATACTTCCATGGTATGCATAACTGCTTCTGTAGAATATTTAGACCAAAGAGGCTCACCTTCTTTGGGATAAAAAGACATAGCCATCACCAAAGGATTTTTAGCAGATTCTTGCTTGAAACCAGCTGCATCCCAAATAAATTTTCTAGATGAAGCCCATGCAAAGTCTCTTACATTATCAGCTTTAAAGACCCATGTTTTCGTATTTTTTGATCTTGATTTTTCATTCTCAAACGCCTCATTTGGAGTCACTATAAACATAGGCTTTTCAGATCTCTTGGCCTTATCTAATCTTTTAATCTGTATTTTTGACAGTACATCATTTGGATTCTGAAGAACGCCAGTTGAAGATACAATATGATCTGAAGGTACTGTTATAGAAACTTCATAGTCCCCAAACTCTAAAGTAAATTCTCCATTGCCAATAAATTCTTTATTATGCCAACCTTCATAATCTGTATATGCAGAAATTCTTGGGTACCACTGAGCTACAAGAAAAATATCATTGCCATCTTCAAATGACTCATACCCATTTCTAGCCCTTACAGCATTTTCTTCAACGAGTTGATATTCCCAATCAATTTTAATATCTGTTGATTCGTTGCTCGTTAATGGTTTGTCTAAATTCACCCTTAACAAGGTTCCAACTAAATATGTTTTAGCCACTTTATTATCAATCTTGACTTCTAAGTTCTTAAGACCGCCATCAAAATTATCAGCAAAGTTATTTTTTCTAAGAGCACTAAAAGAAATACTATCTGAACTGCCAAAAGTAGCAGTTAAGTTTTTTATAGAGTCTTTTTTAAATATATTTTGATCTAACTGAATCCATACATACTTAAGATCAAGAGGTGAATTATTATGGTAAGTAATAGTCTCAGAGCCATTCAGAGACCTATTATCCTCATTAAGAGTAATATTAATCTTGTAATCCGCTTTTTGCTGCCAATATGCCTTACCAGGCTCTCCAGTTGCTGGCCTATATTGATTAGGGTCTGGAAACCTCTCTTCTAACTGTCGAAACTTATCTTCAAAAGAGCCCTTAGATTGATGGGTATCATGAGCAAAACCAAAAGATGAGAATAAAATAATTGCAAAAAATATTTTATTTATCTTCATCTATAACTTCCTCTGATTCACCTTCAATAATATTATCAGGCTTTTTTTTGCCAAATCTATTTATTCTGTTATCCCTGTCTGTTTGTTTTTTCGATGCTTTTACCTTGCCTAGATTAAAAAAGACAAATAACGAAAGAACTGCAAGGCCACCAAAAATTATTGAATTCATTATCTACTTCGTATTTTTGATAGCAGGCGAAGTATTTCTAAATATAGCCATACCAAGGTAACCATTAATGAAAAGGCTCCGTACCATTCCATATATTTTGGAAGTCCTTTTTCAACACCTTCTTCAATAAAATCAAAATCTAGAACTAAGGATAAAGAGGCGATGCATACTATGCCAATTGAAAGACCAATACTCATTAATGAGCCGTTAGTTGGTGATAAAAGACTTATGCCGGCTCCAAAAAAACTCATTACAAAGCTAACCATGTAGAGTATAAATATGCCTCCAATTCCAGCTCCAACCATCAACTTTAAATTTTCTGTTGGTTTTATTAGTCCGCTCTTATAGCAAATTAACAGGGAAGCAAGAATACCAAAAGTCAGGCCTATAGCTTGAATTGCAATACCATCAAATTGATTCTCATATGTTAACGTAATACCTCCAAGGGCAATTCCTTGAGCTAATGCATATAAAGGAGCAGTTGAGCCTGCCTTTTCTTTACTTCTAAAAATCGTAACCATAGCAAGAATGAAGCCAGTTATTGCAGCTGGAATTATTAATGAGGGAATATTCCATCCAATAATAGCGCCTGTAAAACAAAGAGATAGTAAAATCCCTGTCTTATTGACAGCTCCATCAAGTGTCATTTGCTCACTTAAGGGTAAGCTTTGTGTGTTGGCTTCAAAGCCTCTTGTAAAAGCCGGGTTAGCCGATCTACCAAAAGTATTTAGTGCTGAATGCTTGGACATATTAATTTTTCTCCGTAAATGAGGTTATATATTAGTTAGGTATGGTCATAAAGACAAATTTAAAGAGTTTTTATAGGTTTTTAATCCACTTTCTGATTAACTCTGTTCCTTCTTTGTGTTCAAGCGCTCTGCCTGATTCTGGCATCATTATGCCAGGATCAAGTGACTGCATTCTATAAAATAGAATTGAGCTATCTGGGTCACCTGGAACAATTGAATAGGTGAGGTTATTACTTGCGCGTCCTGCAGCAATTGGTTTTTTGAAGACTCCTAGATGAATTTTTCTATTTTCTGTGAAATCTAGATAAAGACCAGTCGTGTCCGCCGACCCTCCCTTTATATGGCAATGCCCACAATTAATATCTAAGTAAGATCTTGCTCTGCTATTCATTGAGGCTAGTGTATTAGTCCAATCTGTCATCGCTTGAACTTTAATACCTTCTTTAATCCAGCCTTGCTTATGCCATTTTTTTAGTTGATTCATTACCCCGTCTTCATAGGCAACATCTTTATCTAAGTTTCTAGCCTTAGGCCCAATAGGCCTGATAGTTTTTCCTGATTGATGACATTCTTTACATTGATTGATGTTCGGTACCCTGTACCTTACATTCTGAATATCACCTTCATTATTTACAAATTGAGTCGAAATAGTTTTTCCAGCAATATTTAGAAATGCATCATCTTGGGCTTCATTCCAAACATAACTAACGTTTTTCCATTTATCATCTTTCTTAATTAAAAGCCTTGTTTCAAGCAACTGTTTATCTAAATTTGATTCAATATGCTCATTAAGATAGGCAAATGTTTTAATTAAGACAGTCCCTTCGGGGAAATCAAAAACCTCATTAGGTCTATATTCTGCTAATCCATTAGAAGGCATATATATAAATCTTAGTTTATCTGCATAATCAGAGAAAAGCGGTGTAATGAGTTCGTATGGAAGGACTTCTTTAGAGGGAGATTGGGATACTAGATCTTCAAAAAATCCATAATCAGAGAGCTTTCTAGCAACTTCATCGTTTAGAATTATTGTGTCATTAACACCTGCAAAAGCTGAATCAAAACTAAAAAGAATAAGAAAAATAAATATTATTTTTTTAAAGCGTATCACTTAGATTTACTGGAGACAGGGGTTCTATATCCCCTCTAAATTTGTCATAACTTGTTTCAATAGGATCAAAGAATGGCAGTATATATTTAAGTCCATTTATTGTTAGAAATGTTGCTTCTCCGTTATCTCCCAAGACAATTTTATCCTCATCTGGTTGGCCAAATATTATTTGATGTGTCGGGACAATGCCATCCCAAAATATATCTGGCATATCTCCATTGGTTATTTCAAATAAGAACTTTGCAAGATCGCCTGTCTCAAGATCAGGATTGTAACCAGATTTACCGAATCGATTGCCATGAATTTGTATCGCTCTTGGATGAGGATAGTAATTTTTATCTTCTGTTTCATAGCCATAGGTCACAACGGCGATATTAATCGTTTCATTATCCCCAATATCATTATCAAATATCTCTACATGAGAGTTGGCTTGAACAATAATGCCAGTTCCTCTCGGAACCTCTCCAACAATATTACCTTCTGGAGCAAAGTTATCTGTATTGTTATTAATAGATTTATTTTTAAAAACTCTAATATGATGACCTCCTTGCTGAGGTATATCAGGTAGATCAAAAATTAAAATCCCACCAGTATTGTTTGCTGCATAATTATCAAAAACATCTGCATAGTAAGAGTTTTCAATCTCAATACCAGCTACATTAAATTCAGCTCGTGAGTTTTTGACAATAATATTTTCAGATTGACCAACATAAATACCTGCATCAGATGCTCCTATTGCCACACAAGAATCAATAAGGACATTCTTGGATTCCACTGGGTAAAGTCCATAGGCACCATTATCTGAGCTAGGTCCGCCAGTCCATTCTGTTCTGACTCTAATAAAGCTTATTCCATTGACACCTTTAACCTTTATTGCATCTCCCTTAGCATCCTCTATGGCAAAATCTCTAAGGATTACACCATCCGATGTTACAGAAAGTCCCTGTGCCCCAGACTTTTGATTTTTAAATGACAGAACTGTTTTATAAAGACCTTCTCCTTCTAGGATAATATCCTGCACATCTATAGATAGGCTATCTTCCAGCTCATACCTTCCTTCAGTTAAGTGAATAATATCTCCAGGTTGAGCGAGAATTAAAGCTTCCTGTATAGCTGAATAAGGATCATCGGAAGGTGAGATAGATGTAATTGCTCCATAGCAATTAATGCTAACTATAGAGCTAAGAAGAATAAAATTAAACTGCTTCAGGTATCTCATCAAAACCTTCAAGAGGCTTTTCAAGTTCTGCCCAGTCACATTCAAAATCATCTGGAGCATTTTCATACTCTAATAATCCTAAGGCTTCAAACTTTGGTCTAACACTGTCAGTTAATAATCCAATTCTAGATAGGTTTGGAATCACTCTAGAAAATAAGAAGTTCCTAAACATAGCAAAAGTCTTAGTATTCATTTGGAATTCTCTAGCTTCCTCAGGAGTCATGCCCAAGAATTTCTGTTCAGCCTTAGTGTTGATTAATCTTTCTCTAGAAATAACACATGCCTCGTAGGCAAATTCTGCTCTTTCTTCAATCTCCTCTGGTGTTAGTGTCTTAATAAAATCTTCCAAGTAGTTGATCCCAAAAGTAACATGCCTTGCCTCATCTCTAATAACATAATGAAGTAATTGCTTTAATAGTGGGTCTTTAGTAATTGTTTTAAGCATCTGAAAAGCAGCCAGAGCCAATCCTTCAATAATAATCTGCATCCCAATGAACTTAAGATCCCATCTTGGGTCAGTTAAAATTTTATCCAATAAGGACTTTAAAGCTGGATTGATAGGGTAGTGAATACCTATTTTATCTTGAAGATATCTATTAAATACTTCAACATGCCTTGCTTCATCAAATGTTTGAGATGCTGCATAAAGTTTCGCGTTGTAGGTTGGTGCACAGCATGCTAGTTGAGACGCTACTAATAATGCACCTTGTTCCCCATGAAGAAATTGGCTCATTAATTCAGCTGTACTATGTCTATCAAATAGGATTCTTTCTTCTTCGCTTAAATTTTCATAAGCTTCTAATAATTCATGAGGAAGTTGTTCGTCTGGGTTGATTATTTTTTCATCTGCAGGATGGGTATATTCCCAATTTAAATCAATTGAGCCATTCCAGTTAAGCTCTTTACCAAGCTCATATAACTTTTTAATTCTGTTATCAGCTATTGTGTAATCCCAGTTATAAGCACCAGTTAAAGGCGTATTAAAGATCTCGACAACATCTTCAACTTGTCCAGGCGTTAGATTAACCTCTTCATCGAAGTAAAGTAAGTCTTCTGGAGGGCCATTTTGTTTGGTTATTTTCATATGATTTTTTTCCTTGTTTTTGCAATGTAAGCACTGCAAACATTCCTATATCATATAACAAATTCTAGTTTTTGAAAAGCTTTGTCAGCTCTTCAAGCAATACCTCGCCAAGTTCCTCGGCTCTATTGATAGTAATAGCATTCTTGTAATATTTAGTTACATCGTGACCAATGCCAATTGCTTGGAGTTCAACTGGACTATCATCCTCTATTAATGAAATCATTTTCTTGAGATGATTGTCTAAGTAATCTTCTCTATTTGCAGAAAGGGTACTATCGTCGACAGGAGCTCCATCTGAAATAACAATCATAATCTTTCTTTCCTCTGATCTTTTAATCAATCTTTCATGAGACCAAGCCAATGCTTCTCCATCTATATTTTCTTTAAGAAGACCCTCTTTAAGCATTGTTCCAAAATATTTTCTTGCTCTACGCCAGCTGTTATCTGCACTTTTATAAATAATATGTCTTATATCATTAAGCCTTCCAGGATTAGGGGAGCTCCCACTATTTATCCATGATTGCTTGGACTCTCCACCTTTCCATTGTTTTGTTGTAAATCCTAGAATTTCAGTCTTAACCTGACATCTCTCAAGAGTACTTCCAATAATATCTGCACAAATAGCAGCCAAGCTTATTGATCTACCTCTCATGGACCCAGAGTTATCAATCAAAAGAGTAACAATAGTGTCTTTAAACTTATTTTCTGTCTCTTGTTTGTAGCTTAAAGGGTGTCCAGGCTCAGCAATTACTCTGTGTAATCTGGCAGTATCTAACATTCCCTCGTCAAGGTTAAAATTCCAGCTAGTATTTTGTTTGGCCAGCAATAGCCTTTGGAGCCTGTTAGCCAACTTACCAATCGTTGTTTGATGAGGCTTAATCAAGTTATCAAGCTGATTTCTTAACCTTATAGATTCGTCAGGGGTGGTAAGGTCTTTTGCATCAATTATTTCATCAAAATTAGACGTATAAATCGAGTAATCTTTTTTATTTGAATCTAAGTAATCATTTTGTGGATATGACAGAGCTTCAATTTCCTCATCTATTGATGTCCATCAGATGCAGATGTAGCTTCTTGAACAAGATCATCCATTTCAATATCTAGATTCTCTATTGTTGTGTCAGAATCAGAATCACCGCTTTCGGTTGATTCATCTTCAATATCCTCTTGCTCAATTTCATTTGTAGAGCCTGGCGGGTCTATAGGATCATCATCAATATCATCATTAGATTGATCGGAGCCCTTTATAAGCTTAAGTCTTTTAAGAAGCTTTATAGAAATCCTTTCAAATAACTTTTGATCATTTAAAGATTCAGAGAAATCTTTCTCTAAGGATTCTATATTTTTTAAGTTATATTTTTCCTCAAACATCTCTACTAATTTTTTTGAGTTTGTATTTAACTTAAATCCCTGAGTTTTTTTAAGCCAAAGATTCGCACATAATGCTAAATAATTTGATGATTTTTCATCATCAGTACTTATGCTCTTTAATTCTAAGTACTCAGTTATATTTTTTTTGGCACCGGGGTAGGCATTGGATCCTAAAATCTCAACCCGAGACATTTCCAATTCATTAAAAACCATTCTAGCTTGAAGGTTTAAGGCCACTTCGGATGTATTTTTATGATATTGATACCAGAAAGCTTGGAAATCAGATTCTCCTCTCCATGCAGCAAGGTCTTTTGTAGATCTAGGAATAGAAGAAATAATTGCCTGGCCTGAGCCTGGGGGTCTTTGTGATATTCCTATCTTTGAAGTTAAGTCTTTTCTTTTGGCAATAGCTTTTACAGAAGAAAGAGCTGCCTCATGAAGACGGTCTCTATTTTTTATCCAAGCCATGAATTATCTATTTCTCAGAGCCGTCACTTTCAATATCAATATCAAAACATCTCTGAAAATATTCACAAATAATTGGCTTTTCCATTTCATCACATTTGTTAAGAAAGGTTAATTTAAAAGAGCTGACCACATCTTTAAAAATCTTAAAATTTTGCGCCCATGAAATAACTGTTCTTGGAGACATTAAAATAGAAATATCACCATTACCAAAACCTGTTCGTGTGAGGTTCGCTAGCTTAATCATATTCTTTAGAATCTCTTCATTTTTTGAAGTTTTAAAATTACCTATTTGTGAAATTACAACTTTATATTCTTGCTTAGGATCAAGATAGTTTAGTGATGACAAGATATGCCACCTATCCATCTGACCTTGGTTAATCTGCTGTGTACCATGATAAAGACCGGTAACATCGCCTAACCCAACGGTATTTGTTGTTGCAAAAAGTCTGAATGAGGAGTGAGGACTTATTACCTTGTTTTGATCTAGCAGTGTAAGTTTACCCTCTACTTCAAGTATTCTTTGGATTACAAACATGACATCAGGTCGACCTGCATCATACTCATCAAAGACTAGCGCAACAGGGTTTTGAATTGACCAAGGCAGAAGCCCTTCTTGAAATTCTGTAATTTGTTTTCCGTCTTTTAGTTTTATAGCATCTTTTCCAAGAAGATCAATTCTACTAATATGGCTATCTAAATTTATCCTGACACAAGGCCAATTAAGTCTAGCTGCAACCTGTTCTATGTGCGTTGATTTACCCGTTCCATGAAAACCTTGAATCATAACTCTTCTGTTATGTTCGAACCCAGCTAATATAGATAGGGTTGTCTCTTTATCAAAGACATATCCTTCATCTATCTCAGGCACCCATTCTGTTTTATCTTTAAATCCTTTAACAAATAACTTTGAATCAATATTAAAAGTCTTAGAAACATCTATTTTTATATTTGGTTTATTTGGAAGCTCAATTTTGCTATTAGTTGTCATGTATTTTCATGGTTTTTCTTAATGGTGTACATAATACTTTTAGAGGCGAAAAAGTTCTAGCCTTTATTAACAATAGATTAGATATTAAGCTTGCTATAATCTATAGGGACATCAACTAACTCGGAAACAAAAGAACAATGGAAGATAAAGGAAATCTCTTAAGTGATTGCTTGAAACTTTTTTCACTTAATAAAATCGATAGAGACATTTTTAGCTGGACAGGAAAAAATGTTGGTTGGGCGAGAGTTTTCGGAGGACAGGTCATGGCACAAACTCTTATTGCTGCATATGAAACTATAGAGAAAGATCATTATGCACATTCTTTCCATTCTTATTTCTTGAGACCAGGGCAAATGGATAAGCCTATTATTTTTACTGTCGATAGAATTAGAGACGGCAAAAGCTTTACTACAAGAACTGTAAAAGCTATCCAAGATGGAGAAGCAATTTTTAACTGCTCAGTTTCGTTTCAGAAAAGAGAAGAGGGCCTAAGCCATCAAATACCAATGCCTGATCTTCCAGGTCCCGAGGGCCTAAAAAATGAATTAGAGATCAGAGAAGATATATCCAAAGATTTAACAATTAATAAAGATGATCTACCGCTTTTTTTAAGAAAAAGAGAGGTCGAAATGAGGCCTATTGAAATCTATGACTATGCAAATCCTAAAAAATCACCGCCTTATAGGCATACCTGGATCAGACCAGATGGCGTAATGCCAGATGATGAAAAAATACAACAAGCATTCTTACTTTATATATCAGATATGGGACTTCTGGCTGCTGCAAATCAGCCGCACGGAAGAAATTTTCTAACAAAAAACCTTCAAGTTGCTAGTTTAGATCATGCAATGTGGTTCCATCAAAAATTAGATTTTAATGATTGGGTTTTGTATGCAATTGATAGCCCTTATTCTGGAAATTCGAGAGGTTTTTGTAAAGGATCAATTTATTCAAGAGATGGTAAATTAATAGCCTCGTGCACTCAAGAGGGGTTAATGAGACTTTGGCCAGAAGATAAATAGAGTAACTATCTTTCCCTAATAATATCTGTTAAATAACTAACTTTTGCTGGATCTATGTCTGGGGTAATGCCATGGCCTAGATTAAAAATATAACCAGGATAATCCTCAAAAGCATCCAATATTTTGTATGTCTCTCTTTTAATTATGTCATTAGATTCCAACAAGATCTTTGGATTTAAATTTCCCTGTAATGAGACTTTACCAGAGAGATAAGTAAAATCTTTTGGCTCCATACTCCAGTAAAGACTTAGGCAGTCTGTATTGGTATTTACTATGATTTCCGTTGAACACCTTGGCTCTCTAGCAAATAGAATTATTGGTGTGGATGAGGTTACTGGATCATTTTTTAATGAGGCTATCAGTGAAGAGATATAATTTAATGAATAATTTTGGTAGTCGGATTCGGTAAGAAGATTGGCCCAGGAATCAAATATCTGAATAACATCAGCTCCTGCTTTAACTTGCTCTCTAAGATATATAAAACATGCATCTGTAAGTTTTTGTAAAAAAATATGCGCTTCTATATTATTATTTTCAATAAATTTTTTTGTGATACTAAAATCTTTTGATGATCTTCCTTCGATTGAATAAGCAGCTAAAGTCCAAGGACTTCCACAAAAGCCTATTAAAGGAATATCTCTTGGAAGGGCTGACCTTATATTGCTCACAGCCTTATAGACATATGAAAGTTTATCCGCATCAAAAGGTTCAATGTCATGAACATCCTGAGCATTCCTTATCGGATTATCAAAAACAGGACCTTCGCCCTCTAAAAATTTAACCTTTAGGTCCATGGCATCAGGTATTGTTAATATATCTGAGAACAAAATCGAAGCATCTAATTCAAATTTATTCATTGGCTGGAGTGCAAGTTCGCAACAAACATCAGGGTCTTTGCACATGTCGAGGAAATTCTTAAATCCTTTTCTTACAGCTCTATATTCAGGCATATACCTTCCAGCTTGCCTCATATACCAAATAGGGGGAGTTAAAAGTTTTTCCTTATTTAAGGCCTTAAGAAATATAGAGTTAGAAATTGTCATGACACATATTTTATAATACTTTTAGCCGCTTCACGTCCTTCCCATATAGCTGTAACAACTAAATCAGAGCCTCTGACCATATCGCCACCTGAAAATATTTTTTTATTTGATGTTTGAAATTTATATTCTTGATGTTCTTCTGCAATGACAAGGCCGCTGTTATGAGTGTTTATATTAAATTTATCAAACCATTCTGATGGGCTTGCTCTGAAACCAAAAGCTATAACGACTGCATCTGCTTCATATATTGTTTCTGAGCCAGGAATGGGTATCGGAACCCTCCTGCCATTTTGATCAGGCTCTCCTAATTGTGTTTTAACAATCTTCACACCTTCGACTTTATCAGTGCCTATTATATCTATTGGTTGAATATTAAATTCAAACTGAACTCCTTCTTCCTTTGCGTTTTGTACTTCTCTTTTTGACCCAGGCATATTTGCTTCATCTCTTCTATATAAACATTGCACAGATTTAGCTCCCTGTCTTATTGCGGTTCTATTGCAGTCCATTGCAGTATCACCACCACCCAGGACTATAACTTTTTTACCTTTAAGGTTAATAAAATCTTTTTTGTTTTTTTGAAGCTTAAGAAGTTTTTTAGTACTTGAGATTAGATAATCGATAGCCTTATGAACCCCGTTTAGCTTTTCACCTCCAAAGCCTCCTTCGAGAGACGTATATGTACCCATTGCTAGAAAAACAGCGTCATAATCTTCATATAATTTCTTGAAAGGAATATCTTTTCCAACTTCCTTTCCTAAATGAAATTCCACTCCCATTTCTTCTAGAATTTTTCGCCTTCTTCTCACTACGGATTTCTCAAGTTTAAATTCAGGAATCCCAAAAGTTAAAAGTCCACCTATCTCCTCATTTTTATCAAAAACATGACTGTGCACTCCCGATCTTGTTAGGACATCAGCACAGGCTATTCCAGCTGGGCCTGATCCGACTATAGCCACTTTCTTGTCAGTCCAATTTCTATAAGACATATCAGGTTTCCAGCCCATTTCAAAAGCTTTCTCCATTATATATTTCTCAGTTGATCCAATAGTAACTGCCCCAAAACCATCATTAAGAGTACAGGCACCTTCGCATAGTCTATCTTGAGGGCAAACTCTACCGCAGACCTCAGGCAGACTATTTGTTGAATGACATAACTCAGCTGCTTCAATGATATTCCCTTCATTTACAAGTTTTAACCAGTCTGGAATATAGTTATGAACAGGGCATTTCCATTCACAGTAAGGGTTTCCACAATCTAAACATCTATGAGCTTGGTTAGAAGCCTGTGTCTGATTATATTCACTATAAATTTCAACAAAGCTTATTTTTCTTTCATCTGGAGATTTTTTAATTGGATCAAATCGACCAACTTCTAAAAATTGGAAATCATTATCAAGCTTTTCATGAGCAATATATTCATCTCTTCCATAAGAGCTTTTAGAAGGGATTGATTGGGCTTCGAGGCCTATAATTTCATCCCGCCATTTATATAATTTAGCTTTAGCTTCATTTAAGTCGGAAATAGGGGCAAATGATTGAGTTTTGTACTTCCCATTAACTCTTAACTTGCCATAAAAATATGGAGACCTGGGTTGTGTGAAAAGTAAAAGACCTTTCTCAACTCTATATTGCTTATTTTTATTTTTCATATTTAGGAAGAACTTAGTATGACATAGTATGACATTTACAGGATGGAATTGGTATAGTTTTATGTTAGAATGAAGAAGATCAATATATTTATTACATGCCAGGACTATACAAAAAAGAAGACTTTAAAGATAACTGCGGATTTGGACTTGTTTCCAATATCGATGGCATTAAATCTCACAAAGTAATTACAAACTCTATAAATGCTTTAATTAGTATGACTCATAGAGGTGGCGTTGGATCTGATGGAAAGACCGGAGATGGCTGTGGTTTATTGTTTGATATAGATCATGATTATTTTAGAAACGCCGTATCCAAAGAATTAGACATTAAGTTACCTGAAATTTTTGCTGTTGGTCAATTATTTTATAACAATAAAATAGAAGACATCCTTCCTGAAATAAATAAAATTCTTAAAAATGAAAAACTATCTTTATCTGCCATCAGAAAAGTCCCAGTTAAAAAAAATATTCTTGGAAAAATAGCTCTAGATTGCTCGCCAAATATATATCAGTTATTTATTTCGCCATCTGAAAAAGTCTTTAACGAGCAAAATTTTGATACCAATTTATTGCAAGCAAGAAAATTTATTGAAGAGATATTTTTTGATGATGAGATCTTATATTTTTGTAGCTTTTCATCAAAGACTATTGTTTATAAGGGGTTAATGTTACCCAATGCTATAAAGGAATTTTATTTAGATTTACAGCATAAAGACCTCACTGCCTCTTCTTGTGTATTTCCATCAAAGGTTTTCAACCAACACGAGTCCTAGATGGCATTTAGCACAACCTTTTAGAATGCTTGCACATAATGGAGAAATTAATGCCATTCAGGGAAATAGAAACTGGGTAAAAGCTAGATCTTCTAAATTTATTACACCGCTAATTCCAAAAATTCAAAAATTCAAACAGCTCGTTAACGATACCGGTTCGGACTCATCATCTTTAGATAACATGATTGAGTTATTGATAAAAGGTGGAGTTAATATATTCAGAGCTATCAGAATGGTAATGCCGCCGGCATGGCAAAATACTCAATCTTTAGATGCCGATATAAGAGCTTTTCATGAATATAACTCTATGCATATGGAGCCATGGGACGGACCCGCTGGAATAGTAATGTCAGATGGCAAGTGGTCAATATGCATGCTGGATAGGAACGGGCTTAGACCTGCAAGATATCAAATTGATGATAAAAACATTATTACCATTGCTTCTGAAACAGGCGTAAATCCTATAGATAGCAAAAATATCATTGTAAAAGGAAGGGTTCAACCTGGAGGTATTATTGCTATAAACACGCAAACCGGTGAAATCTTTAACGAGAATCCTATAGATGACATGCTGAAAGATAAGAAGCCTTATAGAAAATGGCTAAAAGAGAATGCTATTTATATTGAGTCAAGTCTAGATTCATATGAAGGCCCTGGCTTAAAACAAATGCCAGCTAATGATTTTTTAAAGACTACAAAATTATTCTTACTTTATAAGGAAGAGAGGTCATCAGTTATCAAGCCACTTGCAGTTGATTCTCAAGAGGGAACTGGTTCAATGGGTGACGACACTGCGCTAGCGGTTATGAGTAAAATGCATAGACAGCTATATGACTTCTTTAGACAGCAGTTTGCACAAGTAACAAATCCACCTATAGATTCATTAAGAGAAGTTGGCGTCATGTCATTAGAAACATGTTTTGGCCCAGAGTTGAATATATATGAAGAATCTGAAAATCATGCAAAGAGGCTTGTTACAACATCACCTGTTCTCTCTTATAAGAAACTTCAATCCATTATTAATAACTCATATTTCAATTCAAAAGAAATATCACTTTCATATGATAGAAATATATCGCTTGAAAAAGCTATAAAGAACCTCCAAAAGGAAGTTGTAAAATATGTCAAAGCAGGCAATCCTATCATCCATCTTGTTGAAGAGCTTCCAGAGCCAGGAAAGCTTCCAATTAACGCACTTTTAGCAGTCGGTGGAGTTCATCAAGAGTTAGTGAAGATTGGATTGAGATCAGATGCAAATATAATAATTTCATCCTCTTCGGCCAGAGATACACATCAAATTGCATGCTTGATAGGCTTTGGAGCAACAGCAGTTTATCCAACACTGGCATATCAAACAATCTTAGATTTGACTCAAAGGAATGAGCTAAAGGGATCTCCACATGAAAATTGTGCTAGATATAGAAAGGGAGTTAACAAAGGCCTACTTAAAATTATTTCAAAGATGGGTATTTCAACAATCTCTAGCTATCGAGGATCTCAATTATTCGAGATAGTTGGGTTGGACAAGGATATTGTTGATTTATGTTTTAAAAATACAACAAGTAGAGTTAAAGGAAGAGATTTTAAAGATCTTGATAAGGAGTTACGTGTTCTTGACGATTATGCAAGATCGAATCTATCTGACATGAGTGTTGGAGGTCTTTTGAAATATATTCATGGCGGTGAGTATCATGCTTACAACCCTGAGATTGTAAAAAAACTTCAAGATGCTACGGCAACAGGATTAGAAACTACTTATAAAGAGTATGCTCATCTTGTAGATTCCAGACCCCCGGCAATGCTTAGAGATTTACTTGAAGTTAGTTCAAGTCATAAAAAAATAGACCTTAAAGAAGTTGAGTCAGAAAAAAATATCTTAACTAGATTTGATTCTGCCGGAATGAGTTTAGGAGCCATATCTCCTAAAGCTCATGAAACCTTGGCTGAAGCAATGAATGCTTTGGGCGCAAGATCAAATTCTGGAGAAGGTGGTGAGGCATCTGAAAGATATGGCACCTCAAAAATGTCAAAGATTAAACAAGTTGCATCAGGAAGGTTTGGAGTTACACCTCATTACTTAGTCAATGCAGAAGTATTGCAAATTAAAATTGCTCAAGGCGCTAAGCCAGGAGAGGGCGGTCAGTTACCAGGAGGTAAGGTAAATAAATTAATTGCTAAATTAAGATATTCAACCCAAGGAGTTACATTAATTTCACCTCCCCCTCATCATGATATTTATTCTATAGAGGATTTAGCGCAGCTTATTTACGATCTTAAGGAAGTTAATCCAAGGGCATTAGTTTCTGTAAAGTTAGTCTCTGAACCTGGTGTTGGAACGATAGCATCAGGAGTAGCCAAGGCGTACGCAGATTTAATTACAATCTCAGGCCATGACGGAGGAACTGGAGCAAGTCCTTTGACGTCAATAAGATATGCAGGTTCTCCATGGGAACTTGGATTAGCCGAGGCCCATCAAAGTTTAAGAAATAGTGGTCTTAGACATAAAGTCAGGCTTCAAGCTGATGGTGGAATGAAGACAGGGTTAGATGTAATTAAGGCAGCCATTCTTGGAGCAGAATCTTTCGGTTTTGGTACAGGCCCAATGATTGCAATGGGATGCAAGTATTTAAGAATTTGTCATTTAAATAATTGCGCTACTGGTGTTGCAACTCAAAGAGAAGATTTGATAAAACATCATTTTATTGGGGATAAAGAGAAGGTAATGAATTATTTTAAATTTATTGCTAATGATGTAAGGCGTCATCTAAGTGAAATTGGGGTAGAAAAAATTGAGGATATTATCGGGCAAACCCAGTACCTTGAAAAAATGAAGAGCTTGGATAAACAATATCAATCAATAGACTTAAGCGATCTTATTTACAAAGATAACTCATTAAATGAAAGCTTTTTCTGCACTTCCAAGAAAAATAATCCCTGGGATAAGGGGTTGCTAGCAAAAAAAATATTAAAAGAAGCTAAAGACTCAATTGACAATGAAAAGTCTATTTCTTTGGATTTCAGGATATCAAATACAGATAGATCTATCGGTGGTTTAATTTCCGGCTATGTTGCTAAAAAGTATGGCGAGCCTGGTTTGATAAACCCTATAAATTTAAATTTTGCTGGGTCTGCAGGTCAAAGCTTTGGGTGCTGGAATGCAAATGGTATTCAGTTAATGGTAGACGGTGATGCTAATGATTATGTAGGAAAGGGTATGAATGGAGGCAGAATAGTTATTAAGAATGAAACTCCTGTATTAGCTTCTAACGAGGAAACTGTTCTTGTCGGAAATACTTGTTTATATGGAGCAACTGGCGGTGAGCTCTATGTTTCTGGAAGAGCCGGAGAAAGATTTGCGGTAAGAAATTCAGGAGCTTCTGCTGTAATAGAGGGGGCAGGAGATCATTGTTGCGAATATATGACGGGAGGACAGGTTACAGTTCTAGGCTCTGTTGGTGCTAATTTTGGAGCAGGCATGACAGGAGGGTTTGCCTATGTCTTAGATGAAGACAAGTCTTTCTTTGATAAATGTAATAGAGGGTTGGTGAACTTGGAAAGAATTCATACGGAAGAAATGCAATCACACAGAAAGCATTTGAAAGAAACAATTGCTGAGCATTACAAGCAAACAAATAGCGTTAAAGCTAAAGAACTAATTGAGGACTTTGATAGGTTTGAGCCTTATTTCTGGTTAGTTGTTCCAGCAGCCTCAAATATTCAAGATTTACTAAAAGCAACCACAGCCAATGCAGCCTAGTTAAAAGCCTTCTGAAGGTTTCGCTGATTAAATTTATTGGTCTTGAACGCCTTCCCGGAAGAGTTAATTAATATTAAATTTAACTTTCCTTGAGAGACTTTTTTATCATTTAAAATAAATTGCTTTAAATCTTTGTATTTATATTTTTTATAGTCAGAATTTAACCCTAATGAATCAATAAGATTTATAACATTATCAAGCTGATAATTTTTTATATGGCCTTCATGAAAAGAAATTTTTGTAGCTATCACCATGCCTATGATTACAGCCTCGCCATGGGTAATATTTTTATATTTATTGAAAGCCTCTATAGCATGCCCAAAAGTATGACCAAAATTCAAGATTGCTCTTATGCCACTTTCCTTTTCATCTTCAGTAACAATCTTAGATTTTGTTTTTATTGATTCCTCAATGACTTCCTCTAAGATTTTTAGCTGTCTATTCTTTATAGATTCTGAATTATCTTTAAGTAATTTATACAGTTTTTTATTCCCTATAAACGGCATATTTAACAACCTCACCCAATCCAGAATTGAATTCTTTTTCAGATAATGTCTCTAAAAACTTACTGCTTATTAAAACTAGACTTGGATTATTAAATGAACCAATCAAGTTTTTACCTTGTTTTATATTTATAGCAGTTTTACCGCCAACCGATGAGTCCACTTGAGATAATAAAGTCGTAGGTATCTGAATGAAATCAATTCCTCTAAGAAATGTTGCGGCACAAAATCCAGTTATATCTCCAACAACTCCTCCTCCAAGAGCAATCATACAGTCAGACCTATCAAATTTTAAGTCTGCTAATTTTTCCTGAATAGTTACATAAGAAGAGAATGATTTAGATTTTTCACCCTTTTCTAACACATGGACATAGTACTTCTTTTTATTTTTCAGGATCTCTTTCACTTCATTGAGATATTTTTTTGGAACACCTGAGTCAGTAACAATAAGGACTTTATTTTTAGTTTTTATGTGGCTTAATAAATTAGCCTTAGTTAAGGTATTTTTTGCAATAAGCACATTATATTTTGATGAAGCTTTTCCAACAGTAATAATTCTAGCCATAATTTTTTACTAGTTTAACAATTTCTGCTGCAACTTCTTGGCTAGATTTGCCTTCAGTGTTTACAACATAATCAGCAACCTCTTCATAAAGACTTTCTCTTGTTTCGTGAAGTTTTTTAAGGATTTCACCAGGGTCTCCATTTTTCAGGAGCGGCCTATCTTTATCTTTCGAAGTTCTTTCAAGTTGAGTTGCAATTGGAGTGGCAAGATAGAATACTGAACCACGAGAAGACAACATCTCTCTGTTTGCTTCTGAAAGAATAATTCCACCACCAGTAGACAATACAATAGAATTTTTCTGAACCATCTCTTCCAAAACATTGGTCTCTCTTTTTCTAAAACCCTCTTCACCCTCTAGATCAAATATCCAATCTATAGATGCACCTGTTCTAGATTCAATTTCCCCATCTGTATCAAAAAACGTCAGGAAGAGCTCACCTGATATTATCTTACCGACAGTTGATTTCCCCGATCCCATTGGACCAACTATGAATATGTTCATTTAAAAAAATTATTTAAAATATAATAAGAATTTTAGCACTGAACTATATAAAATGGTCTATTAGATGATAAAAGATGTATTCTAACTAACTAAGCTTTAAGTGCATTATGTTAAAAATTATTAAAATTCTTTTCTATTTAGCTATTTCTAGTTGTGTACTTACAATTTTATTTATTCTTATCTCATACCTTACGTTAAAACCTAATTTACCTAAAATATCGCTTGTTGATGAGGTAAATCTTCAAATGCCTTTAAAAATTTATACTAAAGATGAGGTTTTGATTGGTGAATTTGGAGAAATCAAGAGAAGACCTCTAAAATTTGATGGAATTCCTTTAAATATTAAAAATGCTTTTCTTGCAGCAGAAGATGATGCCTTTTTTGAGCATCAGGGCATTAGCTATGCTGGACTTCTTCGTTCTATAAAGAGATGTCTCAGCCCTCAAGGTTGTGTCGGCGGCGGCGGAACTATAACTATGCAGGTTGTTAGAGGTTATCTTTTAACAAGAGATCAAACATTGGAAAGAAAAGCTAAAGAGATATTTTTAGCTCTTGAATTAGAAAGTAATATATCTAAAGAAGAGATTTTTGAACTCTATATTAATAGAAACTTTTTTGGAAATCGTTCATATGGCATTGAAGCTGCTGCAAATACTTATTTTAATAAATCTACTTTAGATCTTAACCTTGCTGAATCAGCCTCTATTGCTGCAATGGCACAGTCTCCGTCCAGAGTTAATGCCATTAGATCTCCCGTAAGAACAAAGCAAAGAAGAAATTGGATTCTTTTTAGAATGCATAAGCTGGGATATATAAACAATCAAGAGTACGAAGAGGCAAAATCAGCACCTCTTGAAGTTGCTAAGAATATTAATCTTTACGACGTAGATGGTAGATATTTAGCAGAGCTTGCAAGGCAGCAGATAATTCAAAGATATGGATTGCAGGCATATAAAAATGGGTGGTCTGTTTACACAACTCTAGATTCTAATTTGCAAGCAAGCGCTCATAACAACTTAAATAAACAACTTACAAAATACCATAAAAGACACGGATGGGTAGAGTCACCTAATTTTGTGGATACCTTTAATTCTGAAGAATTAGATCAATTAAAAAATCTAAATAGTGAGTTTATTTTCTCAGAAATTAATAATGAAAATTCAGGAGATAGCGCTGATTCTTTCTTAAATAAAATAAACTCTATTTTTGATAACTATCCTTATTACCAGACTCATTTAAAAGGAATCGTAATTAATGCTTCTAATGACGAGCTTTACTTTTTAAATGAAAAATTTGAAATTCAAAATATACCTTGGTCATCTGAGTACAACTGGGCAAGAGGTCGAATAACAATCAACGAGAAGGGCGCTATTCCTAAATCCTTTAAAGATTTTTTAAATATTGGCGATTTAATATATTTAAAAAAAGAAAATCAATTTTTGCTTCTTGATCAAATTCCAGAGGCTCAAGCTTCTTTGATTTCATTTAACCCGAATACAGGTTCTGTTGAAGCGTATGTGGGTGGATTGAATTTTAGTAAGAGTAACTTTGATAGAGTGAGGCTATCTTATCCGCAATCAGGCTCTAGTTTTAAGCCTTTTTTATACGTATCAGGCTTAGCAAATGGTTATAACTTATCCTCATTAATAAATGATGCCCCAATCGTTTTTGAAGATAAGAATCTCGAAAGCGTGTGGAGACCTCAAAATTATACTGGTAAATTTTATGGACCAACCTCTCTAAGAGAAGCCCTAATTCAGTCAATAAATATTGTTTCAATAAAGCTATTGAGAGAGATGGGTATTAATAAGTCCCATGATTTTCTTGAAAAATTTGGCTTTGAGAAATCTAGACTGCCTTCCGACTTATCTTTGGCACTAGGTTCTGGAAACTTTTCACCAGTTGAAATGGCTAGAGCTTTTGGTGTTATTGCCAATGGAGGATTTCTAATTGATCCTTGGTATATATCAAGGATAGAAGACAGAGATGGAAATACTATTTATTCTCATGACAGCTATATCTCCGATAACAATGATGAGGACCTGTCAGCATTCCCTTGGCTCAATACTGTAGAGATGAATATTAAAAGTCCTTACTTTTTAATTAAACCAGAATATAAAAAAGATAGAGTAATTGATGAAAGAATTGCCTATCTTATGCAAAATAATCTTGAGGAATTAATAGCTAGAGGTTCAGCAGGGAGAAAGTCATCTGTTTTAAATAGAAAAGATATTGCTGGAAAAACAGGAACTACAAATGATGCTATTAGTACTTGGTTCTCTGGCTTTCATGAGGATCTAGTTACAACAGTATGGGTGGGTACAGATGATTTTTCATCACTTGGAGATAATGAGTTTGGATCTACTATCGCTTTACCGATTTGGGTTGATTTCATGAATAATGCACTAGAAAAACTTGAGGTTAAATCTAAGCCTATTCCAGAAGGTTTATCCTTTGTAAGGATAAACAAGTCTACGGGTCAAATAGATAACACGGAAAATAAAGACTCCTATTTTGAGTTATTTTTAGATGAAAATATCAAAGACTAGGTTTTAAATATATTTAAAGAAAGCAGTTCCCAAATATTTTCTATATAAGTACTCGGCGATTCTTTAAATTTAGATCTGATATATCTTCCAACATTCCCCTCAACACAAGTGACTATAAGCTGAGCAGAAATTCCCGGTTGAGCAATTAATTTATCCGAATCCTCTTGAAGCATTTGTTTTATGGATAGCTCAAATCTTTCAAAAAATTGATTAACAGAATCTGAAACATTTTGCTCATCTGATGAAAGAGCTTCTCTTGATACCAGCCTAGCAAAGCCTTTATTTTTCTCTATAAAAATCATGAAGAATAAAAATGCATTTTTAACTTTGTCCTTAGGGTCTAAATCTGAATTTTTTAACTCACCACATTTAGCAAATATAGCATCATCACAAAAAGAGAAAAGTTCAGCATATATAGACCTTTTGCTTGGAAAGTGCCTGTATAGAGCAGCTTCTGTGACCCCTGATTTCTCTGCCAAAAGTGCAGTTGTAATTTTAGATAAGTTTCGCTCCTCAAGGAGGCTAGCCAATGATTGCAGGATTATATTTTTTCTATCATTTTTCATTACTTAGTCTAAATTTATATCAATATCAGGACAAATGCGAGATAGTTCAGACATAAATTTACTTTTAATACCCTCCATTTCCTCTAATGAATTACCTTCAAATCTTAGAACTAGTTTGGGAGTAGTATTAGAAGCTCTAATTAAACCCCATCCATTCTCAAAATTTACCCTTAACCCGTCGATGGTAACTTTTTCACCTTCAAGATTGCACTGATCTGCAAAATCTTCAATGATCTTAAATTTTGTATCATCTGTAACTGAAATGTTTAGTTCGGGGGTAGAGATGGACTTTGGAAGTATGTCTATAAGTTGAGAGATTGATTGATCAGAGTTGTTAATAATTTCAACAATCCTGGCAGCAGCATAGTGCCCGTCATCAAAGCCATACCACTTATCATTAAAGAATATATGGCCACTCATCTCACCGCCTAAAAGCGCCCCAGTTCTTTTAATCGCTTTCTTAATATGTAAATGACCTGTTGGAGACATAACTGGCTCGCCGCCATTTTCAGAAATTATTTTATCTAAGTGGTCTGAACATTTAACATCAAATACAATTTTTCCTTTCTCACGAGAAAGAATATCTTTTGAAAATAACATCATTAGCTTATCAGGAAATACTGAATCACCCTTGTTTGTTATCATGCCAACCCTATCTCCATCGCCGTCAAATGCGAGCCCAACATCAGCAGATTGTTTTGCAACTTCCTTAATTAGGTCTGATAGATTCTCCAGTTTTCCAGGGTCTGGATGATGATTTGGGAAGTTGCCATCTACTTCACTAAAAAGCTCAAACACCTCACAACCCAATTTTTTAAATAATTCGGGCGCTACGCATCCTGCTGCGCCATTTCCACAATCTAAAACAACCTTCAATTTAGAGGCATTAGGTAATTTAATATTCTCAACTACTTCATTAATATACTGATCTTTTATGTCACTAAATTTTAATACACCCTTAGTCATTTCTCTCTCTGAGTCGCTATCTCCCATTAATGATAGTATTTCTGATCCTGAAACAGTTTTATCATCAATCACTATTTTAATACCATTATAATTTTTTGGATTATGACTTCCTGTAATGATAATCCCACTCTTAGATGCTTCTTTTTTAGCTGCAAAATAAAGCATTGGACTGGTAACTAAGCCTATATTATTAACATTAATGCCTGAGTCGACCAAGCCTGAACAAAATGCATCTAGTAAAGAGGCTCCCGATAGCCTCCCATCTCTCCCAACAGCTATGGTATCAACATTTTCTTTTTTACATTTATTAGATATAGCAAAAGCAATTTCCCTAATCGAATCCTCATTTAATTCTTCTGGGTATGTTCCTCTAATGTCATTTTCCCTGAATATAGATTTAGTTACTTTCATTTTTTCCCCTTTAGTTATTTAGCTTAGTTTGTCATAATGATGCGTCGTTATTATATCTTGTATAAATGTTTGTAAACACTGATTCAAAAGTTATTTGGAAAAATGGTACCTATGAAAAATGGGAGGACTCATCTATCCACATTTTATCTCATACCGTGCACTATGGGACTGGAGTTTTTGAAGGGGTAAGGGCTTACAACACAGCCAATGGCCCGGCTATTTTTAGATTAGAAGATCATACGAATAGGCTTTTTGATGCAGCAAGTAAAATAGGAGTAGTAATTCCTTATTCTAAGGAAGAATTAAACCAAGCACAGAAAGAAATATTTGTTAAAAATAATTTAAATGAAGGGTATTTGAGACCTATTGTTTTTCTTGGCAACGAATCTCTTGGAATTCGAGCTACTGATTTAACGGTAAATGTAGCAATTGCTGCATGGGAATGGCCTTCATATATGAGTCCGGAATCCAAAGAAGCAGGAATTTCTATAATAAAATCTTCTTATGAGCAATACAGTAACCCGCTTCACTCAGGTTATAAGATCATAGGAACGTACATAAATTCTACAATGGCACTTCATGAGGCTATTAAAGCGGGTGCTGATGAGGCGTTACTAATGGATAAAAATGGATTTATATCTGAAGGAAGCGGCGAGAATATTTTCCTTATTAAAAATAATCTGATTACCACTCCAAGAACAGAGCATTGCCTTAATGGAATAACAAGACAATCTGTCATTCAGATAGCACAAGATTTTGGTTATGAAGTTCAAGAGAAAGACTTAACCTATGAGGACTTGGTTGGGAGTGATGAAGCTTTTTTCTCAGGTACCGCTGTAGAAATTACACCAATTTCTAAAATCGATAGTAATATTATTGGTACTGGCTCTCGTGGTGAGGTGACAGCCAAACTTCAAAATACTTATAGTGAAATAGTGTCTGGGAAAAATGATCTTTATAAAGATTGGCTCAGCTTAGTATCCTAAAAAAATCCCCTTGCAAAAACTTAAAATTGCAATTTTTAGTTATAGAAGTGCTCCTTTTGGAGGTGGTCAGGGTGTGTATGTCATGACATATCAAAAGCTCTAAGAGCTTCGGGCCATGATGTTGATATCATTTCTGGACCACCATATCCAAGTTTGCCTGAAGGTGTAAATTTAATAAAACTTCCAGGGCTAGACCTTTTTCAAACTTTTTCTTTTAAAGAAAGGTTGAGTATTTTTCTTAATAAGAAACCTAAAAAACTGATAGATCTCTATGAGTTTCTAGCTACACTTTGTGGCAGCTTTCCAGAAATGAGAACATTTGGACATAGGGCAGAACAATGGCTCTTAGATAATAATAACTATGACATTGTTATCGACAACCAATCAATAAGCTTTGGAATGCTTGATATACAAAAAATTGTCCCATTTATTGAAATTATCCATCATCCTATAACTAAGGACTATAAACATGAACTTCAGGCAAGCAATAAAATCCTATATAGATTATCTAGATACAGATGGTATTCCTTTTTAGGCATGCAAAAAAAAGTTGCCCCTCAAATCAAAAGAATTATCACACCATCAAAAAACTCTCAGAAAGATATATCAATAGATTTTAAATGCAATCCTAGTAATATTTCTGTAATAAATAATGGCCTCGATATTGATAAATTTATTCCATATAAAAATATAGAAAGACTACCGCACCGACTTATAACCACAGCTAGTGCAGATGTCCCATTAAAAGGATTAGATTACACCTTAAGAGCCATAAGCAAGTTAAAAAGAGATTATGTCAATATAGATCTTATTATTATTGGCAAACTAAAAGATGATGGCCATACATCAAGATTAATTAAGTCTTTGCAAATTGAAGATATTGTGCACTTCAAAACAAATCTAACAAAAGAGGATATAGCAATGGAGTATGCTAAGAGCTCAATTGCTATTGTAAGTTCCTTGTATGAGGGCTTTGGCTATCCTGTTATAGAGGCTATGAGTTGTGGAGTTCCCTTGATAGCAGCAAATACATCTTCAATACCCGAGTTAGTTGGAGATTTTGCTTCATTAGTTCCGCCCAAGGATGTTTCAGCATTAGTTAACTCTATTGAGCAAATTACAAATAACTATGAACAATATGAGAAGGTTGCCGAAGAAGGAAGAGAGCATATAATCAATAACTTTAATTGGACAAAAATAACAAATGAATATGAGAAAGTTATTTACCAAACTATAGAGGATTTTAAAAATGCTAACGTTTGATTTTAATAAAATTGATCTTATGGATAACAGCGGCAAGATGCTTGACGTAGGCTGTGGTGAGGGAAGACATGTGTTTGGTTTAATGCAGAAATTTCCCAATCTTCATTGTACGGGTTTAGATCTTCATGATGATTCGCTAAAGAAATCACAGGAAGGCTATGAATTTTTTAAATCAATATCCAATGCTGGTGCAGAATTTATAAAAGGATCTGTTTACTCATTACCATTTCCTGATAATAGCTTTGATTTAGTTGTTTGCTCTGAAGTTTTAGAACATCTACATGAGTACAAGGATGCGATAGTTGAAATTAATAGAGTTCTTAAGCCAGGGGGAAGTTTTCTTGCTAGCGTTCCAACTGCTTGGCCGGAAAAAATTTGCTGGGCACTATCAACTGAATATCAAAACCAGCCCGGAGGCCATTTAAGAATTTTTAAACAAAGCAATCTTGTGAACGAGATTTCTGAAAGAGGCTTTAGTTTTGTTCAGTCAGAAAAATTCCATTCAATACATAGTCCATACTGGTGGCTAAGGTGTTTATTTTGGAAAAATCAAGAAACTAATATTCTGATAAGAGTCTATAAAAAATTTCTAGAAACACATATCTTAAAAAAACCACTTTGGATTGATTTAATTGATAAGTCCTTAAACCCAATCATGGGTAAGAGCACGGCAATGTATTTTACAAAAAAATGAATTGGGTAGATTTACATGATAGGTTGTTGCCTGCAAAGAATTGGATTGTCCAAAATCAACTTTTAGATGGCTCGATACCATGGGATGAGAAGGGGAAATGCGACGCATGGGATCACTCTGAATGCCTAATTTCATTGGCAATCTATGAAGAATGGGATGCATTTGAAAAAGGCGTAGATTGGTTTTTTAGCAATCTTAATAGCAAGGGTCTGATTTATTCAGAATTTAATAATCAACAACCAACTCAATTAAACTATCAAAGTCATCACGCTCCATATATTGCTCTGCCACTTCTTCAAAGATATTTGATTGATAAAAATCCAGATCATCTTAATAAATATTTACCTCAGCTAACTACTATCTTTAGCTCACTTCTAGACTTTATGGATACAGACGGGATGTATTATTGGTCTAAAGACGACAATGGCTATTCAGACAATTCATTAATAACTGCATCTATGTCTATTGCAATTTCTGCTCAAGCTTACACTTCGATTATCGAAATTCTTGATCTTGTGAACGAAAACAGTAATTATGATAGTGACTTGAAATCTAAATCATTGAAAGATCTAAAGACACTATTAAATAGCTCTTTCTGGTCTAATTCAGAAATACCATGGGATAGGTTTGATAGAGATGGTGTCGATAGATCAAGGTTTTCAATGGACTTCTTTTATCAGTCACTAGCAAGAGTCAATCTAGATAAAGATTTTTTTAAATCAAATTTAAAGAATTTTTATGAGCAAGATCTAGGAATAAAATGTGTTGCAGAGGAGCCTTGGATAACAATAGCTGAAACCTCAGAATGCATCATTGCCACTTATTTAAATTATGATAAATCTTTGGCTATCAAGATGTTTGAAGATATCCTAAAGTTTCAAAATCCTGATGGAATTTTTCCAACTGGATATCAATACAAACTAGATATTCTATGGCCAAATGAACAGTCTACATGGACAAATGCTGCTTTAATAATTGCTGCAAATGTTATCTACGGCACCAATGATAATATTTTTACTTTTTTAGCCAATAAGTCTGAGCGCAACTAGACTATTTACTCTTTCTATAAGCTCAAAATTTTCTTTTAAAGCTTTTTCATAGATTTCTTTTGGCGCCTGTCCTCCATCAGCCTCAGTATCATATATATCATGTATAGCTAAAATGCCGCCTTTTCTTATTTTTCCTTTCCAGGATGCATAATCTAGCCTTGCAGATTCAAATGTATGACTACCATCTATAAAAACTAAATCTAAATTATCTTCTAAGTTTTTTGCAGCTGATGCTGAATCACCAACTAAAGCCTTAACAAAGTTATCTAATTCATGTTTTCTTATATTCTTGAGAAGAGTTGGCAGGGTATCAACCCTATTTTTTTTGTAATCAAATTCCTCTGGATCAAAATACTCTTGACCTAGCTGCTGTTCTTCCGAGCCTCTGTGATGATCTATAGTTACAAGATGTGTATTATTTTCCTTACAAGCTTGCCCAATATAACAAGCTGATTTGCCACAATATGAGCCTATTTCTACTGCAACCCCATTAAGGCAATACTCTTTTGTAAGCCTGTATAAAAACAAACCCTCTTCATGGGCTAGAAATCCTTTTATGTTATTAAATTTATCCATCTTGAGCATAAAAATCTTCCTTTCCTAGTGTTGATTTAAATCTACGATGTTGCCAAAGATATTCCTCAGGATGAGATTTAATTTTATTTTCCATAAAGAGATTTAGATCGATTGAAAAATTAATTTCATTAGTTTGATCTAAGTGCATTTCTTGAATATCAAGAATATATTTTTCATCCTCAATAAATGTATTTATAAAATATGTTTTGCAATTAGTACTTTTTACGATTTTTAGAGGAGCTGAAATAGTTGCAGCCGGGATGCCAAAGAAATTTACAATATCAGATTGAGTCATTCCATAATCTTGATCGGTTGCATAAAGAACAGTCTTGCCTTTTTTGAGCCACCTTATAAATTTTAAAGGATTATTCCTATCGCAAACTCCTTGCATACTCATTAACCGTCCTGAGCCTTGAATGGAATCAAACGAATCAGAGTTATGAACTCTCTCTACTCCATACATTTCAGCATTCATTGCAATTAAACGAGCATCCAGCTCAAGATGAAGTGAATGTTTAAAAAATAGCAAAACACCTTTCTTATGTTTTTGCTCATCAAGGAGCATATCCAAACCTCTAATATCATAATCAATTGAGCTATTTATTCGTTTGTCAGACCAAAACCAAGAAACACCAGAATCGAAAAGAATTCTTCCAGAAAGTAATATATTTGATTTATGTATCTCCTCTCTTTGAGATTTGTCGACTGCAGGAAGGCATAGATCAATATTTTTCTTACTAAAGTTATTTCTCTTCATGGAGCTAAGATAAAGCAATCGCCCCAAAGCTTGACCTAAAATTAAGTGAACAGATCTAGGCAGAAGCATTATAAGCTTCCATAAAATAACAAGAAATTTTAATAAAACTCTATTCATTTGTTTATAAGTTGTATTATTACATTATTAATTTAGATCAATTGTAAATGAAACTTTCTTTATATAATTTTTTATTACTTCTCATGATTCCTTTTATGGTCTCTAGGTTGCTAATAAAGAGTCTAAGAGACAAGGATTACAGATTAAATTTTAGCAATAGACTGGGTATATATAAGAAATCTAAATCATCAAATATTGTTTGGTTCCATGCGGTTAGTCTGGGAGAGGTCATATCCTCTCAGCAAATAGTGGTGGAGATTCTTAAAGAATATGATGTTGTCTTGTCAGTGTCGACACCAACAGGTCTTAGAGAGGCAAAAAAGATTTTTGGAAATTCACTAGAGGTTGTATATGCCCCATGGGATTTCATTCTTTTTGTTAATGGTTTTTTTAAATCATTCAATCCAATTGGCTTAATATTATTTGAAACTGAGATATGGCCTTCAATGATTTCTAAAGCTCATCAAAGCAACATTCCGGTGATAATCTCTAATGCTAGAATGTCAGAAATATCCTATAAAAAATATTCAAAGCTTGGCTTTTTCTTTGCTGATACTATGAAAAAAATATCATTAGTTTTTGCTCAAAGCAATGACCATAAGACTCGCTTTAATAAACTTGGAGTCTCTCTTAATAAAATAGAAAGGGTTGGGTCTGTTAAATTTGATATCAATTCAACCTTGGATAATTCTATAAAAATAGAATCTGATAAAAAGTTTATTCTTGCTGCAAGTACCCATAAGGGAGAAGATGAGTTAATACTTAATGCCTTTATTAAGCTTCGAATTGAGTTCAAAGATTTAAGATTAATTATTGCCCCAAGACATCCCGAAAGAGCACAATCAATTCAATCTTTGGTTAGTAAGAGTAATTTAATAAGCGCTATTTCATCAATAGTTCCCAAGGAACTTAATAACAACGATGTCATTATTATCAAGGCAACTGGACTGATGAGAGAGCTTTATTCAAAAGCCTCAATAGCATTTATCGGGGGAAGCCTGTTTGAAGAATATGGTGGACACAACATCATTGAAGCAGCTACTGAAAAGTGCCCCTTTATAGTAGGACCACATATGCATAATTTTGAAGATATCATAAATCTTTTTACAGAAAAGAATTCATGTATTAAGTTGGATCAAGAAAAAGATATTTTTAATGCATTTAAGACCTTGCTAAATAACTCTTCATTGAGAGATGATATGATAATTAGGGCACTAAATATTTGTACAGATAACAAGGGCTCAACTAGAAAACAATATACAAAGATTTTAAATACTATTAAAGGAGAAGACTGTGAAGCTTGTAACAGCAATAATTAAACCATTTAAACTAGAGGAAGTTCGTGCGTCGCTTGATAGTATTGGTGTCACTGGCATGACTATGACAGAAGTAAAAGGCTTTGGAAGACAAAAAGGCCACACTGAGCTCTATAGAGGCGCTGAGTACACTATCGATTTTCTTCCAAAAATTAAGATTGAGATTGCTATTTCAGACGATCTTGTTGAGCAAGTAAAAACCGCTATTATTGAAGTTGCTTCATCTGGAAAAATTGGAGATGGTAAGATTTTTATAACACCCATTGAAGAAGTTATAAGAATAAGAACAGGCGAAACAAACGAAGAAGCTCTTTAAAATAAATACCTTAAAAAAGCCAATTGCTTTCCTGCTTGGAGCTACAGCTTCAGGGAAAACTGAACTTGCTATAAATATATCAAAACACACCTCGGTAGAGATAATTAGTGTTGATTCTGTGATGGTCTATAAAGGCTGCAATGTCGGGTCAGCCAAGCCTTCTACAGAAATATTAAAACATCACCCTCACCATCTAATTGACTGTATAGAGCCAACTAGCGTCTTCACTGTTTCAGATTTTGTAAACAAATCTCTAGAATTAATTGATGAAATACATGCAAAAAATAAACTGCCTCTTTTCGTTGGTGGATCAATGATGTACTTTAAATCACTGCTTGATGGATTAGATGACTTACCGCAAAGAAATGATCCTTATCGATCTGAGTTGAAAGACATTAAAGATGACAAGGGTATTGAATATTTATATTCTCTTTTAGAAAGAGTAGACCCTGAATATGCTAAAAAAATTAATTCTTTAGATGAGCAGAGAATTGTAAGAGCTCTTGAGGTAAAACATCTATCTGGAAAGCCCTATAGCTCATTCATTAAATTAAATACAAAAAAATCCCTTAAAGATAAATATGATGTTCATCAATTTGCAATCTATGAAGATGATCGAGCCTTGCTTCATAAGAGGATAGAAGAACGTCTTCACACTATTATTAATAGTGGGTTGATCGATGAAGTGCGCAGTTTATTGGCTAAATATAGTGTTGCCGAAGATCACCCAATTAGAAAATCAGTTAATTACAAACAAGCAATAGCATTCATAAATCAAGAATATGATTTTGAAACATTCTCTAACAAAGCTCTATTTGCAACAAGGCAACTAGCAAAAAGACAGATTACCTGGATGAGGTCTTGGCAAGAAATTGGCTTATATAATATCGATTCGAGTCAAAAAATTGAAGAACATATAAAAAAACTAGGAACTTCTCTTTAATTATAAAGATTAGTCCATAGATAGAGTTTATAATAAAAGAAATTACGAGGTAATATTATTGTGAATTGGAATAATCAAGACAAAGACCCTTGGGGCGGTAAAAACGATGCCCCTGACTTCGACGATCTTATAAAAAAATTCTCTGCAGTTCTTGGAGGAAAGAAATCACCATCTGGTAGTGATGGCTCTGGGTCAGGTGGCTTTAAGATCCCAACTACTAGAATGTTTCTATATGGATTTTTTGCATTCTTAATTTTTTATGCATCTCAATCTATCTATCAGCTTGATGCATCAGAAAGAGCAGTTATTTTAAGGCTTGGTAAATTCCACGAGGAACAACAAGAGGGTCTTAATTTCAGACTTGCTGGGATTGATGAGAGGTATATAGAAAACGTTTCACTGACTAGAAGATATACTCAGACAAATAGCATGCTTACTAAAGATGAAAATATAGTAGATGTTACTGTTTCAGCTCAATATAGAATTGCTAATCTTAAAGATTTTGTTCTTAATGTTAAAGATCCTGAAGCTAGCTTAAGAAATGCTATTGAAAGTGCTCTTAGACATGTCGTGGGTGATAATACTCTAGACTCTGTTTTAACTGTTGGTAGAGAAAATATAGCTCAAGAAGTTCAAGCAAGACTTCAAGCAATCCTAGATTCATACGGAACAGGTTTGCTAGTTCAGCAAGTTAACATTGAAAAAACTGATCCGCCTACTGCTGTAAAGAATTCTTTTGATGATGTGGTTGCGGCTAGAGAGGATAAAGAAAAATTACAAAATGAAGCAGAGCGTTATGCATTAACAATTGTTCCTGAAGCCAGAGGTCAAGCTCAAGCAAGAATAAGAAATGCAGAGGGTTACAAGTTAGAAGTTGTTGCCAATGCTGAGGGTGAGGTTGGAAGATTTACTCAATTATTGCAAGAGTATGAGAAGGCACCTAAAGTTACTAGAGATAGAATGTATATAGACGCAATGCAATCTGTTTTATCAAGAACTACCAAAATAATGATCGATATTGATAGTGGAAATAACTTAATGGTGTTGCCTTTAGATCAGATGATGGGAAAAGGAAATGAGATTGATATAAATAGATATAAATCTAACGGTTTGCGTATAAAAGGAGATTCAGATGAATAGAAATAGTTTTTTATTAGTTTTTGCTGCGCTAATAATCGGTTTAGCTGCAAATAGTTTTTTTATAGTTAACGAAAAAGAGCAAGCAATTGTATTTCAATTCGGTGAAGCTGTTAAAACAGATATACCTGTAGGATTTCAACTAAAACTTCCAATTATCCAAGAAGTTAAAAAGTATGACTCAAGAATTCAAACTCTTGATGAGGACCCGGATAGGATTCTTACGGTTGAGAGTAAGTATTTGTTAGTAGATTCATATCTTAAATATAGAATCTCTGATGTTTTAACATTTTATAAAGCTAACAATGGAAGCTTTAATAGCTTAAATAGTCTGCTTGCTCAAAGATCAGAATTTGTACTTAAGAATAATTTTGGTAAAAGAACTGTTAAAGAGCTTGTTTCAGGTGAAAGAGATGAGTTGATGAACATTATGTTAAATGTCTTAAATGAATCAGTTACTGACCTTGGTATAGAAATTATAGATTTTAGGGTAAAGAAAATTGATTTACCCGCTAACTTAAGTAACTCAGTTTACGAGAGAATGAGAACTGAGCGAAACAGGCTCGCCGAAGAGTTGAGATCTGAAGGAAAGGAGATAGCCAGAGAAATTCGAGCGGTGGCCGATAAAGATAAGGTAGTAATACTTGCTGAGGCATACAAAACATCAGAGCTTTTAAGAGGAGAGGGAGATGCCTTATCAGCAAAAATTTATGCTGATGGCTTTTCTCAAAATCCAGAATTTTATGAATTCACCAGAAGTATGAAAGCCTATGTTGAAACATTTGAAAATAAATCAGATATTATGCTTATTGATGCTAATTCAGACTTCTTAAAGTACTTAAATAACAAAGAAATTTCTGACTAGGAAAATACATAATGGCTTTAAATTCTTTGATACTTGGTTTGCAGTGGGGTGATGAGGGAAAAGGCAAGATTGTTGATGCTTTAAGTAAAGAAGTTCATGCCGTGTGTCGCTTTCAAGGTGGGCATAATGCTGGTCATACAATTAAGGTTAATGGTCATCAGACAGTTCTTCATTTAACTCCTTCAGGTATTTTGCACCCTAATGTTAATTGCTTAATCGGAAATGGAGTTGTTCTTTCGTTAGAAGCCTTAGATAAAGAAATAAAAGGCCTTGAAGAAGCAGGCATTAGCTTTGATAAAAGATTTTTTGTAAGCTCCTCGTGTGCCTTGATTCTTCCAAGTCATATAAGCATTGATAAGGTTAGAGATAAAAAAGAATCTATTGGAACAACAGGTCGAGGAATTGGCCCAGCCTACGAAGATAAGATCGCCAGAAGAGCTATAAGGTTCGGAGATATTGGAAACGAACAGTTATTAAGAGATAAAATAGAGTTATTAGTTTCCTATCATAATCGTTTGTTAGTCGAGTTATATAACGAAGATCCTCATAACATTGAAGATATGATTAAAGAACTTCTTTCATATAAGCACCTTTATGATAAATATTGTACTGATACACAAGACCTTTTATACAAGTGGGTTAAAGCAGATAAGCCTCTATTATTTGAAGGAGCACAGGGAACACTTTTAGATATTGATCATGGTACTTATCCTTTTGTTACATCGTCCAATACAACAGCCGGAGGTGTGTCGACCGGCCTAGGCCTAGGGCCTAAGTACATTGATAAAATAATTGGTATTTCCAAAGCCTATGCTACTAGAGTCGGCGAGGGGCCGTTTTTAACTGAGTTATTTGATGACAATGCCAAGATGTTAGCTGAAAGGGGTCGTGAATTCGGCGCAACCACAGGAAGGCCTAGAAGGTGTGGCTGGCTTGATTTAGTGGCTTTAAAGAAAGCAATATTTACTAATTCTGTAACAGATTTATGTCTAACAAAATTAGATGTCATGGATGAATTTAAATCCATTGAGGTATGTGTCGATTACAAAGATAACGCACCTGTCTTCAAGATTTTTGATGGCTGGGAATCATCCTCAGAGGGTGTGACAGATTTTTCAAAGCTCCCAATAAAAGCACAAGAGTATATCAATTTCATTGAAGATTTTATTGAATGTTCTATTTCAATAATTTCGACTGGACCTTCTCGAGATCAAACAATTACTAGATAGGGTTATTTTTTAGACTTTAAGAATTTATCTAGATTAGCGTTTATAAATTTATATGATTCTGGATTTGAGAATTTCTTAGAAAGCCTTAAAGCCTCATCTATAACAATAGGTTTATCAAGCTGGCCGTACATCATTTCATTAAGTGCAAAATATAGGATAGATTTATCCATAAGATCTAGATTAGTATCTTTTACATCAAGGTCAATCAATACTTTATGAATTTCTTCTTTATTTTTTTGTATTGATTTAAGGTCTGAGGTAAATGAATAAAAATCTACCCTTTTAGTTTTATGTTCATCCTTGAATTGCTCAACAATGTCAGTCACGTCTTCCTCTTCATTAAAAAATAATTGGAATATGGCTTGAACAAGATATTCCCTTGTTCTTACTTCAACTTTAAAATTAGATAGATTTTTCATTTATAAGTGATATTAATGCTTTTGCATTATTTTCCGTGTTAGCAGTCAGTCTTTTTAGCAACTGATCTTTATTTTCCACACATATTACATTGTTTATCACAGAGATATTGGAAAAATCTAATGCAAGATTTCCAATAGACCTAAAAGCTTCGTTTGTGACTAATTCATAATGAGTTGTTTCGCCCCTGACAACAATACCTAGAAATAAAACACCTACATATGAATTTTTTTCTTTCAAGATTTTATATTTAGCTAGACCTGATAATTCTATTGCCCCTGGGGCGCAAACAAGATCAATTTCATATTCAGGAGTAAGTATATTCATAGCAGAATCAATCATAGTTTTTATATATTCTTCGTACCATGACGTATGAACTAGTAATATCTTATTCATTAACAAATCCAGTAATTTCTATATTGAATCCAGATACAGCATTATATTTTGTTGGAGTTCCTAGAACTGTTATTTCTTTAAGATCCAGTGCTCTTAGAATTTGCGAACCAACTCCAATAACTCTTCTATTTGTTTTAGGTTCGACTTCTTTCTCTTCTAGGATATTAAGCCAATAGCTTTTTGCATCTCTGTGGTTGATCAGTACGAAAAGTCCAGCTTCTTCTTGAGATATCCTTTCAATCGATTTTCTAATTGACCAGTTTTTACCAAGCTCTTCTATTCCGAGAGTATCCTGGAGTATGCTTTGGGTTTGAACTCGGACAAGAGGCGATTTAACTTTAGATAAATCCCCTTTACTTAAAGAATAATGATATTCATCGTTAATGGTGTCTCTCCAAACAATTAGATTGAAGTCGCCAAATTCATTCGATATATTTCTGTTGTGCACAGACTCAACTGTTGAGTCAGATGAAAGTCTATAGTCAATTAAATCTGCAATTGTCCCAACTTTTATTCCGTGCTCTTCACCAAATTTAATAAGGTCATCTCTTCTTGCCATAGTGCCATCTTCATTCATAATTTCACATATTACGCCTGCAGATTGAAGCCCTGCGAGCTTAGCAAGGTCACAGGCAGCTTCTGTATGTCCTGCTCTGCTTAAAACCCCACCATCCATAGCTTTCAATGGAAAGATATGCCCTGGCTGGACGATATCAGATGCCACTGATTTATTACTTACTGCTGTTTTTATAGTATGGGCTCTATCAGCTGCAGATATTCCTGTTGTAATACCTTCAGCAGCTTCAATAGAGACTGTAAAGGCTGTTCTATTGGCAGCTTTATTATTATTTGTCATCATTTGAAGATCATACTTTCTGCATAAATTAACGCTCATTGGAAGGCAGATTAATCCTTTTCCTTTTGAGGCCATAAAGTTAACTATCTCCGGAGTAATGAGATCAGCAGCACATACCAGATCACCTTCATTCTCTCTAGATTCATCATCAAGAATGATTACCATCTTTCCATTTTTTACATCTTCTATGATGTCTTTAATATTGTCTTTTAACATTTTTTGTATATTTTTTTTACATCCGATTCAATTTTATAAGAGGATTCTAATTTAAAACCCAGATTTTCAACAGCTTTATCTTCTTCAAACCAGCTAACCCCATTTGGACCAAGGTTATCTGGGGATTCGTAAATTATTAACTCATCAACGAGCCCTGATAGTAAAAAAGAATTAGCCAATTTTGGTCCTGCTTCAACTAATATTGAATTGATATCTAAATGTTTTAGATCTTCAATAATGACATGAATATTTCTTTCTCTTATAGTCATAACTTCAGCATCTTTAAAGAAATTATTATTCAAGCCTTCTTTACTAGTTAATAGAATTTTTTTTGGCTGATTTACTGGAAAGCCTACTCTTGCATTCATTAGTGGATTATCGTTTAGAACTGTATTTCCTCCAGTCATAATTGCATCATGCAAGGCTCTAACCAATTGGACATCTTGCCTTGACTCCTCACATGTAATCCAAGTTCTACTGCCATCTTGATTATGGGACTTACCATCTTTGGAGCTAGCTATTTTTAATGTAATAAATGGTTTTTTGTTTTGATGTTTATAAAAGAAGAATTTATTTTGCTCTTGGATTGCCTCTTCACAAAAACCAACATCAACATCAATACCATTTTTAATAAGCCTCTCTATACCTTTTCCAGATACCAAGGGGTTGGGATCCATACAGCCAACGATAACCTTCTTGATGCCTGATTTAATGATTGCTTCTGTGCATGCACCTGTCTTTCCTTCATGGTTGCAAGGCTCTAATGTACAAATTAAAGTTAAATCCTTGGATGAATCAAATATTGAGCCCATTTTGAGCTTTGCATTTTTAATAGCATTTACTTCTGCATGATCTGAACCAAACTCCTCATGGACTCCCTCTGAAATTATAAGATCATTTTTTAAAATTAAACATCCGACAACTGGATTGGGTTTGGTCTTATATTTATATGGATCAGCAAGAGATATGGCTCTCTGCATTAATTCTTCGACGTTCATTTTTTTGATTTTTTAGTAGACGGCTTTTCTTTATTTAGTGAATTAATTTCAGCTGAAAAATCTTTTATATCTTGAAAATCTCTATAAACAGAAGCAAATCTTACATAAGCAACTGAATCTACAGTTCTAAGGGCATCCATCATTATTTCGCCAACTTCAATAGATTTGATCTCACGAACGCCGCTTGTTCTAATTTGATTTAATATTTTGCCAAAGAGAGTATCAATCTCTTCAGATGACAGAGGTCTCTTTTCAAGAGCCCTTAGCATGCCTCTTTTAAGTTTTGAGCCATTAAATGGTTGTCTTTCACCATTATTCTTAATAACTCTAGGCAGAGCTAGATCAGCAGTTTCGAAGGTGGTGAACCTAGATTGGCAAATTTCACAAGATCTTCTTCTTTTAGTTTGCGAGCCATCAGCAACAAGCCTAGAGTCAATGACTTTAGTATCTTCAGCTTGACAGAATGGACAGTACATCTACAAATTATAGACCGGATACTGATCAGTTAGCTTAATAACATTTTTTTTAATTTCTGCCATTTTTGACTCATCATCAATATTATCAATTACATCACATATCCAGTTACTAAGAAGCTCAATCTCTTTTTCTTTAAACCCTCTAGTTGTGACTGCTGGAGTTCCAAGCCTTACCCCTGATGTAACAAAAGGTGATTGTGGATCATTTGGAACAGCATTTTTATTTACTGTTATATTTACATCACCAAGAGCTTTTTCCAAAGCCTTGCCAGTAATATCTTTATTTCTAAGATCAACTAAAATAATATGGTTTTCAGTTCCGCTGGTGACAACATCAATACCTCTTGAGAGTATTGTTTTGCACATGACTTTTGCATTCTTCATAACCTGATCAATATATATTTTAAATTCAGGCTCAAGAGCTTCCTTAAAGCATACTGCTTTTGCAGCAATTACATGCATCAAAGGACCTCCCTGTGACCCAGGGAATACAGCCGAGTTTAATTTCTTCTCTAAAACTTCATTTTTTCTTGCAAGAATGATTCCTGATCTAGGGCCTCTTAATGTTTTATGAGTAGTAGAAGTTACAACATCGGCGAAAGGTATTGGTGATGGGTATAATCCTGCAGCAACTAATCCAGAAACATGAGCCATATCAACAAGAAAATAAGCACCAACTTCATCAGCAATTACTCTAAATTTTTCCCAATCTATTATCCCTGAATATGCTGAAAATCCAGCTATTATTAACTTAGGTTTGTGTTCTAGGGCTAATTCTCTGACTTGGTCATAATTAATTTCATGAGTTTCTGGATGAAGGCCATATTGGATGCCATTGTAATTTTTGCCTGAAAAATTAACTTTAGCTCCATGTGTTAAATGTCCACCATGGTCTAAACTCATTCCAAGAATAGTATCGTTTGGCTCAAGCAGAGCCAAGAATGCAGCTGCATTTGCTGATGAACCAGAATGAGGCTGAACATTTGCATAATCTGCTTTAAATAGCTCTTTTGCTCTTGATATTGCTAGCTCTTCTGCGATATCCACATACTCACAACCACCATAATATCTTTTAGAGGGGTAACCTTCGGCGTACTTATTAGTTAGAAGGGAGCCCTGGGCTTCTAATATTCTAGTACTAGCATAGTTTTCAGATGCAATAAGTTCAATATGATCTTCTTGTCGAATTGCTTCTTTTTCAAATGAATCCCATAGCTCAGGGTCATAACTCTTGATTGAATCAGTGTTGCTAAAAATAGAATCACTTTTAGAAGTTTTTTTCAGTTTAAATATAGATTTCATTAAATATTAGTCCTTGCGCTAAGAGCAAATGCAGTCGAATTTTTAAGAGGAATGGATATTTTAAATCATCTAAGGCTTTTTGTGGATAAAAGGTTTAATTCTTTTTGGGTAACAGGTTGAACAGATATCACATTTCAGACCATAACAAGCCTTGGCTTGGCAAAATTCTCTTCCCCAAAAGATAATCTGAAGGTGGAGCTTATTCCATGATGACTCTGGAAATAATTTCTTTAAATCAGCTTCCGTTTTTTTTACGTTTTTCCCGTCAGTTAAACCCCATCTCTGAGCTAGTCTATGAATATGGGTATCAACTGCAAAAGCCGGTATGCCAAAACCCTGACTCATAACAACAGAAGCTGTCTTATGGCCAACTCCAGGCAGCCTCTCTAAATCTAAGAAGTTGCAAGGAACCACTTGATCATATTTATCTGTAAGGATAATAGATAATTCTTTAATTGCTTTTGATTTTTTTGGCCCCAATCCGCATGGCTTAATAATTTTATAAATTATGTCTTCTGATACCTTGCTCATGCCAAAGGGAGTTGATGCAAGCTTGAATAACTCAGGAGTGACTTGATTAACTCTCTCATCAGTACATTGTGCTGAAAGCAATACAGCAACAAGAAGAGTGAAGTTGCTTGAATGGTCTAGTGGTATTGGTGTACTGGGATATACCCTATTTAGTGTCTCAGATACAAATAAAGCTCTTTCAGATTTCTTCATGGGTTCAAATGTAGCATAATATTTAAATATAAATGAATACTAATAAACTACAAAAATATATATTGAAAATTAAAGAAAGTTTTCTTGAAGAATCTGACGAAAATAAAAAAATGTTAGATATATATTTCAAATATATAGAAGGAGATGCTTCTGAGTTAGATATTGAATATGCAAATAACCAGCTGACACAGATACTCAAAAGTTTGGGATTAGGAGTTCTTGTAGCTCTTCCTTTTAGTCCAATAACTATTCCCTATCTGATTAAAAAAGCTGAAGAGCTTGGCATAGATATAATTCCTAATTGGTATAAGAGGCTTTAAGTCATTTGTAAGATCGAATAGAATAACTAACGTAAATTTTTTTAAAGGAATGAATATGAAAAATGTAGTAATAGTAGATAGCGTAAGAACAGGTCTTGCAAAATCTCATCGTGGTGGCTTCAATATGACAAGACCCGACGATATGCTTGCGCATATTATCAATGCATTGTTAGAAAGAAATCCTAACCTCCCAGCTGATGCTGTTGAGGACATAATTATGGGTTGTGGAAATCCTGAAGGAGCTCAAGGGCATAACATCGCAAGAAATGCAGCAGTTCTATCAAATCTTCCTATGTCAGTAGGTGGAACCACTATAAATAGATATTGCTCTTCTGGAATGCAATCTATTTCCATGGCAGCGGGACAGATTATGGCAGGTTGCTACGATACTGTAATTGCCGGTGGTGCTGAAACTATATCAATGATGAACATGAACCTGGATAATTTTGTTAATGAAAAGTTAGCTGAACAATCTCCTGGTATTTATTATCCAATGGGAATGACAGCTGAGGTCGTTGCAAAAAGATATAACGTTTCTCGTGAAACTCAAGATGAAATTGCCTTTGAAAGCCAAAAAAGAACATCTGCAGCTCAGGAATCCGGTATTTTTTCAGATGAGATTATTCCAATGGATACAAAAATGCGTTTGACTAACAAAGAAACTGGCGAATCAAAAGAAGTTGATGTAACTGTAGATAAGGATGAGTGCAATAGACCTGGAACTACCATGGAAGCACTAGGAAGCCTTAAGCCTGTTTTTGATCCTGAAAATGGAACTGTAACAGCAGGTAATTCATCTCAGCTATCTGATGGAGCATCGGTAAATTTAATAATGTCTGAAGAAAAAGCATTAGAACTTGGTTTAAAGCCAGTTGCTTACTTTAGAGGATTTACAACTATGGGCTGTGAGCCAGATGAAATGGGTATTGGCCCGGTTTATTCAGTTCCAAAACTTCTTAAAAACTACAACATGTCTATGGAAGATATAGATTTATGGGAACTTAACGAAGCTTTTGCAGTTCAAGTTGCTCATTGTAGAGATACATTAGGAATACCAATGGATAAATTGAATGTTAATGGAGGCTCTATCTCAATAGGACATCCTTTTGGAATGACAGGTTCAAGATGTGTAGGGCATATAACAAGAGAATTGGTAAGAAGAGATAAGCAATTTGGAGTTGTTACTATGTGCGTCGGTGGCGGCATGGGTGCTTCTGGCTTGTTTGAAAGATACCCAAGCTAGTTTTTGGCTTCTGAATTTGAGCTAATAGACCTATTCCAAAATATTGGCTCAAAATATTATAAACAAAATGGCATAGTCATCTCTCCAGGAGACGACTGTGCTGTATTTGATTTCTCTAAACCTGTTATAACCTCAGTAGATGCATCTGTAGTAGATGTTCATTTCCCATCCAATGCTAACCCAGAAGATATAGCTTACAGATCTATAGCTGTAGCCTTGAGTGATCTGGCGGCAATGGGCTGCAAGCCTAGAGCTTTTAGTATCTCCTTGACATCACCAATTGGTGACAAGGATTGGTACCAAGGTTTCTCTAAGGGAGTAGAGCATATTGCAGATGAATTCCAAATCTCATTAATTGGAGGCGACTTAACCAAAGGCCCGCTTAATATAAATGTAATTGTCTATGGCTCCCCATATACCGACAAGGTTTTAAAAAGAAATGGAGCTCGTGTAGGTGATTACATTTGTATTAGCTCTCAAGTAGGTAGGGCGGCAAAAGGGCTGGATGACTGGAAGGATAAAAAATTTGAGTCAGATTTTATTCAAGACTACCTTAGACCAATACCTAAAATTTCACTTGGAAATGAAATTATTGATATAGCTTCTGCATGTATTGATACATCAGATGGCTTGCTGGCCGACATGAAAAAAATAATTGAAGCATCTAATCGCGGAGCAGAGGTTTATGTAGATAAAATTCCCTATACAAGAAGCATTAATGATATTAATGCCGGTGATGATTATGATTTATGCTTCACGGTCAGTAAAGAAAATTATCTAGATCATTTCATAAAAATTGGCCTAATTACTGATACACAAGAAATTAGATTAATCTCAGATAAAGGTTATGATACTGACATAAACGGATTCGATCATTTTACAAATGGATAATTTTCCTAATTTAAAAAAACCATCTCATCTTATTGCCACTCTTTTTGGTATTGGTAAATTGCCCTTTGGTCCCGGAACATGGGGCTCTTTTGCAACTTTAGGTATATGGCTAATTTCAAGTCCCTCCATACAAAATAGCTTCTTTCTCTTATTTATAATATTAATTACATCAATAGTTATTTGTCATTTTGCCACCAAAGGCTTGGTTGAAAAAGACCAGAAATCTATTGTTATAGATGAATTTGCTGGGATGTGGCTAGCTCTTTTTATAAGCTCAAAAATAAGTATTTTTAATATTGAATCTTTTGCGGCAATTAATTCAGCAGTAATTACATTCATTCTATTTAGATTTTTTGATATTTTGAAACCTTTCCCAATATCCTACATAGACAAGAATTTTAAAAATGGTTTTGGTATAGTTTTAGACGATCTTATAGCAGGACTAGTTGCCGGCTTCTTAACAATAGCTCTTTATAGCTTCCTCTAAAGAGTTAGCATCAAGACCGCATTCCCTTATCATTTCTTCTCTAGTAGAGTGCTCTATAAACTTATCCGGTATACCAAATAGTTTGGATTGAATTAAAATATTTTCTTCAGAGCAGAACTCTTGAACAGCACTTCCCGCACCTCCGGCTATAGAGCCATCCTCAAGAGATACAAACATACTAGCATCAGAGAGATATTCTCTGAGAACTTCTCTATCAAGGGGCTTTACAAAGCGCATATCAATAAGAGTTAGGTTTAATTTTTCACTAACAATTTTAGCCTCATGTAAAAGTGAGCCAAAATTTAAGAAAATAACTTTACTTTCACCTTCTCTAATAATTCTCGCTTTGCCAATCTCTATGCTTGATAATTCTTGGTCAACAATACTATTTGGACCAGAACCTCGAGGATACCTAACAGCTGCAGGTCCTTTAAATTCATAAGCAGTTGTGAGTAGCTTTCTTGTCTCATCCTCATCAGCAGGCGTCATTAATATAATATTTGGAATACATCTTAAATAAGAAATATCATAATTACCTGAGTGAGTAGGGCCGTCCTCACCAACAAGACCAGCTCTATCTAGGGCCAGAGTAATATCAAGATTTTGGACTGCTACATCATGAATAAGTTGATCGTAAGCCCGTTGAAGAAATGTTGAATATATCGCTACTACAGGCTTCTTGCCTTCGAGTGCTAGTCCTGCCGCAAAAGTTACAGAATGTTGCTCAGCAATCGCTACATCAAAATATCTATCAGGAAATTTTTTACTAAAATTAACAAGGCCAGAGCCTTCTCGCATTGCAGGAGTTATAGCCACAAGCTCTTTATCCTTAATCGCCATATCTACAATCCAATCACCAAATATATCCTGATATTTTGGTCCAGATACAGATGAGGATTTAATTGCATTTATTTTCCCAATAGCATGAAATTCAATCCTATCTTCTTCGGCAGCATCAAGTCCTGCACCTTTTTTAGTAATGACATGTAAAAACTGAGGACCATCAAAATCTTTCAGATTCCCAATTACATCAATCATTTCATGAATATTGTGACCATCAATCGGTCCTATATAATTTAAACCAAGCTCCTCAAAAATTATTCCAGGTGCAACCATTGCCTTCATCTGTGTCTCAACCTTTCTTACCAGGTGATATGCTTGAGGAAGAGGTTTTAGGAAACTTGACCCACTTTTTTTGATCCCTTTATATATCTTAGAGGCCCAAATTCTCGAAAAATAATTTGATAGCCCGCCAATATTTTCAGAAATAGACATGTCATTATCATTTAAGATAATCAACATATTTGGCTTCAAATGACCGCTATGGCTTAAAGCTTCAAACGCCATTCCTGCTGTTATGGCCCCATCTCCAATTACAGCAACATGTTTTTTATCTGGATTATTTTCTTTAGCCGCAATTGCCATTCCTAAAATAGCACTTATTGATGTGCTTGAATGACCCACTCCAAAAGCGTCATATTCACTTTCTTTAATTGCTGGAAAGGGAGCAAGACCATCTTTTTTTCTTATAGTCTCAATACTATCTTTTCTGCCTGTAAGAATTTTGTGAGGGTATGCTTGATGGCCCACATCCCAAACTAGATTATCGTAAGGAGTATTAAATAAGTAATGAAGTGCAACTGTTAACTCAACTACACCAAGACCACCGCCTAAATGACCGCCGCTTTTACCAACAGAGTAAAGTAAAAATTCTCTTACCTCATTAGAAAGATTTTCTAATTCGGAGACAGAAAAAGATCTAATATCTGAAGGAAAATTCACTCTATCCAGTAAAGGTGTTTCAGGTTTTCTTGAAGGTATCTGTTTAAATATTTTCAATCTAATTACTTCTTTTGATTATATATCTTGCAAGACTTACAAGAGTATCTTTATTGTCTAAGTCTGACTCTATCAGCATCGATAGGGCTGAGTTAGTTAAATCAGAGGCTCTTTTTAGTGCATTATCTAGTCCAACAATCTCTACGTAGGTTGCTTTGTTATTCTTAATATCTGAATTATTATTCTTCCCCAATACATCTTCAGTTTCAGTCACATCAAGAATATCGTCTGTTATTTGAAAAGCTAAACCTATTTTTTTACTAAATTCTTTCAGGACATTTTGCGTATTTTTATTTGAATCACTACCAATTTGTCCGAGCATTACTGAACATTCTATAAGCCTCCCAGTTTTCAAATTATGAATTTCTTCTAATATATCTTGATTAATATTTTCTAAATTATTCTCATGTAATATGTCTAGATATTGGCCATGTATCATTCCTGTTTTGCCACAAGAATTAGATAATAGTTTTATGGCATGAACTTTTTCTTCAGATTTCATATCCTCATCATCACAAATAATTTCATACGCAAGAGCTTGAAGGGCATCGCCAGCAAGTACGGCATTTGCTTCGCCATACTTAACATGATTTGAAGGTTGACCTCTTCTGAGATTATCATCATCCATGCAGGGAAGATCATCATGAATAAGAGAATATGTGTGCATTAACTCAACAGATGAAGCTAATGTAAGAGTACTATTTCTTGATAAGTTTGCATTAAGTTCTGATGAGGCAAATATTAGGCCAGCTCTTATCATCTTACTATTGCTTAATGCAGAATAGCTCATTGATTCTTCAATTAGATTTGTATTTTCTATTGCAAGAGATATTTTAGTTCTTACTAGCTCCTTAACTTCAGATAAATATTCTAAAGGCATAAGCTATCAAGAATTATCTAATTCTTGTGCAGAACCATCATCTAAAAGTTTCTTTACCTTTAGCTCAGCTTCTTCAAGCTGTTTCTGACATTCCTTTACAAGGTTAATGCCTTCTTCAAAAGATTTAACTGAGTCCTCTAGGTTGATATTCTCATCCTCAAGTTTCATAACTATAGATTCAAGTTGCTTTAAAGAGGATTCAAAATCAATTTTTTTATTTGCGCTGGTCATGCTTTATTGTAATTTATTAATTAGCTTTATTAAAAAACTTTTTATAATCATTTCTTAACGCATAAGGCAATGCAAGAACTGCCGGAGTAAGAATTAGAGTAATAAACGTACTAAAACCTAAACCAAAAACTATTGATACAGCTAGATTAGACCACCAATCTACAATTTTACTACCAAATAAAATATCTCTTGAGATGATGTCTAAACTTATACCCATAGCTAGTGGCATCAAGCCAAAAATAGTTGTAAGTGATGTAAGCAGTATTGGACGTAGCCTCTGCTTACATGCGTTAATGATATGTATTGATTTTTCAAGATGAGGGGATTCCTCTTTAAGCTTATTAAAAGTATCAATTAAGACAATATTATTATTAACAACAATTCCGGCTAATGTAATAATTGATAGACCTGTCATTGTTGTGCTAAATGGTTTGCCTGTAATTAAAAGACCGAGAAGTACTCCTATAAAGGAGATTGTTACTGAAGAAAGTATAATAAATGACTGATAAAAACTATTAAATTGAGTCAACAGCATTATCATCATTATAAAAATAGCTGAAATTCCTGCAATAATCATAAATTGATTTACATCTTCCGTCTCTTCTGCCATTCCACTGAATGCATAAGATACTCCAGCTCCTAAATCTTTATTTTTAAGCCAATTATCAAGCTCCTTAACTTTCGCAGTTACCTCAGATTCATTGACGGTGCCTGCAGCTATTTGTTGAAAATACTGACCATTTTCTCTACTTACGGTCTGCCTATTTTCTTTTGGGACAACATCTATAAATGAGCTAACAGGAATTAACCCTTTTGCAGTTGTTACATTTAAATTTTTAATACCAGTAATGGTTCTATCAGAGCTTGGAAATCTTGCTCTTATTTCCACTTCATCTCTTGAATCATCCGGTCTATATTCCCCAACTTTAAAGCCGTTTGTTAACATTTGAACCAAAGCCCCAACATCTCCAACATTCACTCCAAGCTGAGCAGCTTTTTGTTTATCAACCTCTACACTCCATTCAACAGATGGATATGATTTTGATGAAAAAATATTTATTAAGCCTTGTACTTCATTCCTCATATAATTCTCTACTACATCAATAGCTTCATTAACATCTTGTTCTTTATTGCCATATATTGATAATTCAATTGGATTGTCAAAAGAGGGGCCACCGAGGTCTGGCTTGATCTCAACAAAAATGCCTGAAAGATTGTCAGTTGATTTCTTTAGCAAGGCCATTACTTCTAAGCCTGAGATATCTCTTTCTGATGATGGAACTACTTCTACATAACCACCTCCAATCTTATCTGCGCCCCCATTCCACCATGCTGTTCCTGCTCTAAGGTAGATACTATTAAGCTCTTCAATCTCAAGAAATCTATCTTCGACTATTTCAATTATTTCTTTAGTCTCTTTGGCTGAATAGTTTCCCCTTGCATTTATATTAATACTTGCTTGGGTGGGATCCACAATAGCAAAATAAATAGTTCCCTTGCCATAATAGGAATAACTTATAACAATCAAGAGAAGAACAGACATAACCGCAATAAAGGTTTCAACTGGGTTCTTGACAAACTTCTCAATTCTTTTTCCATACATGTTGGTAAGTTTTATAAAAACTGATTCTCTAACTTCTTCCTTATTTAGAGTAGACTCTTTTTGTCCTAAGTATGTTCCCAGAACAGGTATTATTATTAGGGAATATATAAGGGATGCAAATAAAACTATAAAAACTGTTATGGGAAGGTATCGCATGAATTCACCTGTAAACCCAGGCCAAAAAATAACAGGTATAAAAGCTGCCATTGTTGTTCCTGTCGAAGCAAGAATTGGATAAAACATTCTTTTTGAAGCGAGCTTATAGCCTTCTTTTCTTGTAAGGCCTTCTGCTATTTTTTTATCAGCATATTCGGTTATTACAATTGCCCCATCTATGAGCATGCCCATACCAAGAAGTAGGCCCATCATGACTAAAAAATTAACCTCTTCACCAATCAAATAGAGTATTAGATAAGTAAAAAGGAAGCAAAATGGGATAGATAAACCAACTAGCATAGAAACTCTTATACCCATACTTGCTATGACTAACACCATTATTAAAATAACAGCAGCTATAATATTTCCATTCAATTCTTTAACCATCAAACTTGCGTAAACAGTATCATCATCAGTTACAACAATTTTTAAATTTTCAGGGAGAGATTTTTCAAATTCTTCGAGTATCTTACGAACAGAGTTTGAGGCATTAATTGCATTTGCACTTTCACGTAATGTCAATTCTAAGGTAACAGCGTCTTCACCATTTACCCGTGCATATGAGGTAAAGTCTTTAAATGTTCTTTTAATATCAGCTATATCTCCAAGAGTCACAATTGCATCTTTAGTGACTTTAATAGGAATAGAGTAGACATCTTGAGCAGTCTCAATAACACTTGGTACTTCAATATTAAAACTTCCCTTGCCAGTGTCTTGTTTCCCACCTGGAATTATTAAATTATTATTTGCAACTGAATAGTAGATATCGGAAAGTGTTACCTCATATGATTCCATTTTAGATTTATTTATAATTCCTTCTAGAACTTCTGCAGGTGCGCCACTTAGATTTGCCTCAAGAATTTCTTCAAGGGACTCTACTTGATCTTTTAACTCTTTTGCATAAAATATTTTTTGTCTTATGGAACTACTTCCAACAATGCTTATGTTCATTATTGGAAAACTTGCTTCGCTGTATTCTGATATCTGAGGATCTTCAGCTTCACGAGGCAGCTCATACTTAACCTCTTCAACACTTTGTTTTATATCAACAAGAGCTTGATCCATATCAAAACCAACTTCAAACTCAAGAAATATTCTTGCAAAGCTAAGTGAGCTTGTAGATCTAATATTTTTTATGCCAGTAACAGTTTTTAGCCTATTTTCTAAAGGCCTTGCTATTAATCTTGATGTATCAGTTGGTGAAGCACCGTCTAAGAAAACAGAAACAGAAATGAAGGGTAGTTGGATATTAGGACTTGCTGCAATTGGTATTTCTTGTCGTGCATATGATCCAGCAACAACGAGCATGAGAGCAATCATCATTGTTGTTTTTGCTTTAGCTAAAGCAAAGTCTATAATTCTTGTCATAAAGTATTAGTTAAAACTTCCTGTCCATTTTCTACAAAGCCTTGCCCCTGAACAATTATCTCAAGATTATCTGGAATTCCCTTCACCCATAGACCCTCTTTGGAATCCTCAATAATCTCAACCTCATGAAATTGAACTATAGAGCTCATGACTGATCTAATCCCAAGCCTCCCATCATCATCAAGCAATAAAATTGAGGGTGAAATTTTATGGGCAAAGATTTCATCCGTTTGTATGGTCATTTCAGAAGTAACCCCATCTCTTATAACCCCCTTGGTATTAATAACTTGTGACTCAACTTTGAAAGTTCTGGTCATAGGTGAGGCGCTTTTAGAAACAAATGTCAATTCCCCATAAACAGTTTCTCCGGTTACAAGATTCAGTATTACTTTTTGACCAACCCTAACTTTATTGATTTTAAACTCTGGAAGTTCTGCAATAAAAGTTATTGGATCAAGTTGAATTATTGTTGCGCACAATTGACCTCTTTGAAGAAAATTTCCAGGCTTAACTATTTGTTCTAAATATCCAGAAAAAGGAGCCTTTACCTCAGTTCTATTTAGTTCAACAACACCTAGACTGCATAAGACAGAATCTTTCTCTACAAACTGACCTTGTTTTGCACCTATTTTAACAACCTCTCCTGAAGTTTTGGCTTGTACGTTTACTCTAGCCTCTGATTCAGTCGTAGCTTTTAGTTTTATCAAGGGTTGAAATGAAATAGCATCACTAACAAATGTGCTGACAGTAAATAATTTTTTATTTTCAATAATTTCATCTTTTTCTTCAGTAAAAAAGAAACCTGAAAGCATCCAGAAGATAATTGGAATTAGGATATATAAAGAAATTCTAATATTTTTTGTCATGATGTATATTCTACAGTATTTTTTTGAATGTTTGCAGTGCTAACATTAATTGAATTAGATCTAATTAAATATTGTATTTTTTTCTTAGCTCATCAAATAGCTTTTTATTAAGCGGAGTTAAGTCTTCAAGCTCTTCTTTAATTTGAATTTTAAATTCTTTGCCCTTTAGCGCGTGATCTTTAAGTTTTAGATATATCTTTTTGAAAGCAAAAAATAACTGGTTACTCTCTTTATCACTAAGGAGATTCCACCCAATTTTTTTACCTGCAAAGTACACTATAGGGTGGCTCCAATTAAACCTGTCTCTAGGAGCATAAGATTTTCTTGCTTCTATGTATGCTTCCTCAACAGAAGGAAAGCCGTCTGCACCCTCTATTTCTGAGCAAGCCTTGAGAATATCTGTAAGGGTGGGTAGGTAAGACTGAGATCCAACTACACTTTCTATAGCCTCTAAAATAGTTTTGGAAGAAAAGTTTTTAAGGCTGGTAGCCCAAAGTTTTTTACCTTCATTTAGCCTTTCATCTGACCCAAAAACCTTATAGAACTGAAAGTGATATGCAAGTTCAAGCTTAAGGAAAAGACTGTCGATAGATTCTATAAAATCTACTTTAGTCGAGGTTGATTTCTGATGCCCAGGAGGTGTCACTTTTTCTTGCTGCAAAGTCTTTTGTAAACTTTCCGGGTTCAGAATGTTTTTTATTTTCTTCATTATTAATATTTTGGTCTCCCAAATGCCTTCTTTTTACATGCTCAATAAATTTGGAATTCCATGTAGTAAAGGCGGAACCATTTTCTTCCCAATACAGTATAAACTCTCTTAAATATTTTGAGGCAGAATCTTTAGATATTTCAGATAATTCCAATATATCAAAAACATCATTACTGGGAACCCATTCATTATTAATAGTGAATGGGAGGCCTTTATTTGAGCTTTTCTCTTTAGCCCATTCTCTTCTTATGTAATCTATATATGTGCTATTCCAATTATTTCTATCCTGCCCTCTTTCAATCCAATAAAGCCTAAACTCTATTAACTTTCTTTCAAAAAATTCAATTGAAACATCACTCATATTTAGAACTTCAATCGCTTCTTTTGAGGGCTGCCAATTATTATCAATTTTAATTCTTTCAAAGTTACTCTTAGTTGGCAGCCTAATACTGTAATTAGATGAAGAGCTATTAGTATTTATATTAATAAACTTGTACTTTATTAGTTTTTGCAGGCTTTCTTCAATTGCAGCATTGGAAAGAAAAGGTGCTTCAATTTTTACAGATTCCATTAAATCCTCAATGGACCTTGAGTTAAAAATTTTATTTGTTTTATATAGCTCTAGAATAATTGCCGATTCAAGACCAAGAGTTTCAGCGACTTCCTTTGAGAAGGATAACGTACCTAAATCCTTCAACCTATTACTCTTCCTCTCCTTGTTTGAACAGCAACACTTAAGGCTTCTAAGCACTTCACTGTATCTTCCCATCCAATACAAGCATCAGTAATGCTTTGACCATAGGTTAAATTGTCAGTAATACCTTGATTACCCTCAACCAAATGACTTTCAATCATAACGCCATTGATATTTTTATTTCCTGAGCGAATTTGATCAGATATAGAATCTATTACAGAGATTTGTTGTTTAAATTTCTTTTGACTATTCCCATGGCTTGCATCAATCATTATTGATTCATTAATTTCAGCTTCTCTTAGAGGCTGCCAGCGTTGTCTCAACAGACTCAACATCAAAGTTTGGCTCTTTACCGCCTCTTAAAATAATATGACTATCATTATTGCCCGCAGTCTTAAGCATGGCGATATCAGCTTCTTTAGTTGCCCCAAGGAAAACATGCGAATGGTTTGCTGCCTGAATGCCATCAATAGCTGCCTTCAAACTTCCATCTGTTCCATTTTTTATTCCTATTGGGCAAGATAGCCCTGAAGCAAGTTCTCTATGAATTTGGCTTTCAGCTGTTCTTGCGCCTATAGCTCCCCAAGAAATAACATCAGTTATGTATTGAGGAGAAATTGGGTCTAAGAATTCAGTTCCTGCTGGAAGTCCCATCTCAGCAAGGTCTATCAAAAGCTTTCTTGCCATCTCAATACCCTTTGATATCTTTATAGGTCTCATCAAGGTCAGGATCATTTATTAATCCTTTCCACCCAACAGTTGTTCGCGGTTTCTCAAAATAAACTCTCATTACAATCAATAAGTCTTCTTTAAATTTAATATTCTCTTCTATAAGTTTTTTTCCATATTCAATGGCACTCTTAGGATCATGAATTGAACAAGGACCAACAACAACAAGAAGTCGATCATCTTTATCATGAAGAATCTGACTTATTTCATTTCTTGTTCCATAAACGAGCTTGGATATTTTCTCAGTTAACGGTAAATTATTTATCAGCTCATAGGGAGCGGGGACTTTTTGTCTATCAATAATTCTCGTATTGTCTGTTAGGTAGTTCATATTATTGGGTCTATTTAACTGTTTGAATCATAATATTAAATGAAAGCAAAAGATTTTGTATTAAATTCGATAAAATAGCCTATATAAATTAATATCCAGTAGTTTTATAGAATTAATATATGCGATTCGGAGTTTTAATAAAAATACTACATGTTGTATTCATAGCTTCTAAACCTTACACTATGTAGTGTTTATCATGCAAAATAGTACACAAATACAATTAGAGTTTCCGACAGTAATGGGCCAGCCATTTGAAAAACTGCCAGAAGACCTATTTATACCTCCAAATGCTCTAGAGATATGTTTAGAAACATTTTCTGGGCCCATGGATCTTTTGTTATACCTAATAAAAAAAGAAAATATTAATATCCTAGAATTAGATGTATCTAAAATCACAGATCAATATATTGAATATATTGAATTGATGGATGTATTACAATTTGAACTAGCTGCAGAGTATCTTGTGATGGCTGCGACTTTAGCTGAAATTAAATCAAGGATGATGCTTCCCCAAGAGATCTATGATGAAGAGGAGGAAGACCCTAAGTCAGCATTAATAAATAGACTTCAGGAATATCAGAGGTTCAAAACTGCATCAGAGAATATCGCGATCCTGCCAAGAGTAGATAGAGACTTTCTTTACTGCATCGGCTGGACTTCCGCAGCTAAAAATACATAAAGAAGAAATATCTATAACCAAAGATGAGCTTTCAGCTATTTTTCAAGAGATCCAATCAAGACCAGTTTTAACGTCAAATCATCAAATTGATTTTGAGGAGCTTTCCACACAAGAAAGAATTCAAATTATTCTAGCAATATTATCAAAACGAAATATCGTTAGTTTTTCAAAAACTCTAAGAAAGTCAGAAGGCAGGCCTGGTGTTGTTGTTACATTTCTAGCTTCTTTGGAGCTTGCAAAAGAAGGACATGTTGAGCTAATTCAAAATAAAACAAATGAGATATACCTAAAATCTCGAAAAGGAGTTGCAAATTGAATACACGAATCATTAATACAGTTGAGGCACTTTTATTTGGGGCCGGAAGACCTTTAAGGCTATCAGAAATTAGGAGTCTCCTAGATTCTGATGGAATAAACGCAGAGCTATCGGACATCAAACAAGTTATTAATATTCTTGAAGAAAGGCATGATGGATCGTCTCTAGAAGTTGTTGAGGTTGCTTCAGGGTTTAGGCTGCAAATAAAGGAAACATACAGCCCCTCATTGACTCATCTTTGGAACGAAAGGGCACCAAGAATATCTAAGGCGTTAATGGAGACAATATCGATAATAGCCTACAAACAGCCAGTGACTAGAGGTGATATTGAGGACATAAGGGGTGTAAGCGTTAGCACGCAAGGCATAAGATCTTTGTTGGAAAGAAATTGGATTAAAGTTTCAGGTTTTAAGGATGTTCCAGGAAGGCCTGCCTTATACACCACAACAAAAGAATTTTTAGATGATCTAAATATAAAAAGCTTATCAAGCTTGCCTGAACTTCCAGAGCCAGTTCGCTTAGAAGATAATGAATTATTTTCTAAAGTTATATAGTTTTTATAGCTACTGATAATGTCAGAAAGATTACAAAAATATCTAGCTAAAGCAGGAATTGGGTCGAGACGTTCTTGTGAAACACTTATCCACCAAGGAAAGGTAATAGTTAACGGAGAAGTGGCAAAAATTGGAAGCTCTGTTACAGATACAGATGTCGTTGAATTTGATAATAAGGTTATTAGAGTCAAGGAAGATATTCTTAAGGTCCTAATGCTTAATAAGCCTGAGGGTGTTTTATCATCTTCAGCAAGAGAAAAAAATATACCAATCGTTTACGACTACTTACCAAATTCCTTTAATCAGAGAAATTGGATATCAATCGGTCGTTTGGATATAAATACTTCTGGGCTAATGCTTTTTACCAATGATGGGGGGTTTGCAAATCACTGCATGCATCCTTCTAATACTCTGGATAGAGAGTATCTTGTTAGAGCAAGGGGAGAATTCACGTTAGAAAAAAAGAAACAAATGCTCAGTGGAATAATGATTGAAGATCAAATTCATAAATTTACAGATGTTGTAGAGGGTGAAAAAAATGGCACCAATCAATGGTTCTCCGTTTGTCTAGTTAGTGGCAAGAATCGAGAGGTAAGAAAAATATTTCAATCATTAGATCTTGAAGTCAGTAGACTAAAGAGAACAAGGTTTGGTCCTATCTTTCTTCCATCAACTCTTCAAAAGGGCAAAGTTAAAGAACTAGAAGAGAGTGATATTGATGCATTAAAAAATTATGGTAAAAAGTCTTAAGGCCAAAAAAGCTCACTCATTTTTATTAGAAATATCAAAAAAAATGCAGCATGATAGCTTTCACAAGTTCATGCAAACCGCAGATATTATCTCTATTGAATCAAGGGTTGATAAGATCTCTTTCACTCACATTTTTTTTTAGTTAAGACCATAATTGGTCAACAGGTATCTGTTAAGGCTGCAGAATCCATCTGGTTAAAGGTGCAGACTATTTTAAGTAACTCTCCATCTAATATTTCCTTGGACTCACTGAGAGAGCAGGGTTTGTCAAAGCCTAAGGCTTCATATATCCAAGGAATTCTTGCAGATAAAAAAATTCAATCACTGGACAGGGCTCGCTTTAAAGAGATTTTCTGATGAAGATTTATCTAATCTTTTATTAAGTATTAAAGGAGTAGGCCCATGGACGCTGGGAGTTATAAGAATGTTTTATATTCAAGACAGTAATGTTTTCTTAAAAGGAGATTTGGCTATTAATAAAGCATTAGGTAATTTTTTTAATTCAATCGAATACGATGGAGAGGATTACTCTCCTTATAAAACCTATTTATGTCTTTATTTATGGAGAAGTCTCAAGAGCTAGGAATCATTATATTTTATATATCTAATATCTATATTTTCACTTTCGCTAGAGAAAAACCATAAATAATAATTTAGAAGAGATGACGCTGCCTTTTAAGCTTGAAGGGTCTTCAGCAGGATAGGCATATGCTCTCATAGATGTCCTTGTGGCTCCTGGATCAAAATTAAATACTTTAATTTTTGAAAGAGGCTCCAATTCCTCCTGTAATATTTCTGATAAAGATTTAACCGCAGCCTTTGAGATTGCATAAGCTCCCCAGAATGCCTTTCCTTTTGACGCAACACCTGATGATGTGAATATAATTCTCGGCCTCTCAGAGTTCTCCATCAAGGGGGTTAAATATTTAACCAATAAAAATGAACTTGTTAAATTAGTGTTTAAAACTTTCTGCCATGTATCTAGATCAAAATCAGCAATAGAGGACATTTTTCCGAGTATGGCTGCATTATTTATAATCCCATCCAAGCAAGGTGTATTTTTAGATATTACTTCCGCTATTTCTTTGGACTTATCTTCATCTAAAAGATTTAAATCACACTTTATAATCATCGGATCAGTTTTATATTGACTAATAATCTCGTCATATATCTCATCCAATGCATCTTCTCTTCTTCCGTGAAGAATAACATTAGCGCCAAATTTACTAAGACCAAGCGCAATCTCTCTTCCTATTCCTTTTGACGCGCCTGTTACTAATATATTTTTCTTATCAAGAAAACCTTCCTCAAATTCAAAATTTAATTTCATAATTATTCCAACAATGAAATAATTTCACTTGCTTGATCAACAAACATGGTCTTATTTCTATTATATTTTTGAGGGAGCGAATAGCCATAGAGGCACCCAATTGTTTTAGTGCCTGCATTCATACCAGCTTCTATATCTCCAGGATGATCTCCAATGTATACACTTTCACTGGGGTTTATATCTAAACTAGAGCACGCTAAAAGTATGCCTTCTGGATCAGGTTTAATATTTTTAACATGATCAGGACAAATAAGAATCTTAGATGTATCAAAAATGCTGAAATTTTCAATCAAAGGTTTGGCATATTTTAAAGGTTTATTTGTTACCACTCCGTAAGGTATGTCATAAAAGTCTAGATGCTTTATAAGCTTCTCTATGCCAAGAAACGGCTTTGATTTATTTGTTAAGTTTTTCTTATATTCAATTAAAAGCTCTTTACGATACTTTTCTAGATCAGGATGATTGCTAGGTATTTTAAAACCTATCTCTATTAGCTTGGCAGAACCCTCAGAGACATTTGATCTAATAATTTCTCCATCAAGCTCATCTCTATGATTAGCCCTTAGGATATTATTTAATGAATGTATGAAGTCCAATGCGGTATCAACAAGAGTGCCATCTAGGTCAAACAAGACAAGTTTTGTTTTATGGCTTTCTTGCATACATCATATAGTTAACACCAAGGTCATTATTTAAATTAGCCTTGTGGGTGAGTGGGTTGTAAAACATCCCTTTTGTTTCAAGCATCTCAGCATTACCATTTCTTACATAAGAAGCAAGCGCAGAAGGCTTAATAAACTTATTAAACTCATGAGTACCTTTTGGCAATATGTTAAATATATATTCAGCACCTACAATTGCTGTAATCCATGACCTAGGGTTTTTATTTATGGTTGATAGAAAGAGAAGACCTTCCGGTTTCAAAAGATTTATACACGTCTTTACTAGCAGCTCTGGGTCTGGAACATGCTCTAAGACTTCTAGGCAAGTCACAACATCAAACCTTTCTTCTGAATCAGCCAGTAATTGTTCAGCAGTCAATTCGAAATACGTAATAGATTTATTGTTTTCTTTTGCATGCATTTTCGCAATTTCTATTCCTGGGCCTGCTGCGTCTAAACCAGTTACATTGGCCCCATAGTCATGAAGAGCTTCAGCTAAAATTCCACCGCCACATCCGACATCAAGTAAATTTTTTCCAGATAAATCTAATTTGCCTGCAATATAATTAGCTCTTAAGGGGTTGATAATATGAAGGGGTTTAAACTCACCTGTTTTATCCCACCACTTCTCAGCTAGCTCTGCAAACTTTTTAACCTCTTGTTGATCAATATTCATTGGCTTATTTTACCTTTAATAAATTAATTTAAATACAACTTAATAACCAATCCTCTTTGTAGTAAAACTACATATATGAATCTATATTAATGGTCTTTTATATGGCTATATTGATTTTATTGACTTTTAATAACTAATAATATTTACTTCACTACAAGTAAAACTTTATAAGCAACATAAACAAAAAAGTGATTATTTCAGCCCTAAAATCTAGTGATCCAAAAGACCTTAGATCACCAATCCATCCTGATACTATTTCAGCACTAGTCAATTTAGGAGGTGATATTTTTTTTGAACATGGAATAGGTGAGGGTATCTTTACCTCTGATAAGGATTTTGAAAACCTTGGCTTGCAATCCACTAGTAGAGAAGAATGTATTGCCAATTCAGATCTTGTAATTTCTAACCAACCTTTATCCAGCGATGAGGTTAAGAGTATGAAGTCAGGATCAACCTTGCTGGGCATGGTTAACCCATTTTCTAATCAAGAGTTAATAAATTGCTGTGCACAAAGTAATATTAATTTAGTCAGTATGGAATTTATTCCAAGAATAACCAGAGCTCAAAAAATGGATGTCCTTAAGCTCACAGGCCAACCTTGCTGGTTATTCAGCAGTAATTGAATCTTCTAGACATCTTTCCTCAGCTCTGCCTATGATGATGACTGCTGCTGGAACCCTTAAGCCTGCCAGAGTTTTTATAATTGGTGTTGGCGTTGCAGGTCTTCAAGCAATCGCAACTGCTAAAAGGTTGGGTGCTAGAGTAGAGGCTTTTGATACTAGAGACGTAGTTGAAGAACAGGTTAATTCACTAGGTGCTAAATTTGTAAAAATAGACTTAGGAGAGACTGGGCAAACAGATCAAGGGTATGCAAAGGAATTAACCCCAGAGCAAATAATAAAACAAAAAGATTTGCAATCAGAAGTTTGTGCAAGATCGGATATTGTTATCACAACAGCGCAGCTTTTCGGAAGACCAGCACCTCAACTTATAGATAGTAAAACAATTGATAAAATGAAACCGGGAAGTGTCATTTTTGATATGGCTGTAGAATCAGGTGGAAATGTTGAAGGTTCAGTAGTTGATGAGATAATTATCAAAAATGGTGTAAAAATTATTGGTGTTTCTAACTTAGCGTCAAACGTATCAGGCCATGCCTCTTTAGCACTATCAAATAACTTCAATCATTGGATATGTGACTTTTATGATAAAGATACTAGTTCTATAAACTTTGATTTTGAAGACGAAATTGTCAAAAGTAGTGTTATTGCCTTTGATGGAAAAATACTTAATGAGAGGTTTCAATAATGGATACATACATGTTGCTAGGTTTTGTCTTAATACTATCTATTTATCTTGGCCTAGAGCTTATCTCTAAGGTTCCCAGCACTCTTCATACTCCTCTAATGTCGGGTGCAAATGCAATTTCTGGAATTGCTTTAGTTGGTGCATTAGTGTTGTCAACAAATAGCAATCTTCAAGGTGTCATTGCTTTTTTTGCAGTAACTTTTGCTTCTATTAATGTTTTCGGTGGCTATCTAGTAACAAACAGAATGTTAAAAATGTTTAAGAAGAAATAATTATGGAATTTTTTAGTGAAATATCAGCTGTTCAAAATATTATTTACATAATCTCGTCAATATTATTTATTACTGGCATCAAAATGCTTGGCAAAGAAGATACCGCAGTTAAAGGTAATTTCTTATCAGCTTTTGCAATGTTTATTGCTGTTGCCATAACTGTAGTTAGCGTTATTGATCCATTAATCCTTTTAATTGGAATAGCCTTGGGTGCAATAATTGGTTCATCAATAGCTCTTAAAGTAAAAATGACTTCTATTCCAGAAATGGTCGCATTGTTTAATGGCTTCGGAGGCCTCGCAACATTTCTTATAGCTTGGTCAGAGTTCAATTCTATACCTGATAGCTTATTCCAACATATCTTAATTGTCATAACAGTATTTATTGGCGGAGTCACTTTCACAGGAAGTTTGATTGCATACGGCAAACTTTCAGAGAAAATAAAAATAGCTAAAACATCAATAATTACAAAGATCTTTACAACAGTTTTTTATACATCATTGATATTTTTAATATATAGCATAGTCCAACCCGTTATGCCGATATTAGATTTTGATTTCTTTACAGTTCTTCTTGTTTTAACTCTTCTTGCTGGAATTGGCTTTGTATTGCCGATAGGTGGAGGAGATATGCCAGTTGTAATTTCTTTATTAAATTCATTATCGGGAATTGCAGCAGCATTCGCAGGACTTCTTCTCCTTAATAATGTGCTGATAGTTGCTGGTTCTTTAGTCGGAGCAAGTGGCTTAATTTTGACTATTATTATGGCTAAGGCAATGAATAGATCAATTACTAATATTCTATTTGTTGGTTATGCAAGTTCATCAACCAGCACATCTTCAGAAGAACAGGGCGAGGTGAGCCCTATAAGTGTTGGAGATGCGTATTTAATTTTAGAGAGCGCTAGCTCTGTTCTTATTGTCCCGGGTTATGGAATGGCTGTTGCTCAAGCTCAGCATGTCGTAAGAGAGCTAGGAGAGCTTCTTGAAGCCAATGGAACAGAGGTGAAGTACGGAATTCATCCTGTTGCTGGGAGAATGCCAGGTCATATGAATGTATTATTGGCTGAGGCTAACGTCCCCTATGACGTTTTAGCTGAACCAGATGACGTTAATCCAACAATGGATGCTGTAGATGTAGCTGTTGTTATTGGTGCCAATGATGTTGTTAACCCATCAGCAACTGAAGAGCCAGGAAGTCCAATTTATGGAATGCCAATTATAGAAGTTCATAATGCCAAAACAGTTTTTGTTCTTAAAAGGTCTATGTCATCTGGTTTTGCTGGCGTGCAAAATCCTTTATTTTTTAAGCAAAATACCCGAATGTTATTTGGAGATGCCAAAGAATCTATTGGCGGTTTAGTATCTGAATTTAAAGAGTAATTCATATATAAATTATGCTAAAATAATCCTTAAATTAAGGACATATTTTCCATAATATTTTTACATAAAAAAACCTAATATATGAGTGATTTTGCAAAAGAAATAATTTCAGTAAACATAGAAGATGAGCTTAAACAGTCTTATCTCAGCTATGCCCTAAGTGTGATCCATGGCAGGGCTCTTCCGGACATAAGAGATGGCTTTAAACCAGTTCACAGAAGAATTCTCTACGCTATGTATGATCTTAAAAATTCATATAACAAACCTTATAAAAAATCTGCCAGAGTTGTAGGTGATGTTATTGGTAAGTATCACCCTCACGGTGATAGTGCTGTATACGATGCCATGGTAAGAATGGCTCAAGATTTCTCCATGAGATATCCAGTTGTTGAAGGTCAGGGTAACTTTGGCTCTATTGATGGCGATCCTCCTGCTGCTATGAGGTATACAGAAGTAAGAATGGCCAAAATAACTGATCAGATGTATGGAGATCTTGAAAAAGAAACAGTTTCATTCTCTCCTAACTATGATGGTAGTGAATTCATTCCAGATGTTTTACCAACTAAAATACCAAATTTATTAGTAAACGGCTCGTCGGGTATTGCTGTTGGTATGGCTACTAATATACCCCCTCATAATCTTACAGAAGTTCTTAATGCGAGCATTAATCTCATTAAAGATCCTGAGCTAACAATTGATGACCTTATTAAGGATATATCAGGACCCGACTTTCCTACAGGTGGGACTATAGATGGAAGGTCTGGTATATATGACGCATATAAAACAGGAAGAGGCATTATTCATACAAGGTCAAACACCTCTATAGAAGAAGATGAGAAATCAGGAAAACAATCTTTAATAATTAATGAAATACCTTATATGGTAAACAAAGCTAGGATGCTAGAAAAGATAGCTGAGTTAGTAAAAGATAAAAAAATTGAAGGTATTACCGAAATAAGAGATGAGTCTGATAAAGATGGTTTGAGAGTGGTCATAGAAGTTAGAAAAGGTGAATCAGTAGAGGTTTTAGAAAATAATCTATTTGCTCAATCTCAATTAGAGCAGTCATTTGGTATTAATTTTACTGTTCTTGTGGATGGTCAACCTAAGGAAGTAAACCTGAAAGAAATGCTTGAGGCATTCGTCAAGCATAGAAAAGATGTAATTAAAAAAAGAACACAATATGATCTCAAAAAAGCTAGAGAAAGAGGGCATATAGTAGAAGGATTAATGGTAGCTATAGCAAATATAGATGAAGTTATTACCATAATCAAAAAATCAAAAGATCCAAAAGTAGCCGCTGAAGCATTATGTAATAAAGATTGGAAAGCAGGTCCTGTAGAAGCAATTCTAAAGAAAGTTGGCGGGGATGCTTGTAAGCCAGAAGGTCTTGGTAAAGATCTTGGTATAAACGGTAAAAAATATAAATTATCTGCCGATCAAGCTAAGGCTATCTTAGAACTAAGACTTGGAAGGTTAACAGGCCTAGAACAAGATAATCTAAGTAATGAATTTGCAGATATTGTTTCTAAAATAATTGATCTACTTAAAATCTTAGATGACAAAGATACACTTCAAACATTAATGATTGATGAGCTCGAAGAAATCAAAACTAATTTCGGTGATGAAAGAAGAACATTAATAAATGATACAAGAAGAGGTATTACTAACGAAGATCTTATACCTGAAGAAATGAGAGTTCTTACTGTTTCTAGAAGTGGTTATGCAAAAACACAACCTCTAGATGAGTATAGAGAGCAGAGAAGAGGCGGTCAGGGAAAAGCAGCAGCAGCAGTTAAGGAAGAGGACTTAATTCAAAACCTTTATGTTCTAAGTAGTCATATGCAGATATTATGTTTCACAACTAAAGGCAAAGTATTTTGGCTGAAGGTTTATGAAATTCCTGTTGCATCCAGAACTTCTAAAGGAAGACCTTTGGTGAATATGTTGAACTAGATGATGATGAATCTGTAAGTGATATTTTGCCAGTTACTGAATTCTCTGAAGATAAATTTATCTTCATGGCAACTAAAAAAGGCACAACTAAAAAAACAAATCTTAGTCTATTCGCTAAGAAATATAAGTCAGGTATAAAGGCGATTGCGTTGGATGACGATGATCAATTAGTGGGAACAGCAATTACTTCTGGAAATGACGAAATTTTACTAGCCTCCTCATCTGGAAAACTTATTAGATTTAATGAGTCACATGTAAGACATATGGGCAGAACAGCCAGAGGTGTTCGAGGAATTACGCTTAAAAAAGATGAAAAACTAATTTCATTGATGGTCGGTGATCCTTTAAAAACAATCTTGTGTGTTTCTGAAAATGGATACGGTAAGAAAACAAGTTTAGAAGATTTTCCTTCCCATAATAGAGGTGGGCAAGGTGTCATTTCTATGAAAACTAGTGAAAGAAATGGCTCTATGGTTGCAGCTGCCTTGGTTGAAGATGAGGATGGTATTATGCTGATAAGTGATAAAGGCACAATGATAAGAACATCTGTAGTTCAAGTTCCGACATTAAGTAGAAATACCCAGGGTGTAAAGATTATTTCTCCGAAGGATGGAGAAAAACTAATTGAATGTGTGACGATTCCAAATGAAGAAGATCATGATGAAGATGGTGATCAAAATCAAGAGGAAGATTAATGCGTAAATGGAATTTTTGCGCTGGTCCAGCGGTAATATCTGAGCATGTTTTAGCTGAGGTTAAGGAAGAGCTTCTTGAATGGGGTGATTCTGGCATGTCGATAATGGAAATGAGTCACAGATCTTCAATTTACGATGAAGTAGCAACGACTGCCAAGCAAGATTTTATAGATTTATTAAATATTCCTGATAGTCATGATGTTCTTTTTCTTCAAGGGGGAGCTACTCAGCAATTTGCCACTGTGCCAATGAACTTTGGACATATAAAAAAGAAAGCTGACTATGTTTTATCTGGAACTTGGTCCAAAAAAGCTATTTCTGAAGCATCAAAAATTCTTGAAGTAAATACCATTGCATCATCGGAAGATAAAAATTTTTCATATGCCCCAGACCCAAAAAATTGGAACTTATCTGAGGAATCCGCATACGTTCACTATTGCCCAAATGAAACAATCCAAGGGGTGGCTATTCATGATGTCCCTGATCTTGAAAAGCCTTTGGTAGCAGATATGTCATCAGTAATTCTTAGTGAGCCGATGGATGTTTCTAAATTCTCATTAATTTATGCAGGCGCACAAAAGAATATTGGCCCAGCTGGACTTACCATGGTTATAGCTGAAAAGAGCTTTATGGAAGCTGATAATCCAGATCTCCCAAATATTTTGAGATATTCTAAGCATGCTGAATCAGATTCTATGTTAAATACACCGCCAACATTTGGATGGTACATGGCTGGCAAAGTATTTAAGTGGATTAAGAAATCCGGAGGTCTAGAATTTTTTAAAGAGCAAAATCATACTAAAGCTCAAACTTTATATACCTACATAGACAACTCAAGTTTTTACTCTAATCCGGTTAACATAGAGAATAGATCTATAATGAATATCCCATTTATTCTTGCGGATAAAAATTTGGATAGTGTGTTTCTTAAAGAATGTGAAGAAGAAGGACTGCTAAACCTTAAAGGACATAGATCTGTTGGAGGAATGAGGGCTAGTATATATAATGCTATGCCTGTTGAAGGAGTTAATCAGCTAGTAGACTTTATGAAAGTCTTTGAAGCTAAACACGGTTAAATAAAATGACTAAGGAAAGTCTTAAAACACTTAGGTCCAAAATAGATAAAATTGATAAGGACCTTTTAAAGCTCATTCAAAAGAGAGCCTCTCTTGCTGTTGCTATAGGGAAAGTTAAATCAAAAACTAGTCCAAATACCTCATTTTATAAGCCTGATAGAGAGGCATCTATACTTAGAAATATCTTAAAAGATAACGAAAAAGGTGAATTATCAAACTTAAAAGTAAAGAGTATTTTTAAAGAATTAATTTCTGGATGTTTATCTTTAGAGGAAGCCTTAAAAATTGCTTATCTTGGTCCAGAGGGAACTCATTCTGAAGCAGCAGTTCATAGTCATTTTGGCTCTCTGGTTTCTAGAATGTCATCACCAACAATTGATGATGTATTTAGCCAAGTAATTAATAAAGATTCAGACCTTGGAGTTGTTCCTGTTGAAAACTCTTCAGAGGGAGTAATAAATACAACTTTAAATTGTTTAGCTGATAATGAGAATATTTCTATAAGCGGTGAAATATATCTCAATATAAATCATCAATTAGCATCTGGTAATAAGTTTGACCTAAAGGATGCTTTTGCTATAGCCTCGCACCCTCAAGCGCTAGGACAATGTAATAAGTGGATAGAAAAAAATATTGGCTCTATTAAGAGATTGGAAATGCCAAGCTCAGCAGTTGCAGCTCAATATGCTAAAGATAATAAAAATATTTTATGCATAGTAAATTCTCTTGCCATAGACAAGTACAAACTTGTTTTACAGAAAAAAAATATCCAAGATTACTCTAATAATAAAACTAGGTTCTTGGTGATAGGCCAAAATGATATTGGAAAAACAGGAAAAGATAAGACATCATTCTTAATTCAAACTGCTAATAAACCAGGTGCCTTGATGGAGGTATTAAGACCTTTCGAAAAAAGAAAAATTAATTTAAGCAAGATTGAAACCCGTCCTTCAAGAGGTAACACTAATTCACATGATTTCTTTATAGATTGTGAAGGTCATCAAAAGGATCAAAAATTAAAGTTAGCTATTAAAGAGGTTTCCGATAGCGGTGCTTTGGTTAGAATTTTAGGATCGTATCCTCAATATGTATGACAACTCTTTTAGATCATCTAAATAAAGGCATATCAGATCTTCAGTCCATATGAAGCGGGGAGGTCTATTGATGATGTTGTTGCAGAATACCAGCCTGAAAGAGTTGTAAAGCTCGCTAGTAATGAAAATCCATTAGGACCATCACCAAAAGCTATCGAGGCTCTATCGGGAACTAATAATGATTTACACCTATACCCTGATGGCGATGCAAAAAAACTTAAATCTTTAATAGCCTCACATGAAAACCTTGAAACTAATAATATAATTATTGGCAATGGATCTAATGAGGTTTTAGAACTTGCCGCAAGAGCTTTCTTGAATAAAGAATCTAGTGCAGTTATGTCAAAGCACGCCTTTGCAGTTTATAAAATTGTCACTCAATCCAATGGCGCTAAAATTATTGAAGTTCCAACTGTAAATTGGAAGCATTCATTGAGTGAGTTTCATAAATATATAGATCACACCACAAGAGTTTGCTTTGTTGCAAACCCTAACAATCCAACTGGGACTTACAACTCTCATGAGGAATTTGAACTCATGATGAATGAATTGCCTAAATCTATTCTTGTAATTTTAGATCTTGCATATTGTGAGTATGTAGAAAAAGATGATTACGTTGATCTTAATATTTTGTTATCTAAGTTTCCTAATCTGTTGGTAACTAAAACTTTTTCTAAGATACAAGGCCTAGCAAGTTTAAGAATTGGTTACGGCTTGGCAAGTAAAGAATTGATAGGCTCACTTAATAAGATAAGACAGCCATTTAACTCTAACTCACTAGCTCAAGAAGCTGCATGTTTGGCAATTGCTGATAAAGAACATATTACAAAAAGTATTAAACTCAATGCAGAGCAAAGAGAGCTCGTGTTTAAAAGGCTTTCAGATATGGGAATGGAATGCATACCATCACAAGGCAATTTTATTTCGTTTAGAGGTCCTTTCGATGCTGATGAGTTATTTATTAATCTTATGAAAGAAGGTGTGATTGTAAGACCAATAGGTCTATATGATATGCCAGAGTTTATTAGAGTTACGATTGGTACTAAGGACGAAAATGAATATTTTCTTCAAAAACTTTCTGAGATATTAAATTGAACAACTCCAGTTAAGGAAATATTAATCATTGGACTTGGCCTCATAGGATCTTCTATTGCTATGGCTTCAAGAAGTAAGGGAATAGTCGTCCATGGCTTTGATATTAATGAGAGCTTATGTTGCTAAAGCTTTAGAAGAAAAAATTATTGACGGTAGTTTTAGCTCAATTAAAGAAATAAATAATAAAGATTTAATTGGAAAAGTAGATTTAATAATTGTCTCAGTATCTCCAAAAAATACTCAAGATGTCATCAATGAATTAGATGTTTTATGGAATTCAGATATTACAATAACTGATACAGCTAGCGTTAAAAATCACCTAAGATTTCCATCATCTTCAAATATTGTGTTATCTCATCCCATCGCAGGCTCAGATAAATCTGGAATTGAGGCGGGCATAGATGATCTTTTTATCGGTAAAAAAAATGTTATTTGTAATCCATTTAATGCAGATCAATACCATGTAGATAGGCTTAAAGATTTCTGGAAGCATGCTCTTCAAATGAGAGTTTCTGAGATGTCAGTTAAAGACCATGACATTCTTTTTGCTGTAACAAGTCATTTACCCCATCTTATTTCATATGCCCTTATAGACTCTATTAGATTATCAGCTACCAATGTTGACGATAATGCAGGAGGAGGACTTAAAGAATTTATAAGATTAAGCGGATCTAATCCTGAAATGTGGAGTGAAATATTTGAATTAAATGGAATGAATATCATTAAATCTCTTGCAGGCATGCAACTCTCAATAAATAACCTTTTAGAATTAATAACAAAAAATAAAGAAATTCCAAGTATGTTTTCCCATTCAGAAATGCTCAAGAACGAGTTAGAGGAAATTAAGAATTACAAAGAAGATAAGTTTTGAATCTCTTAGCTAAAAATACTCCAAGCCTAATGGGCGAAGTAACCTGCCCTGGCGATAAGTCTATATCTCAGAGGGCTGTAATGATTGGATCCCTTTTAAATGCAGATATTAAAATAACAGGTTTTTTAAACGGCGAAGATCCAATATCCACAGCAAATGCATTAAATAAAATTGGCTCCTCCATTGCCATTGAAGGCACTGAAGTAAACATTAAAAAAAGAGTTGATCCATTTACCTCATCTGATGGACTGGTTGATTTAGGGAACTCTGGAACAGGCATGAGGTTAATGATGGGTTTAGTCTCAGGACTTGGCTTGGATGCAATACTTGTTGGCGATGAGTCTTTATCAAAAAGGCCTATGTTAAGAGTTGCCAATCCACTGAACGAGATGGGAGCATCCGTGACTTGTGAAGAAGGAATGCCGCCGGTCAATATATCTCCAGGGCAGATTACCAATAATTTTTTATACGAAATGCCTATTGCAAGCGCGCAAGTTAAATCATCAATTATTTTGGCTGCTCTTGCAGCAAATAAAAAAGTTTCTGTGATAGAAAAATCACCAACAAGAGATCACACAGAAAGGATGATTAGATATTTTGAAGGAGATATAGAATCTAAAGAACATAACTCAGGCAATATCATTACTTACAACCCTTCAGAACTATCTAGTAAACCCTCATATGAAGTTGTCGGAGATTTTTCATCTGCGGCTTTTATGATTGTTGCTGGCTTAATTGCTAGAGACTCTAGAATCTTAGTTAAAAATGTTGGGATGAATCCAACTAGATCTGGACTTTTACATGTTTTAAAATCTATGGGCGGTAAGATTTCTATAAAAAATACAGCAACAATATGTAACGAAGAGGTCGCTGACATTTTAGTAGAGTCATCTGATTTACATGGTGTTGATGTTAAGGGGGACATTATTCCTATTATTATTGATGAAATTCCTATATTGAGTATTGCTGCTTCATTTGCAAAGGGCACAACATTAATAAAAGATGCTGCTGAGCTAAGAGTTAAAGAGTCAGATCGCCTTGCGGCTATTTCAGATGGGCTATTAAAAATCAACATAGATCATGAATTATTTGATGACGGCATTAAAATAAATGGTTCTGATAAAGATATTGATGATTTAGTTGAGATTGATTCTCATGGTGATCATAGAATTGCTATGAGTTTTTTGATTGCTAGTTTGCGATCTAAAAATGGAATACGGGTTAAAGACTGTAAAAATATTTTTACTTCTTTCCCTACTTTCTTATCTTCAATGAAAGAATTAGGATTGTCTATAAATGAGCAAACTTAAAATACTTACAATTGATGGACCCTCTGCCTCAGGCAAAGGATCTTTATCTAGAAATATTGCAAAACATTTAGGTTTTAAAATTCTAGATAGCGGTCTTTTGTATAGAACTTATGCATATTTTTCACAATCAGGCTCTAATATTGAAGAGATTTCCAATCGTATTAAAAATGAAATCTCCTTTTCTTTTAATGAAAATGATGTGAGTATTCTCCATAAAGATAAAGATATTACCTCTCTATTAAGATCTGAAACTACTGCAAAAATTGCATCTGAATTAAGCGCACTTCCTAAAACAAGAGAAGACCTGCTAACAATCCAAAGAGATTTTTATAACCAAGAAGGCCTTGTTGCAGACGGAAGGGATATGGGTACTGTAGTATTCCCAAAGGCTGCCTTAAAAATATTCTTAACTGCCTCTCCTGAGGTTAGGGCAAAAAGAAGGCATTTAGAGTTGCAGAAACGAGGACAAGAAGTTAATATGCTCGATCTGATTGCAGACATTGAGCTAAGAGATATGAAGGATAGAACACGAACTTTATCCCCATTAATACCAGCAGAAGATTCAGTTGTAATTGATTCTTCAAATATGTCGATTGACGAAGTATTGAGTTTTACTAAAAAGCTCACAAAAAAGGAATTTAATAAATGACAGAATCATTTGCAGCTTTACTAGACGAAAGCTTAGGAACATTGGATATGCAACCCGGATCAATAGTATCAGGAGTTGTATTAGACGTAGATAAGGATTGGGTGACAATCCATGTAGGGTTAAAATCAGAAGGAGTTGTATCTCTTGATGAATTCAGAGATAACGCAGGAGAAGTAGCTATTGCAGTTGGTGACGAGGTGCAAGTTGCACTTGAAGCAGTAGAGGACGGATATGGCGAAACTAGAATCTCTAGAGAGAAAGCTAGAAAAATAACAACGTGGAAAATGCTTGAGGACGCTCTGGAAACCGGAGAGTTTGTAACAGGTAAAATTCAAAATAGAGTTAAGGGTGGATTTGCTGTTGAGGTAGAAGTTGTAAAGGCTTTCCTACCTGGATCTTTAGTAGACGTGAGACCTGTTAAGGAATCACCAGACATTGAATACACAGTATCAGAATTCAAAGTAATCAAATTAGACTACAAAAGAAATAACGTTGTCTTATCAAGAAAGGCTGTACTAGAGAAAAATAACTCAGCCGTTAAGGTTGAGCTTCTTAAGAATCTTGAGGAAGGCCAAATAGTTAAAGGTATAGTTAAAAATATAACTGACTATGGTGCATTTGTAGACTTAGGAGGCCTAGACGGCTTGCTTCATATTACAGATATTTCTTGGTCAAGAGTCACGAATCCGGCTGAATTCTTAAGCCTTGGTGATGAGATAGACGTTAAGATATTGAGTTTTGATAAAGAAAAACTAAGAGTTTCTTTGGGACTTAAACAAATACAAAACGACCCATGGGAAAATGTTGAGAATACCTATGCTGTAGGCGGAGTCTATGAAGCATCAGTATCTAATATTACAGATTACGGTTGTTTTGCTCAATTAGAAGAAGGCATTGAAGGCTTAATCCATTTATCAGAACTTGATTGGACAAGTAAAAATATTCATCCATCAAAAGTTGTTGAATTAGAGCAGAAAATCAAGGTAATGATTTTAGAAATTGATAATGAAAAGAGAAGAATATCTCTTGGATTAAAACAAACTAAAGCGAACCCTTGGACTGAGTTCTCAAATAAATACGGTATCGGGGATAGGGTTGAAGGTAGTATTAAATCAATTACAGATTTTGGTATCTTTGTTGGCCTTGAAGGAGACATAGACGGCTTGATTCATCTTTCAGATATTTCAGAAAGTGATGATCCTAAGGATGCTCTAGAAGGATATAAGAAAGGCGATAAATTAGACTGTATAGTCTTTGCAGTTGACGCTGAAAGAGAAAGAATTTCATTAAAGTTGAGTGAATAGTAGTAAGCCAGAAACTTACAATCGTTCAGATATTGAATTAGCTTTAATTAAAGAATTTCCACATCTTAGTAAATCTCAAATTTCATTAGCAATTGATTCTATTTTAGAGTCAATTGTTGATGCTGTTGCTTTAGACAATAAAGTTGAAATAAGAGGCTTTGGAACTTTTTCTAAAAAATACATCAGACCTAGAAAATTTATAAATCCCTAGAACCAAGGAAGTTTCATACCTTGGAGAAACTGCAACAATGCACTTCAAGCCATCCAAATCATTGGTTGAGAAGTAAGTTATAGTTTAAGATTCAACAATCATGACCAAACAAATTATTACTGCCGTTGATGAATCAAATCTAGACCTATTTAAAGAGATTATTGACTCTCTTGATAGCAATCTATGTATGGTAAAGATTGGCAGCGTCAGCTTTAACGCACTAGGCCATGAGGCAGTTTTATATGCTGCAAGTAAAGGATTTGATATCTTTTTAGACCTTAAATTACATGACATCCCTAATACGGTTAAAAAATCTATAGAAGGGTTAGTTAATCTCCCAATTCAAATGCTGACTATTCATACATCGGGAGGTAAGCAGATGATGCAAGCCGCCATGCAGGCATTAGAGGGAAGTAATATAAAAGTTTTTGGTGTCACTGCACTAACCAGCCTTTCAGATGCTGATACAAATCAAATATACAAAAGAGATGCTGCTGATCAAGTTGCAGCAATGCTAGATCTTGCTGAAGAGTCAGGAATTGATGGAGTGGTATGCTCGCCTCATGAGCTTCATTTGGTAGCTAAAAGAGAGTCTTTGCTCTCAATTACTCCAGGCATTAGATTAAGAGACTCTGATGACGATCAAAGTAGGGTTATGACACCAAAGGAAGCTATAGATCTAGGAGCAAGCTATATAGTGATTGGTCGTCCCATTACAGCATCAGGCAATATTAAAGAAGCTCTTAAAGAAATACATAACTCAATTCAATAATTATGAACTTACTAGAGAGTATTCAAAAAGAAACTAAAGATATAACCAATGAAAGCTATCAACTATCTTTTAAGACAAATGCACTAGAGTACCAATCTTTATTATCTGGATTTAATAAAAAAATATTTGATCTATTTAATTCTCATTTTAATTCTCTTGGCATAACAAAATCTATTCAAGATTTATTTGCAGGAAAAAAGATTAATGTAACTGAAGATCAATCGGCTCTTCATCATATTTATAGGGATGTATTTTCTGAGAACCCTAAGAAGTTAATTTCAGATGAGATAGCTGTTAGTTGCAAGGAATCTATTTATGAATGCATAGAACTTAAATCATCTTTAAAGAACAAAGGAATTAAAAATATTGTAACTATTGGTATAGGAGGTTCTTTTGAAGGACCAAAACTACTAATTGAAACACTTACAGCCTCTGATAAAAGAGAGTTTAATCATATCTTTCTAACCGGGCCTGACATGACTGAGTTCTCAGAGATGATTAAACCTCTCAACCAGGAAGAGACTTTTTTTATTGTGTCATCAAAGTCTTTTAGTACAGATGAAACATTGCAAAGCATCTCATTATCTAAAGAGTGGAGCTCAATAAAATGCAACTTCGATGATCACTTTATTGCAGTCACTTCGCAACCTGAAAAAGCAAAAGAAATAGGTTTTAGCAATCACAACATCATTCAATTTCCTAATGAGATAGGCGGCAGATACTCTATGTGGTCTCCCATTTCTCTGCCTGCAATATTAGAGCTAGGAGAAGAATTTATAGATTTTCTTAAAGGCGGAGCAGAGGCAGACAATCAACTGCTTGAAGATAAAAGCTATCAAGAATTTATAAAAACATTATGTTTTAGTGATATTTGGTACAACAACTTTGTTAACAAAGGCACAAGAGTGCTATTAATGTATAGCTGGAAGATGAGGTTTTTTAAAGACTATGCACAGCAACTTGAAATGGAATCCATTGGTAAGCAACCAAATATTAATTCAATCTTTAAAAAAACAGGACAAGTTATCTTTGGTGGATTTGGCTCTACTGCTCAGCATTCATACTTTCAACTTTTACACCAAGGTACAGCATCAGCATGTGCAGATATTTTTACAATTGCAGATAATCAAGAAACTAATGAGCTTTTATTTGCACAATCACAAGCCCAATCAAATCTTTTAGCTAATGGAGCTAGCTCTGATTTAAAGGATTTTGAGAAAGTAAACGGCAACATACCTACTAATCTTTTTACGCTTACATCGCTAAACCCATACAATCTAGGCTACTTGATTGCCACATGGGAGCACAGAACTTTTATTACTTCACAAATGCTCGAAATAAATCCCTTTGATCAGTACGGAGTAAGTGCAGGTAAGATATTTACTAAAAAATATCTTGAAGAAAATGGCGGTTGATCTTAAAAAGGTTCCAAACACCCCGGGTGTATATAAGTTTTTTAGTAATTACGAAATCATTTATATAGGTAAAGCAAAAAACCTTAAAAAAAGAGTCTCTAGCTACTTCGGCAATTCCCTAAAGGACAGAAAGACATCTCAAATAAAATCCTTAACAGATAATATAGAAACCTTTACTACTAAAAATGAAGTAGAAGCTCTGCTATTAGAGCAGATGCTCATTAAAGAGAATAAACCAAAATTTAATATTTTATTAAGGGATGATAAGACATACCCCTATATTTACTTTTCCTTGGACCATGAATTCCCAGCTATTTATTCTAAAAGAACAAAGCAGGCAGTCGATACTAAATACTTCGGTCCTTTTATAAGCTCAGAGGCCGTAAAGAAATCCATAAAAGAAATTCAAAAAGTGTTTCAAATAAGGAATTGCAGCGATTCAACATTTGCTAGTAGGTCTAGGCCTTGTATTGAATATCAGATGAAGAGATGCTCGGCTCCTTGTGTAAAAAAGATCAATAAAATAGATTATTTTGAAGATATAAGCAGCGCTAAGTCCTACCTGTCATCAACAGACTCTCAAACAGTTGATAGATTAACAAATGATATTGATAAAGCAGTTGCCCAGCTAGATTTTGAAAAAGCTGCAGACATAAGAGACAGGTTAAAAAGATTAAATATCTTACGAGAAGAACAGTCTGTAGTAACAAGAGCAAAGGATGTTGATATATTCTCTGTCCATAGCCAGGATACCTATCTAGGTATTTGTATTATTGTTGTGAGAAACGGGAAAATCAGAGGAACTAAAACCCACCTAGTTAAACAGGCCCACTATGAAACTATTGATGACGTATATCAAAGTGCAATATTAAATTTTTATGACCATCAGTCTGATATACCAAATAATGTTCTATGTTCGCATTCATTGGATTCTAAAATAATTTTAAAGAAAGTCCTAAAGAAAAAGTTTGATAAAAATATCAATATTAACCACACCCCTAATAAATCTATTAAGCCAATCTATAACCTATGCAAGGTTAACGCTAAACAGGTTATTGAAAACCATGTCAGCAAAGAAGAAAAATATTCCATTTCCTTTAATGACCTTAAGAAAGCAATGGGTATTCAAGAAGATCTTAATAAAATCGAAGCTATGATGTAAGTCATATTTCAGGCGATCATGCGGTAGCATCCTGTATTGTTTTCTCTAAGCACGGACCCCAAAAAAAAGAATACAGGCTTTTCAATATTCCAAAGGATTTATCCGGTAACGATGTTGGCTCTTTGGAGCATGTTCTTTCAAGAAGATTGAAATATTATGAAGACAAAAGCGTTAAGCCGAGTTTGATTCTCATTGATGGAGGGAAAACTCAATTAAAATTTAGCCAGTCCGTGATAGAAAAATCAGAATATAGCGATATCAAGGTTATTTCTATCGTAAAAGGCTTCAATAGGATTAGAGCCACAGAAACAATACTATCCTCAAACGGGATAATAGAGCTAGATAAGTACTCTAAGGCATATCTGCTGCTTCAAGAGATGAGGGATGAGTCCCATAGGTTTGCAATTATTGCGCAAAGAAAGAAAAAACTTAGCAGCTACTAAAAAATCCCAATTGGATAATATTCCAGGAATAGGAGATGTATTAAAGAAAAGATTGCTTAACAATTTCAAAAGCATTAAACATATCAAACAAGCAAATACGGAAGATTTAATGACTGTTAAGGGCATTAATGCCAAAATAGCTGAACTTATCAAACTAGAACTAAATAAATGACAACTTTTATTAATCTTTTAACTTTCTCCAGAATACTTCTGGCAGCTATTATATTTTTACTTTTAATGTCCTCAGACGGATATTTATTAGCTTTAATTTTATTCTTTGTAGCCAGTATTACTGATTATTTTGATGGCTATCTGGCTAGAAAATATAATGCTGTTTCAGAGCTAGGTGAAGTGCTAGATCCTATAGCAGATAAAATATTAATAGTGTTTGTATTATTTGGTTTAGCAGTGAATCTTAGTAGCTATTTAATAGCTTTTATTGGCGCCTTAATTATCACTAGAGAGATATGGGTTGGAGCTCTTAGAGACTTAAATGCAAGAAATAATAGAGGCGATGCAACCAAGGTAACTTTTTTAGCAAAGATAAAAACTACTATTCAGCTCTTCACCCTCAGCATCTATCTTCTAGCACTTACTTTAAATAATATGCTTCTTATTATATTTGCTGATATTTTTCTATTTATCTCTCTTTTTATAACTCTCTATACAGGTCTGATATACACATTAAACTCCTTTCCTTCTGATGACTCAAAATAAAGACAAATATAAAATTTGTATTATAGGTCTGGGTTATGTCGGCCTTCCACTTGCAGCAAGATTTTCTTTAAAGGGATTCGATGTCCTGGGTTTTGATATTAATCAAGATAGAGTTACTGAGCTTAAAAATTCGATAGATAGAAATAATGATATGGATATTTCTGATATCAATAACTTCTTAATGCTGCAAGCTATCCTCAAATGCCGATGACCTATCAGATAGAAATATTTTCATAGTGACGGTTCCTACGCCAATCAATGATGATAAGACTCCAGATCTCGAACCAATTATTAGCTCTAGTGAGCTTGTAGGTAAATATATTAGTAAAGGCTCCATAGTTATATATGAGTCAACTGTATACCCAGGAGTTACCGATGATGTATGCACTCCAATTTTAGAAAAAGAATCTGGATTAGATTTAACATAGATTTTTTTACTGGCTATAGTCCTGAAAGAATTGTCCCTGGGGATAAAGTAAATACCATAGAAAAAATAAAGAAGGTTGTCTCTGGTTCTAATTTAGAAACCTTAGATACAGTTACCTATTTATATTCATCTATTATTGATGCTGGTATTCATCAAGCACCATCAATAAAGATAGCAGAGGCATCTAAGGTTACTGAAAATATTCAAAGAGATGTGAATATAGCTTTAATTAATGAATTACATCAAATGTATACATTGCTTGGAATAGATACTCATGAGGTAATTGAGGCCGCCTCAACTAAATGGAATTTCATGAAACTAAAGCCTGGTCTAGTGGGAGGGCACTGCATAAGTATTGATCCTTACTATCTCATGCATAAATCAAAAATGTTAGGTTACTCCCCGGATATAATGATCAAGGCTAGAGAAGTAAATGAGGGAATGGGCGACTGGGTGGTATCTAATTTCTTGAGTTACATAAAACAAAAGAATATTGACTTACACTCAACTAATATAACTTTTCTAGGTTACACCTTTAAAGAAAACTGTAGCGATATTAGAAATACAAAAGTAAGAGAGCTAATCTTTTCTCTTAAAGACAAGGGAGCTAATGTTTCCTTATGGGACCCCTTGTTAGAGCTTGCCGAGCTAGATAATCTTGAATCTCAAGGTATTAAGGTCTATCGAACAACACCAACTGATGTCCAATTTGCTTTTCTATGCGTACCGCACGATGAAATCTTAGAGTTTTTAGAAGTCTATGAAGGGCCGTTATTTGATTATAAAAAAATAACATATTAAAGTTTTTATACATATATCTTTTTACTTTCGTTTATAGATGTATACAATACACAATGTTTAATCTGGCTGGATGGCAGAGTGGTTATGCAGCGGCCTGCAAAGCCGTTAACGCCGGTTCGATTCCGGCTTCAGCCTCCAATTTTTAACATTTATTTAAAAGTATAATAATTAAATTGGTACAATTAACTTGCCCGAGTGGTGGAATTGGTAGACACAAGGGACTTAAAATCCCTCGATAGAAATATCGTGCCGGTTCAAGTCCGGCCTCGGGTACCATTGCATATATTTACTATTCAAACTGAAACATCTCCGCTTTATAACTCCTTTAGAAATTTCAACCAAAATACTGTTAACTAGAAAATTTTTACAGAAAAAAACTTGAAGAGTATAATTAATAAGCAAACCTTTTATATAGAAAATGAATAATCCACCAAACAGTAAATTTAATAGAAATCACGATGATGAGATAGATCTATATGAACTATTTTATGTACTTTGGAATAAAAAATTATTTATAGCAGCAATAACATCTATATTTGTAGCTACCTCAATTATATATGCACTTATGACTCCTAATATTTACAAGTCAGAAGCTATTATGATGCCAGTAGAAAGTAATGCGGGAATGAGTGGAATGCTTGGGCAGTATTCTGGAATAGCAAGTTTAGCAGGGATCTCTCTTCCATCTGAATCAGCAACAAAATCTACAGAGGCCATAGCTAGAATTAAGTCTTTTGAATTTTTTCTCTAATTATTTCTTACCTTTTATAAATCTGGAGGATTTAGTGGCCATTAAAAAATGGAATCTAGTAAGTAATACTCTTATTTATGATGAAAAAGAGTTTAATTCAGAGTTGAATCAATGGGTTAGAAAAGTTAATGATTGAACAAGAAATTGAATTAATCAAGAATATGAAGTTCAAATCTACGAATATTGTTGAAGATAAAAAAACATCTTTTGTGTCTTTGTCGATTGACCATGTGTCACCGTTCTTAGCTCAACAATGGGTTGAACTTATTATTAACCAAATAGATAAAACAATTAGAAATCAAGATAAACAGGAGTCAATTAAATCAATTGACTATTTAAATAGAATTGCACCTACCGTAAATTATGAAGGGAATAAAAAATACCCTCTCTTCACTGCAAGAAGAACAAATGAAAATATTGATGATGGTTGAGGCAAATGAAGATTATATTTTCAAAGTTATTGAATTACCAATAGCACCGGAAATCCCATCCGAACCTAAGAGATTATTAATTGTTATTTTGGGAGCTATTATGGGCTTTATGATTGGCGTTCTAGGTTCCTTGGTTTTTCATTACACAAGAAACCCACATGAAGGATAAGTCAACTTTTATAATGACTAGACTCGCTTTAAGAAGTGGCCAATATATAAGGATTTTTAATATGTCAGTAATTAAATTTGCAAGTGATACTTTACACCTGCAACTAGAAAGCTAGAAATGACAAGAATATTTGTAGCAGGCCATAAAGGGATGGTTGGATCGGCAATAGTGCGCCAATTAGAGCAAAATACCTTTAATAATATTGTCACTATGGATCGATCAAGTTTAGATCTATCCAATCAACAAAATGTAAGTAATTTTTTTGCCGATCAAAAAATTGATCAGATTTATTTGGCAGCAGCAAAAGTTGGTGGAATTCATGCAAATAACACATATCCTGCAGAATTTATCTATGAAAACCTCATCATGGAAGCAAATATTATCCATGCAGCATACAAAAATAGTATAAAAAAATTACTGTTTCTAGGTTCTTCATGCATCTATCCAAAGCTTGCTGAGCAGCCAATGAGAGAGGATTGCCTGCTTACTGGAGAACTTGAACCTTCAAATGAGCCTTATGCTATTGCCAAAATTGCTGGAATTAAGCTATGTGAAAGCTATAATCGTCAATACCGACAGGATCTCGGCTATGCCAACAAATCTATATGGTCCGATGATAATTTTCATTCAGAAAATTCACATGTGATTCCTGCGTTACTTTATCGCTTTCACGAGGCCAAGATTTCTAATACTCCTTCAGTGAAAGTTTGGGGAACTGGCAAACCACTTAGAGAATTTCTCCACGTTGATGATTTAGCTGAAGCAGTATTGTTTTGTTTGAAAGATTATTCTGGGTATGAGCATATTAATGTGGGTTCCGGTGTGGAGGTATCTATTCGTGAGTTAGTTGAAGTCATTGCAAAAGTAGTTGGTTACAATGCAAAAATAGTTTGGGATAAAGCTAAGCCAGATGGAACTCCAAGAAAACTAATGGATGTGTCACGATTAGAGCGCCTCGGATGGAAAGCAAAAATTTCCCTGGAGCATGGATTGACTATGACGTATAAATGGTTTTTGAAAAACTTTAAAGATGTAAGAAAATAATTTTATTATTAAGATATAAGAGGTCTTATGAAGTATCAAAAGAAAGTTCTTCTAATGGGTGGAATGGGGCAACAAATTCTTCCAAATATCAAGAGCCCTTGAGTTTAAGCGTAATAATTTAACTGTTGAGATTGTATTTATAGATCACAGTATACAAAGGCTATACAAGCTTAGCGGTCACACCATTCATAGCGACTGGCTGGATATAGTGGTTCTTGCACGTAATCTTGGCCTTGATGCAAGACCTATAAACTTTATTGAATTTATTTCTCTAGGTTTAAGATTTATTTGTCGTAAGTTAGGGCTACCAACTAGGTTTGATGAAAAAATAGAGGACGTTTTGATCTTAGATTCAAACTTTATCAAATCTAAATGGGATATAGGATATTTTCAATCGAGACATCATGTTTCAAAAAGATCATTAGATAAAGTTGCCGATGGCTTGCTTTCATTGTTGGATATTCAAAAAACTAATATTAGTGACGTGATGACATGTCATATTCGAGGTGGTGATTTTGCAAGTAATATGCGACTTAGCAATAATGAAATTCAAGCTTTAGTTAATTTTTGTAAATCTGAGTCTTTAAAGTTAGTAGTTGTTACAAATGATAAAATTTTTTGCAGAGTTCTGTTTGAGGACCAGTCTTACGATCTAGCTTATGGAAAATCAGCCTTAGACGACTTTGCAATACTTGCATCATCCAGGAATCTCTATTTATCTAATTCAACTTTTGCATTTTGGGCTGCTCTAATAGCTATAAGGTCTCATAATGCAATGACCTATGTACCAGAAAACTGGTCATATACTGATTTTATATCAGGTACAGAAAAGGCTATATTGAAAAATAATTGAATATGAACTTCATAAATTTTTCATTGTAATTTTAGCTGAATCCATAATAGGTTTTTGATTGATTTCCTATCTTGCTTTAAACTAACTCTTCTAATAATCCTATAAAATCTAATAAGCATTTTTTAAAGAAAAGAACACATTGACCTATCTTATAACTATTCTTACAGCCTTTGGCTCGCTCACTGGCTTTATAATTCAAGCCCTTTTAGCAAGACAGTTTGGTATTGGAAACGATATGGACTTATATTTACTGGCTTTAAGCATCCCTTTATTTGGCGCAGCAGTCTTTGCGACAGCATACTCATTTAGCATAGTCCCGCAGCTAGTAGGGATTGAAGATGAAAAGGAAAGAATTAAATTAAACCAAGGGGTTATAATTTTTAGCTCATTAATTGGTGTTTTATTTTTTTTTGTTTAACTTTTTGGCTGATTTTCAACTTAGTTTTTACTCGAACTCAAGCATATTAATTCTAGATAAACATAAAATGCTATTCAGATTAGCTTGGTTATTTGGTGCGTGCCAAATTATGTTGGCCGCATTTGCTACTATTTTAACGGCAGAAAAACGTTATTTATCTGCGATATTTTTACAACTAAGTCCTCAAATTGGCTTATTATTTTTCCTACTTTTTTTTAATGAAAGTAAAGATATTATCTATCTAATAATCGGCTCACTTTCTGGTTGTTCAGTAGGGATTTTGGTATCTCTTTTGAATCTGAGAAAATATTTGATTACAATCAATAAAATTACTTTTCAAGACCTCTATTTATTATTAAAAAAAGTTGGTTCAAAATCGCTTTATGGTGCTTTAGCTTCAAGCGTTTTTTGGCGTATATATAATTATTGATGCAATTATGGCTCCTTTTGAAGGTTTGGGAGTCCTTACTTCGCTTGCTTACTCTCAGAAAGTTATAATTGGTTTTGGCAATCTTGCAACGGTAGGCGTATTTACTGTTGCAGCTCCTCAGTTCAAAGAAATTATCGCTAATCATGGCCCAGCTGCATTTTTTGTTCATATTAAAAAATTAGTCGGATATTCCTTATTCTTTTCGTTAATTCTTGCCATGGGGTTATATTTTTTTTACAGATGATCTTTTAAGTTTCTTTTTTAAATCAGATGTATTTTTAGATTCAGATGTAACTTCAGTTACTTTATTGGTTATCACAATGCTTCCAGGAATGATTGCTATGTTAGCCTCATCGGTATTATTTAAAGCACTTTTCTGTTTAGATAAAATATGGCGTATTTCAATTTTCTTAGGCTTTTTATGGCCAATATTATATTTTATTGGCATTACATTTCTTCCTAGTGAAGGAGCAATTAAGTTCTCGCAAAGCTATACGATTACTTGGATTATATTTGCTACTGCTCTTGTACGGTATATCTTCATAAGAATAAAAGACGAAATTTTAAAACAAGAGTGATTTAGATTGATATATTATGAAGTATGGTTAAATTTATTTATATAAACCGGGTTAACTACATAATGCTCGGCCTTTTATTATTGCCAGTTTTTTTTGGGGCCATTGATTTTTATTCCAGTTTTAATACTAATTTCTCTATGGGTCTTGCTCGTTACATTAGCCTATCACCGTCTCAAGCTTTTGGATGGATGTTCTTATGTATATTATTTTCAATAATTGCATCTTTGGTATGTATCTTTTTTTCTTTTACATGGTTCAAGTCAAGCCCTCAGGCAAGAACATTAAATAAAAAGGTAGTGGAAAAGGTGAATCGTGATTTTAAGATAATATTCCTTTCAATAGCAACATATAAGTCATTATATATAATCAATTTTGGCGTTCTGGACTTTATTTTAATGGCAAGATTTGGAAATGTTCCTATTGGTCCAGCATTATATTTTTTTCTTTCTTATGTTTCCATTTATTTTGGCCTATGAAAATCTCTGTAAAACGATTTAATTTTGTTAATATTTTCTTTATACTTTCTATGCCATCATTAGCAGCAATTTCATTAGCAATGCTATACGCCTTTGCCGTAATAATTATTTTTTAATTGGGACACCGTGACTAAGATTAGTAGGTATAAAATTATTTTTTTTACATTAATCCTTGGACTGCTATTTATAGGCTATGAATTATCAAGACAGCAGCTAGAGGTAGGCGGATCGGCTGTTGAAACACAGTCTGCTATAGATAGTTTAAATAGGACAAATCCTCTAAATACATTGCAAATCCAATTGGTATTAGTTGTGACATACCTGCTTTAATCATCCAGTTGCAAATTTCTTTGAGAGCTTTGGAGCAAATTTTGAAGGTCTTATAGATACTAGTTTTGATTTAGAGAGTGTATCAGAACCTCTTTTTTTCAGATTTTTTAGCATGGCGTGGCACTCCTTCATACAAAGCAACAGGATTTGCTATGAGCATTGTTAGCTATTCATATTTATTTGATCAGGAGTTAGGACTTATTATTTTCGCAGTAGCATATGGTTTCTTTTTAGCAATTGGATGTAAACTTTTATCATCAGGAGTATATGAGCAAAAAATACTTGGCTCAGCATTATTGGTATGCTCATTTTTATGTCATGAATCTGTTGTTGGCTCCATTGCTTTATTGATTTATGGGCTAATATTTTTTTTTTAATAATGGGGGTTTGGACTATTTCAAGACAGACTATTATTAATTTAAGGTAATAGCTAAAACAGGTTTTATTTTTGAAAGTAAAAAATTATATGAAAATAATAATTGTAAGTGGTGGTTTTGATCCTATTCAAATGAAGAATTAGTTTATGTTAAAAAAGCTGCTGAATTAGGGGATAAGCTTATCGTCGCACTAAATAGCGATGATTGGCTCATAAATAAGAAAGATAAATTTAAAAAGCAATATGAGAAGTGGGAGATTAACAATGACAGCATCTTCATTGATTTTCAGGATGATGATAAAGGAAGTGCTATCAATGCATTAGAAAAAGGTAAAAAATGTATCCAGAAGACGATATTGCCTTTGCAAATGGTGGAGATAGAAATAAAAGTAATATACCTGAAATGTCTATAGATGGTATAGAGTTCTTATTCAGTGGGGACTATTGACGGCAAAAATTCTTCTTCATGGATTTTAAAAAACTGGCAGTATTATCATGAAGAAAGATTATGGGGATCTTTTTATAACTTATTTGAGGATGGCTCTGAAATAAAGGTAAAAGAACTTGTTGTTCAGCCTGGAAAAGGAATGAGTTTTCAAAAACACTTTAAAAGAAGCGAGATATGGCTTGTCAGCAAAGGGTCATGCATAGTTAACTACAGCAAAGATGATCCAAATAATAAAGAAAACATTCAACTTAACAAAATTTGAACATTATTTAGTTCCCTTGGGTCAATGGCATCAAATAACAAATCCATTTGATGATGTATGTCATTTAATAGAAATTCAATATGGTAACGAATGTATAGAAGAAGATATCCAAAGAACTGAATATTATAAAAAAGATTAATAAAATTAATTTCAAATTAACAGTTAATAAACCTCTTGAGTATTCAAATGATAAATCAATTAACTATTATTATGAATAATAAAAAATTAGCAATTATTACCGGTATAACTGGACAAGATGGTTCATATCTTGCCAAAAGTCTTATAGATTCTGATTATAATGTCTTTGGAGTAACTAGGAATTTAAAACCATGCTCCAATCATGTAAAGCTAAAAATTGAAAATAAAATCAAGCTAATACAAATCAATAAACTTACTAAAGAGGCATGTGTTGAATTAATAAATGAGTTAAATCCAGATGAAATATACAACTTAATGGGCCCTTCATCTGTAGCATATTCATTTGAGCATCCAAAGGAAGCTATAGATTTATCACTAGCAAATTGTTTAAGTATATTAGAAGCTATTAGATTGTCAGCAAAGATAAATATTAAATTCTTTAATGCTTCATCTACAGATTGTTATGGAGATACAAACGTCGAAGCCATTAATGAAAATTATAAATTTTCTCCCAAAAGCCCATATGCA